>CAYZTU010000009.1:103335-106179 GCA_964481635.1 uncultured Synechococcus sp.
TTGTAGTCGCCGGGGGTGGAGACGGCACAGTAAGCTTGTTCCCGCTAGGATTGGCTCCCACGGTGCCAGCCCAAAGTAAGGGCACAGCAAGGGCGAGCGGGGCAATCACTGGATAAATCTGTCGCATGGGGTTACTCCTCACAGGGGAAGGGCGGACGATCACGCAGGACAAGGGGTTGATCGTTATTGTAATGGAGACATACACCTATTGATGATGAACAAAGCATAAATGTTCCAGAAATTTCCGGCTTAAATCAACGGTTCCCCCCGTTCTTCCGTTGAACAATGGCACTACATTACTTGGCGGTTGTACCAACAGCAATGGAAAAATGACCGCAACGATCCCTCGTCAAAAATCCATTTGGATAGGAGAGCCAGACGCAATTGGATGCAACCGATGCCCTGGTTCTGAGAGGTGCTATCAATGCTCCAGAACAGCAGATTCCACCAACCACCACAGGTCGCCCCCCTGGGGTCGAATCAAGGCCGCTGGCAGCGGTTCCCCCTGGGGTTGGGCAGACGTTACCTGGGTATAGGCGGGCGCTTTGTTGGCACCAGCCACCATAAAAATGACGCAACGCCCAAAATTCAGGGTGGGGATGGTCAGGGTGAGACGGGGTTCATCGCCCTTTTGTCCAACGGTCACCAACCGGTCACAGACCTGCAAGGCCGCCGTGTGGGGAAACAGGGAAGCGGTATGGCCATCCTCACCCATGCCGAGCAAAATCACATCAAAAACCGGAAATTCCCCCGGTTTGAGGGCAAAAAACGCCTGTAACTCCTGTTCGTAAGCTTCCGCCGCCGCCGGGGGGGTCAGGGGTACGGTGGGCATGGGGTGAATGTTGCCCGCAGGCATGGGTACCCGGTCGAGCCAGGTGATGCGAGTCATGTGGTAGTTGCTGTCCGGGTGGTCGGGGGGCACAAACCGCTCATCCCCCCAAAACACATGGATTTGATGCCACGGCCAGGATTGGGCGGCAATTTGTTGGTACAACCGCTTGGGAGTACTCCCGCCCGCCAAGACCAGAGTTGCCCGTCCTTGTTGGTCAATAGCGGCAAAAACCCGCTTTTGGATCAGCATCAACGCCTGTGCTGTCAGGGCATCGAGGTCGGGACAGATGACTTGATTCATGGCAGTCTGGGGAAAAGTGGTACAATACCGGCCAGCGTGTGGCATCATCTGTGAAAATCATACTCGAGAACATCCACAAAACCTACGGGCGACGGGTGGTGGTACGGGATGTCAGTTTGAGTATTGCCCAGGGGGAAGTGGTGGGGCTGTTGGGACCCAATGGAGCGGGCAAAACCACCACGTTCTATATTATTGTGGGCATTGAACGCCCGGATTTGGGGGTGGTGCGCCTGGAAAACCAGGATATTACCCCCTGGCCGATGCACCGGCGGGCACGGTTGGGCATCAGTTATTTAGCCCAAGAGGCCAGTATTTTCCGTCATCTGACCATCCGGGAAAATATCCTGCTGGTTTTGCAGGAAACGGGCGTGCCAGAAATCGAGCGGCAACCCTATGTGCGGAAAATTCTGCGGGAGTTTCGCTTGGAGGCGGTGGCGCATACGCTGGGGGGACGGGTTTCCGGGGGGGAGCGCAGGCGAGCCGAAATTGCCCGGGCGTTGGCCGCCCGACCCCAATTTTTACTCCTGGATGAACCGTTTGCCGGGGTTGACCCGATCGCCGTGCAGGAGTTGCAAGAGGTGATTCGGCAACTGCGGCGGCACCAACTGGGCATTCTCATCACCGACCACAATGTCCGCGACACCCTTGCCATCACCGACCGGGCTTACATCCTACACAATGGCTGTACCTTGGCCGCCGGTACCGCCGACCAACTTTACAACAATTCCCAGGTGCAACAGTATTTTTTGGGGACGAATTATCAACCAGGGGGTTCTTACCCCGACAGACCCCTAGACCGTGGGTAGAAAATCTGCTATGTTCCGGTGGAGATGTGAAAACGTCTGATTCACCCCGTAAAATGGGTACACTAAGTAGGGCATTTACTGGAATGTGACCGTGATTACCCTGAGTTTGATGAATCCCGCCCAAGGCACCTCCATCCGGGACTGGACGTTTACGGAGGAGACGGTGATCCGCATTGGTCGTGCCCCCGATAATGAGGTGGTGCTATTGAGTTCTGTGGTATCCCGCCATCACGTGGAATTGCGGCGGGAAAGCAACCGTTGGGAACTCTTTAGCCTGGGTGCCAATGGGACGTTCATTGATGGGGAGCAGGTTACGGATCAGGCCAAACTGCTGGATGGAGCCACCATTCGTCTCGCTGCTTCCGGGCCAATTATCCAGGTCAAAATTGACCATGCGTGAGCAAAACGTTTTATCATAGAAAGCCACAATCATTTTCAGGAGTGGGGCAATTTCTGAGCATTTGGCATTGACCGTGAGTTTGCGGGGCACGAGGGAGGTGGCGGACACCCATCAGGTATTCCGCTTGAATGGGATGTTGGATGCCTTTTCGGAACAAAACATTCGCAAAATATTGCAGCAGGCGGTGGAAACCGGCCCAAACCAGGTCATTCTTGACCTGAGCAAGATCGAATTTATTGACAGTTCGGGGTTGGGAATCCTCGTACAAACCGCCAAACAACTCCAGACCAGCCAAGGCCACCTCCAGGTGGTCACCAATCCCCGTGTCACCCAGGCGGTAAAACTGGTGCGGTTGGAACAATTTTTATCCCTGCAACCGACCTTGGAGGCGGCTTTGGCCGCCGTGCCTCAGTCAAGTTAAAACACAAATTAAAAAACACAAATTAAAAAACAAAATGAACTACCCCGCCGCAAGCGGACGGGGTATCAGAATCAAAAAAGAGCAA
>CAYZTU010000010.1:0-105068 GCA_964481635.1 uncultured Synechococcus sp.
CCAAGGGTTGGGCTGTTCGCCCATTAAAGCGGTACGTGAGCTGGGTTCAGAACGTAAATCATTGCGTCACTGTACAGTAATGTGCAGTAGCAAACCGACTAAAATCGGTAAAACCTTATCCTGGGCACCGAACGCTGGGTTAAGGCCATACCGAGGGTAAGTAGGATGCCTGTACCATGTTGAGTCCAGAGGTACTGAGTTACATTGCTGGTTTTTTGGATGGGGATGGGTGTATCAACGTCCAACTGGTGCGTCGTAAGGACTACCGGCTGGGCTACCAAATACGGCCTAGCATTACCTTTTTCCAAAAGCAAAAGCACCGGCGGTTCTTGGAATGGTTGCGATCGGTTTTACGAGCCGGTTTCATTCGTGAACGCAAAGATGGCATGAGCGAATATAGTGTGGTGGATGTGAAATCTGTTGAGCAGGTTTTACGCCAACTACACCCTTATTTGCGCTTGAAGCAACAGCAATGTGATTTGGCGTTAACAATTGTGGAGGAAATTAAGCATTCCGCCCATTTGTCACCTCAGGACTTTTTGCGCTTGGCACAAAAGGTGGATGTATTTGAGGAGTTGAACGATTCCAAAAAACGCACCATCAAATCGAGTCAAGTGGCAGAGTTTATGCGTGTACGGCACATCCTAATCCCGTAGAGACTGAGACCTAGGCTTGGTTAACCCCCAATGCGTAAGTCGAGAAGCCTTGTTGATCAAGGTATTCAAATGTCGGCTCCTGCTTTCGTTAATGGTGAGAGGCAGGATGAAGATATAGTCCATGCCCGTAGTGATACGGAAAGCCATGCGTGAGACAGTTCGGTCCATATCCGGTATAGGCGTTGGAGTATTGAGAGGATCCCTCCTTAGTACGAGAGGACCGGGAGGGACGCACCGCTGGTGTACCTGTTATCGTGCCAACGGTAAACGCAGGGTAGCCATGTGCGGAGTGGATAACCGCTGAAAGCATCTAAGTGGGAAGCCCACCTCAAGATGAGTACTCCTAGGTCACAGGCAGACGACCTGTTGATAGGCATCAGGTGTAAGTGCAGCAATGTATTCAGCCGAGATGTCCTAACAGACCGTATTACTTGTTGATTGGTGAATGACTATCTATCCCTATGCAGTTTTCAGGGTTTGGTTAAACTTTTCTGGTGTCTATGGCACAGTGGAACCACGCCGATCCATCCCGAACTCGGAGGTGAAATGCTGTTGCGGCGACCATAGTAGGTGGGTAACTGCCTGTGAAAATAGCGCGATGCCAGGAAAATTATCGCAAGACCCTCTGGAGTAATTCAGGGGGTTTTGCTTTGAAATGACGGCCATTTTATAATGCCAACCATGGGGTTAAAGATGGAAGTAAAAATGGATAAATTTATGCAGGCCGCCATTGCACAAGCGCAGCAAGGGTGGGCGGAGGGGGGGATTCCCATCGGTTCGGTGTTGGTCAAAGATGGGCAAATTGTCGGGGCGGGTCATAACCGGCGGGTGCAGGATGGTGACCCCATTACCCATGCGGAAATTGATTGTTTGCGGCGGGCGGGTCGCATCGGTTCCTATCGGGGGACGACCCTTTATTCCACGTTGATGCCCTGTTATTTGTGCGCCGGAGCGGTGGTGCAATTTGGGATTAAACGGGTGTTGGTGGGGGAATCTCAAACCTTTAGCGGGGCGAGGAAATTTATGGAGCAACATGGAGTAGAGGTGATTGATTTGAATTTACCCGAATGTCAAACCATGATGCGGGAATTTATCACCCAAAAACCTGAACTCTGGTACGAGGATATTGGTCAGTTGTAGGTGGGGGTTAGCCTAGACGTTCGGGTGTCTGAAGTAATAGGGTTAAAATTCCCTGCTGACCCAGCAAAATTTCTCGAATCAAGCTGAAAATTGCCACCCCAATCACCGGGGTCATGTCCACGCCGCCCAAAGGCGGTACCAACTTCCGCAGGGGAGAGAGCAGCGGTTCTGTGGGGTAGTAGATAAGTGCCAGGGGAAACCGTTGCACAGGGGCTTGGGGATACCAGGTCAGCACAATGCGCAAAACAAAGGCCAAAATCATAAACGCAACCACTGGGGTTATCACCCAGGTTGTCCAGAAACTTAGATTGGCTAATGCTAGCAGATTCATACAATTACCCGAATCTAATTTAGATTAGGACATACTTACATTATTAGAGTAAACCAAAAATGGTGTCGCCGGAATGCGGAATCTATCAAGAACCAGGGTCGGGGGCGACCGCTATTCTCGTTAGCTTGTGTGGCGTAGCTAATAAATAGAGATAGCCATGAATAATTTTAACAAAATTTTTAGACCCCCAAATAATTCATCGCCCAGCGAGCCAATTCCGTGCGATTGCCCAAATTAACTTTGTTCAGCATATTGCTGACATGGCTTTCCACCGTGCGCCGGGATACTTTCAATTCATCGGCCACCTGTTGATTGGTCAAACCCTGCGCCACCAGCCGCAATACACGCCGTTCAGTCGGGGTGAGATAGGTATCTGGGGGTAGCTGAGCCAGCGGTTCCGTCCCCACTGTCAATCCCAACCGCATGAGGGAAGCACGAATTTGCGCTAACAACTCTTCTGGCTCAAAGGGTTTCACTAAGTATACGTCCCCCCCGGCGTTCAACCCCACAATCCGGTCACCCACATCGCCCTTAGCCGAAAGAAAAATCAAAGGCACGGAGCGCAGGCGGGGATTTTGACGTAGTTTTTGCACAAACTCGTAGCCATCCATCATGGGCATCATCACATCGCAGACGATTAAGCTGGGATGAATCTCGCTCAATAAATCCCAACCTTCTTGACCGTTTCCCGCTGTGAAAACCTGGTATCCCCCCTCCATTTCCAGGTATTCCTTGGTGAGGAAGCGCAGTTGGCTATCGTCATCAATCAGGATTACTGTAGGCGCTTCAGCAGTCATGGGAAAACTCCTGAAATGAGGGCAAACGAGGATTAAACAATACATATGTTGCTTCAGTAGATTTAGCATAACTTTCGCTGGATGGAAATAGCAAGATACATCACCCGTGATATTGAACCTGCTTGATAAAGTAGTATTGAATTTACTTAATCAAGCTTAATATTAGGTAGCAATCTTGACCGAGGATAGATTCAATTCCCCTTGACCCCAGGGGAAAATCACAAAATTGCTCAGCATCAGGGCAGGGTGATGACCCACAACCCTTTACTCTTTAGCAATACTTTAGCAATAGTTTAACCTTTGAATAGCGTTCGCAGGGGCGCTCCACACCGTGTGCCACAGGCTCTGCCCCGGCTTTAATTCTATGGCTACACCACGCAAGCTATCAGAATTTTTATTCGTAAATCAGATACTATTGCTATATGTGCATATTAAATTGAATGATTGCTCAGATTGAAGTTAAAATCGCTATACTAAAAACCGCAGTGATAAATTGAATGATATGGCAATTGTCCGCCGAGTCGCCGCCCGCAAGCAGCGAGCCAATGAAGTATTAATTCGTCTCAAGCGGCGTTATCCTGATGCTACCTGTACGTTAACCTATCAAACACCGGTGCAATTATTAGTGGCAACGATTCTTTCCGCCCAGTGTACGGATGAACGTGTTAATCAGGTCACGCCAGCTTTATTCGCCCGATTTCCAGATGCTCCTGCGCTGGCGATGGCTGACCTAGAAGAATTAGAAAATCTCGTTAAATCCACCGGATTTTACCGTAACAAAGCCCGCCATATTCAAGGAGCTTGCCGTAAAATTATCAGTGATTTTGGGGGGAACGTCCCCCGGGAAATGTCTCAATTGCTCACCTTGCCGGGGGTGGCGCGCAAAACCGCCAATGTGGTGCTTGCCCATGCCTATGGGATTAACGCCGGGGTGACGGTAGATACCCACGTGAAGCGGGTTTCTCGCCGTTTGGGGCTGACGGAACACAGCGATCCCCTCCGCATCGAGCGGGATTTAATAGAATTATTACCCCAACCGGATTGGGAAAATTGGTCAATTCGTTTGATTTACCATGGACGAGAAACCTGTACTGCCCGCAATCCCCGGTGTCGAGAGTGCTTTATTGGGGATGTATGCCCCGCCAATAATTCTTTGATAGCTACTTAAATTTGCAGGCTCACCCGATGGCTTTAACTACACCCATTGTTTTTTTGATTTTTCGTCGCCCCGACTTAACGCAACGGGTGTTTGAGTGTATCCGTGATGCTCGTCCTGAAACTTTACTGGTTGTTGCCGATGGTGCCCGTAGCCTAGAAGAAGAGGAAAAGTGTGCCCAAACCCGTGCAATTATTGAACAAGTTGATTGGAAATGTGATGTTTATAAAAATTATGCAGAGACTAATTTGGGATGTAAACAACGGGTATCTAGCGGCATTAGTTGGGCATTTTCTCAGGTGGAAGAAGCGATTATTTTAGAGGATGATTGTTTGCCTGTACCTACGTTTTTTACCTTTTGTGAAACGCTCCTGAAGTACTATCGCTCTGACGAACGGGTATTTGTAATCGCCGGTAATAATTTTCAAGATGGTATTTCCCGTTCTCCCTACAGTTATTATTTCTCCAAATATCCACATATTTGGGGTTGGGCAACTTGGCGAAGGGCTTGGCAATACTGGAATGACCAGCCCGGTCTTTGGACAAAATTTAAAGAATTGAATTTAATCTCATCCATTCACTCAAACCCATTGGAACAAAGCCATTGGCAAGGCATTTTTGATGCAATGTTTTACCATCAATACCCAGATACTTGGGATTATATTTGGAGCTTTGCCTGTTGGTCACAGGGTGGCTTGAGCATTGTACCTCAGGTGAATATGGTGAGTAATTTAGGTTTTCGTGAGGATGCTGCCCATACCCGCAACGCTGAGGATAAAAATGCTAACTTAGCAACTATGGATTTAGGTCAGGTTATCCATCCACCTTTTGTAGTCATGAATACTGTGGCGGATCAATATACACTACAACGGGGATTCCGCATTCAAAATAAATCTCGTTTTTATCGTTGGCAAAGAAGATTCAGTAAATTAAAAACTAGAGCTGAAAAAGTGTTAATCAAACTATTCTCCAATTTGAGGTAAACCCTATGGTAAAGTATCTAAATTTGGGCTGTGGTAACCGCTATGTCCAATCGGAGGAATGGCTGAATGCAGATTTTACGGTTCATATTCCTGGCATATTGGCTACTGATTTAAGAAAAAAATTGTTCTTTAGTAACGACACTTTTGACCTCGTATATCATTCTCATGTTTTAGAGCATCTGACGTGTATTGATGCAGAACATTTTCTCTACGAATGTCATCGAATTCTAAGACCAGGGGGAATTATTCGTATCGTTGTCCCCGATTTAGAAAATATCATAGGAGAATATATTCATCTCTTGGATGAAATTCGTTCAGGGGTAAAAGATGCTGAAACTAAATATGATTGGATTATGTTGGAACTGTACGACCAAGTGGTGCGGCAGATGCCTGGGGGCATGATGCTCAAGTATCTGCAACAACAGGACATTCCTAGCCGGGATTATGTGCTGAAGAGAGGCGGCAAAGAAGTATGGGAGATTATAGCCCGTAATCACATATCCCATGATGGAGATCGGTTGCAATCTAAAAAGTTTAATTCCGAATGGCATAGGTTGAGATATTATCTGTTCTGGAAACCTAAACAATGGCTACGCTCTTTACCCACAAAGGTAAAGTATTTTTCTCCTGTGATCAGAGAAAAGTTGATCGGTTTACTCCTAGGTGAAGAATACGATTTACTCAAGATAATTCGGTTCCGCAATTGTGGAGAGATTCACCAATGGATGTACGATAGCTATTCTCTGGGAAGATTGCTTAAAAAAGTTGGCTTCACGGCGATTCAAGTCCAAAATCCCAGGAGCAGCTTCCTGGATCATTGGTGTGAATTTAATTTAGATACAGAACCGGATGGCAGTATCTACAAACCCCACTCTCTCTACATGGAAGCGCAAAAACCGCTTGTAAATTTATAGTATTTTTATGTAGCTATTTAGGGTAAGGTTGTCGCCTCAAGATTTTGGAGAATCAGAGCGGGGCTACGCCCTGCGACCCTTGTTCTAAACTCAAAAGGGATTGCTATAATTTTTTCGTTGCCCAGGTGGATTCTTTCTTGCCCTGAAATCCCGTTCTTTCTTGAAGTATAAAATCACAGAATTTTAAGGCTCGTTTGAGGCTACCCGTACTGGCGTAGGTGGCAAATAAGCAATTTGGTGCGGCGTAATATTGTAAAAATGTAATTAAATAATCTTCTTGCCATAATTCTTGTGAGGTTTTAGAACTATAAGCATCAAATAAAATTCCGTGGACTTGCCCTTGCCATGAGGGCAGATTCGTTAGTCCTTTTTCTAAAACTAAATGTTTTTTGAGCCAATGCTGTGCCTGACAAATTTCCTTTGGATAATGTTGCATAAATTTATGATCCCGCAGTTGATTAATTTCGTTCAATTCTGATATTTCGCCTGCGAGCCAATGCTGAAACTGCCTTCGCCAGTAAGGCTCAGATTCAAAACTGACTACCCAACAATTGCCCGTTTTTTGGGATTTTAACCATTCACAAGCGATGAGAATTTCAATATAACCCAACCCCAATCCAACCACTAAAAACTGTGGGTTTACACAGGCTTGTATGACTGCCCGAACGGCTTCCCCATAGATATATTGGGTTTCTTGGTATGCCCCGCCCCCATGGTGCATACATTCCTGATTGGCTATGCCCAAGTCCCGCATGGTGGGGCTACCATCGCCCGTAATAACCGTGGCAAAACGTTCTTGATAAATCAAACCCGCCGGTTGCCAGTCCATTGCGTAGGCTAAAATGATTGGATGATTTGGCGATTGGTAATCCTATCCTATGGCGGAAGCGTATCTTCTAGAGAAATTAAAGGCAATTGAAAGCACCTATCTGGACTTGAACCGGCAATTGGCTGACCCGGCGGTGGCCACCGACCCCCAGGAATTGCAACGCATTATGAAAGCCCGTGCTTCCATGGAAGCGATTGTCAGTACGTTTGATGCCTGGAGAACCGTCCAGAGGGAATTACTTGATGCCCAGCAACTTCTGAAAGAATCTGCCAAAGACCCGGAATTTCAACAAATGGCACAGCAGGAGGTGGAAACCCTGACGGAACAATTAGGCCAGCTAGAACAGGAATTAAAAATTCTCATCCTGCCCCAAGACCCCAACGATGATAAAAATATCATGCTGGAAATCCGAGCCGGGACGGGTGGGGACGAGGCGGGAATTTGGGCAGGGGATTTAATGCGGATGTACAGCCGTTATGCGGAGCGGCAAAACTGGCGGGTGAAGCTGGTCAGTGAATCTCCGGCAGAATCCGGCGGGTTCAAGGAAGTGGTACTGGAAATCGAAGGGGACCGGGTGTATAGCAAACTCAAGTTTGAAGCGGGTACGCATCGGGTGCAACGGGTGCCGGTCACGGAAGCCCAGGGGCGAGTGCATACCTCCACAGCGACGGTTGCCATCATGCCGGAAGTAGATGAGGTGGCGGTGCAAATTAACCCCAACGACATCGAAATCACCACCGCCCGGTCGGGGGGAGCCGGGGGGCAAAACGTCAACAAGGTGGAAACGGCGGTGCATCTAGTACACAAACCGAGTGGTATTCACATCCATTGCCAAGAGGAACGGAGCCAACTGAAAAACAAAGAACGAGCCATGCAGTTATTACGAGCCAAACTCTACGATCTCCAACTACAAGAACAACAGGAATCGGTCAGTTCCCTACGCCGTTCTCAAGTGGGGACGGGGGCACGTTCAGAGAAAATTCGCACCTATAACTACAAAGATAATCGGGTGACGGATCACCGCCTCAATCACAATTTTTCTCTCACTGAAATTTTGGAGGGGGATATTGATACGATGTTGCGAGCTTGCATTATTAAGGATCAACAGGAACGGTTAGCGGAATTGGCTACCCAAAGCCCTTACCATTAAACTCAGCTTGAGTTGGTTTTTTCGTGAGGAATGTTAGGGATATGGTGGGTGGGAAAATTATAGCAATCCTAAAGGATTTAAGAACAAGTAGGTCGGAAAATCAAAGCGGGGTGGTGCCCTGCGACTGTTATTTTTGATAGCCCGCATGCCGTAACCTATTACAGCCTTTCCGGTACGGTTTCACAATTTAATTTTGGGGGTTAATTTTGGGGGCAAAGGAACAGGTCATTGCCCAGTATGGCCGGGATGCGGCGCAAATCGGCGTATCGGGGACGGAAACGGCGCACTGGTTCTGGGAATTAGGCGGCGGCGTAATGCTATAGTGATTAACCAGAAATTAACCAGGGCAGGGGGTATGGGGAATTTTCTGCGGCAGTATTTGCACCATCCTCTGGATCGGGCGGCATTGTCCGTGCTGGCGGTGTTGTGTGTGCTGATGGCTCTTTTATTGGGGGGAGGGGATCATTCCCGGCCACGGGTGCAACACTTTTCCTGGCAGGAGCGGGTGGTGGGGGTGCAGGACAAGGCGTTTTTGTTGACCTTTAATCGCCCGATGGCTACCCGGACGGTGGAACAGCATTTACGCATTACGCCGGAGTTGCCGGGGAAGGTGAGTTGGGCGGGTCGCCGCTTGGCTTACACGTTGGTGGAACCGATTCCCTACGGTCGGGAGTATGGGATTCAACTGACGGAGGCCAAGGATAAGTATGGCGGGGGCGAGGTGATAGAGCCGTTTCAGGGGCGGTTTCAAACCCGGGATCAGGGGTTTATTTATGTGGGCACCCAGGGGGAAGAAACGGGGCGGTTGGTACTGCACAATTTTACCCAGGGAACCCATCGGGTACTGACACCGGCGGATTTACTGGTGGTGGATGCTCAGGTTTTGCCCCAGGGGGACCGGGTGGTGATGAGTGCCCAACGGCGGGGTGATGCGGCGCTGGGGACGGAACTGTACACGGTGACGACGGGTTTGCAGTACGCTACCCCGCAGGGAACGCCCCCCCAACGGGAAGCGGGGCAGGTGGCAACCCTGTTACCGAGTGAGGGGTTTCAAAATCTCAAGTTTGACCTGGCTCCCGCCGGGGATAAGGTGGTGGTGGCCAGGGCGAGTTTGCAAAATTCAGCGCAATCGGGGCTGTGGCAGGTCGAGTTGGGGGGCGGGCGGCGGGCGTTGAATTTGGCCTTGAGTGGGGATTTTCGGGTGACCCCGGACGGACAAAACCTGGTCATGGCGCAGGGGGAGGGGTTGGCGTTATTGCCGTTGCAACCCCAGGCAGAACCCCTGGATTTTTTGCCAAAGTTTGGGCAGTTGTTGGACTTTGACCGTCTGGGCACCCGGGCGTTGATGGTGAAATTTAACAGTGATTTTACCCGCTCCCTGTTTCTGGTCGGCGGGGGGGGCGAGCAGGAACTTTTACGTCTGCGGGGTTCCATTCTGAGTGCCCACTTTGACCCCCGCAGGCCGTGGGTGTATGTGATTGCCACCGAGGCGGGGGAGGCGACGAATTATCAGGAGTTGCCCTACTTGGCGGCGATTGCTCTGCCGACCAAACAGGTGTTACCCCTGGTGCAATTTGAGGAACTGGCTCCCCCCCAGATGGCTCTGGCTCCCGATGGCCGGGATTTATTATTAGAAGTAAACGGGCATTTGTGGCGGTTTCCCCTGGGAGCCAACCCCATCGCCCAACTGCCGGAGGATTTGGGTCTGTGGGGGCGACAGCCCCGCTGGTTGCCCTGAGGCTTATCATGGAACCGGTAGGCATCGGAGGCTTAAACCCGTGGGTCGCTGGTGGGCTGGCATTTTGGCAACAACCCTATTCCTCACCGCCTGTACCCCTGGGGAACAGTCTTCGCGGTTGACAGTAGTGGCTTTTAACGTGGAATCCGGGTCATCTGACCCCGGCGTGATTGCCCAAAAACATGTTGCTCCCCACCCGGCGGATATTTGGGGGTTTTCCGAGGTGGAGAGCAACGAGTGGATGACAACCTTCCGACAAGCCCTGCCGTCCGGGTGGGGGTCGGATTACCGGTGGTTGCTTGGCCGTTCGGGGGGAAAAGACCGTTTGGGCATCCTGTACAATGCCCGTCGTCTCACCTATCTGCGCCACGAGGAATTGGCTCAAATCAACCTGGGGGGTTCCCTGCGTGCCCCCCTGGTGGCGGAGTTTGCCTTTCAACCCACCGGGCAACGGTTTTTATTTGTCGTCAATCACCTGTACCGAGGGGATGAAAAAACCGCAGAACGTCGTCATCAGCAGGCACAATTGTTGAATGAATGGGCACGCACCCAAAACCTCCCCATCATCGCCGTGGGTGACTACAACTTTGACTGGGATATTGGGAGTCAAGGGAAAAAACGGGATGCGGGGTTTGATTTGTTGACTCAAAATGAGGTGTTGCGTTGGGTGCAACCCAGGGCGTTGATTCCTACCCATTGCAGTGCTGAATTTAATTCGGTCTTGGATTTTGTTTTTGTGGGGGGGGAAGCAAAAAATTGGCCAGCGGCCAGCACCATTCTCCATCCCGAGGCGGAGTATTGCCTGGATACCAACCGCAAAACCTACAGCGACCACCGACCGGTGCGGGCGGTGTTTGAACTGGTGGTGGGACAACCCTGAAACCCAGACCCGGTTTCTGCGTCTAAACTGGATACTAAGTACGCCCCACTACTATGAAAGTCTCCCCACTCCTGGTTCCTTTTTTGACCCTAACCTTCGCCGCAACCACCCCGGTACTCCCGGTGGCTCCCAGTTGGGCGCAAACCCGCTTCCAGGGGGATGAGCAGGTCAGCATCCAGGTGTATCAAAAAGCCAGCCCCGCCGTGGTGACCATTCGGGCAGGCAATGGCAACGGTTCCGGTAGCATCATCAGTCCCGACGGCTTAGTGCTGACCGGGGAACACGTCGTCAGTGGTTTACGCACAGTGCAGGTGATCACCCAGACGGGTGCCCGCTACAATGCCCGGGTGATTGCCACCAACCGGCAAAGGGATTTGGCTTTGCTGCGTTTGGATAATGTCCCAGGCCGTTTACCGACCCTGCCCCTGGCCAGTCGGGAGGGGATTCAGGTGGGGCAACGGGTGTTTGCCATCGGCAGTCCCTTTGGCCTGTCCGGCACCTACACCACCGGCATTCTCAGTCGGATTGCCCCGAATGGGGATTTACAAACCGATGCGGCCATCAACCCCGGCAACTCCGGTGGCCCGCTGCTCAATTCCCGGGGCGAATTGATTGGCGTGAACCGGGCAATTTTGAGTCCCGGCAGTAGCGGTGGCAATATCGGCATTGGCTTTGCCACTAGCGTCCTCAGTGCCCAGGAATTTATTGCCCAAAACCGCAACAATTCGGGCAGTGCCGTCGCCACCCAACCGGAACCCCGCCCCAATCGCCCCAATCTGCCCAATACTAACCCCCAAGCGGTGCGCCTTGGGGTTGCCCTCGACCCAGAAACCCTGACCGTGCGGGATGTGGAACCCAATTCCCCCGCCCAGGTGATTGGCCTGCGGCCAGGAGACCGCCTGCTGGCCGTGAATGGCCGTCCCCTGGATGACCCCGCAGAATTGCGGGCATTTCTCGATAGGCGACCGCGGGCGATGGTGTTGACCGTGGCTCGCCAGGGGCGGGTGGCGAACGTGTTGGTACGGTTCTAGGACATGCAGGCCACTCCGATTCAGAAAATCCTCGACCAAACCGCCCCGGACACCCCGGTGTTGGCGCAGGGCTGGGTGCGTACCCGCCGGGAGTTGAAGGATTTATGCTTCCTGGAACTCAACGACGGCAGTTGTCTGGCCAATTTACAGGTACTGGTCGCCAAAACATCCCCCACCTATAACCTAGCCGCAGGGTTAAACACCGGGGCGGCCATCGGGGTCACGGGTCTATTGGTAGCTTCCCCCGCTCAAGGACAACGGGTAGAATTGCAAGCTCAAAGCATTACTTTGTATGGCAATGCCGACCCGGACAGCTATCCCTTGCAAAAGAAACGCCATTCCTTTGAATTTTTACGCACTATTGCCCATTTGCGCCCCCGCACCAATACCTTTGGGGCGGTGATGCGGATTCGCAATCACTGTGCAGTAGCCATCCATCGGTTTTTCCAGGAACGGGGTTTTTTGTGGATGCACACCCCCATTTTGACGGCCAGCGACTGTGAGGGCGCAGGAGAGCTATTCACAGTTACCAATTTTAATCTGCATCACCTAAACCAAATCCCCCGGAATGAGCAAGATGAAGCGGAATTTTCCCAGGACTTTTTTGGTCGTCCGGCCTATCTCACCGTCAGCGGCCAATTGGAAGCGGAAATCATGGCGACGGCACTGAGTAAAGTTTATACATTTGGGCCTACCTTTCGGGCGGAAAACTCGAATACATCCCGGCATTTAGCAGAATTTTGGATGATTGAACCGGAGATGGCCTTTTGTAATTTAGAGGGTGATATGGATCTGGCAGAAGCCTTTTTACAGTATGTGTTTAATTATGTTTTAGAACACGGAATGAGCGACCTGGAATTTTTCCAAAAACGGATTGATGCCACTATTTTAGAAACAGCCCAAAACATCATCCAACAACCCTTTGAGAGGTTGAGCTATACCGAAGCGATTGAGCAATTACAAAAATCAGGAAAAACCTTTGAGTATTCGGTAGAATGGGGGATGGATTTGCAATCAGAACACGAACGGTATTTAGCTGAAGAATTGTGTAAAAAGCCCGTAATTGTATACAACTATCCCACTCAAATCAAAGCCTTTTATATGCGGCTGAATGAGGACGAAAAAACCGTAGCTGCCATGGATGTTCTGGTTCCGAGAGTTGGGGAATTGATTGGGGGTTCCCAACGGGAAGAGCGCCATGATGTATTACTAAAACGCCTACAAAATCAAGGTTTAGACCCAGCAACCTACTGGTGGTATTTGGATTTGCGCCGCTATGGTACGGTTCCCCATGCGGGCTTTGGTTTGGGATTTGAACGGTTGATCCAGTTCATGACCGGTATGGGCAATATTCGGGATGTGATTCCGTTTCCGCGTACCCCTGATGGTATTGATTTTTAGGCGTTGCTGATTCCATCTATAGCAATCCTAAATGAATTTAGAACAGCGGTCGCAGGGGCGTAGCCCCCGTAACTGGTTCCCCGGAATCTGGGCATTCCAGCGAGATAAGTTTTGGTTCTCTCCAATAAATAGAGATGTCCTTCACCTGGAATTGGCAATTTTTCCCCATTGTCTTTTCAAGCGAGTTGGCATTCCCTCCAGGTAGTGCACTACCTTGTAAATAGATGGATGGTTTTGATATAAATAAGACATACTTTTATCTCTGCGAATTTTATATAAATCTGCGATAAGTTCACTGACTAATGCTAACTTTTGACCTAAATTTAATTGGGGATGACAAGTAACAAATCTAATTTCATATAATTTTTTGGTCATATCAGAAAACAATGAATCCATTGCCTTAAAAAGAATGATTCCCCACCGTTTTTCTTTTTGAGTTGCCTGTTCATGGGAGCCATCTCGAAAAGTTCGTGTGAGGTAAACTTGGTCAAATAATTTGACTGCTCCTTTACTGTGAACGTGAGACATCATAATCTGATCTCCACACCATATGTTTGGGTAGACAATTGAACGTAGAATATCAGTTCTATAAAGACCATAAACTCCATCGGAGGTACAACGTCTTTTAATCATAGCTTCTCGGATAGCAGCTTTCGGTTCCAATTCAGTCGTATCCAAAAAACCATCTAAAGGATAATCTTTAATGTTCATATTATCATCTATCATATCTACTCTTGAGTAAGCCATAATAACTTCTGGATTTGCTTCTAAAAAATTAACTGCTACTTCCAGCCATTTTGGATGGAAAAAATCATCGGCTGCCAGCCAAGTGAAATATTTTGATTTACTCTTTTTCAATAGATACATGAAATTAGTATAGGCATCTACAAAATGAGACTGCTGATGGTATATAATTCTCGAATCAACATCCAAATAATGTTTTATAATGGCACTCGTACCATCCGTTGAGCAATTATCAGAAATAATGATTTCAATATTTTGAAAAATTTGATTGACAATTGATTCAATAGCTCGAGTAATATATTTTTCTTCGTTATAGCAAGGGATGCCTACCGTAATAAGAGTCATAATGATTAATACCTTCTCTTTAAATAACCATCCGGAGCTACCGTGATTAGTAGCTTATGTTGGATACTCTTGTCAACCTCAAACTCTGGGTGAGTTTTAAGAAATTCCCACACCGCCGTTTTGGGGTTGTTACCTTTACCCCAAGGTCTGTCAGGAAACATATCATCAGGCAAGTCTTCGATCACAGTGTCAAAGACAACGCAGTAACTACCGACTGAAACCAGTGAGGCGTAAGCTTCTAATTCAGTTAGAACATGATCGTGAGTGTGATTACTGTCTAAAAAAACTAAAACTCTTTGATAATATGATGCAATGGAATGAACCTGTTCAATAATTTTTGGTTCAACACTCGAACCTTCCATTATTTGAATCCGAGAATACATAGGATGAGATTCAACAGCAATTTGATTATGTTTACGAATGTCAATATCAATCCCTAAAACTCGACGATGAGAAACTTTGGGGTCGATCACTTGACCTGTAGTAATAGCATCACAAATATCTAAAAGAGCTAACATGGAGGCACTCAAGACAAGGGAACCACCGTGAGCAATACCAGTCTCAATAACTAAGTCAGGTTTGACCTGCCAAATGAGTTCTTGTACTACAACAATATCTTGGGGGTACTGAATAATTGGACGACCAAGCCATTCAAAATGATATGAGTATTTAAATGGATTAACGGACGTAACAAAAGCTAAAGCTGCTTCATTCAAGTACTGATTTGCTCCTTGTACTCTTATTTCATTAGAGCATTGCTCTTTATAGGATTCATACTCCTCAAAAGTCATAAATCAACTCCTGGCTCAAAAATCTTCTGATTCGATCTATCTCTAACAATTTTAGCAGGATTACCATAGGCTACAACATTTTCGGGTAAATCTTTAGTCACTACTGAACCTGCTCCAACAACTGTGTTATCGCCAATAGCAAGTCTTGGTAAAATAACAGCACCTGCACCAATCAGGACATTATGACCTACAGTAATACAACCGCATAAGGTTGCTCCGGGTGCAATATGAACTCCCTGCCCGATTCTACACTCATGATCTACAGATGCCTTATGGTTAATAATAGAAGCTTTTCCTATATCACAATCAGCGGCTATAATGGACAAAGCAAGTACTTGTGTACCTTCTTCTAAAATCGCTGTTGAACAAACTGATGCAGTAGGATGAATAAGGACAGGAAAAGTTATTCCATACTGTTGCATGAAAGACTTAATCTCAAGTCTATCCTTACCCCTATCACCACCTACTGCGACTGCACCTAGCACATGACTCTTTCTACTAATACTAAGTTTTATCCATTCCTCAAAACCCGCTTTTCCATAAAATACGGGAATCTCAGAAGCTATACTACTTACACTAGGATTGTTATCAAATATGGCAATGAGCTCATCGCCATTCATTCTAATGAGACTATACAAAACTTTTGCATGACCAGAACTACCCCAAATAACAAAACGGTTTTTCATAGAAACTCAGGTCAGAAGATTGAATATAACGGTAACTATCCTGTGCATATCATCAGCGGTCAAATCATGGTACGAGGGGAGGTTGATTGCTCGTTGTGGAATGTCCCATGCGTTGATATTCAATTTTTGGTCTTGAAACATGGGTAAACTCGATAAAGGATGAAAAAATACCCTTGCATCAATATTGTTTTGGCGGAAAATAGACTGTAGTTTCTCCCGATTTATTCCTGTCTTACGTTCAAACACAACCGTTGGCATCCAAGCACCGTTCAGAATTCCATCAGGTTCTGGATTCATATGTAAACCAGGTATAGACTCTAAATGAATCTTATAATACCTCAAAATCTGACGTTTTCGTTCAATTAATTGGTCGATCCGATCTAGTTGAGCACAGCCAATGGCAGCTTGGATATTCGACATTTTATACTTAAAACCTACCATGTCTGGCCAAAATTGCTTGGTTTGATGTCGAGAACGACCATGATTAGATAAAGTTAGTACCCTCTCATATAGTGAATCGTCATTGGTTACAAACATACCACCCTCTCCAGTGGTCAATGTTTTAGTGCCATGAAATGAGAAAGCTCCAAATAATCCCATGCTACCAGCACGTTTTCCATAATAGACGGAACCAATCGCTTCAGCCGCATCTTCAATAATTGGAATCCCATATCTTTCTGCAAGAGATAATAAGGCGTTCATATTACACAGATTACCATATAGATGTGTGGCAATAATTGCTTTTGTACGTGGTGTAATAGCCACTTCTGCCAATGTAGGGTCAATACACCAACTATCGGATAAAATATCTACAAATATAGGCTTGGCTCCCAGATGTACAATTGGTGCAGCCGTAGCGATCCAATTACTATCCGCAAGAATGACTTCATCTCCTAAATTAATTCCTAATGCCTTCATGCCCATATGCAAAGCCCCAGTGCAACTTGAGGTTGCGATGGCATACTTTACTCCTAAATGAACCTTGAAAGTATTTTCAAACCGAGTAATATATTCGTAACAGTGCTCACCCCAACCATTTCGAGCAGCATCGGTAGCATATTGGACTTCTAACTCAGTAATAGAGGGTTTCGTATAGTAAATACGCGACTGCATCATTTGACCTCTCAGATAAATAATATTATTCTATTTTAATCTGAGGTATAGCAGTAACAAAACGTGCATTCCACTCTCGAATATAGCTCAATTGCTCCATTACTTCTATTCTTAGATTCCATGGCAAAATCATAACATAATCAGGTTTAATTTTTTGTACATACCCTTCATCTACAATAGGGATACGACTGCCTGGTGTGAATTTACCTTGCTTGGCCGGATTACGATCTACGATAAAAGGCATTAGATCAGGGCGAACACTCGAAAAATTTAGTAGAGTATTACCTTTTGCTGCCGCCCCATAACCTATTACCTTTTTGTTTAATTTTTTTGCTTCTATAAGGAATTGGATAAAATCGTTTTTAATTTGCTCCACTGATGATTGGAATCCATTATAGTACTTCGGTGTTTGTACGCCTATTTTTTCTTCATATAGAAGGAAGTCTTTAACTACATTGACTTGTCGCTGGTGTCCCGTACTAACGTTTTGAGCAAAAACTCGTAAGCTACCCCCATGAGTATCTAATTTTTCAACATCAAAAATTTGCAACTCATGTTGCTGTAACATTTGATTAACAACGGTTAGAGAAAGATAAGAAAAATGTTCATGATATATGGTATCAAACTGTCTACCCTCTATCAAGGAGGTCAAAGAAGGAAACTCCAAAGTCACAACCCCTTGGGGCTTGAGTAACATTCTAATGCCAGCAATAAAATCATTGATGTCTGGAACATGAGCTAGTACATTATTTGCTACGATCAAATCAGCATATTTTCCAGTTTGAATTAAATTTTGGGCAAGCTGAACTCCAAAAAAATCTTCTAAAATTGGGATGCCTTTTTGTTGCGCTGTCAGTGCCGTACTACTGGTTGGTTCAATACCTAAACAGGGGATATTTTTCTCTAAGATATATTGCAGTAAATATCCATCATTCGCACCGATTTCTACTACATAACTTCTTTCATCAAGTTGAAACCGATTGACTATAGCATTAACGTACTTTTTAGCATGTTCTAGCCAAGTTTTTGAGAAGCTACTAAAGTAAACATAATCTGGATTGAATAATTCCTGAGTACCTACATAGTCAATTGTCTGCACAAGCCAGCAGTGTTCACAAACCATGACTCGGAGTGGGAACCAAACCTCTGCTTCATTCAATTGTTCTAAGGAGATAAAAGCATTAGATGGGGGAGATGTACCCAAATCAACAAACGGCAAAGAAAGTAGATGGTGGCAGTTTCGACAATTCATATTATGACACCCTGATAGTCCTTATCTAATAGTGGATGAGTAATATCTCGCTCAGAAATCTCAACAACTTGGAGCGGCCAAGATATGGCCAATACTGGATCATTATATCGTATGCCTCCCTCAGAATCAGGTACATAAGATTTTGTGTGTAAATACAATAGTGTACTCTCGTCTGCTAAAACTTGAAACCCATGGGCACAACCTTCGGGGACAATAAGCATCTGCTTATTTTTAGCAGAAATTTCGACCCCATACCACTTGAGAAACGTAGCAGAATTTTTCCGTAAATCAACGACTAAATCCCAAACACATCCTTTGATACAACGGATCATTTTCATCTCGGCATGGGGGGGATACTGAAAATGGAGACCACGAATAGTACCAACTTTTTGAGTCATAGAAAGATTAACCTGTCGGATGGTTCGCCCCGACAAAACTTCCTCTAATTCTTGGTCACAAAAGCCTCTATAAAACACTCCTCTTTCATCTTCATGAGGTTGAGTTTCAACTAAAAATACCCCGGAAATAGGTGTTGAATGCATTTGTAGTTTTCTGGTAATCATAGGAGCATTTTCTGATAGTTGGAAATTTGATTGTAGGTGAATTCTTGCATATCTTGACTCTCTAGCCAAGCCTTATACCATACTATAGTTGCTGCCAAGGCTTTATCCACAGACCAGTGTGGATGCCAACCCAATTTGTGAATTGCTTGGGAACTATCTAACCTGAGAATTTCAGATTCATAGAGGTTGACATTCTGATAGGCCTTGATGGCTATGGATTTTTGCCAAATTTGGCAGAGATTTTCTACCAAGGATTGTACAGTAATTTCTTGATGGGTTGGTGGACCAAAGTTCCAAGCTCCCAAGTAAGAAGTAGTATCCCAGATAGATGATTTTTCAGTAAGCAATAAATAACCATACAACGGTTCTAAAACGTGTTGCCAGGGACGCACGGCTTGCGGGTAGCGTAATTCTAAGGGTGTGTCTTGGGTCAAGGCTCGTAAACAATCAGGAATCAGTCTATCTTCAGACCAATCACCCCCGCCAATCACATTGCCTGCTCTTACTGTGAGCAGTTTAGGGGAATTTTCGGTATGAAAAAAACTGGAGCGATAACTATCAACCAAGATTTCAACCATGGCTTTACTTGCACTATAGGGGTCTTGTCCACCCAAAGAGTCAGTTTCCCGATAGGGATAGACCCAATTACGATTGAAATAAACCTTGTCTGTAGTAACCACGACAACTTTCCGCACGGATGGACATTGGCGAACTGCTTCTAATAAATTGGCAGTTCCCATAACATTAACCGCAAATGTATCCACAGGGTAAGAATAACTCTGTCGAACTAAGGGCTGTGCCGCCAGATGAAAAATGATTTGTGGCTGAATTTCAATTATGTAACGACTGAGGGTTTCTAAATCACGAATATCACCCCGTTGATCCTGAAGTAAAATTTCTGATATGCGAGCAACTTCAAATAAGTTGGGAGATGTGTGGGGATTAAGTGAAAAACCATATACTTCAGCACCGAGCCTATTTAGCCATAGAGAAAGCCAAGAACCTTTGAATCCCGTATGTCCCGTAACTAATACTGATTTACCTTGCCAAAATGAAGATGTCATACAAGAGTCACCATATTTGCCAAGGAGCATGACCACTCCGCCATAATTCTTCTAAGTGATTTTTATCTCTTAAGGTGTCCATCGCTTGCCAAAAACCATGATGGGTATAGGCGGTTAACTCGCCTTTAGCAATTAATTTTTGTAAGGAAGAATTTTCCCAAGAGGTCATATCCCCTTCAATCAGCTCTAAACAACGAGGTGACAACACGAAAAAGCCACCATTGACCCATCCGCCATCCCCCGGAGGTTTTTCTATAAAATTCTTAATAAAAATCCCATCCAAATCAATTGCCCCATATCGTCCCGTCGGTTGAATTGCGGTCATTGTTGCCCATTTGCTATGGGTTTGATGGAACTTTATTAAACTCGAAATATCGATGTTAGATAGGCCATCTCCATAGGTAAAACAAAATGCTTCTTCGTTCTCAATATAGGCTTCTACCCGTTTTAGTCTACCACCAGTGAGCGTGTTTTCTCCCGTATCAATTAAGGTTACCTTCCAGTTCTCTACATATTTTTGATGAACATACATTTTATTGTTCGCCATATCAAAAGTCACATCCGACATGTGCAAAAAATAATTCGCAAAGTATTCCTTGATAACGTAACCTTTATAACCACAACAGATAATAAAATCATTAATTCCATGGGCAGAAAAAATTTTCATGATGTGCCAGAGGATGGGTTTGCCACCGATTTCAATCATCGGCTTTGGTTTCAGATGGGTTTCCTCTGAAAGTCGTGTTCCCAAACCACCCGCTAAAATGATTGCCTTCACCCTATTTTGCCATTAAGCTTGCGTTGAAGTTTTTATAGTTCAAAAGGAGGGAACTTGTCAAGGAATCTAAGATTCTCTTTTGGCGGTCAGCCATCAGGTTAAAAATCATGTTTTTCCTCCCTAACTCTCCTTAAAAAAGCGGATCAAATCCCGGACTTGCCCCAATACCCGGCTATCTTCGCTCAATTGGGCAATGGCTTGTTGGGCTTCTTGGGCTAAACGTTGATGCTCGGCTTGATTTTCCGCTACCGCCACTACCTGTTGGCTGGCCAAACGCTGCACATCCTGGCGCAGGGCTTCCCACTGGCGTTGTTGGGTACTGATCCAAGAAGTGGGGTCATTTTCATTTAATTTCTGCCCTAAATCCTGCATTTGTTGAGCCAAATCCGTTACTTGTCCCCGCAAACCCACCACATCTTCCCGGGGATAGCGCACCTCCTGTTCAATCTGCCCCAACCGCCGCAGGAGAAATTGATAGGTACGCACAGTGGGGCGAAACCCGGTCAGCAAAAGTGCCGCCCCCGCCCCCCAGTAGCCCACTACAGCAATTTGCGCCAACCCCAAAAACATTAGACCAGAACCCAAATGTAACCCCAACGCCAGGGCTAAACTCCGGCGGGCTAAAAGGCGGCTATACCACTCCCGTTCGGGGTTGAGGGTTAACCCCTGCTCCCGGGACAAAGCCATTTCCGTCAAAACCTCCCGTGCCCGAAAATAGACATTCCACGGCACCGTGGTAATCAACACCAACCAACCCAGCACCACCACCCCCGTTGCCCAGGCCAGTAAGGTTTCGACCGGCACCCCCCACCCCTGTCCCGCCAACCAGGCCAACCCCACCCCCAAAACCGCCAGAAACACCGCTAGAATCACCATTTCAACCCACCTACTCCCACGTTGCCAAACCCGTCTGGAGAAACCTCTCCATCAACGCCATCACCTGCGCCCGCCGGGTTTCAAACGTGGCCGCCACCCAGAGCATTGCCACCCCCAATCCCAGTCCCAACGCCCAGAGCAAAATGCTGTAGGTTGTCATAAAAATCCAGACCTGAATCAACGCTTGCAGAGCAAAAACTAACGTCCCCATTAATAAATAAGCCCGCACCCGCAGTCCCAGCCCCAATCCCGCCAACCCCAACCCGAAACCCATCGTTAATAATCCCGGCACCCAAGCCCCCTGGGATTCCCAGATCGCCGTTAAACCGATTAACCCGGTCGCCACACAGCGCAAGAAATGCCGCCTTTGCCGCGTATTTTCTGCCTGCCAATAGGGGTCAATCTGCGCCCCATAGAGCAAAGACACGCCGACAACTAGCCCGTAGATTAAAAACGTTTGCCACCCCTGTTCCCGCAGGAATTTCACTAGCCCCCAGTCCAGCAACAACAAACTCACATAACTCCGGCGCAGGTTACTTTTGGCCGACCAGGCATAAAACGCCGCCGTAACCCAGAGATTCGGCCAGGTGACCATGCCCCCACCGGCAATCCCAGCCAACAACAGTACATTCACCCCCGGCACCCACAAGCCTGTCTCCCGCCAAGGACGCACTTCCGCCCAACCCCAGCGTTCCCAAGGTGCAGACATCAGCAGGACACCGATTAAACTCGCCAGCGTCCCCGCCCAATTGATTAACGTGGTCTCCGGCACGACCAACACCAAAATATCCCCCCACGCCGCCAACAACGTCGCCAATCCCCCCCAAATCCAAATCCCCTGCTGACGGCCATACACCAGCGCATAGATGCCGCAGAATACTAATACAACTGCATTACCAATTACCCCGTTAGCACTGGTAGGGAAACCAAACCGCACAGATGCGAAGAACACCGCTAAAAACCAATGCCCATGTCCTACACGTTGGATCATTGCAGGCGTTAAATGGAGTCCAGCCAGTGCCACCGACCAACGGCTCAGCCCCCCATAGCCATAGCATAAAACCACGGCCAGACCCGCCAAAACCATCCACCCATCCCCCGGTTTCCCGGCGGGCAATTGCAGTAATTGGTACACCAAAAACTGGTACAAACCCAGGGTCGTAACCCCCAAACCAAAATAGGCTAAGGGTTGCGCCTGCTCCCGCCGCCGACTTACCCCCAGACTGGTCACCCCCAAGGCCAGCGACATCCAACCCGTGAAGGCAGTTAAGCTGGTTCCCAGCCCCACCAACGCCCCAACTGCCCCGTAAAACAGCGGGATGCCTCCCAAGGGCGCACCCAAGCCCCGCCGCCACGCCAATATCAGTAATGCAGTTATACCCAAAGCCGCATTACCCAAACCCAGGGTCAACCAAGGATTGGAAGTCAACAATGCCCCCAAAGCCAGACCGGTTTCTAAACCCCATACCAGGCCATACCCCACCCAAGTTTGCCGCTGCTGGTACAGGCGATAGCCCAAGCCCAAAGTAACGACCCCCACCATCCACAAGCCCCGTTGTTCTGGGATAGCTTCCGTGGATATGTACTGATAATCTGTTGCAGTAATATAAGTGTAAAATACTAAAATAATACTGCTAAAAATTCCTGCCCACCAGTCACAGATTTTGGCGTAAATTGGACTCGCCGTGGCGGAGTGATTTGCCCAAAGGTGCCGACCCGCCCAGACCAGCAGCACAAAAGCAGACACTATTCCGGCCTCCCAAGGTCTATTACTAGGGATGGTTTCACTCATCACCTCTGTCCACAGGGCAAAACCCAACGTCAGTGCCACCATGCCAGGGAATCTGTGCGGCCAGCGCCAAGCCCCCACCACCCCCACCCCCGTAGCCAGCAAGAACCCCAGGATAGTCCAGTCAGACGGGAGCCACACCGCACTACCGACCACACTCACCAGGGAAACCCCAATCCACCACCGGGGCGCAACGCACTGCGGTTGCCAGGACAAAATACTGAGAACAATGCCGGGGATAAAGGCACTCAATACCCACCCGTTGGTTGCGCCACTCCCTCCGAGCCAGTCAAGCCATTGCCAGTACCCCAAGCCCATCAACACCAACCCCACCGGCCAACCGGTTTTCCCCCAGGGATTATTAGTACAACTCCCGCACCATTGTCCGGCGGCTAATGTAAATAAAAGCAGTACCCAAATTCCCGCAGGCAATGCCGGTGCTGCTCGCTCTACAGCAAATAAAAGCGTACTTGATAGAGCCGTTTGCAAAAGATAAATCCACCCCAAGCGCACCTGGGTTTGACTGCGTATCCAAGTCAATAAATACCAACCACATCCCCCCCAAACTAAAATTCGCCAGGTGGGATTTGCCAAACTCAGTACAGACAAACTACTGCCTAATGCGAAAGCCAATACGCCACTAATACGGACTAACTTTGCGTGTGACCAACTCTGAAGCCACCGCCCTGCCCACAGCGTCAATCCCACCGCCGGGAGCCACAAGATGCTGAGCAGTACGGTTGGCATTCCCCATGTACCCCCCACCTGTTCTGCCCAGGTTAAAATCTGCACTCGCCCAGGGCTGGGAATGGCCGCAAAAATTAACCACAGTAGTTGCAATTGCAGACCAAACAATCCCACAAGCGGGGAAATTTCCTGAGTACGACGCAGGCGATGGAAGAGCAATTCACCTAATAAAAACACCATGACCAACGCTTGCCATGACCAGGAACCATCAGGCCATAAACCTAATGGATTGGCTAATAACCAGCCTGAAAACGCCAAAAACCAACCCACTGCCCCCCAAACACGCACTGATTGCGAACGGGTCAGCCACACAATCAACCAACCGTTTAAGCCCACTGCTAAAGCTAGCTCATTGTACTGCGGACTCAGAGCAAAAATCGCCCGCACCACCAGCAGGCTCGACCCCCCAAATATCCCTACCCACGTCAATACCGGCCAAATTGCCCTGCGCCCCCGCCATAGTACAGCAGTTGTCAGTAAACTTCCCCCATACACCGTACTGTAAATAACCGCAACATTTTGCCAACCGGATTGCAACCAGGGCAGGAGTAAAACCAACCCTAACCCCCAGGGAATTGCCCCTCGCCCCTGCAACCAAAATCCCAGCCCAGTCAACACTGAACCAGCAACCAACGGCAAAACCGGCGTACTCTGCGTCCACAACCCCAACTGATCCATCGTCCAAAAATTCATCGGGATCAGCAGTACGGTTACCACCTGGAGCATCAGGGCTGTTAATGGCACATTGTCTTTAGAACGTAACCACAACGCCATTCCTCCAAACCCCAAGGTATAGAGCCATAAAAGGCCGTACTGCCCCACCGTTCCCAACCCATCCCACACACTGGCCGCCAAGACCACCGAGGAGAGCAGTACCAAAAATACCCCCACCAGTGCCAGCCACAGGACACTTAATTCCGCTCGGAAGGAACGTAAAAATTCAGGTTGGGGGGCGGGCAGCCGCTCTGACCGATGGGTAACTGGAACCGGAAGCAAACCCCGCCGCCGGTTAGCCGCTTGGGTCAAATTGGGGATCACAAACACATCAATCAACTGCCCCACGCCACACAACCCCAGGGTAAACAGCCACAACAGTCCTGGCAATACCTGTCCTAAGTACAGACGATGTAGGCCACACACCCCCAAAAATCCCAACCCCCACAAGACATAAGCCGTGCCTGTAGATACGGGAGAACCTGTGGCTTGCCCCGCAGTTACCGGAGTCGCCACCCCCGCCAATGGTTCACACAGATAGGTTTGGCAGAACTTTGTTACTACCTTGTCTGGCAGCAATTCTACCTGTAACCATTGGTCTAAACCCGTCAGGAATTGTTCAGACAACTGCGGCAATGTAACCTTACATTGGATGGGAGAAGTAATTAGATTTAGCCCTGTCCAGGCCGCTAAGCCTTGCAGTAAATCAGGAATTTGAGTTGAGGTCTGGGCACTCAGGGTTAAATTCAAGCCCGCCTGTCGTTGATGCACCTGTAATGCAATTGTCCCCCCGTGTAGCAACCCCGATTGTTGCCATCCCTGCAAACCCGCTACCAAAGCCATCGCATTGGGGGTGGTAAATTCCAACACATACCCTGGGGTTTGATTCATGTTCTGAGGTCATATTTGTGGCAGGCTGTCCTCATGTATAGCATTACGGGGAAATTTCTGGATATGATCCCTAGCCCAAGTGAACTACCCCTAAAGTTGCCCATGTTTAGGATTTGTTAACATTTTCAACAATAGCTTGGTTAGGAGATGAGCCAATGACCTGGTTTAACCGCTTTATAATGCCAATTTTGCTGGTCTTAACCTTTGGGTTGGCCTTGGTTGCGGTCACGGCTCGCTCGTTTTTGCCGGGGGATATGGCGGTACCGGCTCCGACCGGGTTTTTATTGCCCCAAATGATACTGGTACATTTGCTGTAACCAATGATGCAGTTGTTCTAACTGTTGTCCCGGTTGCAGGGTTGCTAACCCCCGCACGGTGATTTTGCCCGGAGTGTAAACAAAGCGGGAGTGTAATTTGGGTGATAATCCTGGCAGTAATTGTTGCCAAGCGGGTTCCGCCATTTTTGTTTCTAAAATCACATTGGGTTGATCGGGGCGAATGCGACTGATACCCAGATTTTTGGCCAGTAATTTTACCCGCATGACCCAAATTAATTGCACAAGAGGAGCGGGTAATGCACCATAAAAATTCACCCATTCCTGTTCTATTTTTTGAATGGCTTGGGGATTTTCCGCACTGGCGAGGTGGCGGTAGGCTTGCAGTTTTTGTTCTAAATTGGGCATATAGTTGGTGGGGATAAATGCCGTTAAATTCAAATCAATTTGGGTGTCATCCACGCTGGGAATTTCCTGCCCCCGCACCTCTTGGATCGCCTCTTGCAACATTTCCAAATACAGGTCAAACCCCACAGCGGCCACCTGTCCCGATTGCTCCGCCCCCAATATATCCCCCGCTCCGCGAATGTCTAAATCCCGCAGTGCCAACTGATACCCCGAACCCAGATGGGTAAATTCCTGAATAGCACGCAGACGGGCTTTCGCCTCATCACTCAGCAATTCGTCACTCGGATAGGTTAACCAAGCGTGCGCCTGAGTCCCCGCTCGCCCCACCCGCCCCCGCAGTTGATAAAGTTGCGCCAAACCAAACCGATGGGCATCTTCGATAATAATCGTATTTACCCGGGGAATATCTAGCCCCGATTCGACAATCGTGGTACACACTAAAATATCGGCCTCCCCATTACTAAAAGCCAGCATCGCAACTTCGAGTTCTTCAGGGGCTAACTGCCCATGTGCCAGCATGATTTTGGCACTGGGGATCATTTGTTGAATTTGGGCAATCGTGGCTTCCATGCCAGCAATTTTGGGCAGGACATAAAACACCTGTCCCCCCCGGTCGAGTTCCTGGGCAATGGCGGTGCGAATCGTCTCCGGGTGGTAGGGAATGAGATGAGTTTTAATCGGGCGGCGGGATGGGGGCGGCGTGGTAATTAGACTCATTTCCCGCAATCCCGATAAGGCCATGGACAAGGTGCGGGGGATGGGCGTGGCGGTTAAGGTCAATACATCTACCGAGGTTTTGAAGGCTTTGATTTTTTCTTTATGGTTTACCCCAAACCGCTGTTCTTCATCTACGACCAGTAGTCCCAAGTCTTGAAATTTTATGGAATTACTGAGGAGTTGGTGTGTACCGATCACGCAGTCTAATTCCCCGGTTTTGAGCTTTTCTAAAATCTGTTTGCGCTCCTGGGGACTGCGAAACCGATTGAGTAAAGCAATATGAATGGGATAGGGGGCAAATCGCTCTTTCAATGTGTGATAATGTTGCTGTGCTAGTACCGTGGTGGGGGCGAGCAAAGCCACTTGTTTACCAGCGATTAGCACCTTAAAAATTGCTTGAATCGCTACTTCCGTTTTGCCAAAACCCACATCCCCGCACACCAAACGATCCATGGGACGGGGGGCTTCTAAATCCAATTTCACCGCCTGAATCGCCTTAGTTTGATCCGGAGTCAGTGTGTAGGGAAAAGAATCCTCTAATTCCTGTTGCCAAGGGCTATCGCCGGGATAAGGGGGACGGGTTTGCTCGGCTCGTTTGGCATATAATTCTAATAGGTTAACCGCTAATTTTTTTAGACTTTTGCGGACTTTTTCACGGGTTTTTTCCCAGGTCTTATTTGCCAATCGGTGTAATTCCGGCTTTTGCGTCCCACCCCCCCGATACCGGGACAGGATGCCCACCTGATCCACCGCAACTTGCAGTAAACCATCCGCATATTGTAAAACCAGATATTCCCGAATTTGCCCATCAATTTCTAACTTATCTAAACGTAAAAATTGCCCACAGCCGTGATGCCGATGGATGACATAATCCCCCGGTTGCAGACGGTTGGGGTCAACCTGGAGGGAGCGGGCTTGGCGGCGGCGGCGATTGGTCGTGGGTGTACCGAGGTGATGTTGCCCAAACAATTCCCGATCCGTCAGCACCAGCAGGCTCAGGGCGGGCAACCACAAGCCCTGCACTTCTCCCAAACCGGTGTATTTCAAGGCAATGGGCGTGTGATCCTGCCCCAGCCGTTGGATGGCATTCAGGTCTTGGGCGTTGGGTACAAACTGGGCGGGACAGTCATGCTCTTGTAATACAGCAACACAGCGCGAGGGTTGCGCCGAGAGTATCCAAGTCCGGCTGTGGGAGCGGGCTTGCCGAATAAATGCCGCTAGGGGGGCAAACTGGTGGGGGGTGACGGGAATCGGGCGGGGGCTGATGTTCGTGCCACTCCCGCTAGTCCATTCGTGACAGTGAATTTGAGTATGGCGATTTAATTCACTTTGTATCGCATTCCAAGGGGTATGAATGGGGGGAATGCCTGCCGGTTCAGCGTTGCACTCCCATTGCTCCTGGGCGTGTTCCCACCAGCGTTGGTGATGGAGTTGGCATTGCTGGGGTTCGTCAATGACGACGAGGACATGGTTCGGTAAATAGGCTAAAAGCGAGGCGGCTTGGGGAAAGGCTTGGCTGAGGAACCGCCGATACCCGGTTAAATTCGGTTCCAAGTGAGGCAGCCGGGGATGTACCAAGGCTCGGTAATCCACCGGTGTGAGGCGAATTTCGGTGATGTTATCTAACGTCCGTTGGGTGAGGGGGTCGAGTTCTCGCAGGGATTCCAACGTGTCCCCAAACCATTCCAACCGCAGGGGCAATTCATGGGCAACCGGGTACACATCCAGAATGTCCCCCCGCTGGCTGAATTGGGCTTCGGCATTGACCTGTTCCACCCGTTCGTAGCCGAGAGCGGCTAATTTTTGCGCCAGAGTCGCTATCGTTGGGCAGTCTTTGGGACTAACCGTAATACACAGTTCGGTAAAGGTAGCGGGGGGAGGCAGGTGGGGTTGCAATGCCCGGTCAGTGGTAATGACAACCTTAGGCGGGTCAGAGCTTTGTAGGTCGTTGAGTACCTGCCACTGCGCCCAGAGGGTTTCCGGTTCCGGGTCAAAGGGTTCGTAGGGGGAAGCTTCGGCGGTGGGATAACAGGCCACCTGGAGCCAGCCGGTTTGTTCCGCCAGGGCTGTCCATTGCGCCGCTTCCTCCAAATTTACAGTGACGACCAACAGGGGTTGGGTTTGGGCGAGGGCATTCACCAGTAGTATCTTGCCAAAGCGGGGTAGGCCGGTGAGGACCAAGGGTTGGCCGGGGGTAATTTTCTGCGCCCATTGCTGAACGAGGGGCAGTTGCGCCAGATATTGACAGAGGGAAGCGCAGGTCATGGCTTGCAAACGGCACGGATTTTTATTTTAGGCCGGTCGTCCTTAAACTTCCCGCACAATCAGTAAAATCATGCCCACAATCAAGGCTACGGTTCCCCCGGTGATGATGGAAAGAGCGAGATTCACCAAGCGGTCATTGGCTCGTTGGTAGGTTTCCATCCGGTCGTTAAATTTGGTCACTTCGACCCGCAGTTCCGATAGGTCATGGGCAATGGCCTCCACCCGTTGGTTGGTCTGGGTGAGGCTGTGAGCTATCGCTTCCACCCGCTCGTTGGTTTGGGTGAGGCTGTGCGCCATCGCTTCCACCCGCTCGTTGGTTTGGGTGAGGCTATGCGCCATCGCTTCCACCCGCTCGTTGGCTTGGGTGAGGCTGTGGGTGTTTTGGGCAACATTCTCCGCCAGCCGCTCCATGCGCTGGGTATTTTGGGCGACGTTTTCAGCAATGGTTTCTAAGGTTACCGGTGTGGTCATGGGTTGCCCCTCTCATTAACTTCCATCGTAGGACAGGAACCCTTACTTCCCAAAAACCTACATCAAACCCACCAAATGCAACGGTCCCCAGCCCGTCAGCATTTCCATCAATAAAGCCATAAAACCCACCATCGCTAACCGGCCATTCCATACCTCGGCGGTGGGCGTTAAGCCCCATTGCCAGCGTTCCTGGGGGTAAATTTTCACTGGCTTTTGGATATTAATCACCTGATTGAGATGCACGGGTGGGGCTGAACTCGCCTGCACCACAGCTTCCGCCAAATCCTGTATGAACCGGGGGTGGATGTTTAAGGCGGGTACCCGATGAAAATTGATAATCCCACTCTGATGCGCCAATTCCCGGTATTCCATGTCAATTTCTTGTAAGGTTTCGATGTGTTCCGACACAAAACTGATGGGAATCACCAGCAAATCCCGCACCCCCCCCGCCCCCAACTCCGGGATCACATCTTCGGTGTAGGGTTGCAACCACTCCACCGGCCCGACACGGCTTTGGTAGGTCAGGGTATGGGCGTTGGGACGATGTAGGGCTTGGACAATCAAATGAACACAGGTTTCAATCTGCTCCTGGTAGGGGTCGCCGTCTTTCTCCACATAGCTACGGGGAACCCCGTGGGCACTGAAAAGCAAATGCACATGGTCTGGGGCAGGCAAACTATCCAGGGTTTGGCGAATCAAGTCCACCATGGCCTCAATATACCCGGGTCGCTGATACCAGTAAGGAATCACCGTATGTTCAATTTGTGTCAGGTAGGTTCCCGGCTGTCGCAACCGCTCCAGCAGACGCAAACTGGAACCACTTGTACTAATAGAGTACTGAGGATACAAGGGTAAAATCACCAACTTTTCCACCCCATCCCGCTCCATGTGGCCAATCGCTTCCTCAGTAAAGGGATGCCAATAGCGCATACCCACATAAATCCGAGCCGGGTGCCCCATGTGGTGCAGTTGTTGCGCCAGGGCGTGGGCTTGTTGTTCGGTAATCTGGCGGATGGGAGACCCCCCGCCAATCTGCCGGTAATTTTCCCGTGAACGCCGGTGGCGCATGGTGGCAATCAACCAGGCTAGGGGTTTTTGGAGCCAAGGGAAGGGTAGTCGGATGATCTCTGGGTCGGCAAACAGGTTGTACAGGAACGGCCGCACATCCTCCAACCGCTCGGGTCCCCCTAGATTCAGCAACAGCACCCCCAGGCGTTGGCTCACGACCCCTTCCCCAGTCCTTACAAATTTTACATTTATTTAAGTTTAGCCTAATTTTCCTGGCCTGCGACCAGTCGTTGATAGCTGGGGCTTTGGCTCCAGCGGTCAATCTCCTGCGCCCGCAGTACCGGCAGGGGGTGGGTCAGCGGCAAATTGCGGGTGGTTTTTAACCAATTCCAGCCTTGTTGGTCGTAGGCACGGGCTTGGGCGAGGAAGGCTTGTCCATCCAACTGGGGTGCCAACGTCGGGGAACCCCCGGCCAATTTCATCAATACATTCACCACCACCTGCGGCTCCTGCGCCACCAACAGGGCTGCCCGGTCACAACTCAACTCCGCACAGCGCAACCATTGGAGTAACGATGCCTGCAACCCCTGCGCCAACCACAAGCCCCAGGCGGGAATTTGCGCCACCCCCAACACCAACAAATTCGCCAGGGTCAAATACACCCCATGCTCACACTTCAGATGCCCCAATTCATGGGCAATCACCGCCTGGATTTCGGCAGGCGTGAGTAGTTCAATCAGGCTGGTATGCAAAACGATGAAGGGCTTATCCCCCCGAATTGCCAGGGTGTAGGCATTGGGTTGGGGATTTTGACGTATGTATAACTGCGGTATGTCTATATCTAAAATTTGGCAGGCTTCGTGCAGTAAATGGTACAACCAGGGCAGTTGATGGATGCCCACCTGCACCCCGGTGGCCATATTTTCCAGGTAAAACCATTCCTGGGCTACCGTTCCCAGGGTCAAACGCATCAGACCATCTAAACCCGGCAACTGCTGTAATGCCTGGGTCGCATCCCGATCCCAGGGGTGGCGGAATTGTTCTGCCCGTAAACCCAATAATCGCCGTTTTGCGCCCACGGTTTGCCCGTTTCGAGAATGACATCTGTTAAAAATTATGGCATCTTTCCCAGGGGCGGCACGCTGGCTGGCGACCGCTAGGCAAAATTCCATGGGGATGGGAATATCATTTTGCTCCCCGGCTAAATCCGGCAATTCACGCCCCTGGCTAGCTCTGCTCCGGTTCATAACCCAGCAGAATCAGTTGATTGGCACCCAAACTTTGCGCCTTGCTCAAAACCTCCTGCACCTGCTGAACCACCTGCTCCCCATCCAGGCCGCTTTCCTTGGTCACCACCACCCCCCCCAAGGTCACCGTCACCGGGATGGACAAGTCGCTACTCAAACTCACCGGATGGTCGCTGATGCCCTGACGCAGGGTTTGCCCAAACTCGTAGGCCCGTTGGGGGGATAGCCCCAGGGTCAGGCAGGCAAACTGGTGGGCAGCGGCTCGATAGACTAAACTCCCCGGCAACCCCCGGCTCTGGAGACGGCGAGCCACCACCGTCACCACCTGACGCAGGACATCGGCACCGTAGTGCATCTCCAGTTCCGGCCAAGCATCCACAGCCAGTTGCCAAAAACTCAAATAACGATAGTACAAAATATAGTTATTATCCACCGGAATTGCCTCCGGGGGGCGTTCCCCCACCTGGTGCAAAAGTCCCGGCAAGGCCGAAGTCAATGCCCGCTGGTTGAGCACCCCGGTTTCCTCATCCAACAGGGACATGGAGGCCAACAAATTGTTTTGATCCTTGAGCCGTTGGTTAGCCGCCATCAGGGAACGGGTCAATTGCCGCACCCGCAACGCCGCCCGAATCCGTGCCCGCAGTTCCTCCGCATTGATCGGTTTACTGATAAATTCATCCGCCCCCGTATCCAGTCCCAACACTCGGTCGGAAGCATCTTCCCGGGCGGTCAGCATCAGGAAATAGATATGTTGCAAACCGGGGTCAGATTTCACCCGGCGACACAGTTCAATCCCCGATAAACCGGGCATGGACCAATCACTAATGATCAAATCCGGGGGGGACTGGCAGATAATCGCCCAAGCGGCTTCCCCGTTGGCCGCCGTTTCCAAAATGTAGCCCCCATCCTCCAGGTACTGGGCGATCAGTTCCCGCACCACCATGCTGTCGTCAATGACCAAAATCTGAATCGGGTCGGTGGGAACAAAGGTCATGGGTGGAACTCCTTGGGGCACAGCATCTGCGTCTTTTTCAGTACCATAGTCGCACACCCAATGGCGGAAGTCACCCCAGCTTTTCCCTAACCCTCCGTTTCCTGCCCCGGCCAGAGACGACGGATGACCAGTTTTTCCAGTTCTACCCAGACAAAAACCAGGGAACTAAAGGCCACGCAAATCAGCAGTTCCACCGGAGTCAGATAAAATACGTTAAAAAATTGCCGCAGGGGTGCCAGGTAAATAATCAACACCTGCGCCACGGTCATCAGCCCCACCGCCCACCAAATCCAGGGATTGGTACGGGGATTGAGTTCAATCAGCAACCGGCTATCCGAGCGCACGGCCAAGGCATGACCCATTTGGGAAAGACACAGGGTGGTAAACACCATCGTCTGCCAGCGACGGGGGTCTAATCCCGCCGGGGAATAGTTTTGAGTGTAACCATAAGCCCAGACCATCAGGGCAATGGTGACCAGGGACAGGACAATCCCCACCCGCACCATGTAGGCACCCAAGCCCCGGCTAAAAATGCTCTCTTTGGGGTTCTTGGGGGGTTGGTGCATCACCACCGCCCGTCCCGGTTCCACCGCCAACGCCAGGGCGGGAATCCCATCGGTCGCTAGATTCATCCACAAAATTTGCAAAGGGGACAGGGGCGTTCCCCCCAACCCAATCAGGGGAGCCACGGCAATCGTAATCACCTCGCCGATATTACTCCCCAGGATGTAGCGGATAAAGCGGCGGATGTTGCCATACACCACCCGGCCTTCCTCCACGGCGGCGACGATGGTGGCAAAATTATCGTCCAGCAAAATCATATCGCTGGCCTCCTTACTCACGTCCGTGCCAGTAATCCCCATCGCCACGCCAATATCCGCCTGTTTCAAGGCGGGGGCATCGTTCACCCCATCGCCCGTCATGGAAACCACCTGACTGGTTTTTTGCAGGGCTTGGACGATCTGCAACTTATGTTCCGGGGAAACCCGGGCATAGACCGCCACCTGCCCGACCCGTGCCGCCAGGGCTTCGGGGCTGAGTTGCTCCAGTTCCCGACCCGTGAGAATTTCATCCCCTGGGCGCAGGATGCCCAAATCCTTGGCAATGGTGCAGGCGGTGAGTTGGTGGTCGCCCGTGATCATCACCACCCGAATGCCTGCGGTGTGACAGCGAGCCACCGCCAGCTTGGCTTCGGGACGGGCGGCATCCAGCATCCCCACCATGCCCAACCAAACCAACCCCCGCTCCAACCCCACCGCATCGGGCTGGGGGGGCAGAGCATCCAGGGAGCGGTAGGCCAGCCCCAACACCCGTAACCCTTGGCTGGCGAGGGTATTGTTTTGTTCGAGGATCACGTGCCGCTGCTCGGGGGTCAAATCCTGCACCTGGCCTTGGCTTTGCACCTGGTCACAGCACTCCAGGGTAAGTTCCGGGGAGCCTTTGCACAACAGCAAAAAATCTCCCTCCAAGAAAGAATAAATGGCTTGGTTGTCCGTGCTGACCACCACACTCATACGTTTACGTTCCGAGGAGAAGGGAAATTCCGCCACCCGCTCCCAGGGGTGTGTCCCGGTGGCCAGCCCCGCCTTGGCCGCCAAGGGCAACAACGCTCCCTCCGTCGGGTCACCCAGGATCACCCATTCCCCCTGTTCCTGTTGCCAAATTGCGTCATTACAAAGCAATCCGGTCAGCAACAAGGCCATCAAGTCCGGGACGGACTGGGGCGGTAGGGGTTGCTCCCCCTGAAGAAACTCCCCCTCCGGCTGGTAGCCCGTGCCGGTCACCCGGAGCAACGGCATCTCCGGCAACGCCACCGCCTGCGCCACCATTTTATTCTGGGTGAGGGTGCCGGTTTTGTCCGAACACACCACGGTCACCGAACCCAGGGTTTCCACCGCCGGTAAACGGCGAATCAACGCCCGTCGCTGCATCATCCGGCGGGTGCCCAAGGCCAGGGTAATGGTCACCACCGCCGGTAAACCCTCCGGCACCACCGCCACTGCCATACTCAAGGACACCTGCACCAGGGCACCGAACATACTGGGTTGATAAAGCGTGCCCCCTAGCACCACCAAGCCCACCAAAATCAACGCCCCCGTCACCAGGACATTGCCCAGTTGGTCCATCCGGCGTTGCAGGGGTGTGGGTTCGACCTCCACCCCTTGAATGGCTGCGGCAATTTTGCCCAACTCCGTACCCATCCCCGTTTGGGTAACCACCAGGGTGCCCCGCCCCTGGATCACCTCGGTGCCCATAAACCCGGAATTCACCCGGTCACCCAACTCCGTATCCGGCGGGAGAACCACATCCGCCTGTTTGGTGACGGGCAGGGCTTCCCCGGTCAAGGCCGCCTCCCGCACCTGCAAGTTGGCCGTCGTCAACCACCGTCCATCCGCCGGGAGTTTGTTGCCCGCCTCCACCAACACCACATCCCCCGGCACCAAATCCGGGGCGTTGACTTCCAGCACTTGTTCCGAGCGCATGACCCGCACCCGGGCGGAGGACATTTTTTTCAAAGCGGCCAGGGCTTGCTCAGCCTTACTCTCCTGCACATAACCCAGGAGTCCATTCAAAATAACAATGCTGAGAATGGCCACCGTATCCTTGGGAAAGATAAAACGTTGCTCTTGAACCGCCTGAACGAAGTCGGTAATGGCCGAGACCACCGCCACGGCGATCAACAGCAACAGCATGATATTTTTGAATTGATCCAGCAAAATCTGCCAGCGGCTACGGCGGTGCATTTCCACCAATTCGTTCGCTCCGTAGCGAGCCAACCGCTCCGTTACCTGCGCTGGGTCGAGACCTGCGGGTTTGCTTTCCAGGCGATTAAGGGTTTCAGGAATCGGGAAACTGTGCCAATCTGGGAAGGGAGAATCGGGGGCGGCGGCCATGAAATTTCCTATGACATCTTTTCCTATCCTAGGGGTTAGGTCAGCGGTTGAACAGAGTCCGGGTCGCTAAATCATGTCCTTCAGCTTGGGGTTGGATTTCGGCACTTCGGCCCTCAAAGCCATTGGGATCGACGCTACCGGGCACATTCTGTACCATCAGCAGGTACCCTTGCCTGACCCCGCTTCCCCTACCCGTTGGCAGGCGGCTTTGTGGCAAGTATTGAGCCATATCCCCCCGGAAATTATTTCTCGCATCCAGCACATCGCTATTGCGGGCACATCGGGAACCGTCCTCCTCACGGATGGGGCAGGGGAACCCGTCGCACCGGTGCTGATGTATGACGACAACCGGGGGGGTATTTGGGTCAAGAACTGCAAAAATTGGTACCGGCCAACCATTTGGTTCTCAGTGCAACGTCAAGCCTGACAAAGTTATTTTGGTATCAGTCCCAGGGCATCAATTTAAGGGATAAATATCTATTGCATCAGGCGGATTGGTTGGGATTTTTATTGCATGGTCAATTAGGCATGAGCGATGAGCATAATAGCTTGAAATTGGGTTATGACCCCGGCATAAGTGATTACCCGGATTGGTTTCAGGGTTTACCATTTTCCGTGAATTTACCCCAGGTGTTGCCCCCGGGAGCGGTGGTGGGCACCCTTCAGCCCCACCTTGCCCAGCGGTTTCACCTGCCCCCGCATTGCCAAATTCACGCCGGGACAACGGATAGCATGGCGGCCTTTATCGCCAGCGGTGCTGACCAAATGGGCGAGGGGGTGACCTCCTTGGGTTCTACCTTAGTGCTGAAATTACTCAGCCCGCACCGCATTGATGACCAAAGTGTGGGGGTTTATAGCCATCGTTTGGGGAACCTATGGCTGGTGGGAGGAGCGTCCAATACGGGGGGGGCGGTGTTGCGTCATTTCTTTTCAGAAGCGGAACTTATCCATCTCAGTAGCCAAATTGACCCCAATATTTCTCTGGATTTAGATTATTATCCCCTGTTAAAACCCGGAGAACGTTTCCCCATCAATGACCCGGATTTACAGCCCCGGCTCAGCCCACAGCCCGCAAATCCCGTACATTTTTTGCAGGGATTATTAACCGCAATGGCGCGTATTGAAGCCCAAGGTTATCACGTTTTAACGCATTTAGGTGCGCCCGGATTACAACGGGTTTTCACCAGTGGCGGCGGCAGTCAAAATCCCATTTGGCAACAGATTCGTCAGCGGATTTTAGGCGTGCCGGTATTGGTCGCAAGGCAACAGGAAGCGGCCTGGGGTGTCGCCCGTTTAGCGCAACAGCAGGGGTTATAAAATCTGTTTGTAATTACAATAGGGAATCTCTATTAATAGGCTACGCCGAGCAAGCTAACGTCGCACAGCGACACGCTATGGGCATACCAGCGAAATCATTTTTGGTTTGCTCCCATAAATAGAACTTTCCTGATTACAAACAGGTTTTTTAACAACAAGATGACCCTGTTTAGTGATGATTTCTCCTGTTGCCGCTGACCCCCAGAGAAGCAAACGCTCAGCCCATAGGGGCATCATCAATCCGCATACTTAAATCCAACCAGCGCGCCTGGGTAATCGGGGCACTGGTGGCAATGTAATCCACGCCGGTGGCGGCTACGGTTAATAAATTATCTAACGTTATATTTCCCGATGCCTCAATTTTGATATGGGGATGGGTATGGCGAATCAAACCTACCGCCTGGGTCAATAATTCTGGGGACATATTGTCCAGTAAAATCCGTTGGGGTTCACAGGCTAAAGCCTCGGGAATTTGGGACAGGGTTTCCACCTCAATTTCTAGCCCCAAGGGATGGGGCACCCGTTGGCGAATAGCCTGCACCGCCGCCCTAATCCCCCCAGCGGCAGCGATATGATTTTCCTTGACCAGCACCGCATCATCCAGACCCAGACGGTGATTGATGCCCCCCCCCACCCGCATGGCATATTTTTCCAAAACCCGTAGTCCGGGTGTGGTTTTGCGGGTATCCACCACGTGCACCTCGGTACCTTTCAAGAGGTCAACATACTGCCGGGTCAGCGTAGCAATGCCACTCAAACGCATCACAATATTCAAAGCTACCCGTTCTCCCATCAACAGGGAAGCGGTCGCCCCCCGCAATTTGGCGACTCCTTGGCCCGCCTGGACGGGGGTGCCTTCCCCCACCTGAGCAACAAACTTAACCCCGCTATCCACCCAATGAAACAAGCGGGTGGCAATGGGCAGTCCGGCGATCACCCCCGGAGCTTTGGCCTGCCATACCCCTTGCCCTTGCTGCTGACCGCCCAGACCCAGGGTGGTTTGATCCCCCCGTCCCCAATCCTCCAACAACCAGGACTTGAGGGTATCATCCAGGAGCAACCAGGGCAAACCGGCCAGGGAGTCAGCAGGAGATGCAACCATAGGCCACCACGACTTTGACCGTTTTCATATAAAATTTTAACCTAGTAGCGATAGCTGGAATTAAAAAAAATTATGGATGTGACACGGGGTCGAACGCCTACGGCTCAAGAAACCTTTGCCCAAATGGCACAGGCAGCGGGATTGCGGGGGCGGGTTTTGGTCACTTTGGGGATTCTGATTTTGGCTCGGTTGGGTATTTTTATTCCTGTTCCGGGGATTGACCGGCAGGCCTTTGCCGAGAGTATCGCCCGCAATCCGGTGATTGGTTTTCTTGACATTTTTGCCGGGGGTGGTTTGTCCACGCTCGGGATTTTTGCCCTGGGGATTTTACCTTTTATTAATGCTTCCATTATCCTGCAAATTCTGGCGGCAGCCGTCCCGGCGTTAGAGCGTTTGCAGAAAGAAGAAGGGGAAGCGGGTCGCCGGAAAATTTCCCAAATTACCCGCTATGTGGCGCTGGGTTGGGCGATTCTGCAAAGTACCCTTTTGGCAAGTACCTGGGTGCGCCCCTACGCCTACAATTTTGGCCCCCTGTTTGTGGTGAAAACCGCATTGGTATTAACCGCCGGTTCGATGTTTGTCCTATGGTTGGGGGAACTGATTACCGAGCGGGGGATTGGTAATGGAGCTTCCCTATTGATTTTCGTGGGGATTGTGTCGGGTTTGCCCGTATCCGTCAACCGCACGGTGGAATGGGTGAAAAGTGGGGGCAACGTGGGCAGTGTGGTGATTTTATTGCTGTCCTTTTTGGCGATGATCGTGGGGATTGTGTTTGTCCAAGAGGGCATCCGCCGCATCCCGATTGTGTCAGCTCGTAGGCAGGTGGGTCGCAAGTTTTACCGGGAACAACAAAGCTATCTCCCCCTGCGTTTGAACCAGGGGAATGTGATGCCGATTATTTTTGCCTCGGCGATGCTGGTGGTGCCCGCTTCTTTGGCGCAATTTACCGCTAATCCCGCCTTGATTCAGGTGGCGACCTATCTATCTCCCACCGGGCCACTGCCGGTGCTTTATGTGCTGTTTTATCTCACCCTGATTCTCATGTTTAGCTACTTCTACACCAGCCTGGTGATGAACCCGGTGGATGTGGCACAAAATCTGAAAAAAATGGGTTCGAGTATTCCGGGGATTCGTCCCGGCAAGGCGACCAGCGAATACTTGGAAAAAGTGCTGAATCGCCTCACCTTTTTGGGGGCAATCTTCTTAGGTTTGGTGGCGATTTTGCCCACCGCCGTCGAAAGTGGGACGCGGGTCACCACCTTTCAAGGGTTTGGGGCGACTTCGTTGCTGATTATTGTCGGGGTGGCGATTGATACGGCCAAACAGGTGCAGACGTTTGTGATTTCCCAACGGTATGAAGGGATGGTCAAGCAATAGTAGAGTGGGAATTTAGCTCGCATTTAGAGGATGTTATTCATGCCACGGGTCATTTTGATGGGTGCCCCCGGTTCGGGTAAAGGCACGCAGGGGGAGGTGCTGGCGCAAACGTGGGCAGTTCCCCGTTTGGCTCCCGGGGATATTTTCCGGGATCACATCCGCCGGGGTACCGCCCTGGGGTTGGAAGTAAAAAGCTACAGCGATGCGGGCAAATTGGTTCCCGATGCGGTGGTGATTCGGGTCATGGGGGAACGCTTGACGGCGGCGGATGCCCGGGGGGGCTGGATTTTGGATGGGTTTCCCCGCACCGTCCCCCAAGCGGAAGCCCTCGATGAATTGCTTGCCCATCTGCACCAACCCTGTGATGGCATTGTCAATCTGGACGTGCCGGAAGAGGTACTGGTGGGGCGGCTACTGCAACGGGCGCAGGAACAAAATCGGGCGGATGATACACCCGCCGTGATCCAAAATCGCCTCCAGGAATACTACAGCAAGACCCAACCGCTCCTGGACTTTTACGGCGAGCGGGTGATTCGGGTGGATGGCACCCAAGCAATTACCCAGGTAACCCGGCAAATTCAAGCTCGCTTAGCGGTGACCTGATAAGCTAAGAGTAGATACGATTCTGCTTTTTCTTTGCATTCTAGGAGGCATCGCTTGTCTAAGCAAGACCTAATTGAGATGGAAGGTACGGTGGCGGACTCCCTGCCCAACGCCATGTTCCGGGTGGATTTGGACAACGGGTTCAATGTCCTGGCGCATATTTCTGGCAAAATTCGCCGCAATTACATCAAAATTTTGCCCGGTGACCGGGTGAAGGTGGAACTCACCCCCTACGACCTGACCAAGGGGCGGATCACCTTCCGGTTGAAGAAAAAGTAATCCCCCACGGCAACCCTTGACATGAACCCCGGTTGCCGGTACTATTATATTTTTGCTGTGACTTTTAGGTAACGGGTCATGAAGGTACGGGCTTCGGTTCGCAAAATGTGCGAAAAATGCCGCATTATTCGCCGCAAGGGGCGGGTGATGGTCATCTGCATGAACCCGAAACACAAGCAACGGCAGGGTTAACCGGTTCATCTATTGCGAGGTACGCCTTGGCACGGATTTCAGGGGTAGACCTACCCCGTGAGAAACGGGTAGAGATTTCGCTGACTTATATTTATGGGATTGGCCTCACCCGCTCCCAGGAGATTTTGGTGGCAACGGGGATTGACCCGGACATCCGGGTGCGGGAATTGAATGACCAGCAGATCGCCCTGTTGCGGGAGTATATCGAACAAAATTACCAGGTGGAGGGCGACCTGCGCCGGGTGGAGGGGATGAACATTAAACGGCTGATGGACATCGGCTGTTATCGGGGTCGTCGCCATCGGGTGGGTTTGCCGGTGCGGGGGCAACGGACGCGAACCAACGCCCGTACCCGCAAGGGAGCCCGCAAGACCGTGGCCGGGAAGAAAAAAGCTCCCGGGAAGTAGGGTTCTGGGGTAGGCATTTATGTTTGTACTGTTTTTGGGAGTGTAAGGTATGGCAGGGCAGAAACGGGGAGGCCCCCGCAAGCAAAAGAAAAATATTCCCAACGGGGTGGCGCACGTCCAGTCCACGTTTAATAACACCATTGTCACCATTAGTGATCCCAAGGGGGAGGTGATTTCCTGGTCATCGGCGGGAGCCAGTGGGTTCAAGGGAGCCAAAAAAGGTACCCCCTTTGCCGCCCAGATGGCGAGTGAAAATGCCGCCAAGCTGGCGATGGAACAGGGAATGCGCCAGGTGGAGGTGTTGGTCTCTGGGCCGGGTTCTGGGCGAGAGACGGCGATCCGGGCACTACAGGCCGCTGGCTTGGAAATTACCCTGATCCGGGATGTGACCCCGATCCCCCACAATGGCTGTCGGCCTCCGAAACGGCGGCGGGTGTAGGTTTTGTGATCCATTTGGAGGTACTATGGCACAGTTCAAAGTTGAGGTAGTCGAAACCTCGGGTCAGCAGCAGTACGGGCGGTTTGTCCTGGAACCGTTGCACCAGGGTCAGGGGATCACGGTGGGGAATGCCCTGCGGCGGGTTTTGCTGGGGGATTTGGAGGGGGCGGCCATCACGGCGGTGCATATCGAGGGGGTCAACCACGAGTTTGCTACTGTGCCGGGGGTGCGGGAAGATGTCCTGGAGTTGTTATTAAATTTCAAAGAAATTGTCCTGCGCAGTTACACTTCAGAACGGCAGTTGGGGCGTTTGGAGCGGGTGCAAGGCCCGATGATTGTCACGGCGGGGCATTTGAAACTGCCTGCGGATGTGGAGGTGGTGCATCCGACCCAATACATCGCTACCCTCAGCGAGGGTTACACCCTGGAGTTGGAATTTTATGTGGAGCGGGGGCGGGGCTACCGGATGCTGGATGGGAGTCAGGAGGATGGCACCTCGATTGATTTTCTCCAGATTGATGCGGTGTTTATGCCGGTGCGCCAGGTGAGTTGGCAGGTGGAGGAAGTGCGGAGCGAGGAGGGGGTGCTCCAGGATCGGTTGATTTTGGAGGTGACCACGGATGGGAGTCTGAGTCCCAAGGAAGCGGTGAGTCAGGCCGCTCACACCCTCGTGGAGTTGTTCTATCCCCTGCGGAGTATTGTGGGCTTGGAACCCACGGAAAATGGTGCGGTTTCCGAAGATGATAAGGTCAGCCAGGTGCCGATTGAGGAATTGCAGTTGTCCGTGCGGGCGTACAACTGTCTGAAGCGGGCGCAGATTCACAATGTGGCCGATCTGCTCAGCTATAGCCAGGAAGAACTGCTGGAGATCAAAAATTTCGGCCAAAAGTCGGCGGAAGAGGTGATCGAGGCACTCCAGGTACGGCTGGGGATTGTGTTACCCAAGGAAAAAGCGTAAAGGAGGACGAACCATGCGGCATGGGCGGCGAATTTCCCGGTTGAGTAAACCGGCTGACCAACGAAAAGCCCTATTACGGGCGTTGACGACGGCTTTACTGCGTCATGGCCGGATTACCACCACCAAAGCGCGGGCTAAGGCGATCCGTTCTGAGGTGGATCACATGATTACCTTGGCGAAGGAGGGTTCCTTAACGGCTCGGCGGCAAGCGTTGGGGTACATCTACGACAAGCAGTTGGTACACGCCCTGTTTGCGGAAGCCCCGGAACGCTACGGGGCAAGGCCGGGGGGCTATACCCGCATTATTCGCACGGTGCCCCGCCGGGGGGATGCCGCTGAGATGGCGATTATTGAACTGGTTTAGGGTTTGCCCCGGGTTGCCCTGCTGGTGCAGTACGTGGGGACGGGGTTTCACGGTTGGCAATCCCAACCCGGTCAGCGCACGGTGCAGGGAGTGCTGGAGCAAGCGATTGCGGCAGTGACGGGGTCGCAAGCCGTGGTAACAGGGGCGGGGCGGACGGATACGGGGGTACATGCCGCCGGTCAGGTGGCGCACTTTGATGCCCCTGGGCACATTCCGCCGGAGCGGTGGGGGGTGATTCTGAATGGGCGGCTGCCCCCGGATGTGCTGGTACGTGCGAGTGCTTTGGTGGCAGATGACTGGCACGCCCGCTTCTCGGCACGGTGGCGTAGGTATCGCTATTGTCTGTACACTGGCCGGAGCAATAATCTGTTTACGGCTCCCTTTTGCTGGCATTATTACTACGCCCCGTTGGATGTGAATTCCATGCAAGCCGCCCTGGAACCGCTGTTGGGACGGCACCATTTGGCCGCATTTCACCGCAGTAATTCCGGGCGGGATCACTCCTGGGTCGAGGTGCAGGCGGTGGCCTGCTGGCAACAGGGGGCTTGGGTGTACATCGAGGTGCAGGCGAATGCGTTTTTGTACGGGATGATGCGCCTCTTGGTGGGGCTGCTGGTCGAGGTGGGGCGGGGCGTAGCGACAGTGGCGGAATTTACCCGGCTCTGGCGGGAGGAACGCCGCCAGGACGTGACCTATGCGGCACCGGCACGGGGGTTGACCCTGTTGGGGGTCGGGTATGGGGCGGAGGTATTTCCCTGGGCACGGGGGCAAACCGCCATGCCCCTGTGGGGGGAAAAGATTTAGTAATTTTCCCGTGCGGGGAAAAACAAGATTTACACTAAAGCCATTGCTACGCCGGGGGGGTCATGATTCAGCGTTTATTTACCTTCAGTCGCCGCCTGGTCATTGTCGCTGTGGTTTGCTCCCTGATTGCCTCCATGGTCGTGCTATTGACGGGCACGGTGGAGACCCTTGATGTGATTTATACCCTGGCGAGTGATTGGAGCAAATTGAGCGGCAAAAAAGTGATGGTGCCCCTGGTGGAGGTGACGGATTTATTTCTGGTCGGCACGGTGTTTTATATCGTAGCCCTGGGGTTGTATGAATTATTTGTGGATAGCCGCCTGCGTATTCCCCCCTGGCTAGAGATTCGTAGTGTGGATGAACTCAAAAGCCGTTTGGCCGGGGTGGTGGTAGTGGTGTTGGGGGTGTCGTTTTTAGGGGAAACCGTCAGGGGAATCAAAAGCTTGGATTTACTTTTTTCCGGGGGAGCCAGTGCCCTGGTGATCGTGGCCTTGACCTATTTTTTGGGCAACCATGCCCACAACGACCGCACTACCCATGATGGGGAAATCACCGGGGGGCATAGCCCGGTGCCGCCCGATCAAAGTTATGATATATAGACTTGAGCTATGACCCATCCCCTGGTACCGCAGGTGCTGGATTTGGCTCGACCCATGGCGGCATCCCTGGGGTTAGAGGTGGTCGGTGCCACCTTTCTCACGGATCAGGCACCGCCCATCCTGCGGATTGATATTCGTCATCCCGTCCAGGATACGGGTTTAGCGGACTGTGAACGCATGACCCAAGCCCTGGCTCCCGCCCTGGATGCGGTGGATTGGTTTCCCGGTAGCTATGTCCTGGAAATTTCCAGCCCCGGGCTGGGGGAAGAACTGGTCACGGATCGGGACTTTACCACCTTTCAGGGGTTTCCCGTGCGGGTGGAATTGCACCAACCCCAGCGGGGGCGGCGGGAATGGCAGGGGCGGTTGTTGCGCCGGGACGGGGATGCGGTCGTGCTCAACCGGCGGGGGCGCACCGTGCGGCTCCAGCGTGCCTGGGTCATGCGGGTGGTTTTGACCACCGATGACTCGGAAGATTGACTTGATTCAACCAACTGAATACCTACTGAATCCCTATGTCCATTATCAATCTCCCCAATCTGAAAGAACTGATCGACGAGATCAGCCGGACGCACAATTTACCGAAAGCAGACCTGCACGAAGCCCTCCGGGAAGCCCTGCTCAAGGGGTACGAAAAACACCGGCGAGCGCGGGAATTTAATAACCCCGCCTTCACGGAGGAGTACTTCCAAAATTTTGACGTGGAACTCGACCTGGAGGAGGGGGGGTTCCGGGTGCTGGCGGAAAAAACCATCGTTACCGATGTGCAAGACCCGGACCACGAGGTGGCGTTGCAGGCGGTGCAACCCTTTATCCCCGAAGCCCAGTTGGGGGGTACGGTGGTGCTGGATGTTTCCCCGGAAGACCGCAAAGACCTGGGGCGGATGGCGGCTATGCAGACCAAACAGGTGTTTAACCAACTCCTGCGGGAACTGAAACGGCGGCTGATCCAGGAAGAATTTCAGGACTTGGAGGGGACGGTCTTGCAGGGGCGGATGTTACGCTTTGAGCGCGGCTCTTGGATCGTGGGGGTGAGTAGTGGCTACAACCAAACCGAAGTAGAGGCGGAATTACCCCGCAAGGAGCAACTGCCCAACGACAACTACCGCCCCAACAGTACCTACAAAGTATTTCTGAAACAGGTGCATGACGGCCCCCACAAAGGCCCCCAATTGGTGGTGTCCCGGGCTGATGCGGGGCTAGTCGTGTATCTATTCGCCAACGAAGTGCCAGAGATGGAGGACGAAATTGTGCGGATTGTCGCCGTGGCGCGGGAGGCCAACCCCCCCACCCCCAAGGTCGGCCCGCGCACCAAAATTGCGGTGGATACCCTGGATCGGGATGTGGACCCGGTGGGGGCTTGTATCGGTGCCCGGGGTTCCCGGATTCAGGCGGTGGTGAACGAACTACGGGGGGAAAAAATTGATGTTATCCGCTGGTCGCCTGACCCGGCCACCTACATTGCCAACGCCCTCAGCCCCGCCCAGATCGATGCGGTACGCTTGATGGACCCGGATGGCCGCCAAGCCCATGTGCTGGTGAACGAAAACCAGTTGAGCCTCGCCATCGGCAAAGAGGGGCAAAACGTGCGTTTGGCCGCCCGCCTCACCGGCTGGAAAATTGACATCAAAGACCGTAATAAATACGACCCCGCCGCCGAAGATGCCCGTATCCAGGAACTGATCACCGTGCGTGAACAGCAACAGCGGGACAATCCCCCCCCGACGGACGTAGACCCGGAGGAGTAAATGCCCCCCGGCACCCGCCGTTGTCTGAGTTGCCGCACCCTAGCCCCCCGGGCAGACTTCTGGCGGGTGGTGCGGTTGTTTCCCGCCCGCACGGTCGTTTTAGACCAGGGCATGGGTCGCTCGGCCTACCTGTGCCCCCGCCGGGAATGTCTCCAACAGGCGCAACACAAAAACCGCCTCGGCAAAGTCCTGAAAGCCCCCATCCCTCCCGAAATTTACACCACCCTTTGGGCACGGCTCACAACGCCTGATCCTGTACCAGATGCCCATCTTCCAGATGCACCACCCGGTCGGCTATATCCAAAATCCGATGGTCATGGGTGACCAGGAGAATGGCACAACCCTGTTCCTTGGCGAGTTTTTGCATCAAATCCACCACTTCTCGCCCAGTTTTGCTATCTAATGCCGCCGTCGGTTCATCCGCCAAAATCAGGCGGGGATGGCTGGCGAGGGCACGGGCAATCGCCACCCGTTGCTTCTGTCCCCCGGATAGGTTGTGGGGATAGCTGTTGAATTTTTCCCCCAAGCCCACCGCACTCAACATGGATTCCGCCATGGTTTTCGCCTGTTTCCGGCTGATCTGGGGATGCAATTCCAAGGCCATTTGCACATTTTGGCGGGCGGTGAGAAATTCCAGCAGGTTGTGCGCCTGGAAAATATAACCAATGTACCGGCGCAGTTGAATTTGACTGGCTTTACTGGCACCGTTCAACTCCTGGCCAAGCACCTGTAAACTCCCGGCTTGCACCGACCGCAGACAGCCAATTAGGGTTAATAGCGTGGTTTTCCCCGACCCGGATGGCCCGGTCAACAGCACAATTTCTCCCGTTCGGATGGTGAGACTGATGTCGAATAAAATTTGCTTGTAGAGGTCACCCTCCCCAAAGGCATGGGCTAAATGGTGGATGGCCACGACCGGCTCAGAAAGGGGAGCAAGCGGGGGTAATGGGGCGACAACTGGAGCCGTAGTCATGGGGATTACCAAAACTTTTAACCAAAATATTTAGTGTATTGATATTTTAATAATTTCCTAAATTTAATTATCAGTGTAACAAGGGCACCTCTAGTTATGGCAATCAGCAGAAAGTCATCTCGCTGGAGTCGTGATACAACCGAGAACTAAGGACGGGTGCTGCCCCCCTGCAACCGCTGATGGTGAACTAATAGAGGCTCCGCCAAGCTGGGAAGCAGTCACCGGTCAATCAAGAACCTGCCAGACCCAACTCCGGGTAAGTTCGGGCGGTAGAATGATCAAAGTACTATGGGTCACGATGCAGTATTTGGTTGCCCTACTCCCCGACCGTTTGCAAGCGGAGGCGGTCTATTTGGCACTGGAGGCGGCGGGTTTGCCGTTGGAGGCGGTGGCCTTGGTCGGTCGGGGCTATCGGGATGTGGGGGATTATCCCCTGCCGCAGGGGGGCTGGCGACCGAACTTTTTTACCTATTGGCTGGTGCCCTTTGGATTTGTGAGCGGGGTGGGGTTTAGTCTGTTGACGGGTTTGGAGACGTTTACCGCTTGGGCGGGGGTGTGGGGCAATCATTTCTTGGGTGGCGGGCTGGGAGCGATTGCCGGGGGGATGGGCAGCCTGTTGGTGGGGGGTGGTTTGGGGCAGTTGGCGCAGTTGGGTTTGCCCAATTATGTCCGGGCGGTGAACCAGGGCAAATACGTGGTGGTGGTGCAGGGAACCGGGCTGGTCAACCGAGCCAGGGGGATTGTGTTGCGCTTTCAACCCCAGTCACTAAATGTACTGGAAACCCGATGAACTGGGTGCGGCAATGGTTTTGGGCGATGAGTGGTTTGGTGCTGTTGGTGCTGGGGACGTTTGCGGGGGTGTATGTGGTCAGTCCCCCTTGGCAATGGCTGTCTCTGGGAGTGTGGCTCTGGCCGGTGGTGAGCAGTTGGCAGGTGGGGGCGATGTTGCTGACCGCCTGTTTGGGGGGGCGGGGCGCAGCGACGGTGGCGGTGATTGCCTACCTTACCCTGGGATTGACGGGCTGGCCGGTGTTTACCTGGGCGGGGGGCTGGCAGTATCTGCGGGAGCCGGGGCTGGGCTATTTGCTGGGGTTGGGGTTGGGGGCTTGGGTGTGTGGGGATATGGCGTTTCGGCTGCCCCTAAGCGTAGAAAATCTCACCCTGGCGGCGGGGCTGGGGCTGCTGGGGGTGCATCTCGTGGGCTTGACGGGGTTGGCACTGCATTATCCCCGGTGGGCAGAATGGGTAACCTGGGCGGCGCATTACACGCTGGCACCCTTGGTGGGGCAGGGGCTGGGGCTGTGCGGGGTGGTGGTGTTGGCCTACGGTGCCCGCCGGTTGGGGGTGGCGGTGCGGTGGTGAGACAGGGGTGGTTCTGGGTCGCCAGTGGTGTAGGGTTACTTTTGGACCAACTCAGCAAATACGGCGTGGTGCATCACTTCGGGCTGGGGGAATCCTGGCCGCTGTGGGCGGGGGTGTTTCACCTGACCTACGTCTTGAATACCGGGGCAGCCTTCAGTTTATTTGCCCAGGGAACGGCCTGGTTGCGCTGGCTATCGGTGCTGGTCAGTGCTGGGTTGCTGGCCTTGGCGGTCGTCGGTCCACGCCTAGCGGTAGCCGAGCAGTGGGGCTATGGCCTGATCCTGGCTGGAGCCATGGGCAATGGCATTGACCGCTTTCGGTTGGGGGCGGTGATTGATTTTTTGGACGTGCGCTGGATTAATTTTCCCATTTTTAACTTAGCTGATGTGTGGATTAATCTGGGGTTAGTCTGCCTGTTCTGGCACTACCTGCGTTCCCAACCCCGCCCAAATTCTTGATTTTTTTATTGATTAGTGATATGCAAATCTAAAGCATTTGTGTATAGTAAGTTTAGAGTCAATCCATACGTTGTAGTGAGTTTGAACAGATGAATCAGAAAGGGTTGGTGTCTGCATATCCCTTTTTTTAGCGAGTTGCCTATGTCCCGTTACACCGGTTGGTTTGTTTTAGATGCCCAAAGCCGCAATCTCCTGCCCACCCTGGCGGAAACCTTGCGGGGGTGTGATTTGAATGTGGTCTATCGCTCCGAGGATTATCTGATGGCGCGGGAGGTACCGGGTGCGGTGCCCTTGTCCCGGTTTAGCCGGTTGGTGACAGCGGAAATCCTGGTCGAGCGTTTTGCCAATCAACAGGTGCGCTTGCAGGTGGTGGCGAAAAATGAGGAACTGCCCTTACACCAGCGCAACCACTGCCAGCAGGTGTTTGAAAAAATTAGTGCGGCCATCAGTAACAACCAAAATTGGGAACTGCTGAATTTAGTCGCCAGTTAACCACCTCTGTCATCATAGAAAGGTGGCACCCTGGGGAACTGTGCAATTACAACAGGTCATTATCACCTACAAAGCCAACGACCCGGAGAGTAAACGCTGGGCGGCTCGCTGTGATCAGGAATTGGAAGCCCAAGGGGTACGGGTGTTGGTGGGGCCGAGTGGTTCAAAGGATAATCCCTACCCGGTGTTTTTGGCTTCGGCGAATGAGGGGATTGATTTAGCCATTGTGCTGGGGGGGGATGGCACGGCCTTGGGGGCAGCCCGCCATCTGGCCAGCGAGGGGATTCCCATCCTGGCGGTGAATATCGGTGGCCGCTTGGGGTTTCTCACGGAACCGGCGGAGGTACTTTACGACACCCAAGCGGTGTGGGAGCGCTTACAACACGACCGCTATGCGGTGCAAAAACGGATGATGGTGCAAGCGCAATTATTCCAGGGCAATCAACGCCCGGGGGAACCGAGTAGTGAGGTGTTTTGGGCATTGAACGAAATGGCGGTGAAACCGGCCAGCGTGGAACGTCTGCCCACTTGCGTCCTGGAAATTGAAATTGATGGAGAAATCATTGACCAGTACCAGGGGGATGGGTTGATCGTCGCCACCCCCACCGGCTCCACCTCCTACACCCTCTCGGCGGGGGGGGCGATCATGCATCCGGGGATGGAGGCTCTGTCGGTGGTGCCCATTTGCCCCCTGAGTTTATCCAGCCGCCCGTTGATTTTGCCCCCGGCGTTTGTGGTGAGTATTTGGCCTTTGCAAGACCGGGATTTGAGCACCAAACTCTGGATGGATGGGGTGCTGGCGACGAGTATTTGGCCGGGGCAGCGGGTGGATGTGCGGCGGGCGGGGCGGGATGCCCAATTTATCATCCTGCGGGAAAATTATTCCTACTACCGCACCCTCAGAGAAAAGTTGCAGTGGGCGGGGGCATTGGTGCCCTACCCCAGCAATCATCGGGTGTGGCCTTGAAATGATGCGTCCCTGGGCTGGGATCGGGGTCAGTCTCATCATTGGTTTGACCGGCTGTGGTTATCTGGTGGATTCCCCGGAGCAGGCGGTGCGGGAATTTCTCCGCTACGGCCCCGGCAGTCCCACCCCCAGCTACACCCAAATCAAATCCCGCCTGTGTGACCAAGTGGTGCAGGGCACGCCGCTCCCCGCACGTATTCTGCGCTTGTACGACACCCTGGACGACCTGGAATTGACCGTGGATTATAGCGGGGCGAATTTAACCACCCAAATCGAGGGCAATCGGGCGACCGTGACGGTTACGGGCACTGTGCAACGCACCCAACGGGGGGTTGTGACGACCAGGGAACTCACGGGCGAGGATGAGGTTTTGACCTTGATTCGCACCGGTGGACGCTGGCAAATCTGTCCCCACTGAACAGCGGCAACCCTTGGGGCAAACTATGGTAGGGTTAGCTTCTAGCAAAAATGGATTGATTTGGGATGCCCTATGACCAGCATTACCCCCAGCCCCAGTTTTAGTTTGACCGTACGCTTGGAAATCCCCAACCGGGCAGGGCAGTTGGCCGCTATTTTGCAGGCGATTGGCGAGGCCGGGGGGAACCTGGGACCCATCAACCTGGTGGATCAGACCCGGCAGATGGCGGTGCGGGAAATTACCATTGATGCCAGTAGCCCGGAGCACGAAGAACGGATCATCGAAACCATCAAAGCCCTGCCCCAGGTGCGCCTGCTCAGCGTGGATGACCGCACATTTAAGCTCCACCAGGGGGGCAAAATCCACCTGCAAAGCAAAATCCCGTTGAAAAACCGGGCGGATTTGGCGATGGCCTACACCCCCGGCGTGGGGCGGGTCTGTACGGAAATTGCTCAAAATCCCGACCAGGTGTACCGCTTGACCATCAAACAAAATTGTGTGGCGATTGTCACCGATGGCAGTGCGGTTTTAGGTTTGGGCAATCTCGGCCCCCAGGCGGCCTTGCCGGTGATGGAGGGGAAAGCCATGCTCTTCAAGGAATTTGCCGGGATTGATGCCTTTCCCATCTGTTTGGATACCCAGGATACGGAGGCGATTGTCAATACGGTCAAGTATTTGGCTCCCGTTTTTGGCGGCGTGAATTTGGAAGATATTAGTGCGCCCCGCTGTTTTGAAATCGAACAACGCCTGCAAAAGGAACTGGATATTCCCATTTTTCACGATGACCAACACGGGACGGCGGTGGTGACTTTGGCCGCCCTCCTCAACGCCCTGCGCTGGGTGGGGAAATCCCTGGAACGGGTGCGGGTGGTGATCAACGGGGCGGGAGCCGCTGGGTTGGCGGTGGCTGGCCTCCTGCAACGGGCGGGTGCCCAGGGGTTGGTTTTATGTGATTCCCAGGGCATTGTCAGTACGAGTCGCCCCCAGCTTCACCCCACTAAAGCGGCTTTTGCCGTGCCCCAAACCGGCACCCTGAGTGATGCCCTCGTGGATGCGGATGTATTCCTGGGGTTGAGTGTGCCGGGAGCGGTGACCCCAGCAATGGTGATGACCATGGCTCCCGACCCGGTGGTGTTCGCCATGGCCAACCCGGTGCCAGAGATTCAACCGGAGTTGGTGGAAGATAAGGTGGCGGTGATGGCCACCGGGCGTAGTGATTATCCCAACCAAATCAATAATGTCCTGGCCTTTCCCGGCATTTTTCGGGGAGCTTTAGACAGCCGAGTGCGCCATCTCACTCCGGAATTATATTTAGCTGCCGCCCGTGCCATTGCCAGTTTGGTGGCTCCTCAAGAATTACAACGGGAGTACATTGTCCCCTCGGTTTTTGACTCACGGGTGGTGCAGGCGGTCGCCCAAGCCGTCGCCCAAGCGGCCAGGGAATCCGGGTTGACCCAGTGCTAGGGACTTGTAATTTTCAGGGCAAGGGGCATATAATTAAAGACCGTGACTTTGTAATATCATGGCCAAAACGAAGTTAAAAACCCGTAAGTCGGCGGCAAAGCGGTTCCAGGTCACTGGAAGTGGCAAAATTTTGCGGCGTAAGGGGATGCGAAACCACCTTTTGCAAAAGAAATCCAGCCTCCGCAAGCAACGGCTGGCTCGCAAGGTGGAAGTGAATGAGCGGGATGTGGAAAACGTACGTTTGATGCTGGCGAGTTAGTTTTTGTTCTGATTTTATTCTGACATCTACCGAGGAATCACGATGCGAGTCAAACGGGGCAACGTCGCCCGCCAACGGCGCAAAAAAATCTTAAAGTTAGCCAAGGGGTTCCGGGGAGCGGCTTCGCTGTTGTTCCGCACCGCCAACCAACGGGTCATGAAAGCCCTGCGGAACGCCTACCGGCATCGGCGAGAGAAGAAGCGGGATTTTCGTCAGTTGTGGATCGCCCGCATCAACGCCGCTGCCCGTACCCAGGGGCTATCCTACAGCCAACTGATTGGCCACCTCACCAAGGCGAATATCGCCATTAACCGGAAAATGTTAGCACAGATGAGCATTTTCGACCCGGAAACCTTTGCCCAAATCGCCCAAGCGTCTAAGGCAAAGGGTAGTTAAATCAGGGGTCGGCGGGTTGCGGCGCACGTCAGGGTCTGCCCGGTGGCATTAGAACCTGGTTGGTGTGGTCATACTAGGTAAAGCTAAACACGCCAAGTTAACCTAATCTGGGTCGCAGAGTGTCGCTCCGACCTGGTTTTTAGGGAGCTTTGTAACGCCAAGGTTACCCCGTTTAGCCATAGATCGACCTGCGCCGAGTTTCCCATTGTTGCCTTCGGAGCATTTCATCGCCAGAATCAGCAAGTGACCCAAAACCAGGGTGGGGCGGTGACCTACAACCCTTTACCCCCTTGTGGTAACATTCCTGTTCATCGTGCAAGTGCGATGATTAGATACTAAAATCTGCTGTACTACATGGGGCATATCCCCAAAGATTCTTTAAGAGAAGAACACAAAATAAATGGGCTTATTTATGATAGGGATCAAAGATAAACGTTAATAAACCCATTTTTTAGAGGATTACCAAAAATGCAATCAGAACTGGTTCGTTGCCCCAACTGTGGCCAATACGCCCAGCGTTCCCTCCAGGTGGAGTCGGGGTGGTTGGAAACGGAGTGTGACCACTGCGATTACCTGATGATCCTGCACCCCCCCAGCGGCCAGGTTATTGAAGCCTATGCCCCTGGGCTTTACCCCTAAGCTGATGGCGCAAAGGCCAGCGCACCAGTGCCTGCAATAACCAGCCCAGGGAACGCCACTCCCCCGGTACTTTGCGCTCCTGCCATTGTCCCGGACGGCAAAAGAGGAGGGGAATCAACTGCCGTTCTTGCTCTAGGCTCATCCGCGTCCAGGCGAGGGTCAGCCGCCCATCGGTTTTCGCTGTCACTTGAGCGGTCAGGGTGAGTCCCACCTCGGGTAGCGTCACAGTGACCGGTTCAGAGGTCAACCGCCCCTGGGTCAGGGTCACCATGGCACCCATTTCTGACAATTGCTCCGTCACCCCCCAGGCGGTGCGTTCTCCCTGTTGAAATTGCACCAGTTTTTGCAGGGGAAACCAGGGATAGGGTGAAGGTTGGGGCGCATCCACCAAAGCCAAACACGCCAAGCACAACATTATTAAATTGTAAATACTCCACACCCAGACCCATTGCCAGCCTTGGGTGACCATGAACCAGACAAAACAGGCGAAATTCAAACCCAAAAACACCAGCAGAGGGGTTACCAACGGCCAGTTGACCGTGAATTGATGATTACTCAAACCCTTGGGTGTCACCCGAAATCCCCGGCCAAAGGGGCGCATGAGGGTTTGCCACACCGCCACACTCACCGGCCAGCAGGTGGTGAGCACGTACAAATCCGCCGTCAGAATCGAGCGGCTCTGGCGATTCAGCCAGGGAAAAATGATAAATTGCGCCAGATAGTAGGGCATAAAATAGTAAATAATCTCCGCCGGGGTCGCTTGAAAGGGTAGGGTATTAAACACCGCTACCACGACGGGGATCAACAAAAAACCCACCCGTGCCCAGGAACCAAACCAATTCAACAACCCTTCCAAATGGGCGAGCCGCTGCTTGAAATTCAACCCCGGAATGGTGAGGGGATTGGTATCAATAAATAAACCCTGTAAGGTTCCTTGCGCCCAGCGCAGACGTTGGCTGATGTGGGCGGCCATATTCTCGGCGGCCAACCCGGCACTGAGTTTTTCTTGTAGATAAATGACCTCAAGCCCCTGAGCAGCGAGCTTAATCCCGGTGAAATAATCCTCACTCAGGGATTCGGTGACAAAACCCCCAACCGCCTCCAGGGGTACCCGCCGCACCACCAGGGATGTCCCGGAGCAGGTCACCCCCTGCACCCCGTCCCGCATCGGCTGAATTTGCCGGTAGAAAATCTCCTCCTCCGGGGTCAGCACCCCACTCAGCCCCAGGTTGTGCGCCACCGGGTCGGGGTTATAAAACGTCTGGGGGGTTTGCACCAAGGCTACCCGGGAATTTTGGAAAAAGCCCACCGTGCGGGTGAGGAAATTGCGGGTCGGGATAAAGTCCGCATCAAATACCGCAATCAATTCCCCGCGGGTCAAGGGCAGGGCGTGGTTCAAATTTCCCGCTTTGGCGTGACGGTTGTCGGGACGGGTTAGGTACGCACACCCCAATTCCTGCGCCAAGGTCTGGATTTCCGGGCGGCGGGTATCATCCAGCAGATAAATGGTTTTCGGTTCGTAATCCAGGGCTTGACAGCCCAAAATCGTCCGCTTCAGAATAAACGCCGGTTCATTGTAGGTGGGAATGAGAATATCGACGCTGGGGCGATATTTACCCGCCGTCACCGCCACACTATACAAATCCGCCTCCGGGCGGCGATCCCGGGTTTGTGCCAGCAAAAACAACTGAATCCAGCCCCCGGCGGAACTCAGCACCTCCAGGGCCAGAAAAGCCAGGGAAAAAGCCACCAACCCCGCCGACTCCCAGCGCAGGGTACCCAAGACCCGCCAGAGCAGATACCGCCCCGTCAGCACCAGCATGATCGCCAGCAGGATCAGCCGTGACCAGGTGCCGGGTCGGGGATAAAGGCGAGTGATTGCCCAGCAGACCGCCACCACCGTGAGGACAATTCCCCACAGGGACAACGGTTGGGTCACCGGCACCGCCAGCCAAGCTGGGGATGAAAGTAAAGGTAAGACCTGAATCACCCCCCAGCCCGCCAACAGCACCATTCCCAGCCCCAACCAGTGGAAACCGGGGGTAGGAAGGGTCGGCGACCAGGCTAACCGGCGGAGCTGCACCATAACCAAAAACTCCCTGAATAACTGTCCTGGATACGCAAAACCCCGGGGTTCGGTTCTAGGACGGGGGGGTTCCGGGCAGGTTCCCCTTCGCCAACTGCCGCAACATCCGTTCGGGCGCACTGGCCTGAGCGACTTCCACCAGGTGGTCAAGGTCGTGTTCCGCCACAAATTTCAAAGCCACTGCCAAATGTTCTCGGTGGGGACAGGCCTCGCCCAGGATGCAACCGTTGACACAGGACTCCACACAGTTAATCGCCATATAACTATTAAGAATTGTGAATAGCCTTACTCTAGCCCCCCGGAGGAGCCGGTGGCAAATCGGGGAACTCCACTCCCCAGGGGTAGTCCTGGTAAAGTGCTAGTGTAAACCAGAACTTTTCGGAGCAAATGTATGGTGGGAGCAACCCTACGGCGTGGTTTGGTGGGTGCGGTCTTGGTCTGGGGACTGGGGGCTTTACCCAGTTGGGCAGCGGATCAAATCATGGTGAGATTTGGCCCGATTAGTACGCCGATTGCCGTCAGCGATTTACAAGCCTTAGCGACGACGGGAAAAGCCCCAGAACGCTTGACCAGTCTGCTGGGTTTGGCTGGGATGCAACCCGCCGATGCTCAGAAATTTTTATCCACACCCGTACCAGTACCAGCGGCGACCCTGGACAAGGTGGTCAATAGCTTCGTGGGGAATGTGATCCTGACCCAGGTGGCGACCTTCGTGCAACCGGCGAATGGGGGCGATGGGGTGGCGGCGATCAAAACCGGTTTGACTCAAGCCGCCCAGAGCAACCCGATGACCCTGATGAGTCTGATCCAAAATTACCCCGGCGATATGAGTGTGGATGCCCAACGGGCGATGTCCATCTACAAACAAATCCAGGCGGATGCCCAAAATCTGCCCCAGGTGATCAGTGCCGTGGACGAACTCCTGCCCCTGGTGATGCCGGGATTTAAGTTCAGTGCCGGTTGTTTGCCCCGTTAATTGATCAACCCACCCCGCACGGGGCAGCCACAACGGTGATGAGGGAACCCTGGGATGCGCTACTGGTGGCGGGGGTGTTGACATCCCTGCCCCTCCTGTTGGGGCGACGGGGTTTGGCCGTAGCCCTCGTGGCGGTACTGGCATGGCTGGCGGAGGTGCAAGGTCTGCCCTGGACGGCGCAGGGGCTGGGTTTGGGGGCACTGCTGGTGGGGATACTACCGTCCTGGCGCTGGGGACGACCGGATTGGCAACCTCCCCCGGCGGCGGTGGACGTGATTCTCACGGTGATCACCGAATGTACCCAACGGCGGTGGGGGGCGTTGGTGGTGCTGTTGGCTCCCCCGGCGGACATCCCCAATACCCTACCGGGGGTCAAACTCCAGGCGCACCTCTCGGCAGAACTACTGTTGAGTTTGCTCTCGCCCCTCAGTCCACTCCACGATGGGGCGGTGGTGGTACGCAACGGCCTGGTCTTGGCTGCGGGGGTGATTTTACCCATCTCGACCCAACCCATCGCCCTGGGGATGGGCACCCGCCATCGGGCGGCGCTGGGGGTGACCGAATACCAACCGGACGGGCTGGCCGTTGTCGTTTCCGAGGAAACCGGGCAGGTGGCACTGGCCTGTCGAGGGAAATTACTGGTCAACCTCACCCCCGAACAACTCCGGGAACATCTGGAACGGGGAAAAAATCGCTTGTAAAAATCGCCTATGATGCTCATCATCCTTAACCTTTGACACCCCCATGACCCATTCCCAACGGGGCACCGTGACCCAACCCCTGCTGACCTTGCCTGCGGATTTAGACCCCCAGCGACTGCCTCAGCACGTGGCGGTGATCATGGATGGGAATGGGCGGTGGGCACGGCAACGGCATTTACCCCGGGTTCTGGGGCATCAACAGGGGGTGGAAACCCTCAAGGAACTCCTGTGCTGTTGTCGGGACTGGGGGATTCCCCACCTGACCTGCTATGCCTTTTCCACCGAGAATTGGGGACGACCGGGCTTGGAAGTGGAGTTTTTACTCACCCTATTTGAGCGGGTATTGCGCCAGGAATTGCAGGATTTGATCCGAGAACAGGTGCGGATCGAATTTGTCGGGCAACTCCATGCCCTACCCCAGGGGTTGCAAGCGCAAATCCAGGAAGCGGCCATGTTAACCCACCACCATCAACGGGTCTGGTTAACCGTCGCCACCAACTATGGCGGGCGGCAGGAGATCGTGCGGGCGTGCCAAGCCTTGGCGCAACAGGTACAACGGGGGGAACTGGCTCCCGAAGACATTGATGAAACCCGCTTTGCCCAGCAGCTTTACACGGCGACCAGCACCGACCCGGATTTGCTGATCCGCACCAGTGGTGAAATGCGTCTGAGTAATTTTCTCCTGTGGCAAATTGCCTACGCCGAGTTGTACGTCACCGACACCCTTTGGCCAGATTTTGACCGGGGCAGTTTTCACCAAGCCCTCGCCGCCTTTCAGCAACGGCAACGCCGGTTTGGCCGTTTATAAGGGGGCGATGATGTTTACCCTTGGGGTGCAGGGGATGATTTTGGCGAATTTAGTGCGCCTGTATGCCAAAAAATTTACAAAAACGTACCGGAATGATGCCGAAACCCGTACTGTATGAATAGGTGATTGCCGCTGAACCTACATGACTGAATTACCCTTTACCTTGGATCAACTCCGCATCCTCAAGGCCATCGCCGCTGAAGGAAGCTTCAAACGAGCCGCCGACAGCCTGTATGTGTCCCAACCGGCGGTGAGTTTGCAGGTGCAAAATTTGGAGCGGCAGTTGAATGTCCCCCTGTTCGACCGGGGGGGGCGCAGGGCGCAGTTGACCGAGGCGGGGCATTTACTATTGCATTACGGGGATAAAATCCTTGCCCTGTGCGAAGAAACCTGTCGGGCTTTGGAGGATTTGCAAAATCTGCAGGGGGGAACCCTGATCGTCGGGGCATCCCAAACCACCGGTACCTATCTGATGCCCCGATTGATCGGTTTATTTCGCCAACGCTATCCCCAGGTGTCGGTGAAACTGCAAGTTCATTCTACCCGCCGCACCTGCTGGAGTGTGGCGAACGGGCAGTTGGATTTGGCGATCATTGGCGGGGAAGTACCCCCGGAGTTGCAGGATGCCCTGGATGTGCGAGCCTTTGCCGAAGATGAGTTAGTGCTGATTTTGCCCCCAAAGCATCTGCTCAACCGCGGGGAGGTGATCAGCCGGGATGAACTCTACCAACTGCGGTTTATTGCCCTGGATACCCAGTCCACCATCCGCAAGGTGATTGATAAAATCCTCAGCCAGTACGACATTGATACCAGCCGGTTTCGGGTGGAGATGGAGCTAAATTCGATTGAGGCGATCAAAAATGCGGTGCAATCCGGGTTGGGAACTGCCTTTGTCTCCAACTCGGCCATCACCAAAGAGTTAGAACTGGGCACCCTCCAACGGGGACGAATTGAAAATATCAGTATCCGGCGGATTCTCTGGCTGATTATGAACCCGAACCGCTACCAGTCCCGCGCCGCTGAAACGTTCACCCGTGAAGTTTTGCCCCTATTTCCCAATCTGCTCCCGGAAGCTCTGAAAATTCCAGTTGGGGCGGAGTCTTGAGTTGTGTCGATGCACCCTATCCTGATTCGCAGGGCGGAAATCACTGACCAGGAGATGGTTCTACAATATGCGGTCAAAATCGTGCAACAACATCAGCAGTTCAATCCCCTCAGGTTTGTGGAATTTACCAATCATCATCAACAACTGGCAGACTTTTTTCACAGCCAATTATCTAATCCAGAGGCGGTCATTCTCCTTGCAGAGTATGGGGAGAAGATCGTGGGCTATGCGTTTCTTTGTCGGGAACCGGCTAATCTCATTGATATTTCCGGGGATACGGTCTGGCTCCACGATATTTATGTGGATGAATCAGCGAGGAAATTGGGCGTAGGCACCCAACTTTTGCAGGCCGCTACGGTATCCGCAAAATCCTTCGGCTCTGCAACCTTAATGCTTCATGTGGCCGCCCAAAATCCCCGAGCTAGAGATTTTTTCACCGCCCATGGCTTTGAAATCTCAGTTTATGAAATGATGAAAAACCTCAATGAAAATTAAGGACTCATGCGGAGCAGTGGCCTACGACCCAGATTACATCAATGTTTACGTGGTTATAGCCGTTTTGATTGAACTTGAGACATTAGTTTCCACCCCCTAGCCCCCCTTAACAAGGGGGGAAATGGATTGATAGTCCCCCTTGACGAGGGGGATTCAGGGAGTGTCCGTCTCAATTCTAATTGAAATGACTATAACCCTCTGGCAAGAACCATTGTGGTTTTTCTACCCAGGGCGGGGAGCAATTTAGCCTTAAATCTCCTCGAAACGGGCGTTGATATTAATCGTATTGGGGGCGAGCATAGTACCTTGATACACCAAGACTACTTTTTTCCCAGCGGTATTGGGTTTGAGGGCAACCGTTGCGGGAGCATCAAATACGACGCTAAAGCCCCATTGGCCACTGGTGGTATTGATGGTTCGCTCCACATAACCTTTACTGGTTAAGGAATTTTGGAAAAACTTTAGGGCTTGTTCCGGCCCCATTTTGGCCTGGTAATTGATGGCTTTTTGTTGATAGGCATTGGCCGCAAAAATGGCACTCACTTTGGTGCTGGTTTCCTTGGGGCGGGGCATCCCGTTGAGCAACGACTCCGCACTCGTCTGTGCCACAATCACCGGAGTGTTCAGAACCAAAGCGGCGGGGGTCAAACCGATCAGAGCCGCCGTTAAAAAAATGGTGCGTGCTAATGACATGGAAGTTACCTCCTGGGAATCAACAGGGCTACTATAACAGACAGACATCAACACCGGATAGGGTGACTTAGGGTGAAAAGATTTCCAAATTTTTTAATGATTGCCTTGGCGGCGACGAATGGGGGTGGTATGGTTTAAGGGGTGGCCGGGTTGTTTTTGGGGGTCAAAGGGTGAAACGCATTACCATTTTGGGCGCAACGGGTTCCATTGGGACGCAGACCCTCGATATTGTCTCCCAGTACCCGGAGCAATTTCAGGTAGTGGGGTTAACCGCCGGTCGCAATATTAGTTTATTTGCCCAGCAAATTCGCCAGTTTCATCCCGAAATTGTTGCCCTACAGGATGCCAATTTATTACCAGAATTACGCTCTGCAATTCAAGATTTAGAAGTTCAACCCCAGATATTAGTGGGGGCGGAAGGAATTGCCGAAGTTGCCCGTCATGGCGATGCGGAAATTGTGGTCACGGGGATTGTCGGTTGTGCGGGTTTGTTACCCACCATTGCCGCGATTCGGGCGGGGAAGAATATCGCCCTTGCCAATAAAGAAACTCTGATTGCCGGGGGGCCAGTAATCCTACCCTTGCTGTCCGAATATGGCGTGAAGCTATTACCTGCTGATTCGGAACATTCTGCTATTTTTCAATGTTTACAGGGGGTTCCCGCTGGGGGATTACGCAAAATTATTTTAACCGCATCGGGGGGCGCATTTCGGGATTGGCCGGTGGAACAAATGAGTCACGTCACCGTCGCCGATGCCCTCAAACACCCCAATTGGAGTATGGGTCAGAAAATTACTATTGATTCCGCCACATTGATGAATAAAGGATTGGAAGTCATCGAAGCCCATTATTTATTCGGTTTGGATTATGACCAAATTCAAATTGTTATTCATCCCCAAAGTATTGTTCATTCTTTAATCGAATTGCAGGATACGTCCGTATTAGCCCAATTGGGTTGGCCGGATATGCGTTTGCCCCTGTTGTACAGTTTGTCTTGGCCTGAGCGTTTTCCGACCCCTTGGAAACCTTTGGATTTAGTGAGTATTGGCAGCCTCACGTTTCGGGAACCAGATCATCAGAAATACCCCTGTATGAATTTGGCCTACGCTGCCGGACGAGCGGGGGGAGCGATGCCTGCGGTTTTGAATGCGGCGAATGAGCAGGCGGTGAGTTTATTTTTAGCGGAAAAAATCACCTTTTCTGATATTCCCCGCTTGATTGAATTGGCCTGTGTTGGTTATGAAGCGATGAATACCAAAAACCCCACCCTAGAACAGATATTAGCAGCCGACCACTGGGCAAGAGAAATGGTGTTAAAATTTCAACGGACACCGGTGGATGTGTTAGTTTGATTGAACACATGAGCATCATCAAGGGCTGCCCAAATCTGGCTGAGAATCGTATTGGACATCAGGAACCCTAAGGGTGGAATGAGATACCATTGGTCGCCTTGATGGCCTACCCACACTTCTGTTTGAAAATGCTTAAATTTATTAATAATTTTGGCCTTGAGTATATCTCTCAATCCCGCAGGAAATGGTTTGAGTAATTCGCCTAAGTTTATCCCTTCTTTCAGACGCAAACCCAGCATCAAACCATCGAGGAGTTCATCCTTATGACTAAGGGGATCGCCAAGCATATCCGCTTCTTCAAAAGCATCTTGTCGCTCGACCCATTCCTGATAAGCCTTAATGGTTTTAGGACGTTGAAAACGCACCTGGTCAACATAGCTAGTTGCGCCTAAACCGAACCCATAATAAGGCTGATTATGCCAATAGGTTAAATTATGACGACATTCATAACCGGGCTGGGCATAGTTAGAGATTTCATAATGGTTAAAACCATGACTTTCTAAAAAATTATGGGCAATACAATACATCTGTGCTGTTAATTCATCCCCAGGTAATGCGGGAGAATCCTCGGGATATTCCCGATAGAAACGGGTTTTGGGTTCTAAGGTTAAATCATAAACCGAAATATGCTTTGGTTCTGCCCGCACCGCCTGTTCTAAGCTAAATTGCCACTGCGCTAAAGTTTGTCCTGGTAAGCCTTGAATTAAATCTAAACTCCAATTTTTCCAACCACACGCTTTAATTTTATGAATTGCTATTTCAATATCGGCAACCCTATGGCTACGGCCACTAATTTGCAGTGATTTTGGCACAAAACTCTGCACTCCCAAACTCAAACGATTCACGCCCAGTTCTTGATAATCTTTTAGGTCATGGATTCCGGGTGTGCCGGGGTCAGCTTCCAGGGAGATTTCTACCCCCTCAGCGAAACCAAATTGCTGTTCTAAATCCTGTAAAATCTGCCCGAGTTCTGCTGGGGTTAATAAAGAGGGTGTACCCCCCCCAAAAAATACCGAGGTCAGGGGTTTTCCCTGGGAGGGGGTGAGTTGAATTTCCCGGCGCAGAGTTTGCAAATACTGGGAACGCCAGGGGGAATTGCGCCGGTTATCCACAATCACCGGAAAGTCACAGTAATGGCATTTTTGTTGACAAAAGGGGATGTGAATATAGGCAGCCTTAGGAACGAACTGCGCCATTAAACCGTGCCTGGGGTTGTCAAACGGGTAAGGACTTGACTAGCCCGCTCAAGGAAATTTTTCATGGTTTCTGGGTCAAACCCCTTTTGCGCCATTAACGCTAAATCGTAGATATGCTGGCACAAATTTTGCATCAATTCCTGGCGGGGAGAATTCCCCCCAGACTGCACAATAATCCCCCCCTGGGAAAGGCTAACTAAATTTTCCACCAGGGGATGGGCGGTGTTGATCACCAGGGTATGTTCCTCAGGAAATTCTGCTTTTTGTTGTTGCAATAAGGCCGTCATATCCCGCAGGCGGCGCAGGGCTTCCGGGAGTAAAATCATCGCCGGGGGAGCCGACCCGCTTAAGGATTCGGTGCGGATGGTCACCTTGGGTTTATCTAGGTATTGCTTAAAGAGTTCCTGCACCAATTCGGAGCGGGTTTTGTTGGTTTTGGGGTCAACAATTTCAGCAGCCTTGTTGGCATCAATCAAACTCGCATCCAAGTCCGCATCTACCCGCACAAACTTCACATCAGGATAGTCCCGCTCCAGATAGCTAATAAAGTGGGTGTCAATAAAGCTATCCATGAATAACACCTCTAGCCCCTGATTTTTGTGCAAGGTAACGTAGGTAGTCTGGGAAACTTCATCCGTGGCATAAAAAACCCGATTTTCATGGCGGGTTTTTGCCCGTTCTAAATAATCACTTAGGGTGGTGTAGTGGGATTTGCTCGCTCCTTCCTGCCAGACATCGCCTTCCCTTTGGGCGGACAATTGGGCTGTGGTGCGGAAAATAATAATATCCTGCACCTGTTTTTTGAACTTTTCATCGTTCAAGCAACCGTATTTGACAAATAGGCTTAAATCCGGCCAGACTTTAGTGTATTGGGCAAAATCATTTTGGTACAATTCCTGCAAGCGATCCCCGACTTTTTTGGCAATAAAATCCCCAATTCGCCGCACGGTACGATCCATTTGCAGGGCACTGCGGGACACATTCAAAGGAATATCCGGACTATCAATCACCCCCCGCATGGGCAGGAGAAACCGGGGAATAATTTCCTCACAATGGTCGCTCACATAGACCTGGTTGCAAAAGAGTTTGAGTTGACTACGGGTGACATCAATATCCGGTTGCAACTTGGGGAAATAGAGAATCCCATTGAGCAAAAAGGGATAGTCGGTTTGCAAATGCACCCACAGCAGGGGTTCGTCCTGAAATGGGTAAAGATAGCGATAAAATTCCTGATAATCTTCAGTGGTTAAATTACTCGCCGATTCCCGCCAAATCGCTTTCTGGCGGTTGATGACTTCCCCGTCTAACTTAATCGCTACGGGCATGAAATCACAGTATTTTTTCACCAATTGCTGAATCCGTTGGGGGTCGAGGTATTCATCTTCCCCTTCCATCAGGGTTAAAATAATAGTTGTTCCCCGTTCTGTGCGGGCGGATAACTCCAAGGAAAATTCCGGGGAACCGCTACACGTCCAATGCACGGCGACGGCCTCTTTTTGGTAAGACAGGGTATCAATTTCCACCTGCTGCGCCACCATAAATGCAGAATAAAAACCTAGCCCAAAATGGCCGATTAACGGTTGGTCAGTGCCTTGATATTTCTGGACAAATTCTTCAGCACTGGAAAAAGCGACTTGGTTAATATATTTTTTTATTTCATCAACGGTCATACCAATGCCGTTATCCGTAATACTCAGAGTGCGTTTTTCTTTGTCAATCGCAATCTGAATTTGTGGTTGCCAATCCCCCAATTCCGTTTCTCCGGCGTAGCTGACCATTTTCAATTTTTGAATCGCATCCACCCCGTTAGAAACCAGTTCCCGAAAAAACACTTCGTGGTCAGAGTACAGGGACTTTTTGATGATGGGAAAGATATTTTGGGTATGGATGCTAATCGTTCCTTGTTCCAACATGACAAAGCACCTGTTATTGTGGATTTGGATTTCATTTTAAGGGTTTCATGCCATCTCCGTCAGGGGCAGTACAGGTGTGGATTTCCGGACGGGTGCAGGGGGTGGGTTATCGGGCGGCCACCCGACGGCAGGCGTTGGCGTTGGGACTGACGGGTTGGGTGCAAAATTTACCCGATGGGCGGGTAACGGCGGTGTTTGCGGGGGAGTCAATGGCAGTACAAAATATGGTGGACTGGTGCCACCGGGGTTCTGCCCTCGCCCAGGTGACGCAGGTGGTGGTGGAACCCTGGGTGGGTGGGGACGCAACCGGATTTATCATTCGCTAATGGCTCAATTGATTGCCGGTAGGGGGGGGACTCTGGTAGCCTAGATGACTAAACAACGGATGGAGTGAAGCCCTTGCCACGCCGCTACCTATTTACGTCGGAATCCGTCACTGAAGGTCACCCGGACAAAATCTGTGACCAAATTTCGGACACGATTGTGGATGAATTGCTCACCCAAGACCCCCTGAGCCGGGTTGCCGCCGAGGTGGTGGTGAAAAATAATGACCTGTTTATCCTGGGCGAGTTGAAAACCCAGGCGGTGGTGAACGACGATTATTATCGGGCGTTGGTACACCGCAAAATCACGGAAATTGGCTATACCGACCCGGACTACGGCTTTTGTAGCGACCAGTGCCGGGTGCAGGTGCTGTTGGATGTGCAATCCCCGGAAATTGCCCAAGGGGTGAATCAAGCTCTGGAACATCGCAGTGATGGCAGTGTTGACCCCCTGGATCAAACCGGGGCGGGGGATCAGGGGTTAATGTTTGGGTTTGCCTGTGATGAAACCCCGGAGTTGATGCCCCTGCCCATTGCTTTGGCGCACCGTCTCGCCCGCAAACTGTCCCAGGTGCGAAAATTGGGGGAATTGCCCTACCTGCGCCCGGATGGCAAAACTCAGGTGACGGTGGTTTACGAGGATTTCCAGCCCGTGGGGATTGATACGATTCTCATTTCTACCCAGCATGACCCGACGATTGGGGACTGTACTACGAATGAAGCGGTGCAGGCCAAAATTAAAAGCGACCTGTGGGAAAGCGTAGTACTGCCCGTGTTTGGGGATGACCCGGTGCGCCCGGATGCCCAGACCAAATTTCTGGTCAATCCCACGGGCAAGTTTGTCACCGGCGGTCCCTGCGGGGATTCGGGGTTGACGGGGCGCAAAATCATTGTGGATACCTACGGGGGCTATGCCCGCCATGGAGGGGGGGCATTTTCCGGCAAAGACCCGACGAAAGTGGATCGCTCGGCGGCCTATGGCTGTCGGTTCGCCGCCAAAAATATCGTGGCCGCTGGGTTGGCGAGCCGGTGTGAGGTGCAGTTGAGCTATGCGATTGGCGTGGCGCGCCCGGTGAGTATCCTGGTGGAAACCTTTGGCACCAGCCGGGTTCCTGAAACTACATTATTAGACCTGATCCAAAAATATGTGGAACTGCGGCCAGAGGGGTTGATCCAACAATTTAACCTGCGTCACCTACCGGGACAGCGGGGCGGGCGATTTTACCAAGATGTGGCGAGTTACGGGCATTTTGGCCGCCTGGATTTGGATTTACCCTGGGAATACACGGAACTCAGTGCCCAGTTTCGGGATTTAGCCCTCTCGGCGAGTGTGTCGTGAAATGGGAAACCCCAGGGATAACATCGACCTATGACCCTTGCGGTTGACCCCCGTCCCCTCGATTTTACGGAATTTCTGGCTCATTACGGCAGAGATAACCGCTATGAACTCATTGATGGTGAGGTTTTTGACGTGGAACCCACGGGTGCCCATGAGGAGGTGGTAGCCTGGATCACGGGCAAGGTTTGTGTCGAAATTGCAGCCAGCCACCGGCCTTGGTTGGTTCTGCAACGGGGGTTATTACGTCCGGTTAATACATCCATGACGGCATTTCGACCGGATATTGCTGTCATTAATTACCCCGCCTTGACCGATGAACCCCTGTGGCGAGAGCAATCCATTTTGACCCAGGGACGTTCGTTGCTTTGGGTGGCCGAAGTAGTGAGTAGTAATTGGCAGAATGATTATGCTCGCAAACTAGAGGATTATGCGGTTTTAGGCATTCCCGAATACTGGATTGTGGATCATCTGGCGTTGGGGGGGGTGCGGCATATTGGCAGGCCGAAACAACCGACGCTTTCGATTTGTACTTTGGTGCGGGGTGAGTACGAAATTCAGCAATTTCGGGGAGAACAAATGATGAGTTCCCCCACTTTTCCGAATTGGCAATCTACCGCCGCTGCCGTCTTGGGTATCTCACAGTAATTAACCTTACCCTTGCTCAGGATTTAGCTGAGGTAAAGGTTCTGGCTCGCCCTATCTCTTGGCTTCCTCGGGGGTTATCGGTTAAGCTTTAGGAAGCGATCTTACCAGGTTATTTCAATTTTGGCGTATCGCTAACCACCATTCAGGGAGTCAATGGGAGCTATGATGACCACCGATTCGTCCCCCTTGAGTTTGACTGACCGCCTGATGTTTTTGCGGGATGTACCCATTTTTCGGGGCATCAATAATTACGATTTCCTGCGAGATTTGGCGGTGGAAATGGTGGAATTGCACTTCCAGCCGGGGGAAACGATTTTTGAGCGGGGGGATATTGGGCAGCTACTCTACATCCTCTCCCAGGGGCAGGTGAAAATTCATATTGGTGAGGTAGAACTGGCACGGCTGGATGCGGGAGCCTATTTTGGCGAAATGTCCCTGTTTGATAGCGACCCCCGTTCTGCTTCGGTGACGGCCATGACCCCCTGTTCCTGTCTCTGTTTGTCCCAGCCGCAGATGCAGGAGGCGATTATCAACAACCCCGCCATCGGCCTGAATGTGATCCAAAACCTCTGCCAACGGATTCGCCGCCTCAACCAGTTGGTGAGTGTGGGAGCCTATGCCGGTTAACCGCCGGGGACAAATTCGGCGGGTTTTGGTGCGGGTGCTGTGGTACAACCTGCTGGTGCTGGGCATAAAGCTGGTCGTGGGCTTGGGAACCGGCTCCCTGGCGGTGTTGGCGGATGCCCTGCATAGCCTGACCGATAGCTTGAGCAATATCCTGGGGTTAGTGGTGAATCGCTGGGCGAAACCGGAACCAGACCGCCAGCACCCCTACGGACATCAAAAATTTGAAGCCATTGGGGCGTTGGCAATTGCCGCCTTGCTGGGGATTACCTCGTTTGAAGTCCTGAGTCAGGCGGTGGAGCGGCTGTTAGGACATACCCCACCCCCGCAGATTGGCGCAGGCGAATTGGCTTTGCTAGGGTTCATCTTAGGGTTGAATTTAGCCGTAGGACTGTATGAACAACGGCAGGGGAAACGGCTGGATAGTCCGATTCTTTTGGCGGATGCCGCCGATACCCTCAGTGATGTGTGGATCAATGTCACGGTTTTGCTGGGACTGTTGGGGGTGATGGCGGGTTGGGCATGGCTGGATGCGGCGTTGGCTATCCCCGTGGGGCTGTTGGTGTTGCACAGTGGCTGGCGAATTTTGACCGCCAATCTGCCCTGGCTGGTGGACGAGATGGCGATTGCCCCGGAAGCGATTGCCCAGGTGGCGCAGCAGGTGCCGGGGGTGCTGGAATGTCACCAAATTACCTCCCGGGGGGTGGTGGGACGGCAGGTGTTTATCGAATTGCATCTGGTGGTGGCTTCCACAGATTTGGTCACAGCCCACGACTTGAGCGAGCAGGTGGAGACATTATTACAACAGCACTATAGCCCAGCGGGGATCACCATTCACATCGAACCCAGGGGCTACGAGGCGGGGGACATTTGCCAGAAGCCGGTGCCAGTTGATACATTAGAACCAAACCGAGGGAACGATCATGCCTAACACTCCAGAAACATGGCTTCAACAGGGATTTCGGGTGGCCTTGGGATGCGCCGGTACCGTGGTGGAATGGGTGCAGGATGAGCAAAAACGCCAGACCCAACTGCAACAGTGGCAACAGGAGATGGAGCAGGTGGTGCAGGAATTGGTGGCCAAGGGCGAAAAAACCGAAGCGGAAGCCCGGGAATTTGTCGAGCGGTTGTTCAACCGTACCACTACCCCGCCCGCATCCCCGCCCGTAGAGGTGGAAGTGACCAGCAGCAGTGCCCCGGTTGAGGCAGCGGCAGAATTGCAAGACCTGACCAACGAACTCTCTGCCCTGCGGGAATCCCTAGAGCAATCCCGCCCCAACGAATAATCCCCCCAACTGATAAAGTGGGGGTAGGTTGCGTGGGGGGAGTCCATGCCACATCCGCTGTACATTGCCTTTATTTGGCATCAACATCAACCCCTGTACAAAAGCCCACTGACCGGGGAATATCGGATGCCGTGGGTGCGTTTGCATGGGACTAAAGATTACTTAGATTTATTATTACACCTGACCCGTTATCCCCAGTTCCACCACACGATTAACCTGGTGCCGTCCCTGTTGGTGCAGATCGAAGACTATGCCCAGGGGCGAGCCATAGACCCCTATCTGGCGGTGACGTTGAAACCGGCGGCGGATTTGGACGAGTGGGAGCGGAATTTCGTGGTGACCAGCTTTTTTGATGCCCACCACCGCACCATGATTGACCCCTATCCGGGCTACCGCAGATTGTATGAACAACAGCAGACTAAGGGGCGGGTGTGGTGTTTAGAGCATTGGTCGCTCCAGGATTTTGATGACCTGCTGCTATGGCATAATCTCACCTGGCTCGACCCCTTATTCCACGACCGTCCCCAGGTGCAGGACTGGTGGCAACGGGGGGGCAATTTTACCCTCGCAGACCGGCAAGTCCTGTGGCAAATTCAGCGGGAAATTTTGGGGCAAATTATCCCCGCCCATGGGCACTGGCAGAACCAGGGGGTAATTGAACTGACCACTAGCCCCTACAGTCACCCGATTTTACCCCTGTTGATGGATACCCAATCCGCGCGGGGGGCTGTCCCCGATTTGCCCCTGCCCACCCGCTTCCAATGGCCCGAGGATGTCACCTGGCAGTTAGAAAAAGCCTGGGACAATTATCAGCATTACTTTGGCAGTACACCTCAGGGGCTATGGCCGTCGGAACAGTCGGTGAGTCCAGGGATTCTTAACCCGATTGCTCAGCGGGGGTTCCAATGGCTGTGTAGTGATGAGGGGGTGTTGGCGGCGAGTATCGGGCAACCGATTCAGAGAGATAGCCAGGGGCAGGTGGTAGATGCCAATATCCTTTATCGTCCTTATAAAGTTAGTACCCAATCCGGGGAATTAGCCTTGGTTTTTCGGGATCATCGCCTGTCGGATTTGATTGGGTTTTCCTACAGTCAATTGCCTGCGGCGACGGCGGTGAGGGATTTTGTCACCCGGTTGGGGCTGATCTACGAGCAAGCGCAGGCGGAACCGGATGACCCCTGGTTGGTGACGATTGCCCTGGACGGGGAAAATTGCTGGGAGTATTACCCCGGCGATGGGGGGGCGTTTTTAGATCAGTTATTTCGCACCCTCAGCCAGGATGAGCGGTTTCGGGGGGTGACGGTTTCTGAGTTTCTCGCTGAATTTCCCCCCCAAGAGATGCTGCCCTCCCTGCACAGTGGTTCTTGGATCGAGGCGAATTTCACCACCTGGATCGGCGACCCGGTGAAAAATCGGGCGTGGGATTGGCTGGGGCGGGCACGGGCGGATTTGGCACAGGCGGCTACGGTCACCGATTTGGCCTGGGAAGCTTTGCTGGCCGCCGAAGGTTCCGATTGGTTTTGGTGGTTTGGGGCGGGGCACAGTTCCCGGCTAGACCCGGTGTTTGATGAGCTATTTCGGGAGCATATTCGGGCGTTGTACCAGGGTTTGGGGCAAACCCCGCCCCCGGAACTGAATTACCCGTTAGAACCGCAACATTTCCAGGGGGATTACCCGCCGGAGGGGTTGATCCAGCCGGTGATTGACGGGCGGGGGGATGAGCAGGATTGGTTCCGTGCCGGGTTGGTGCAAATTGGGGCAGCCCGGGCGACGATGCACCAGAGCCACCCGGTGCAGGCGATTCGCTATGGCACGGATCACCTCAACTTTTATCTACGGGTGGATTTTAGCCAGGGGGTGATCCCCGGTAAAGATGGCTTTTCTACCCTGCATTTGGTATGGTTTTATCCCGGACAACTGGGACAGACTAGCCCCATCCCCCTGGTGGACGTACCGGACGTGGCTCCCTGCAACTACCGCTTTCGCCATCACCTGGGGGTGCAGTTGCGGGAACGGTTTTGCTGGCTGGCTCACTCCGGGGAGGGAGGGGGTTGGGTGCCGCAAGCGACCCGTAGCCAAGTGGCTCTGGACACCTGTCTGGAAATCGCCGTCCCCTGGGGTGAATTGCAGATTGCGCCTAATGGGTCGGTGTCCCTACTGCTGGTGCTGGGGCAGACGGGGCAATTTCGGGGTTATTTGCCGGAGCAGGGGTTGCTGAATTTTCCGATTCCGTAAGTGCCATGCGTTGCGCCACCCCGACGGCGTAGTAGCCCAGCATGGAGGCCACGGTCAACCCCAGCAGGAACAACACCACCAACAAACCCGCACCCCGACCGACAATCCCCATCTGCGCCAACTGACCTTTGCCGGTGGTGACTTCCCCCACAATCAGGCAAATAATGCCAACCATGGCCATACGCCCGTTCCACAATTCGGCAAAATGGGTGAACCCAAAAGTACCCGCCCCGGTGGGATTCACGTTGAACTTGTCCATGCCACAACCTCGGTGAATTTATGTTGTTTCTGATTATGACACGATTTGTAACATTTTGTTAAGAATTGCCCCGCCGGTCAGCCTAGGTTCAAGGGGTGGGAGCTGGTGCGGTCAACCCCAGCCAACGGGCGACCGGAGCCAACGTAAATCCCTGACCCAGCAGGGACATCACCACCAAAATGCTGACCACCACGAACATTTCCCCCGCTTGCTCCATGCCCAACGCCAAGGGAAAGGTGGCAAGCACGATCGGCACCGCCCCCCGCAGACCCACCCAAGCAATCAACAGTTGTTCTCGCCAGGGGATACCACTGCCCGCCAAACTCACAAATACACTCAGCGGGCGCGCCACGAACATGAGAAATAGGCCAATCATCACGGCCACCAAGGCCAAATCACCCAGCGTAGCCTGGAAAGGAACCGAAAGCATCCCCAGGGTGATGAACATGATAATTTGCATCAACCAGGTAAAGCCTTCGTGGAAATTATTGATATATTCCCGGTGGATAAGCGGGCAATTTCCTAATACCAAACCCGCCACATAAACGGCCAGATAACCATTCCCATTTAGAGAACTACTGAAACTATAAATAAACAACACTAAAGCAATCGAACCCACCGCATATAAGCCTTGGGCATTTAGTCCCAAATGATTTAACAAATAGACGGCACATCGCCCCAACCCATACCCCAGTAATGTGCCGATTAAGAGTTGGGAAATTAACGTGATGCCACTATCGAATAGGGAGATATTTTCGCCTGCCAATTGACTCAAAATAGTCGTGGTCAATAAAACTGCCATCGGGTCATTGCTGCTGGATTCCAGTTCTAGAAGGGGTTGCAAATTCCCCCGCAATTCTGTATGACTGGAACGCAGTACGGAAAACACCGCCGCCGCATCCGTCGAAGATACAATGGCCGCTAATAGCAACGCCCTATCGAGAGGGATACCTTCCGTTCCCAAGGAAAATGTACTGTACGAACCTAAAATAAGCCAAATAAATCCCCCCATCAAAAGCATGGTAAATAGCACGCCCAGAGTTGCCAATTTAACCCCGGATAAAATCACCGGTTTAATCTGTTGCCAGCGGGTATCCAATCCCCCACTAAAAATAATAAAAATCAGGGCAAAATCCCCTACAAATTTAGCAATGCTGGGATTCGTTAGGTCAATCGGAGTAAATTCCTCGACCAACCAACCCGTGAGCAAAAATAATAGCAACGATGGTACCCCAAATTGATTGGCAAGTTTACTGGCAAAAATACTCACCAGCAGTAAGATTCCGGCGACAAATCCCACCAATTCAATCGAGGGCATAGGGGTTCCTGAATTTATTTAGCTAAACCATGTTCGAGGGCGAAGCGCACCAGTTCTGTACGGCTATTGGTGCCGGTTTTGCTGAACAAACGACTCACATATTTTTCCACATTCCGCACGCTGGTTTCCAGCCGGTGGGCAATCTCTTTGTTCATTAACCCCTGGGCGAGCAACTCCAGCACGCTGCGTTCTCGGGGGGTCAAATCCAGTTCCAGGGTTTCCTTGGCGATGCCCCCCCCCTGTCGAGCTAAAAGTGCTTTAATCTCCGCCAATTCCTGCGCCATATCTGTCGTTTGCGGTTCGTTTTTTCGCAGGAGATTGGTGATCACCGCCACCAACTCATCCGGGTCAAAGGGTTTGGGAATGTAGCCGTCCACCCCTGCTCGAAACCCGCTGATGCGGTCTTTGGTCATCCCCCGCGCCGTGAGAAATACTACTGGCAAATGCTGAAACCGGGGGTCATCCCGCAGTTGTTTGAGAAATTCATAGCCGCTCACCTGGGGCATCATTACATCGGACACCACTAGGTCGGGTTTTTGGTTTTGCAACAATTCCCAAGCCACATGGGCATTGGCTGCCGTAGTCACGACAAAACCACTTTCTTCCAAATAAGCCTGCACCGCCTGCCGCAGTCCTGGTTCGTCATCTACTAGGAGAATATGATGGGTCATACTCTTCGCACTTAATCAGTGTTCATGACTTGATATGACATCAACAGCCTACCATAAAGTTTAGGGGTAACCATCGGTTGGATGGAGCAATCTGATGGGATCACAGAACCATCGAAATACGCTTGATACAAACATCAATGTGTTGATAGAGATGGGTCAGCGTCCCCGAATTATCTAGGAGTTCATCCGCCCACCGCATTTTGAGAAATAGGGGGTATTGGGCGGTGATCCAGGCATGACTTTGGGACTGCGTCCAGGAATTGCGAACCATTAACCGCTGATATTGTTGCCCCGTTGTACACCAAACGACCCACACCTGCTGGACTAAATCCATCATCTCTGCCTCAAATAACAAAGGAATGCTAAACACCACCGGCGTATCCGAGGTGGCAAACTGCTGGTACATTCCTGCGTACTGTTGGCGCACCAAGGGATGAATCAGCCGTTCGAGCCACCGTCGTTCTGCGGTATCGCTAAACACCCGCTCCCCCAACCATGCCCGGTTTAACTGTCCGTCTGGGTTCAGCACCGACGTTCCGTAACGTTCGCAAATGGCATCAAAGGCGGGTTGCCCTGGTGTCATCGCATTTCGGGCATAGACATCCGCATCATAGGTTTTGATATGGTATTTATCTTGTAAATACTTGCTGACGGTGGATTTACCCGTGGCGATCCCCCCGGTGAGGCCAATAATCAAGATCGGTAGGGAAACAAGGGCACGATTGGCATGATATAACTACCGTCACCACCGGGCAAGCTATCGGCTGGGGAGATTTTCCTGGGACAATCTCACTGTGTTTGGAGCGAACGACGCTCAGGTTGACCCCATCTGGGTCGCAGGATACCGCCTCGTTTTGGGTTCTGGGGAACGGTTGGGCGTAACCGGGTCGTTTTGGTTGGCTCCATATCAGGAATGTTCTTCTGGTTGCTCGGGGGTTTCATTTTCATGTTCCCCTTGGGGTTGAGTCTCCTGCTGGCGGCGTAGTTGTTCAGAAGTTTGGCACTCCCGATCCTCCTCAGAAAAATGCACCCTGTCTAACGAGCCACGCCGGTACAAATCTAATTTGTCAGAAGTCAAATACCACATATTTTTCACCCCTTCCGCATTGGGGTCATAACTCATACTTGACGCTCGGGGAAATCCCGATTGCTCCGCCTCATTAACCGCATTCAAATCCGCACTGAGATAGACAAACTGCCACTTAAGTTTTTCGGTTTTTTCGGTGATCAGCTGCTGAATTTGGGAGCGGCGAAATTGGCGACTAGAATTTTCCATGCCATCGGTGATGACCACCATAACCACCTTTTCCGGTTGGGCTTCTGGAGCCAAGAGGCTGAGATTGCGTTCTAAATCTTCAACTCCCCGCCCCACCGCATCCCACAAGGGGGTACCGGATCGGGGGACAAACGTTTCTGCTGTCAAGGGCGGTACGTCCCGCATGGGTTTGAACCAGTGGATCACTTCGTAGGGGTCTTGGGTGTCAAATTGCACCAGGGTCAATGTTGCAGTACCAGAAGCTACTTTTTGGCTATCTACAAATTGATTGAAACCACCGATGATGTCATGACGAATGCTACTCATTGAACCAGAACGATCCAGGATAACGGTGATGTGGGTGTAGTCGGGTTTCATGGAAGATGCCTGATGAGGTTTGGTCACATCATAACACTGGCGAGAATTTCCCCCTTCCAGAAAGGCGGTATGGGTGCTTTTGGGGTGGATTTCTTCGTGTTTTAGGTCATCTTATTTTTGTCCCCTGGGGAATCAAAACCAGAATTGTTAGACTGAATTTATACCCAACATATCTAAATTTCTATCCCTGTCCATGCGCCCGATTTACTTGGATTACCACGCCACCACGCCCCTGGATGAACGGGTCTGGCAGGCTATGATGCCCTACTGGCAAGAAATGTTCGGCAATCCGGGCAGCCAAGGACATTACTACGGTTGGGAAGCCCAAGCGGCTGTGGATTTGGCACGGGAGCAGGTGGCGGCGAGTTTGCATACCACGCCGGAGAGCATTGTTTTCACCAGCGGGGCGACGGAGGCGAATAACCTGGCCATTAAGGGGGTGGCGGCGGCCTATTACGCCCAGGGACGGCATATCGTCACGGTGCAAACGGAACATCGGGCGGTGCTGGAACCCTGCCGCTATCTGGAATCCCTGGGGTTCACCGTAACCTATTTGCCCGTCTCCCCCGATGGTCTGCTGGATATGGAACGGTTCCGGCAATCCCTGCGCCGGGATACCATTTTGGTGTCGGTGATGGCGGCCAACAATGAAATTGGGGTACTGCAACCCTTGGGGGAAATTGGGGCGATTTGCCGGGAGCGGGGCATTTTTTTTCATACGGATGCTGCCCAAGCGGTGGGTAAAATTCCCTTGGATGTGCAAACGCTCAGGGTTGACCTTTTATCCCTAACCGCACATAAAATCGGCGGGCCGCGGGGGGTGGGGGCATTGTTTGTCCGGCGGGATGCCCCCCGGGTACAACTGGTGCCGCAATTGCATGGGGGCGGCCAAGAACAGGGGTGGCGTGCTGGTACGTTGGCAGTGCCGTTGATTGTGGGGTTGGCGGCGGCCTTAGGTTTGGCGTTGGCAGAGCGGGAGTCGGAACACGCTCGGTTATTGGCTCTGCGTACCCAGCTATGGCAAGAATTACAAAAGTTAGATGATGTACTGTTGAATGGGGCTTGGTCGCCCCGTTTGGCGGGAAATTTGAATATCACCTTCCCAGGGGTGAATGGGGCAGAGTTACACCGCCGCTTGCAACCCATCGTGGCAGTATCCTCCGGCTCGGCGTGCAGTACGGGACAGCCCTCCCATGTCTTGCGGGCTTTAGGGCGGTCAGGGATAGAGGCGGCGGGTTCGGTGCGGTTTGGCTTGGGTCGGGGGACAACGGCGGCGGCAATGCAACAGGTGGTCAATCATTTTCAGGAAATCCTGCCCGGATTGCGCCAGAGAAGCTATATTAGGACATAAATCAAGATATTTTTTTAGAGATTGTTCTTCCTGCGATAGGCATGGGGAAATGTATGGTCAGGTCGCCCGTGTTGAGTTACATTTTCCGTACCCGCAAGTTTTGGTTGTTGGGGCTGTTGGTCTTGGCGGGAGCGGCGTTGGCCGTGGGGGCGGGGGAGGTGTTGGCGGGGGGTTCCACCGGGATGCCCGTGACGGCTTTGTTGACCCTCTGGCCGCTGTGGTTGACCCTCGTGCCTGCGGTGGCGGCCTTTTCCCTGGCGGTGAAGGGGATGGGCTGGGCACCGGATTGGGATGTTACCCTGGCGGGTCAGGCTTTTGTGGCCTATGGTTTGGTCGGGGCGGGGGTGGTGGGTTGGCTGTGGTACCGGCAGCGGCAACGGTCACGGCGGCCTCGCCGGGTGTAGGATTTGGCCGCCCAGGGGAGCGGCTCTAGGGTGAAACGCATTGACCGACACTGGCTGAGGGCGGCGCTGGCGGGCTTAATTGGCACCGGTTTGGTTCTATTGGTGCGGGGATGGGGTGGTTTACAAGCGGTGGATTTGTGGAGCTATGACCTGTGGTTACGGCGGCAACCACAAGGCACTCAGGATGGACGATTCCTGGTAGTCCTGGTCACGGATGAGGATTTGGTGCGGTTGGGGCAAGACCGGGTTACCGTGGCGACTTGGCAGAAACTCCTGTTCCGGCTGGCAGAACTCCGCCCCCGGGTGGTGGGTTTAGCCCTATCGCCCGAGCCAACCCCTGACCAGTGGCAGGCACAACTGGCGGCATTGAACGTGGCGAATGTGCCGGTGGTGGTGGGTTGTCCCCTGCTGATGCCCTGGGAATCCCCCGGTATTTTACTCGTCCCGGTCGCCCGCACCGGGGTTGCCCAAACCGCCAGCACCTACCTGCCCGAGGATGGCCGTAGTGGGGTGGTGCGGCGTTATCCCTTGGGCGGCATCATCCCAGCGACCAGTACGGCAACCCCCTTGGCCTGTCAACCCAGCCATTCCCTGGGGCTGTTGGTGGCGGTGAATTATCTCGCTCTCCAGGGCATCACCCCCCGTTTGGAGGGACAAACCCTCCATTTGGGACGGGGGCAATGGCAACCATTACGACCCCATAGCGGCCCCTACCAAAGGCTACGGGTGCAGGGCTGGCAAATACTTTTGCGTACCGACCCCGCCCCCCTAGAGCAGGTCACCCTCTGGCAAGCCCTCCATGAACTCCAGGCCGACCAGGTGCAGGGACGGGTGGTACTGGTGGGGGAGCAACTCCAGGCCAACGGGCAACCCTGGTTGCAAACGCCCGGGGGACAACGGCAACCCCAAATCCACTTCCAGGCTCAGGCGGTGGCGCAAATCCTTGACCAAGCCCTCAGTGGCCGGGGGGGGGTGGATTATTGGTCAGAACCCTGGGAATCCCTGTGGATTGGGGTTTGGGGAATTTTCGGGGTGGGACTGGTGGGCTATGGCCGCCGGATACTCTGGCTAGGGTTGGGGGGGGCTGGGGTCATCGGATTGGTCTGGGCGTTGAGCAGTTCCACCTGGATACCCCTGGCCGCCCCCCTGCTGGTGTGGGGGTTGGTTCTGAGTGCAGCTCCCTGGTGTGCCGTCCGTCGGCCTCTGCGTCCCGCCCCTGCGCCGGATGGCACGACCCAGCCCAGTATCCCCAAGGGCAGTTTTGCCGATTCCGGGCAGCAGTGGGAAGGGGTACAGGTGGGGGAAGGCCACCGCTATCTCCTGCAACAGCATCTGGGCGGGGGGGGGATGGGGGATGTCTTTCTCGCCCTGGATCAGCATTTACGCAAACCCGTGGCGGTGAAAATTCTCACCCGCTTACCAACAGAAACGGCGCACGGCGACCAGATCATCCGCCGCTTTCAACGGGAAATTACCGTGACCGCCCAAATCAACAGCATTCATATTGTCCAAGTGAGTGACAGTGGGGTGATTCAAAATCAGGTGCCCTTCTACGTGATGGAGTATTTGCGGGGGCAGAGCTTGGGTAACCTGATTCGCCAGGAAGCTCCCCTAGCTGTATCACGCACGCTTGTTCTCTTGACCCAGGTCTGTGCGGGCTTACAGGCCGCCCATAGTCATAACATTGTACATCGGGACTTGAAACCTGATAATATTTTTGTCCTCCCCGGTTCCTTGGGGGAAGAGTTGGTGAAAATTTTAGATTTTGGTATCGCCCGCGTGATCCAGGAGACCGAATCGGCCACCCAACTCACCGCCGTGGGCAGTTTTTTAGGCACCTACCGCTACGCCTCCCCGGAACAGTGTGATGGCCGTGCCCGCCTCGCCGACCAGCGGGCAGACATTTACAGCCTGGGGTTGATCGCCTACGAAATGCTGACCGCCGCCAACCCTTTTGGCATCGGTGAAAACAGCCACCGGCAACAGTGGCTCCGCTGCCATGTGCAGATGGAACCCATTCCCATCCGTAACCAAGCCTTTGGGGAGCAGGTACCCCCCGGTCTCGCCAGGGTGATCATGGCCTGTCTGGCGAAAAAACCCTCCGAACGTTACCCGGATGCGGCCAGTCTGGGGCAGGCGCTACAGGATTTTACCGAGGTTTTTCTACCCTAGAGCGGCAAATCCCGATGGTTAAACGGTTTCGCCTGGGAACCGCTGTAGGTTGCCACCACCTGCCCCTGCCCCCACAGCCGGTACTTATAGGTGACCAACCCCTCCAACCCCACCGGCCCGCGGGGGGGCAAATGGTGCGTGCTGATCCCCACCTCCGCCCCAAACCCGTAGCGAAACCCGTCCGCAAACCGGGTGGAGCAGTTGTGATAGACCCCGGCGGCATCCACCTGGGCGACAAACTGGGCTGCTGCTTGGGCATCCGTGGTGGCAATCGCCTCCGTATGCCCGGAACCGTAGGTATTGATGTGGGTAATCGCCGTTTCCAGAGAATCCACGACTCTGATGGCCAAAAGCAAATCCAGATATTCCGTGCCCCAATCCGCCTCCGTCGCCGGTGCCACCGGGATAATTTTTTGGGTGGCCTCATCCCCCCGCAATTTCACCCCCTTAGCCACCAAGGCCGCCGCACAGGGTGGCAAAAATTCCGCCGCAATCGCCTCGTGGACGAGCAACGTCTCAATCGCATTGCAGGCCGCCGGGTACTGGGTTTTGCTATCCACCGCCAGGGCAATCGCCTGGGGAAGTTTCACCTGCTGGTCAATGTACAGATGACACAGGCCATCCGCATGGCCTAGTACGGGAATCCGGGAATGGTCTTGGATATAACGTACAAAGGCATTGGAACCCCTGGGGATCAATAGATTCACGTATTGATCCAGTTCTAGCAATTGTTGAATTTCCGCCCGGGTGGTGAGTAACTGCACCGCTGCTGGGGGAATGGCCGTCCCCTGTAACCCGGAGTGAATCGCCCGCACTAAAACCTGACAGGAATGGGTCGCCTCCTGCCCACCCTTGAGAATCACCGCATTACTCGACTTGAGTGCCAAGGCTGTAATCTGAATCACCGCCTCCGGGCGGGCTTCAAAAATCACCCCCAAGACTCCCAACGGACAGGTGACCCGCTCTAAAACTAAACCCGCATCCAATTCCCGGTGGAGTTGCCGTTGCCCCACCGGGTCGGGCAGATGCCTAATATCCTGCACCCCCTGGATATTGCTGGCCAGCTTATCCGGAGACAATTGCAGCCGTTGCAACAAGGCGGGTGCCAACCCCTCCTGCTGGGAACGGGTCATATCCAGCCGGTTGGCTTCCAGAATCTCCGCTTGATGGGTCTGTAATGCCTGGGACATGGCGGCCAGGGCTTGATTTTTGGCTTCCGTGTCTAAGGTCACCAACCGTTGCGCCGCCTGACGAGCCTGCTGGGCAATCTGGAGCAATTCGGGGGCAACCATAGTGAGCAATGAATTCTGGGTTAGTGGTATTTTAACCATTTTTAATCCCATTTTTAACTATGGAATATCGCAATCATATTTGAATTATGAGAATGGTTCTTAATACCCTCCAAAGCGTAAAGTGTCCCCAAAAGAACCACCCTAGTCCTTAAAGACCCCTTCAATTTTTATGAATCCCATGCGATTGCTAAGAATCCATTTTCCAGGGGTATTCTCAGCTAATTTCCGCCAGAGCCGCTTCCGGCCCCACTAGAGACACCCAGGGTTGCCGCAGGTAATGTTGCGCTGCCCGCCACAGGTGTTCTGGGGTCATTTGTTGAATTAATTGGGGAAATTCCAAGTCATAATTGGCTCCCAACCCCAACACCTCATACCACCCCAAGAGTTGGGAAATCTGGGCGTTGGTTTGTTTGCCCATCGCATATTGCCCTAATAATTTGCTACGGGCGGTGAGCAGTTCGGCTTCCGGTAGGGGTGTCGCCAGTAGTCTCTGGATTTCGGCGGCCAGTTTGCCCAGAGCCAAGCGGGTGTTAGCGGCGGCGGTACCCAGATACACCCCGAACGGGGCGGATTGCCAGCGAGTGGGATAAAAAGCGGACACATCGTAGGCCAGCCCCTGTTTCTCCCGCAATTCTACAAACAGACGGCTGGAAAGCCCATTGCCCAGATAGGTACTCAGGAGTTTCATGGCCGGATAATCAGCCGATTGTACCGCCGGTCCCCGATACCCCAGCATGACTAAACTTTGGTGGGTCGGGCGAGCCAAACATAGGGGTGCCGGGGGGGGCGATGGGGTGGGCAACACCGGCAGTTCCCAATCCCTGCGGGGCACCTGCCAATCCCCCAAACACCGTTCCACCCAATCCCGCACCCGCTCCGGTTCCACCCGGCCACAGACGCTCACCACCGTATGGGCGGGACAAAAATACTGCTGGTGGTAGGTCAGCAGATCCTCCGCCGTGAGACCCATTACCGATTCCTGGGTGCCCAGTGTACTTACACTATAGGGATGATCCGGGTAGAGCGCCCTGCGTAACTGATCGTAAGCTAGGGTGAAAGGCTGCTCCTGTTGCAACCGCAGACCCTGAAGCGTCAACTGCTGTTCGAGTGCCACCTCCGTCGCCGGGAAGCTGGGACTGCGCCACAACTCACTGGCTAGGGCAAACAATTCGGCAAAATCCCCCGCCACCGCCTTCAAACCCAGCACAAAATAATCGGGAGCCGCCTCCGTCCCCAAACTCGCTCCCAAGGATTCCACCGCCAGGGCAATGGCCTGCGCCGAGTGTTGGTGGGTGCCCTTGCTCAGGGTCGCCGCCACCAGATGATTTAGCCCCCATTGGTGGGGGGATTCCCCCAACATCCCTGGACGCAAGAACAACCGAGCCGCCACGATATCCACCGCCGGATTGTCCACCACCAGCAAGGTCAACCCGTTGGCCAACACCCAACGGTACCAACGCCCCCGCAGGGAGCCAGCCGTCTGCAACTCCAAAGTCACACGTCCCCCTCGGGGGTCAGCCACAACCGCACGACCTGCTGGGGGGACAAATAGGTCTGCGCCAAGCTCCGCACATCCTCCGGGCGGAATTGCATTAACCGTTCGCCGTAGTTCATCACCTGCTCCAAACAACCCATGTAATGATAGTAGCCATACAGCCGTGCCATTTGCTGGGGGGTCTCGGTGCCAAAGGTATAGGCATGGAGCAATTGACGTTGCGCCCGCCGCAGTTCCTCCCGGGACACCAACGTTTCCTGAAGAACCGCCACCTCCTGCTGGAGCACCTCCTCCACCTGCCCTACCCGCTCCGCTTCACTCAACCAAGCGGTCATCTGCCACACCCCGCCCGCCACCTGTTGATGATAATGGCAGTCAATGTCCTGCACCCACCCCAATTCTTCCCGCAGCCGTTGGGTCAAACGAGCCAGCCGCCCGCCCGTCAATAGGGTCGCCAGCAGGTCTAACCCCCATCCCGTCGCCACATCGCCTCCCCCTGCCACCGGCCACACCCACCACAGCCGTTCCTGCTCCGCCTGGGGCAAATGCAGTTGGGAGCGCACGGGTGTCACCGTAGGCAGAGGACAAACCCAGGGCGTTACCCTACCTGCCACCGCCGCCGCTGGACAGACCTGCTCTAAAATCGCCTCCAGCGACTCCCACGGGATTGCCCCCACCACGACCACGGTCATATTCCCCGGATGGTAATACTGCTGGTGAAATTCCCGCAACACCGCTGGTGTAATCCGAGCCAGACTAGCTGTCGTTCCCAAAATCGGTCGTCCGTAGGGATGGGTGCCATAACAGTGTTGCCACAGCACCTGCTGCCCCACCCAATCCGGGTGATCCTGGGCTTGGCACAGTTCCTCCGCAATCACTGCCCGTTCCTGCTCCCATTCCTGCGCCGCCAAATTCGGCCACAGCAAAATATCCGCCAATGCCGTCAGCCCCTCCCGCCAATACTCGACGGCGGTCAAAATGTAGTAATGGGCATAATCCTGGCTGGTGCCCGCATTGGTCATGCCCCCCCGTCGCTCAATCAGATGGTCAAACGCCCCGGCGGGAAACCCTTGACTACCCCGAAAAACCATGTGCTCCAGGGCATGAGCCAAGCCATTGTAAGGTTCTGGCTCCGCCGCCGCCCCCGCCCGCACCCAAAAATCAATGGCCACCACCGCCGCTGGCACATACTGGTACACCACCCGCAGACCACTGGCCAAAGTCGTGGTGTGAATGGGTGAGGTTGGACAGAGCAGTTGAGACACGCCCACTCCTTTCCCGAGGTAACGCCCGGGGGTCATGCCGCTATTCCCATGCCCAACCGAATGACAAGTAGTTTCTAATTGTAGCGTGGTTCATCCGTCTGGTTCCCGATTCAATTCATTTCCCAACTATTCATCGCCTCCAACTCCCTGACCTCCCGCTCCAGAAAATAATTCAAAAACGTGCGAATCAAACTAATCGCCGCCAACCGCCCAATCGCATCCCAGGTGGGAGAAACCGCCGTTGCCACAATATCAGCGGCTAATAACAGTTCCAAAGCCAAAATCAGATACCGCCCCAATTCCAACCGTAAAACTCGCTGTACCGTATCAAAATTAGAGCGGCGGCAATGACGGATAAATTTTTGCAGGGTCAGCCCAATGGCATAGAGAATTAAAAGCACGGCAATAAATTCTAGTAAAACTTTGATAATACCGGCCAATTCCACCAGTGCCACTTCCAAGCGGTGAAATAAGCTTTTTTCGGAAACAGTAAGTAAATAGATGGGAGAAAACATCAGAGTTATGTGCATATCCAAATGCAATATCTAAATTTAAGCATGGTCATGGGACATATCATGGCACCCCAGATGCCGCTCGTCTTCACAGAAAATACAACGGGTCGTGCCCCGCCCATCCCGCCGGCCACAGGGGGTGGTGTCGTCGTACCAGAGTTTGCCGCAACGCACGGGTTGTGACCGATGGGTGTGTAGCAGTAAATACAATTGCGCCCCCAACAGCATCCCGCCGGTGGGGACAAGCAGATAGAGCCAGATGGCCGTCCACACCCCCGCCGGGAGTGCTGAAGCAATCGTGCGCGCCGGGTTGGTGCTGAAACCAGAATAGGGAGCCGCCCAAATCACCGCCCCCATCACCAGCAAGGCCACCACCCGGGGCGTTATCGGTGCCAGACGGGCGTGATTGCTCAGGACTTGCACCACAAACATGGTCAAGGTCGCCACCAGCAGTTCCGCCAGCACCGCCCCCGGAATCCCCGCTTTTCCCGGCACGGTTACCACGTACTGCACCGGTTGCTGAGTAAATGCTTGCCCAAAAACCACCTGGACGAACAGCACCCCCGCCAGACCCCCCAGCACTTGAAACAGGCTGTAAAACAGGGCATCCCCCGCTTTTACCTTGCCCAATTGATAAAAGGTCAACGTCACCGCCGGGTTAAAATGCGCCCCCGACCGTCGCCCCCAGGGGGAAGACACCACCGCCAACACCGTTAGTCCCATCCCCAAACCCATCAACACCTGTTGGCTAAAGGGGTCAGGAATCGCCTGATGCACCGGGGATTGGGGGGAAAAGAGCAAGGTCGCCAACGTCCCGGCGGCCACCATGACCACCCCCAGCCCCCAGGCTTCGATCAGGTACTCCGGCCAATGCTTGCTCAGTAGCCGCAGGGGCGACATGGGATTTAGCTCCCCAGTTGTTGCAATAACTCGGCCACCAGCCCCGTCCAGCCGGTTTGATGGCTGGCGCCAATCCCCGCCCCATTGTCCCCGTGGAAGTATTCGTAAAACAAAATCAAATCCCGCCAGTGGGGGTCATGTTGGAACAGGGCGGTTGCCCCATACACCGGTCGCCGTTGGGCGGATTCATCCCGCTTAAAGATATTAATCAATCGCTGGGATAGTTCCTGCGCCACCGTTTCTAACGTCACCCAATTTCCTGAACCGGTAGGACATTCCACCCGAAAATCATCCCCCAAATAGTGGTGAAATTTTTGCAGGGATTCCACCAACAAATAATTCACCGGCATCCACACCGGCCCCCGCCAATTGGAATTGCCCCCAAATAAGCCGGTGCTGGATTCAGCGGGTTCGTAGTCCACCCGATATTCATGCCCATCCACCTGGTAGGTGTAGGGATGCTCCCGGTGATAGCGAGAAATCGCCCGAATGCCGTAGTCGCCAAAAAACTCCCGTTCATCCAGCATTTTTTGCAAAATCTGCCGCAAGCGATCCCGGTCTACGATGGAAAATAAGCGCCGTTCCCCCATCCCTAGGGTTTGCATACAGGCCAAATTGCAGGTCAAATCCGGGCGATTTTGCATAAACCAGGTCATACGTTGCTTGAAACCGGGCAAACGGTCGAGGATGTCCGGCTCCAAGGTTTCCACCGCAAACAGGGGAATCAAACCCACCAGCGAACGCACTTTCAAGCGCACATTTTCTCCCGATGGTAAATTCAACACATCGTAGAAAAAGCCATCCCCGTCATCCCACAAACTAATCCCTTCCCCGCCCAGGTTATTCATCGCCGTAGCAATGTACAGGAAATGTTCAAAAAACTTGGTGGCAATATCCTCATAGGCGGGATTCTCAAGGGCTAATTCCAGGGCAATGGTGAGCATATTCAAGCAATACATTCCCATCCAACTGGTGCCATCGGATTGCTGCAAATACCCCCCGGTCGGTAAAGGGGAACTGCGGTCAAAAACACCGATATTATCCAACCCTAAAAACCCCCCCTCAAACACATTGCGGCCACTGCTATCCTTGCGATTCACCCACCAGGTGAAATACATGAGCAATTTGTGAAACACCCGCTCCAGGAATAACCGATCCCCTTTGCCGGTTTGTTTCTCCTCCATTTTGTATACCCGCCAGGCCGCCCAGCCATGCACGGGGGGGTTCACATCCCCAAAATTCCACTCGTAGGCGGGCATTTGCCCGTTGGGATGCATATACCATTCCCGCGTGAGTAAATCCAATTGATGCTTGGCAAAATCCGGGTCAACCAAGGCCAAGGTAATCGTATGGAAGGCCAAATCCCAGGCGGCAAACCAGGGGTATTCCCACTTGTCCGGCATGGACAAAATTTCCTGGGTATCCAGGTGAAACCACTGGTGATTGCGCCCTTTTTTGCGTGCAGGGGGCGGGGCAGGCATGGCCGGATCGCCCTTGAGCCAGGTTTCCATGTCATAGCGATAATACTGTTTGCTCCACAACATCCCGGCGAAGGCTTGTCGTTGAATCAGTTGATCATCCGGGGATAATTTGGCGGGAGTAATCGTGGCATAAAATGCGTCCGCTTCCTGTTTTCGCTGCTGCATGACCGCATCAAAATCATTAAAATTCAGGGTGTGAAAATGCGGAGATTGGGCATGGGTCAAGCGCAACCGGATCACTTGGCTCCCCTGCGCCGGAATGTCATAGATATAATGAGCGCAGGCTTTGGTGCCCATCTGTTCTGGATTGACCGCCTCCGTCTGCTCATGGATCACATAGCGATGGAAGCCATCTTTGACGTAGGGAGCCGGGTTACTCGACCCATATAACTGTTCATAGTTAGTTTCATTTTCGGTAAACAATAGGGTGGGATTGCCCTCCACCAAAAGGCGATAATTCCCCAGGCTTTCATGGTGGGCAACAATATAATTTTTATCAGCTTTAAGCGTCGGTTTCAAGCAATCATAACCCCAGGACCAGGTATTCCGAAACCAGAGGGTGGGCAGGATATGAATGGGTGCGGGTTCACTCCCCCGATTGCACACCGTAATTTGGATCAAAATATCCTGGGGTTCAGCCTTGGCATATTCCACAAACACATCGAAATAACGTTGGTCGTTAAATACCCCCGTATCTAACAGTTCAAATTCCGGTTCCTGGCGACTGCGGCCTTGATTTTCCTCGACCAACCAGGCGTAGGGATAGGGAGCTTGGGGATACTTATAGAGCATTTTCATGTAGGAATGGCTGGGGGTGCTATCCAAATAAAAATAGTATTCTTTCACATCTTCCCCGTGATTCCCTTGACTGCCGGTCAGCCCAAACATCCGCTCCTTCAAAATCGGGTCTCGCCCATTCCACAACGCCAAGGCAAAACACAATAATTGCTGGTCATCGGAAATCCCGGCCAGGCCATCTTCCCCCCAACGGTAGGCACGGGAGCGGGCCTGGTCATGGCTGAAATAGTCCCAGGCGGTGCCAAATTCGCTGTAGTCCTCCCGCACCGTCCCCCACTGCCGTTCGCTCAAATAGGGTCCCCATTGTTTCCAGGGGGTTTGGGGGGTCAGGCGTTGCTGTTCAGCAGTCATGGGTTCCTCCGGGGGTGGTAGTGACGGTAATGACGGTTAAGATTGCACCAAACGTAGCACATGACCATCGGGGTCTTGAATTAAAATACCTTGCCGAAACCCCAGCCGGTCATCGGGTAACGTCACCACCCGTTGGGAAACCCAGGTGACCCCCTGGTTTTTTAACCGAGCCGCAGTTTGTGGCAAATTCTCGACAAGCAACGTGGTTTCCCAGTGGAGTAAATCGCTGGCACGGGCGTTGGCGGGGCGGGGACGGCCATCGGTGGGGTGGCGGTAATCCAAAAATTCGATGCCCATGCCCCGTGCCACTTTTAGCCCCGTAATCCGCAACCGTACCCCCGCCACATGGTTGAGGTATTCCTGCTCCGGCCCAAAATTTTCACTGGTGCCCGCCACCCGAAACCCCAGTTCTTGATAAAACGGCAAACTCTTGGCCGTATCCCGGATGGCGATGGCCGTGTGGTCAATCCCCAAAAACAACGCTGAGGTCGGGCGTTGCCAACGGGGGTCGCCCTTATCCGCCGGGAAATGAATCAACTCCAAATTGTGCCGGTCCGGGTCTTGAAAATAAAAAGCGGTAATCCCCGCCGCCGCCGGAATACTGGCCGGTAGGGTTTGGGGTGCCACGGACACATGACGGACGTTGTACTGGCGCAAACGCTCGTAGGCACGGGGCATATCCCGCACGACAATGGCAATGTGCTGAAACCACAGGTCATGACTGCGGGAATCCAATGGGATGGGTTGTCCCGCCGGGGTGAGATACTCCGTCAGTTCTAGGCGTTCCTGCCCCAACTGCAAACCCACCACCCGCATCCGCACCCCAAACACCCCCTGGAGCGCATCGTACTCCCGCCCATAGACCTCCACCTCGCTGACTTTGCGAAAATCCAACACCTGGGTATAAAAATCCACTGCCCGGTTCATGTCGCTGACGGTAAACCCCACGCTCTGAACGGCGGTCACCGGGGCAGATTGCGCCAGCCCCGAACCAAGGCTCAGCCAGAGGGAGGCCAGCAGAGCCATTGTCCCCAGAGCGAAGCGGGTTAAGAATGACCGCCGGTACATCATCACACCTCTACTGGCAATTTTTACGCCCGCAGGCCAGCCACCACGGTTGTTATAGACTGTACCACTGCCAATGCGGCACTTTGCCCTGCAACCTTTGTTGCGCTGGAGAGAGAATCGCTACCCAATGCCAGTGTAATTGCCCTGGAAATCCCCCAGGATTAGGGAACAAAGGCTATCACGATGCCAAGCCAAATCACTTTCTGCTGGCTCGTAGTAAATGTCGTGTAAGTAGCGGTGCCCTTATTTTATGATGGTGAAACTCACACAGGCAGGAGGTCAATGGGGTGAAACGCTGGTGGTGGTTACTGGTTTTGGGGTTAACTGGCTGTCAAGCGGGGGGAGACGCATTAAAATTGGGCACCCTTTTACCCCTGAGTGGGGATTTGGCGCAGTTTGGCCCTGGGATGCAAGATGCCGCCAGTTTACTGGTCAAAACGGTAAACGAATGTGGTGGGGTGAACGGTCAACCAGTGCAATTGATTTCTGAAGATGACCAAACCCAACCCAGTGCGGGGGTGAGTGCCATGACCAAACTGGTGGACGTAGACCGGGTGGCCGGGGTGGTGGGAGCCGCTGGCAGTGCCGTATCGGGAGCCGCCGTGGATATTGCCGTGCGGGGACAGGTGGTGATGATTTCTCCGGCCAGCACCAGCCCTGTGTTTACTGAACGGGCGAAAAAAGGCGAATTGCAGGGGTTTTGGTTTCGCACGGCACCGCCGGATTCCTTTCAGGGGGAAGCTTTGGCGCAGTTGCTCAAAAAACGGGGCTGGGAGCGGGTCGGCATTCTCGCTATCAACAATGACTACGGGCGGGGGCTGGCACAGGCCATCCAGCAGGGTTTAGCCAAAACTGGGGGACAGGTGATGGTGACCCAGTTTTACGAGGGGCAAAGTGCCAGCTTTGATTCGGAAGTACGCCCAGTGTTTGGCCGTAACCCCCAGGCGGTGGTGCTGGTGGGGTATCCCGAAACCGGTACCCTAGTTATCCGCTCGGCCTTCCAACAGGGGTTTCTGCCCCGCATTCCCCTGGTGCTGACCGATGGGCTGAAGGACAATAAATTAGCCGAACTGGTGGGTAAAACGCCCCAGGGGCAGTGGATTGTTGCCGGTAGTATGGGTACGGCTCCGGCGGCGGGGGGGCCAGGGCTAAAGGATTTTCAACAACGCTACCGGCAAGCCTTTAAGCAAGAACCCCAGGTCTTTGCGCCGAATACCTGGGATGCGGCTGCCGTGTTGGTGTTGGCGGCGCAGGCAGCCCAATCCAATCAAGGGGCAAAACTGCGCGAAAAAATTACTGCGGTGGCCAATCCCCCCGGTATCCCCGTCAGCGATGTGTGCGAGGGGTTAACCCTGCTGAAACAAGGGGAGGAAATTAACTACCAGGGAGCCAGCAGTGCGGTGGATTTTGACCCCCAGGGGGATGTGGTAGGGGAATACGCCGTGTGGATGGTGAACCCGGATGGCACAATAAAGGTAGTCGAAACCATCACGGTGAAGGGTTCCTGATGGATGAGTTTGACCGGGATACGGAAATCGGGCGGTTGTTGGATTTGCTCCCCGCCAGCAGTCGCATGAAACTGCGGGTGATCCCCCAGCCCCAACAGGGTGAGGTGCTGACCGTCCCCTTTCCCTGGCCGTGGCGGACGGAATGGCCGGTGCAAATTAACTTTCAACTGTGGCAAAATCTCACCGAACCCCAGCGGGATTTGCTCTTTCTCCGCACCGACCGCTGGTTGCGGGGGATCGCTTGGTTCCGCCCCGGTTGGTCGCAGGGGTTGATCCTCGCCGGAAGCGTGGCGGTGGCCTTCCAAGGGGTGCAGGGAGATGGGGTGGGGGTGCTGATTGGGGCGGGTTTGGCGGGCGTGGCACTACGTCAATTATTGAGAAATTATCGTTCTCCGGCCTACGAATTGCAGGCGGATGAAAGTGCGGTCACCATCGCCCAACGGCGGGAATACACGGAAGCGGAAGCGGCACGGGCACTACTCGAAGCCCTCGAACAGCTTGCCCGTTTAGAACGGCGGGGTTTGAATTTTAACGAACTGGTGCGGAGCCAAAATCTGCGGGTGTTGGCGGGATTATCGACCGCAACCGTGCCCACTCACTACCGCACCCCGGAACGTTAGACCGCTAGGGGCTTCAAATACTCGTCATCCATGGAAGTATGCACGAGGAACAAACAGCCATCCACGGTGTTAATCGCATGAATGGAGCCCTGACCCGCATGGATAAAGTCCCCGGCTTTATGAAGGCGGTCACCCCACTGTACACTGCCCTCGAGGATATAAATCTGCTCAAATTCCCTGTGCCGGTGACTGGGATAGGTCGTATGGGGCGGGCAACGCACTAGAGCCGACAGCATCCGCCGTTTCTCGTCTCGATGCAAATAGGCAATGGTTAAACTCGCCACCAGCGGATGGGGTTCCCAGACCAGTTGCTCCGCCTGCACAACGCTTACTTCCTGCGCCAAGCGAGCCTGCAACCGCTGTCGCAAATGGGCGGGTGGGGTTAGGGGCGGCAGGGTATAGGGCAAAGCATTCGCCACCTGTTGCAATTCCGCCAATTCCTGAGCGAAGGCTGGGTCAGTTTCTGCATACTCTGCTATCGCCTCTTGATCCCCCTCGTGCAAGCAACCAAGAGCAGCGAGGGGAGCCAATTCTCGAAATTCCTCATCGGACATCTGGTTCATTTTATCTATCTCCTAACTACTGTTCCGGGGGAGTTTGCCAGACCGACCGCAATTTTTGTAAACCCATACGAATCCGACTTTTGATGGTTCCGGGGGGTACTCCCAGTTTAACCGCAATTTGTGTGTGGCTTAATCCATAATAATAAGCCAATTCCACCGCCTGTCGTTGTTCTTGCGGCAGTTGGGCGAGCGCATGGTGTAAACGTTGGTGATTTTCAGCACGGATAATGTAGGCTTCCGGTGGGGAATTCAAGTCCAAGGGCATTTGGGTTTGTTGCAACATCAGCACCGTCCGTTCTTGGCGAGATTGGCGGCGGAGCCGGTCGAGGGCACGACTGCGAGCAATCATAAACAACCACGAATTCACTTGCGCTTTGCGGGGGTCGTAACGATGCGCCGTGCGCCACACTTGCAGAAATACATCTAAGATAATCTCTTCCGCTTCTTCCGCCACCCCAATCATCCGATAAATCAAGGCATAAATCACTTGACTATAGCGGTCATAAAGGGCAGTTAAGGCCGATTGGTCTTGGCTGGCAATGCGCCGGATCAGGGTTTCATCATCCATAAAATTTATAAATTAAACCCCAAAATTAAACCCAAAATTTTATCCCCAAAATTCATGCCCAACCCACCCAACCGAGAGGAAATACCCGCAGAAAACCCACCGTATTCTACATTATTTCACCGCAGTACGCAGAAGCCGAGTGATCTGCCCGCCAATGGCCTGCGTATTCCTGACAGGGTGGAGTACTTTGGCTCGCCCAACCATTAATCATCACACGAGGAAACTCCCATGACTTTGAACCGTTCTTCCCGTCGTCAACTGATGCAGGTCGGACTTTATGGCAGCGCTGGTCTTGCCGGGGCAACCCTCCTGGCACAGGTGGAACCTCTGATGGCAAATACGGGCGATGTTGCCATCTTAAACACCGCACTTTATTACGAACACCAGGCCATCTGGGCCTACGGAGCAGCGGCGGGAAAACTCAGCAATACCCCGGTGGGACAAGCGGTTTTGAACATTGCCAAAGCTAACTTGAGCGACCACCAAGCCCACCGGGACACCCTGATCAAGGTCATCGGTAGCTTGGGGGGCACTCCCGTCCAGGCGCAAAGTGAATATGCGGCCACCCTGACTCCCTACTTTGACCGCCAGGAAGGGGGGTTGGATTCGGATGTGAATATCGCCAAATTGGCCTTGGCTTTGGAGGTGGATGCTGCGATTGCCTACGGTCTGGAAGCGGCGAAACTCAAAACCCCTGCCCTGGTTACCGCCGGTGCCAGCATCGGAGCCACGGAAGCCTCCCATGCCACCATCATTCGGGCGGCGTTCAAGAGTTTGGGGGTTAATATCCCTGTGATTCCCGCCGCTTTTGTCAGCCAGGATACCCGCAGTCAATGGGTACTCAAGGTGTAGATTGATCGCCATTTCAATTAGAACTGAGACGGATACCCCCTGAATTTCCCTTGACAACGGGGACTTTGAAACCATTTCCCCCCTTACTAAGGGGGTCAGGGGGGTGAAAACTAATAATGTCTCAAATTTAATCAAAACGGCTATAATCACCGTTTTTTAGGGGAAATCGCCATCCATGGGGGCACAATTTTGCCGGTAATGGATGGCTTTTTGATGTCTCGCTAAACGTTCACTGCCAATAATAAAATTAAACCCGTATCTTCCCCATAGGCTTCTAATTCTAGATTGACCAAAGAGATAATTTGACTAGGGGTAACCAACCCGGAAAAATCCAAAATTCGCTCCGGCAGGATAACCCACACCGCCGGGTATAATTCCCCCCCATCCCCATAGGTTTTGTGGGTATCGAGTTGGTTTGTAAGTGTGGCAGTCAACTGTCCGGCGGTAGTGGCATAAACCACGGCTCGTTGCAGTTGCAAAACGACGACCCCATCCCGATGGATGACCCGCACCGGCAGATAGAAGCCCTGCCACCAGCGTGAAGCTTGCCGTTGATAGACGGTGTAGTCCCCCTGCGCCGCCACCAACCTAACTTGGTCTTCCCGGCAACCCAAGGATTCTGCCACCCGGGCGAAGGACTGGGCAGGTGACTGGGGAGCCAATGCCTGCCGGGTCTGAAATTCTAATGCCCCCGTGCCTGTGGCCGTCATTTTCTGTTGCCGTTGATCCACTTCCACCCGCACGCTAATGGTAGCGGGATGCGCCCCCATGCGAGTGACCGCCTGCACAACTTCCTGGCGCAACTGGCGCACATCGGCTGGAGTAGGGTTGACCACACTCCGTTCGATGGTTTCCTGAATCAGCCCCAAGGCGACCCCGATGGCGGCAATCACCTCCGCATCGGGAGCCAACCAATGCTGTAGCCCCATGGTTTGCGCCACGTAGGGCACCAACGCCCCCGCCCCCCCGCCCCCGCCCACCAAAACCAGGGTGCGCCGTTCCAGCCCATACTCGGCAATTAATCGCTCAATCACCCGTTGCACTTTCCGACTGGCTAAATCCAAAACCCGCTCCGCCAGTGCCGTGGGGGTCACGCCCAGGTTTTCTGCCAACCAAGTTACCCGAGTTTTACCCGCCTCGCTGAGTTCCCCCAGTAAACCCAACACGAATGCCGCATCCGTGGGCGTAAACGTCCAAGCGGGCTGTCCCCCTGCTGCAACCGCTAAATAATGCTGAGCCGTCCATGTCTGCCGTTGCCTATGGTTGGGTTCTGGGGCGGTATCGGTAAAGCTCATATACTGCAAATTGGCAATATGGGCGCTCCTGGGACCCACATCCACCACCCGATTCCCCTGGAGGCGGGGCACGGAACCCCCGGCAATTCCCAAAGTACGCACATCCAAGGCTTTTAAGTACAATCGCTTGCCCCCCACCTCCGCCGTTTTCACCTGGGGTCGCCCCTGGAGAATCACGGAAATATCGGTGCTGGTGCCGCCCACATCCAAAAACAAACCCTGGGAAACCCGGGCATACCCCAACGCCGCCGCCACCCCCGCCGCTGGCCCGGAAAGAATGGTCAAAATTGGGCGTTGGCGCATTTCCTCAATCCCCATGACCCCCCCATCGCTCCGCATAATCATCACCGGGGCAGTAATGCCACTGGCTCGTACCGCCTGTTCTGTCCGGTTGGCGGTTTCCAGCATCCGGGGCAAAATGGCCGCATTGATCACCGCCGTGCGGGTACGCAACCCCAGCCCATAGAGTTGCGACAATTCACACCCCGCCGTGGCCAGATAACCCTGTTGCCGCAACCAGTCCACCACCTGCTGTTCCGGGTGCGGGTCGTCCACCGCAAATGCCCCACTCACCGCAAAAACCTCTGCCCCTTGGCCTTGGAGGGAGGTCACCAACCGTTCTAAATCGGTCAAATTCACCCCCCCATCGGTGCCGAGCCAACCGTGACAGGTGGGTAAATATTGCCCCGGAGTGAGTTCCACATCCCGGACTCGGGTTTGCGCCTGGGTCACCCAACCGAGCAACCGACTACTCAGGGCAATAATGCCAACGGTGGCCACATCCCCTTCGAGTAGGGCATTGGTCGCCTGGGTGGTACTGTGGGCGATCAATTGAATGTGCTGCGGTTCTAAGCCCGTGACCCGCAATAATTCCTCTAAGGACTGGACGACCCCGCTGGCCACCCCCAATGCCGCCCGGTGGGTGGTGGGAATCCGCACCTTACCGAGCAGTTGATGGCTATGCGTATCCACCGCCACCGCATGGGTAAACGTCCCCCCCACATCAATGCCAATTTTGATCCCCGTCGGGATGGTCATGCGCTCCCCATTCGCAAAAGATGCTTAGAATGATGGTATCGGGAAAGGAACCTAGAACGATGGGCAAATGGAGTGCCCAAAAAATTGATCTTAACCGGGTGTACCCTTGCCCCTGTTGTCGCCGGGGGGGACGGTTGCAACAGATCACCCTGACGGATGCGTTGGGATGTGACCGGTGTCAGCAAATTTTTGTCCTCAAGGAGTCGGATCAAATTTTAGAACAACTCAGTAGCACCTATCCCGCCCAACGGGCTTGGTTTTGGGATGGCCAATCCTGGCAAAGACTCTACCAAATTTGGGGACGGATCACCCCCTTGAATGGGTTTTCTCTGCTATTAATTCGTTTACCTTTACTGTTTATTTTATTCCTATTGGTGATCGTTTTATTAGCCATTTTTGGCTTTATTCAAATTTTAGCAACTTGGCTGAATGCGCGTTAGAAATGTTGAAACTTTTGATACTTTCCCCACCACTCATGGCGGGGATTTTTGGGAAAGTTGTTGAACTCATTGATCAGCTTGACAATATCTTTATTTTCGATTTCTTGCCGCTGCATAGCGAGAATTGTTTCTGTCCCTTTGTAGTAGTCATTTATCGTTAAATCATGGGATAAATCCAGGTTGTAATCTTGCATCAACTGTTCCCGTATGTGTAAATGTCGTTCCCATAGTTCCCGGGGTTGTCGATCAGGAAAACTTTCCCACAGGTAGGTCGGTAAACGCATGATCCAAAGGGATGCCATCACCGGACGATTGGTGGTGGATAATACTAACTGACCTAAATCACTCGTAATTGTGCAAGCAATGGTTGCTACTCCCGCCTCTACCTTTCCTGGGGTTGGTGGCGGGAAAATTTGATGAATCTCTGCAAAACAATGGTGCCGCGGATGGATCAATACACGGACAAACTGCGGGAAATGGCTGCCTGATTCTGGACGAATGGATAAATCTTGCGATAGTTGAAAGCCTAGGTATTTTAGGGCATCTGTCCAGCGGTCTAGGGTAACGTGGTCGAGGTCAGGATAATCACTCGGTTGGGCATTCAAAAAGGTCATATCTCGTGGGAAATCCTGGAGCATTTTTCGCTTCACCGGCTCTAAAAATAATAGGATGACTACTTCTGCCAAAATTCCCATGAATATAATAATTCCTGCCCCAACAACCAGCCAGAAAATCCAACCCTGAGTTTGATAAATATGCAACCAATAAAAGAGGAGAAGCCCTCCGAACCCGTAGAGAATAAAATTAACGATGCGCTTTACTGTCATGGGAATGGCCTAGATACTTATCATTAGAGGGTACCTTTATATTATTGGAATGAACCAAAAAATATCTCGCTGGAATACGGAGTTTACCGGTAGCCTGCGTGTCCGAGCCATTGCGACCGCTATAGCTAAACAGGGTAAACGTGTCGTTACAAAATTCTCTCAAAACCAGGGCGGTGCCCTGCGACCCTTTCCTCTTTGGGTATAAAAATTATTCTCACAATTTGAATGTGATTACTGTAGAGGTTCCCATAAAGTAATTTACCCCCGTAAACGCTCCTGCACCTCCCGGGGTAGGACAATCACCCTGCGCCCATCGGGCAATCGTTCCACCCGTCCCCCCGCCTCAATGATTTTTTGGGTGGCAATCGCCTGTACCCGGGGGGTGGTGGCGTAGCTGAGGATACTTAGCCAACCAATGACCTTCGCCACCCGACTGTCCGGGTCTTCCCGGAGTGATGCTATCAAATCATCTGCCCGCTGCACCACGGCTTTACTCTGCGGTGTATGCCAAGGTTTGGCCCAGTCCGCCGCTGTTTGGAACGAGGCCAGGGCTGCCGTCCCGTCCCCCAAAAACAGCATTTCATCCGTACCCCGGTACAGCCAGGGGAAGTAGGAATCCGGCACCCGACGGTTGAGCCGGGTCATCGCCCGGGCGGCAATCTGGATACTCTGCTCCGGTTCCCCGGCGTAGAGTGAACCGATGGTTGATAAAATCAAATACGCCCGAATAAACTGGGGGTCTTGCCCCAAAATCACCTCAAAAAAGTCCGGTGTTAACCCATAGCCCAAGGCATCCCTGGCTTCATCATCCCCCAAATAGATATTGAATTGAATCAACCAAAAATTAGCGACCATATTATTAAAGCCAAACCCAGGCATATCTCGCCACAGACGTAACTGCGTCTGGGTGATTGCTTCCTGTTGTTGCCAGAGGGAACGATTGTTGTCCTGTTGGGTGGTCAGGAAGTTTTGCCGCTGCATCTGTAACCCGACCACCCCCGCAAAGGTCGCCAACCCAATCCCGACATTAACCAGGGCTTTGATCATCGGGTTGTCCCCATGCCTGCCAAAACCGGTATAGAACCTGCTGATGAACCTGCTTCCAGGGTAGCCCATGGGAACGGGCAATGCGGGCACAGTCCTCGTACTCCGGTTGGACATTCACCAGCTGTCCCGCTTGCTCGGCTACCTTCACCGCCACCCTGCCCCAGTCAGTTGTCACCGTCACGACCCGCCGGGGTAAAATCCGCCGCTCCTGCCAACTGCGCCGCACCCCCAGGGTGGTCGTCTCCCGCAGCAGTATTTCTTCGCAATCAACAGCCAAAGCTGGGGGACACAACACCTGCACCAAGACCCCACTCCGTCCCTTTTTCATCGTGATGGCCTGACTCCACACATCCCACGCCCCCGCTGCGCGCAATCGCTCACAGGCGTAGGCCAACCCCTGGGGGGACAGGTCATCCACCTGGGTTTCCAGTAGCACCACCGGCTCGGTCAGGAGGTCTTGCTGGGGGCTTCCCAGCCACAGGCGGAGGATATTGGCCATGGACAAATCCCACCCCCCGGCACCCCAACCTACCCGCTCAAGCGTCATTGCAGGGGGACGGCCAAACCCTTGTGCCAAGGTGGTGACAATGGCGGCTCCCGTGGGGGTGACCAATTCCTGAGCGATACCATTATCGTAGATGGGGATGTGTTTTTGTTGACACAAGTGCAGGACGGCTGGGGTGGGCACGGCCATCATGCCGTGGGCTGTATTAACGATTCCAGAACCCAAAGGCAGGGGTGAGCAATAAACTTGAGTAATGTTTAAGTAATGCAAACCAATACAGGTACCCACAATATCCACGATGGCATCCACCGCCCCCACCTCGTGGAACCCCACTTGTTCCGGGGGAATCCCATGCACCGCCCCTTCCGCCACCGCCAACCGCTGAAAAATGGCCTGACTCCACCCCCGCACCTGGGGCGGTAGGGTCGCCCGTTCCAAAAGGCTGCGGATTTCCCCCCAACGGCGATGGTGGGGCTGTTCTCCCTGGGAATGCACCTGCACCTGGGTCGCCCGTTGCCCTTGACGTTGGACGGGCTGCACCGTCAGGGTAAAGGTCAACTCGGTGGGTAGCCCCCCCAACTGCCCCTGGAGTTCCGCCACGGGCAAACCCGCATCCACCAAAGCTCCCAGACACATATCCCCCGCCACGCCAGTGGGGCAGTCAAAGTAGGCGATGCGTTCCATCACGACTGTTGCAGTACCAATACCCCCATTAAACCATTGGCGATCGGATAATGGCAGGCCGTCAGGCCACAGTCCTGCGCCCATTGCACCTGTTGCGCCCCCGCTGGGAAGGTTTGCAAACTTGCCCAGAGATACTGATACTCCGCCGCCAAGCCTAGGTTGGCCGCCACCGGCACCACCACCTGTTGCAGATACCACTGTTGCCATGCCCGCAACCAGGGGTCAGGGGGCTGATGAAAATCCAAAATTGCCCCCCGTCCCCCCGGGCGCAGTACCCGCCGGATTTCCCGCAGGCATTGGTGGCGGTCGCTGACATTGCGGAGGCCGTAACCCATCGTCACCACATCCACACTGGCATCAGCCAAGGGTAACTGTTGCACATCCCCGGCGCACCAACGGATGGGCAGGTGGGCATACCGGCGACGCGCCAGCCGCAGCATTGGCTCTGAAAAATCCACCCCCCACACCTGCCCGGTTGCGCCAATTTTGGCCGCCAGCAAGCCGGTCAAATCCCCCGTACCACAGCACAAATCCACGCCAACATCCCCCGGTTGGGGGTTTACCCACCCCACCACCATCCGCTTCCAAATATGATGTTGCCCCCAACTCAGCCACTGGTTGAGGGCATCGTAGTGGGGGGCGATTTGGTTGAATAATGCCTGAACGGCGGCGGGGCTGGCCGGGGTCATGGGGAGAACCACGGGGAGATTCCTATTTGTTAATTCTGGAGATTCAAACCGTGGTCTGCATGAGGGTCATTTCACCCGTGCCGCCCATGGCTTAGGATTGCTCCAATTCCCCTTGCTTCAGGGATTCGGGCAGGGGTTGGGGGGCAACTTCCGGGGGGGGAAGCATCCCCATCTGGGCTTTCATGGCCAGCAATTCCGCATCCAGGTCAGTGTTCCCTTCCAGGAGCTTGAACTGCTCTTCCAAATTATCACTGGAGAGTTCCACCGTCGCTTGCGCCTTGGCTTCTTGGGTCAGCACCTTGTCTTCCATGCGTTCAAAGGCGGACATGGCACTGCCAGTGCCCACCTTCCCCAGGGCTTGATTGACCTGTTCCGTCGCCTTAGCCGCCCGCAAACGCGCCTTGAGCATATCCTTTTTGGTCTTGGCTTCGGCAATTTTTCCTTCGAGGGCAGTCATCTGGCGACGCAGGTTTTCCAATTGCACGGATTGCTGATCCAACTGGGTCTTGAGGGCAGTCGCCGTGTCCCCATAGCCCTTGCGCCGGGACAGGGCTTGCTTGGCCAGTTCCTCATCCCCTTTTTGGAGGGCGAGTTGGGCTTTGCGGTACCATTCCTCCGCTAGGGCTAAGTTCTGGCTGTACTGCTGTTCTACCCGCTTCTGGGTCGCCATCGCCTGCGCTACCGCCTGCCGCAGTTGCACCTGGTCTTCCTGCATATCCAGTAACGCCTGATCCAGAATCTTTTCCGGGTCTTCCGCGGCACTAATGGCGGCATTGAGATTGGCACGGAATAGGCGACTTAAACGGTCGAACAAGCCCATCGGTATATCCCCCAGTGACCATTGCCCAACATTATACAACCTGGGCTGGAACTAACAGACCACACCCCGCTGGGCATCCACATCCACCGGACGCATCAGGTACAGCCGCAGGAGGTTGACCCCAATGGCGATGGCATGAGGCACTTGGCGCAGACGCTTCAGAAATTTTGCCCCCTGACCTTCGCCGATGCGGATGATCTGGAGGTAACGGGCGGCACAGGCATCCAAAAGGGGTTCAAACTGGGGATGCTCCACATTCAAAACCACCGGGAAAACCCGCCCCGCTGTCCAGTTGGTCTTGCGGATCACTTCCAAATCGTAGCCACGGGCTTCCAAGCCAATAGCAGCGTAGAATTTCGCCCGTTGCAGGTCGTTTAAGTACATGGTGGCAAACACGGACAGCAGGAAAAACCGGCACCATAACCGGGCTTTCCAGTCGTCTAGAAATTGGGGATTGGCGCGCAAAATGGCATCAAAAAAGTCGCCATGCCGGTTTTCATCCTGACACCAATTTTCAAAGAACTTGAAAATGGGATAAATCCGGTCTTCGGGATGCTGTTCCAGATGCCGGTAGATGGTGATGTACCGCCAATAACCAATTTTTTCGGATAGATACGTGGCGTAGAAAATGAATTTGGGGGCAAAGAAGGTGTAGCTCCGGTGGCTGGTCAAAAATCCTAAATCCAAACTCAGCCCAAAATCCGCCATGGCCTTATTCAAAAATCCCGCATGACGAGCCTCATCCCGGGACATCAGGGAGAAACATTCGGCTAGAACAGGACTTTTGCCCTTGAGCTTGCGGGAAAGTTCTTTGTAGAGCAAAAAACCCGAAAATTCGGCGGTACAAGACCGCTCCAAAAATTCAATAAATAATTGGCGGGTTTCCCCATCAATATGCTCCCAGGAGCGGTTAAAATCCTCATCCCGGACGAAGTGATGCCGGTTGTAGTCCGCCTGAAATTCCTGCAAAATTGCCCGCAGTTCAGCCTCATTCGCCCGGATGTCCATCGCCGCCATGGCCTCAAAATCCGTGGTGTAAAACCGGGGGGTCAGGATCGTTTCCTTGGCCGGTGCCTTGATGCCGGGGCGCATTTCTGAGAATGTGGCTTCTGAGGGCGTGGCAACCATAGGTGTTTTTACCAATCTTTCCTTTGCCCAGTATGCTACTGCCGCCGTCGGGTTGCCAGCGAGCGTTACATTTCTTGATACACTGGAGGGGTACGTCCGGGGGGTGTCCCATGCAACGTTGGGTTTTGGCCGTGGGAGCCATTTTGCTGGCGGTGGCTTTATTTTTGGGCGTGCGGGGTGAACAGAGTGCGGTCTCGTTAGCGGGCTTAGCGGCGCAGTCGGTGCCGCTGGAACGGGCGTTGGCGAATGACCGTCCGACGATGATTGAGTTTTATGCGGATTGGTGTCAAACGTGCCAGCAGATGGCGAAGGATTTACAGAGTTTGGAATCAGGGTATGGGGAACAGATGAACTTTGTTCTTCTTAATGTGGATAATCCCCGTTGGATTCCCGAGTTGATGCAGTATGAAGTTGACGGGGTGCCCCGCTTTATTTTCCTCGACCGGGAGAACCGATTGGTTGGGGATGCGGTCGGTCTCCAACCCCGCACGGTGATGGATGCCAACGTGGTGGCACTGGTGCAACATCAGCCCTTGCCCTTTGTGCGTGCCGGTCATAGTTCTCCCGTAAATCCTGGGTTCAGTCCTAAACCCATCGTTGAACCCTTAACCCATGGCAACCCGGTTTCCTAGGGGTTGGTTTCGAGGGGGGATTTGATCCCTGATTTGACCCCCAGGTATAGCTCGCCGATGCGGGGGTCATACAGGAGTTCTGATCCGGCACCGCTGTAACATTCCCGGCCATTTTCTAAGACATAACCCCGATGGGAAATTTTCAGGGCTTGGCGGGCATTCTGTTCGACTAATAGTATGGTTACGCCCAGACGGTTAATCTGTTGAATATAATTCATCACCTCGCCCACCAGTTTGGGAGAAAGCGCCGCCGAGGGTTCATCCAAAAGTAGTAACTGGGGCTGTCCCATCAGTGCCCGTGCCATTGCCAATAGTTGCCGTTCGCCGCCGGATAGGGTGCCTGCCCTTTGGGCGTATCGTTCCCGGAGAATGGGGAATAGGGTGGTCAATTGCTCGATGCGTTCTCTGACGGCCTTACCCTGGGCATCTGCTGCCCCGATGCTCAGATTTTCCGCCACGGTTAAGGAAGGAAATACATTGGCGAGTTGGGGCACATACCCCATGCCCCGTTGGACGAGTTGATGGGTGGGAATGTCCTGGATTTCTTGCCCCTGGAATGTTATTTTGCCCCGGCGCTGGGGTAATAGATTGAAAATGGCCTTGAGGAGAGTGGATTTACCGGCACCATTCGGACCAATCAACGTGACCAATTCCCCGGTGTGAATCTCGATACTCGCTCCCTGCAAAATATCCAAACCCGCCACATACCCGGCGTACACCTGCTTCACCTGCAGGAGAAATTCGCTCATGGACATCCTCATTAGTTATGCTCGATTATTATGGTACTGGAGCGGAAGTCCCCGCCGGTGGGGCGTAATATCGCTACCCAAAATTGGTATGTTGGTAAAGAGATGGGGGCGGTTAGCTCAGCGGTAGAGCGCCTGCCTTACAAGCAGGTGGCCACTGGTTCGATTCCAGTACCGCCCATCCCCGATAGATAGCCGAATACACCGATTTTACGGTACTTACAGGATTTTCCCCATCAGTACACTAAATAAACTGACTAGCAGTAAAACCAAGCAAAACTAAGGGATTTGGGTGTAAGATGGGTGTAGCAGAACGTAGGGAACACCCATGCCCAAGGCAAGTAAGGGAACGGTCAGCCTGGTCAATTCCAACGGGCGGTTACAGGCACGGTTCCGGTGGGGTGGCAGGCGGTTCTATCTGTCCCTGGGTGTAACAGATACACCCAAAAATCGGAAGCTGGTAGCGGGGCGGGTGGCTGAATTAGAAAAGGATTTAGCTTATGGGGTTTTTCAGGGCGATTTAACCAAGTATCAGCCCCAAGCGGTTACATCCACTCCTACACCCAGCGTTCCTGACTTGGCGGAATTGTGGGAGAAGTACACGGAATTTAGGAGGCCATCATTAAGCCCAAATACCCTAATCAAGGTATATGGTGCGGTGGCCGGGGCGTTAAAGCGATGCCCCTATGGGTTAGGCGACCCGGTGGCGGTGCGGGATTGGCTGGTACAGACCCACCCGCCGGATTTTGCGAAACGAATTATGACCCGCATCAATGCTTGTACCCGGTGGGCGGTGGAATCCCGGCTACTGGAACATAACCCGTTTAGTGGCATGGCGGGTACGATTACCATTCCCAAGGGGGAGCGGGGCGGTGATGAAATTGACCCCTTCATCCCCCAGGAGCGTGACTTAATCATTGCGGGTTTTGAACGGTCGCAGTATTACAAGTGCTATGCCCCATTGGTAAATTTTCTATTCCTGACGGGATGCCGACCGGGGGAGGCGTTGGCGTTGGAATGGACACACATATTAGAAGGCTTTGTCCATTTTCAACAGGCGAGTGTGATCGCAAGTGCGAACACGATTAAGGCGGGGCTAAAAACCCAAGCTAACCGCAAGTTCCCGGTAAACCGGCAATTAGGAGAACTGTTAGATAGTATCCCCAGGGTTAATAAACTGGTGTTCCCAAGCCCAGAAGGGCGGGTTATCGGGTGGAACAACTTTACCCGGCGGATATGGCCTAAAGTTCTGCAAAGTGCGGGGGTACGCCATCGCAAGCCCTATAATTGCCGCCATAGTTTCATCACCCAAGCTCTGCGCCGGGGGTTATCGGTGCAGGATGTAGCCAAACTGGTGGGGAACAGCCCCCAGGTGATTTATCAGCACTACGCCGGGGCAAGCCGTGACCTGGTGGTGCCGGAACTGTGAAGGGATACCCACGTTGGCAGCGTGACTTTAAGACCCATGCCGAATCGGTCGGGCGGTTGGCGGATTATGACCTGTTGACAAGTGACCCGCTTATGCAGGGGTGGGTAAAACTTGCCCATGATGACCCCAAGGAAACTTTGCGGCGGGTGGAGCGGTTCTGCAATCTGGAGAACTACCAGGGTTCACCCCAGAATGTCCTTTATACATGGGCGTTAGATGAACTGGCCTACAGGTTCCCCGTTATAGCGGCATCCCACAAGGTTTGGGGCAAGCGGTGTTACAGTTTACTGGTCTATATTGCGTGGCTGTCCCTGCGCTATCCCTCTAAGGGTGATTTATCCACATTCAGCCCCCACCACCACCCTAGGGTGAACCTGCGGTGGCCGTTCTTGCCCAATTCACCCCACCGCCCCACCTTGCCCCAAGCGGAACTGTCTAGGGACTTGACCACCCTGGAGGGTCACCGCCTGTTAAGAACCGATAGACCACCGGGCGGACGGGCTAACAGTGTCGGTCTAACTAGCTTGGGTTGGCGGGTGGTTCTGTTGAACTGGTCAAGAGGTTGGGTTCTGTCCACCCGCACCCCAACAAGGTCGGAACCCTACAGTCGCACCGCCCCAAGGGAATTTGCCGAACTGATGTCCTACTTAATAAATCTTTACAATTCCCCTACAAAAAACAATAGGGCGGGGTCATATCCCCAGTTCCACCAATACCCTAGTTCCTATTAAGCAAAAATCAACAACAGGACAGTTATAATTAGGCAAAAATCACCAATAAGCAAGTAGGTATTAGTTAAAAGTCACCAATAAGGCCGCCAATTAGCGTCATTTGCAATCCCTAAAAAGCCCTGCTATGGTTGCAGTGTAGGGTTTCACAGGGAGTTATTTCTATGCCTAGTTTTCAACCCCAAATGAAGGCGGCGGAAGCGTTAGGACTGCATTGGAGTTGGTTGCGTGACCGGCGGTTGCAGGGGCAATTCGTTGAAGGTGTCCACTATATGCGGGTTCCGGGCATCCGGTCAATCTGCTACAACGTCCCGTTAATTGCCCGGTGGATAGACGTTGGAGGCGACCCCGCACGGCATCAGCGAGATGTTGATGCCTATTTGATTTTTACGGAACAAATGACCCCACCCAAGCGCAAGGCGGCGGTGCGGTAATGGATACTGCCCAAACCCTTGCCCACCTAACCGCCCTGGGTTATCAGGCGGGGGATACGGTTCACTTACGGCGGCTCCCCCTGAAAAACGGGGGAGTGTGCCTATCAATGCCTGTAAACCGGGTTAATAGCCTGAAGCAACCGCCGGGGGAGGGTTTGTACTTTGTGGTCAACCCCGGCGGCCACCGGGACGCTGACATCACAGAATGCCGTGCGATTTTTTGCGAATGGGATGACCGGACGGTGGAGTGGCAAAAAACCGCATGGAAGGAGTTTGGGCTACCAGCACCCACTTTACAAATTTTCACCGGGAACAAGTCGGTTCATTCCTATTGGTTATTGTCTGAACCCATCCCCCCGGCGCAGTGGCGGGAACTCCAAAGCGATTTACTGACGTGGTTGGGGGCTGACCCCAGCCTAAAGAATCCCAGCCGGGTGATGCGACTTGCCGGAAGTCTGCACCAAAAAACGGGGGAACAAGCCCGGATTATCCATCAATCGGATGCCGTTTATT
>CAYZTU010000011.1:0-85067 GCA_964481635.1 uncultured Synechococcus sp.
AGCTTGCTCTTTTTTGATTCTGATACCCCGTCCGCTTGCGGCGGGGTAGTTCATTAGCGGTCGCAGGGGCGCAAATTCCGTCCCTAGTTCTGGGTAATATAGGGATTTCAGTGAGATAATTTTCTGCCATAGCAGTATGATTTGAATTTAGAATGGCGGTCGCAGGGGGGCACCCCCCGTCACTGGTTCTCCAGAATCTTTGTTCGCAAATCGAATCGTATTGCTATAATTTCCTACGGACACGCAAGCTATCAGCGTTTTTATATTCTCACGAATGCCGTAGGATTGGTATATGACAAGATGATTTGAGTGTTGAATAATTGAGGTATCTTTTATAGATTTATCTTAGAAGATAATAACCATCGCTGGTTGGCACCATTAAACTGGAGGCTATAAGTGTTTGCCCCCGTTGCCCATGACCATGACGACCAGCCCCCCGGCCACCCAGCATATTTTACTAGACGTGCAGGGGATGAAGTGCGGCGGCTGTGTCCGCTCCGTTGAACGGCATTTGCAGAACTATCCGGGGGTCTTGGCGGTGACGGTGAACTTGGCGACCCGGCAAGCCCAGGTGGTGGGGGATAGCACCCAGGTCATTCCCGCCAAACTCGCCCAATTTCTCACCCAAAAAGGCTTTCCCAGCCAACCCCATACCCTGTGGGATACGCCCGCATTATCTCCCGCCCAGACGACGGGGCATCTGATTTTGGCGGTGGGCTTACTGCTCATCTCTGGAGTGGGGCATCTTGCTTGGATTCATCACCATTGGCCGTGGCTTCATCATCCCCTGTTGGCATGGTTTTTGGCGACCATAACCCTGCTGGTGCCGGGGCGGGAAATGCTGATCTCCGGTTGGCAAAGTTGGCGCAGCGGGGCACCGACGATGTACACCCTGGTAGGACTGGGGGTGTCGGTGGCGTACATTGGCAGTACGGCGGCTTGGGTGTGGCCGCAGTTAGGCTGGGAACTTTTTTTTGCGGAAGTGGTGATGGTGATTGCCCTGATGCTGGTCGGGCAAACCCTGGAACTGCGGGCACGCGTCCGGGCGGGGCGGGCGTTGCAGGCATTGGTGGCGCTCCAACCCCCGACGGCACGGTTGCTCTCGCCCCAAGGGGTGTGGGAACAGGTGCCCCTGAGCCAGGTGCAGGTGGGGCAACGGGTGCGGGTCGAGGCGGGGGAACCCTTTCCGGTGGATGGGGTAATTGGGGACGGGACTACCCTGGTGGATGCGGCGATGCTGACCGGGGAATCCGTGCCCCTGACCCACAGACCGGGGGATCAGGTCTATAGCGGCACGGTGAATTTAACCGACCCGGTGCTGGTGGAAGTGATGGCGACCGGGGGGGCGACCCGTTTGGGGCAAATTGTCAATTTAGTCCTGACTGCCCAAGCCCGGAAAGCCCCGGTGCAGGGGATTGCCGACCGGGTGGCGGGGGGGTTTACCTATGGGGTGATGGGCATTGCAGCGGCAACCTTGCTGTTTTGGGGGGTGTTCGCCCCCTGGTGGTGGCCGGATTTGGGACATCCCTGGTTGGTGGCGGTGCATCGGGTAACGGCAGTGTTGGTGGTGGCTTGTCCCTGCGCCCTGGGCTTAGCCACGCCGATGGCCATTTTGGTGGGGTTGACCCGGGGAGCGCAACGGGGGCTGTTGATCCGGGGCGGGGATATTTTGGAATGCGTGGCACCGGTGAATTGGCTGGTGTTTGACAAAACCGGCACCCTCACCCGGGGGCAACCCCAGGTGGAGCGGGTGGAATTGCTGGCTCCGCACGCTTTGGTCAGGAATACTCAAGAACTCTGGCAGTTGGCCGCCCAGTTGGAGTGGGGCAGTAACCATCCCTTGGCGGTGGGGATTCGTCAGGGTGCCCCCCCCAGCCAGCGCACCTGGCGGATTGACACCATCCAGCCCGAACCGGGGGTGGGGGTAAATGCCCTGGTGGAGGGTTATGCCGTCACCTTGGGACGCTGGCCGGAGGGGCGGGAATTACCCCGGGAACTTGCCCCCGGTCAAACCCTGGTGGCGTTGCAGGTGGCGGGTCAACCGGTGGGGGTTTTGCTGTTGCGGGATCAGGTGCGCCCGGAAGCCCTCGAGGTGGTGCAACAGTTGCAGGCGCAGGGCATCCAGGTGCGGGTACTGAGCGGGGATCGTCCTGAGGTGGTGCAACACCTGGCGCAAACCCTCGGATTAAAACCTGACCAGGTGCAGGGGGGGCTATTGCCAGCGGATAAGGTGCGGTGGGTTAACCAATGGCAAGGCCAAGGACAGCGGGTGGCGGTGGTCGGGGATGGCAGTAATGATGCCCCCGCTTTGGTAGCGGCCCAGGTGGGGATCGCCATGGCGCAGGGAACCCAGGTGGCGTTGGAAAGTGCGGGCATTGTCCTAATCCACAACGACCTGCGGGATGTGGTGGCTGCCCTCGCCCTGAGCCGACGCACCTTAGCCAAAATTTACCAGAACTTGGGCTGGGCATTTCTGTACAATGTCATTGCCATCCCCCTGGCGGCGGGGGCGTTTTTACCTTGGGGCTGGGCGTTGACCCCGACCGGGGCGGCGGCGTTGATGGCGGGCAGTTCCCTGGGGGTGATTCTCAATTCCTTAACCTTGCGTCCACCTGCGCCCCATCCCCAGGGCATCACCCGGTTAGCCCAGGGTGTGCTACCCGCCGGGGAACCGGTGGCGATTGACCTCCACTGGCAGACCGACCCGCCGCTCAGCCTGAGTTTTGGCACGGGGCGGGGGATGACGGGCACCGCCTTAACCCTGGCGGACGTGACCCACCCCCAATGGCAGGAGGTGCTGACCGCCTGTAATGCCCAATGGTTGTTGCATTTAGCGCAGCAGGAATCCCCCCAAGGCCGTCGGTTCACCCGCCTCGAAATCCAGCGGGCGGCTCAGCACACCCGTTGGTGGTGGCGGCGCCAGCGAAATTGATGCACCGGGCGGGGCATGGGCAAGCCCTGGCTGTGGTGAAAATCCTCCTGCACCCGGCGGGTCAAGCGGCGGGAAATTTGGCGCACGATTTGCCGCAAAACCCCATCCCCGGTGCGTTGGATCAAATGTTCCGGCAACACCCGAATAAAGCGGGGAAATCGCACCTCCACCCCCAAATCCAAGTGCCAATCCACCTGGGTCATCACGCTCAGGTGGGGCAATTCGCCGGTAAGGTCAGGGGAGAGGGGCACTTCCACCAGGGTCAAACTGGCCTGAAAATCCACCTGGTACTCCGCCGGGGCGTACCCCGGCACGGGAATGGTGCGGATGCGGTAGGTCTGGGCATCGGCGGGGAGCAAATCCAAGCCAATCCGGGGTTCCAGTTCGTAGCCCAACGCCCCAAACCGCCCCAACCCCAGGGCATAGCCCGTACAGCCAATCGCTTCTACCTGCATCGGGTGGGCACAGCGTTGGAACCAGCCTTGGTGGGCATCCAGGTATTGCCCCACCGTCGCCGCCGGGGCGTACATGGGCATACAGTCACTAAAGGTACTGTGGAAGGGGGTAAACTCAGCCATAACCAACCACTAGGTTGTGCCCATGGTAACCCACTTACAATTAGGCGTGGATGAGGTGGGGCGGGGTGCCCTCTGTGGCCCGGTGGTGAGTGCCGCCGTAGTCCTCGATGCAGCGGGTATTGCCAAACTACAGCAGGGGGGACTGCGGGACAGTAAACAACTCACCCCCGGGCAACGGTGCCGGTGGGTGCCCCACATCCAAACCCTTGCCCTGGCGTGGCGGGTGGCGTGGGCTGACCCCACAGAAATTGATACCTACAACATTCTCCAGGCCACCCTCCTGGCCATGAAACGGGCGATTACGGCCATGCCCCTAGCTCCCGACCTGTGCCTGGTGGATGGTTGCCATCCCATTCCCGATTTACCCTACCCCCAGCGGACGGTGATCCACGGGGATACCACCGAAATCAGCATTGCCGCCGCCAGTATCGTGGCTAAGGTCTGGCGGGATGACCACCTGGTTCGCCTGAGCCGGGAATACCCGGTGTATGACTTAACCCGCAATAAAGGCTATGGCACCCCAGCCCACCGACTGGCATTACAGCAGTACGGGCCGAGTAGTATCCACCGCTTGTCCTTTCGGCCTTGTCAGGTTTCCCAAGCCAGCGTCCCTTGAGTACCGGTTTGGGATTGGGTGGTGCTCGTCACCCACTGCTGATAATCGGTGATCAGTTGCCGGGTTAGCTGTTGTTTGATTAACCCCAAAACGCTGGCAAGCAGGCTATCTCCAGCCGCTTCCACGATGAAACTGGGCATCATATTCAATGGGGGGGGCACCTCCACCTCCACCTGCAACGCCGCCTGACCCACCAGCGAAGAAGACCGGGGCGAACGCACCGCCTGGAGGCTGCCGGTCAAATTTAAGCGAAACCGCCGGTCAATGTAGGGCACCCCCCGAATCTCACAGCTCACGGACTCCAGGCGCAGGATACTGGAAGCTTCCGTCCACACCCGCATATCCACCACCGGCTGAATGGTAAACGAGAAAAAGTTGCGGGGGCGCATTTTGAGGCGGTAGGTATGGTCATCCAAGGCTTCCACCTGCTGGGGGTCGGCAATCGCATAGACCAAACGCTGGGGTTGCCGCAGGTAATGTTCAATAGGAATAGGTTGGCGCGGTACGGGTACGGTCACCGATTCCTGAGCCGCAAAATGCACCAACATGGAACACCTAGATGACTGAACTTGTAAATTATCTTAACACCAATGTCCCTTGACCCACGGATTGCCTACCTCGGCCCGGCTGGCACCAATAGCGAGACGGTAGCCCATTGTTTCGGCCAGCAGTGGCTCCATCCGATCTGGCTGGCCACCAGCACCATTGCCCAGGTGTTACACCGTGTTGCCCAAGGTCAGGCCGACTACGGGGTGGTGCCGGTGGAAAATTCCCTGGAAGGGAGCGTCACGACCACCCTGGATTTGCTCTGGCAGTTGCCGGATTTGTCCATTCAACAGGGATTGATTCTGCCCATTCGGCACGCCTTGATGAGCTATTGTGCCGAAATTAACCAGATTCAACGGGTGTATTCCCACCCGCAAGCCCTAGGGCAATGTCAGTACTGGTTGGAGGCGCATTTACCCCATATTCCCTGGTTGCCTACCCGTTCCACCAGCGAAGCATTGCAGTACGTTCAAACGGAAGTGGGGGCGGCGGCGATTGCTTCGCATCGAGCGGGGCAGTTGCTGGATTTACCCGTTCTGGCCGAGGATTTGGCCAGCGATAATTTTACCCGTTTTTGGGTGATCGGTACGAGCTTTCAGCGGGAGGGGAGCCATACCACCGTGGCGTTTAGCGTGCCGAAAAATTCCCCCGGGGCGTTGGTGCAGGCGTTGGCGCATTTTGCCCAGCGGGGGATCAACCTGAGCCGGATCGAATCCCGTCCTACCCGCCGCTCCCTGGGGGAGTACTTTTTTTCCGTGGATTTGGAGGGTGCCCAGGGTCAGCCCCCCATTGCCCAAGCTTTGCAGGCTTTGGATCGGGAAACCAGTCGTCTGTGTAATTACGGTAGTTATACGATTCTGCCGGTAACATACCCAGCGGACGGCACCGAGTAGGTTACACTGAAATCAGCCTGGATATGAGGTTCATGGGGAGCATTCGTCGCTGGTTCCTGTTGTTATTGATGTTGGTGGGGGTCTGGTGGCTGCTCACGGGTGCGCCCGCCTTGGCACAGCAACGCCCGGTGCCCCAATTGCTCTCCCGGAAGGTTTCGGCGGTGGTGGTGGATGGTCGTCCCCTCTTTGATGTGCGGGATTCCGGTGCCCTCACCGGGGTGGAGCGGGCGGATACGGTCAACCGGGTACTGTTTCAAGAAATCGAACGCCGCCAATTTGACCCCAATCGGGTGTCGGCGGTGACCATCGTCGAGGATGTCACCACTGGCCAACTCACTTTGCGCTTGAATGACCAGCATTTGCTGACCGTCACCAGTGCCGACTTGGGGGGCGAGCGCAGTCCCCAGGTGCAGGCGGAAATTTGGAAGCGTGATATTGATAGTGCCTTAATCCAAGCGCAGGAAGAACGCACGCCTGGTTACCGTTCCCAGGCACTGGTGTTTACTGCCATCACCCTGGTTCTGGCCGTGGTAGGGCATCTGGGGTTGAGTTGGTTGCGGCGGTGGTTTGTGCGGCATCTCACCCGGACGGTACACGCCACCGCTCCCCACCTGGAGGGAACCCTGCGCTTGATCAGCCAAATGGCCTTTATCGGGATGCAAACGGGGCTGTGGCTGGCGGTCTTTATCTACACCACCGATTTGTTTCCCCTCAGCCGCAGTGTCCGCTATTACCTGTTTCGTTCCCTGGTGGTGGGGCTGACGACCTCGATTGTCACCCTGGGGAATCGGGGCTATTCCGTGTTGGATTTGTTGGTGCTGTTGGTGCTGTTTGTCCTGCTGTGGATTGTATCGGGGACGGTGGCGGGGCTACTCAAATCCCGTGTCCTCCAGATGGCGGGGGCGGATCAGCGGGTGCGGGAGTTGGTGGCGGTATTTACCCGCTATGCGTTGGTGCTGTTGGGTTCGATTATTCTCCTGCAAATCTGGGGGTTGGATGTCAGTTCCCTCACCCTGCTGGCGAGTGTGCTGGGGGTGGGGATCGGGTTTGGGTTGCAAAATACGGCCAATAACTTTGTCAGCGGTCTGATCATTACCTTGGAGCGACCGATCCAGGTGGGGGATTTTATCAATGTGGGGGATTTGCAGGGCACGGTGGAGCGGATTGGCACCCGCACGACGGAAATTCGCACCCTGGATCGGGTGTCCATCATCGTCCCCAACTCCCGCTTTGTGGATAACCAGGTGATCAACTGGAGTTTGGGAAATCCCGTCTCCCGTCTGCATCTGCCGGTGGGGGTGGCCTACGATTCGCCGGTGGAGACGGTGCGGACGGCTCTGCTGGAAGCGGCTCGCCGACATCCCGACGTGCTGGCCAGTCCGGCACCCCAGGTGTGGTTGGTCAATTTTGGGGACAGTGCGGTCATGTTCGACCTGTTGGTGTGGATTTGTGAACCCCGGGAGCAGTACCGGATCAAAAGTGACCTGTACTACCGGGTGGTGGAGAGTTTGGCGAAGTATAATATTGCCATCCCCTTCCCGCAGCGGGATGTGCGGATTGCGGGGCTGGAGCAGGTGATGCAGTATTGGGTACCCACGGGGACGAGGGACGTTCCCAATGGCCAGTCGGAATTGAATAATCTGGCTTAACCGGGGTGTGCCGATGTCCGAACAGATGGATTTGTTTCAATTCGTTGTGCCGCCTGCCCCGGAGGTGCCCCAGCCGCCGACTACTCCCACGGCAACCTATGCCAATCTGGAAGAATTAACGGCCACCTGTCTGACGTGCCAAAAATGTAACCTTGCTCACACCCGCACCCAGGTGGTGGTCAGCCGGGGCAATCCCCACGCCGCTTTGATGATCATCGGGGAAGGGCCGGGACAACAGGAGGACGAGACTGGCCTGCCGTTTGTGGGACGAGCGGGGCAGTTGTTGGATAAAATTTTAGCCTCAGTGAATTTTGACCCGGAACGGGATGTGTATATCTGTAATGTGGTCAAATGCCGCCCGCCGGGAAACCGCAACCCCGAACCGGATGAAGTCGCCGCCTGTAAACCCTATTTATTGGAGCAAATTCGCTTGGTGAACCCCCGGGTGATTCTGCTCACGGGAGCCGTGGCGGTACAGGCAATTTTGGGGGAGAAACGGGGGATTACCAAAATTCGGGGGCAATGGTTTACCTGGGAGGGCTACGACTGTATGCCGGTTTTGCACCCCGCCTACCTTTTGCGCCAACCCTCGCGGGAAGTGGGTAGCCCCAAATGGCTGATGTGGCAGGACATCCAGGCCGTGCGTGCCAAACTCGATGCCTTAGCTACGGGCTGAAATCATGGTGTGCCCCTGGCAGGATGAATTGATTCAAAAACACAGTGCCCTTTTAATGAGTAGTTTTCAGCATTGGACGGGGCAGGAATTAGTTACTGAAATGGCACCATCCGAATGGTTAGCCGAGCATTTATTTAATGCGCCAAAAGTAATTTTATCCCACGATACCCAACCTGACCCACGGTTTAATTATGCCAATCAAATGGCCTTAAATTTATGGGAAACTACTTGGGAGCAATGGATTGGCCTACCTTCTCGGTTATCGGCGGAACCGGAATGGCAACCGGAACGCCAGCACTTTTTGCAACAGGTGCAACAGCAGGGTTGGGCGGAAAATTACCAAGGCATTCGTCGCACTCGACAAGGCAAAAGATTTTATATTCGTAATGCCATTTTGTGGAATGTTCAAGATGAGAGTGGCATCATTTATGGACAGGCGGCGATGTTTACCGAGTGGGATTGGCTGGATGGGGAATAACCCCGATACGGTATAATTTGGTTTATCGAAATAAATGGCTCACCAACTCTTGACCTTAGAGGAGTGAATTAGAAATTGCACCCGACTGCGATTAAATTATTAAAATTATCCCGCCGGATTTACGGAAATTTACCCCTACCCGCCCCGGCACCCATTGCAGTTCATTACTCCGGTCAAACAGGCAGTGATTGGATTAAAAAAACGCTGGAATCCCCTGCTCCCTGTATGATTTGTCGGTTTGGTAATGTGGAATTAAATGCTACCTTGCGAGCCTATCACATACGCCGAAACGCCCAGTATCGGGGGGAAAAATCCTGGAACTATATTCGGGGTAAAATTCTTCATTTTTGGTGGGATCAAAGTGCCCAGGAATCCATGCGGATTGATGCGGGTTTTTTCCCCGATACCCCTGCGTATTTAGAGCGATTTTCCCAGCGCATGATCGAAGATATGCAAATCATTGATATTTTGGCTTTTTGGGAAGGGAAACAAGATAACTATGTGCGACAAATTCAGCATTTCTTGACCCAGGCCACATTGGTGAGTTTCATGGATTTGGAACCCTACTACCATGCCCACCCGTGGTCGGAGGCATTGGCGGGTAAAACCGTTTTGGTTGTCCATACCTTTGTGGAAACGATTCGGCAACAGTATCAAAAGCGAGAATTACTATTTCAAAACTCCAAAATTTTACCGCAATTTGAACTTAAGACCTTAAAATCGGTGCAATCTATTGCTGGCAATGACTGTGGTTTTCCTGATTGGTTTGCCGCCTTTGAGTGGATGTGTGCAGAAATTAGTAAAATTCAATTTGATATTGCGATTATTGGGGCAGGAGCTTACGGTTTACCCCTAGCCGCCCACGTTAAACGACTCGGCAAAAAAGGCATCCATTTGGGCGGACCAACTCAAATTTTATTTGGCATTAAAGGGGGACGCTGGGATGAAATGCCCTTCTTTCAACAGTTGTATAATGAGCATTGGGTGCGGCCTGCTCCCCAGGAAATTCCGGTCAAAATTGACCGAGTAAAAGCCTATTGGTAAATTGGTATAGCGATGCAAATATAATCATGGTGAATCCTTCTATAATTTCTGTACTGAATACTGCCCGCCGAGCTTATGGCTGGGGGAAACGATGGGTTAATGATACTACTCCGCCATCCTTACCGGCGGTAGATTACTCCGGGCAAGCGGCGAGTGATGTCATTAAATCCAAAGTTTTAGCCCCAGAACCTGGTATGATTGGCCGGTTTGGGGGGGTGGAAATGGCGACACTCATGTACCACTATAATATTCAGCAAAAATCCCAGTTTTTTTTACAGAAAAGTTTGAACTATATTGCGGGTAATACGCGGCCTTTTTGGTGGGATGAAAATATCCAAAAAAAAATGCGCTACAATGCGGGCTTTTTCCCGGTTGAGCCAGAGTATTTAGAGCGTTTTTGTGAGCGAATGCTTCAGGATATAAGCATAATTGATCTTCTGGGTTCTTGGTTACCAGAGGAACGAGTGTTAAGCCAGCACCTACGCCAAGCGATTAAAGTTAAGCTCCAAGACCTAGAACCCTATTACCATGAGCATCCCTGGTCAGAAGCCTTAGAAGGTAAAACTGTTTTAGTAATTCACCCTTTTGCCGAGACGATTCAACGGCAGTACCAGAGACGAGAATTATTGTTTGCAAATCCCAAGATATTACCAGAGTTTGCATTAAAAACCTTAAAATCAGTGCAGTCTATCGCTGGAAATAATTGTGATTTTTCCGATTGGTTTGCCGCCCTAGATTGGATGATTGAACAGGTCACCCAGATTGAATTTGATGTAGCGATTATCGGGGCGGGAGCCTATGGATTACCCTTGGCAGCACAGGTGAAACGCTTAGGAAAAAAGGGAATTCATTTGGGCGGAGCAACCCAAATTTTATTTGGCATTCGGGGCAAACGCTGGGATGATGACCCGTTTTTTCAAACCTTGTTTAATGAACATTGGGTGCGTCCGTTGCCGACCGAAGTACCTGGTAATTTTCGGGTGGTGGAGGGGGGATGCTACTGGTGAGGTAGCCAGAAGTAGGACATCGTGGGAAAATAAAGGACTGCTGAAAAGTTTGCTAACCCGATGAATCAATGGATTTTGGCTACGGTTTGGTTGATCCCTGTCTATGGTTTGCTCGGCGCAGTGGTGACCTTGCCCTGGTCGTTGGGGCTAATTCAGCGTACCGGGTCACGCCCAGCGGCTTATTTGAATATCTTGGCTTCGGTGGTGGCCTTTGGGCATGGGGTGTGGGCGTTGGCAGTCGGCGGCAATCTGGCTCCCCAGGAATTAACCTTCCACTGGTTGCAGGTTACCGATTTGGATTTAACGTTGGCGGTAACCCTATCTGCGAAAAGTTTATTAGCATTAGCCACGGTAACGACGCTGACCTTAATTGCCCAAGTCTTTGCCCTGGGATATATGGAAAAGGATTGGGCGTTGGCTCGTTTTTATGGTTTGATGGGCTTTTTTGAGGCGGCCTTGGGAGGCATTGCCTTGAGTGATTCGCTAATTTTGAGCTATATGTTATTAGAATTGCTGACCCTATCTACCTATTTGTTGGTGGGATTTTGGTATGCCCAACCTCTCGTAGTTACCGCTGCACGGGATGCGTTTTTGACGAAGCGAATTGGGGATGTTTTATTCCTCATGGGTGTCGTAGCCTTATCGAGTTTGGGGGCGGGTTTGACCTTCTCAGAAATTAACGATTGGGCGGCAACGGCAACCCTATCTCCGACCATTTGGGCATGGGTGGGCTTGGCGTTGGTGGCTGGGCCGACCGGGAAATGCGCCCAGTTTCCCTTGCATCTGTGGTTGGATGAGGCGATGGAGGGGCCAAACCCGGCTTCGATTTTGCGAAATTCCATTGTGGTGTCCGCAGGTGCCTACGTTTTGATTCAGTTGGAACCGGTGCTGGCTCGGTCGCCCGTGGCTTTGGATGCCCTGGTCATCCTGGGGACGATTACGGCGGTAGGAACCTCCCTGATGGCAATCGCCCAAATTGATATGAAACGCACCCTCTCCCACTCCACCAGTGCCTATTTAGGATTAGTGTTTATTGCGGTAGGTTTACAACAACAGGAACTGGCCTTTTTATTACTATTTGCCCACGGGGTTGCCAAGGCTCTTTTATTTATGAGTACGGGAGCGATTATTCTCACCACTGCGAGTCAAAATATTACGGAAATGGGCGGAATATGGCGGCGATTGCCGGTAACGACCACCAGTTTTGTGATAGGTGCCTTGGGGTTGATGGGTTTATTTCCCTTAGGAATTTTCTGGGTTTTCTGTCGGTGGTTCACGACCATGCCGGGGTGGGTTTTGGGGTTGATTTTAGTGGTGAATTTTCTGAGCGGTTTGAATCTCACCCGGGTCTTTCGTTTGGTATTTTTGGGCACGACCCAACCCAAAACCCGTCGCACCCCGGAGGTGGCTTGGCCAATGGCGGTGCCCATGGTAGCCATGATTGTTATTACTTTGTTAACCCCCTTTTTACTCAAGGCTTGGCAGGTACCGTTGGTGTGGGGACAAGGGGGGAACGTTGTGCTCCTGATGATTACCGGAGTATTGGGTTGTGCGGTGGGCGGGACGTTGGGGTTGCAGCGGCGGGGGCTGAGGTCAATCCAACCCTTGTGGCGGTTTAGTCAGGATTTTTTGGCCTACGATTTTTATATGGAGCGGGTGTATGAGGCGACAGTCGTGCAATGGGTGCGACAGATTTCTCGTATCACCGCTTGGCTGGATCGTTATGTGGTGGATGGTTTGGTGAATTTGGTGGGGGTTTCGACCATTTTCAGCGGGCAATTGCTCAAATATAGTGCCAGTGGCAAGTCGCAAATATATCTACTAACTATTCTGATGGGGGTACTGGTGGTGTTTTTCTTCTTTATCAATGGGGGAAATAGGGGATAGTGGGATTATCGTCACTGGGTTGCTGTTCCCGATGAAACGTCTTTTGAGATGGCTGATCCACTCCTGGAGTGATACCCCTTTTTTGGGCATGGTTGATGCGGTCGAATCCCTGATCGCTCGATTGCTCTCCCTGGCCATGATTGTGGTGATTATTGTCGCTACCATTGATTTGATTCGCCTATTGACAACTGATTTAGCGGCAGAACCCCAAGGTTTTTTTAGTCAGAGTTTGTTTACCATTTTTGGGGCATTTTTGAATATCTTAATTGCCCTGGAAATCCTGGAAAATATCACTGGTTATTTGCGTAAACATGTGTTTCAGGTGGAGTTGGTGATTAGCACTTCCTTGATTGCAGTCGCCCGAAAAATTATTATCCTCGACCTGGATAAAACCCCCGGTTTAAGTTTAATTGGTTTATCCTCAGCGGTGCTGGCTCTGGCGGTAAGTTACTGGATTATTCGCCGGTCAAGCCCGACCCGTGAGGGTTAAATGGGGTTCGGGGAGCGGGGATAAGCACAATTTACCCGCCTGGACATCCACCAGGATTTTTAGGGTACTGGGACTGGTTTGACCCAAGATAAAATCCGCCAAACTATTCTCCAATTCCCGTTGAATTGCTCGCCGTAAGGGTCGTGCTCCATAGGCGGGGTCGTACCCCACTTCCACCAGGTAATCCTGAGCCGCTACGGTCACATCGAGGGTTAAATTTTGTTCTGCTAATAATTGCTGGAGTTGGGTCAGTTGTAAATTCACAATCTGCCGGAGTTGGGTGCGGTCTAAGCAGTGGAACATGATGGTTTCATCAATGCGGTTGAGAAATTCCGGGCGAAATTGGGTCGCCAAGAGTTGGCGGATTTTTGGTTCTAAAAATTCCAGCGTTTCCGTCCCTTCTAAAATTAATTCACTGCCCAAATTGCTGGTCATGACGATAATGGTGTTCCGAAAATCCACCACCCGCCCCTGGGAGTCCGTGACCCGGCCATCGTCCAAAATTTGCAGGAGAATGTTGAAAATATCCGGGTGGGCTTTTTCAATTTCATCTAATAATAGAACCGCATAGGGACGGCGGCGAATCGCCTCGGATAATTGCCCCCCTTCTTCGTAGCCCACATACCCCGGCGGTGCCCCCAGCAAACGGGAAATGGTTTGCTTTTCCATATATTCCGACATATCCAGACGGACTAGGGCTTGTTCACTGTCAAACAGGGCTTCCGCCAAGGTGCGGGCCAGTTCCGTTTTTCCCACCCCGGTTGGGCCAAGAAAGAGAAACGAACCAATCGGACGACGGGGGGATTTTAGGCCAGCACGGGTACGGCGGATGGCTGAAGACACCGCTTTTACCGCCTGGTCTTGACCAATCACTTTCTGATGCAAATACTGTTCTAGATGCAGAAGTTTTTGCCGCTCCGATTCCAACAGACGCCGCACCGGAATCCCCGTCCATTTGGCGACAATTTCGGCTACATCGGCTTCCGTCACCTGCTCCCGTAAAAGGGTAGAACTGCGGGCTTGAATTTCCGAGAGGGTCGCTTCTTTGGCTTCCAATTCCTGATGCAAAGATTCCAAGCGACCGTATTTCAATTGAGCGGCACGGTTCAGGTCATAATTACGTTCGGCTTGTTCAATTTGCACCCGGATTTGCTCTTCTTCTTGTTTCAGAACTTTAATGGCTTCTAAAACCTGTTTTTCCCCTTGCCATTGATTGCTCAATTCCTCCTGCTGGGTGCTGATTGTAGCAATTTCCTGGTCAATTTTTCGCAGACGTTCCTGACTGACCCGATCCCGGTCTTCGAGGAGAGACAATCGCTCCATTTGCAGTTGCATTAAACGCCGGTCTAAGGCTTCTAATTCCTCCGGTTTTGAGGTAATTTCCATGCGTAATTTGGCCGCCGCTTCGTCAATCAAATCAATGGCTTTGTCCGGCAAAAAACGATCCGGCAAATAACGAATGGATAACACCACGGCGGCCACCAGAGCGGCATCGGCAATTTTGACCCCGTGATGCACCTCGTAGCGTTCCTTCAAGCCCCGTAAAATCGCCACCGTATCCTCTAAACTGGGTTCCTCCACCCGGATGGGCTGGAACCGTCGCTCTAGGGCAGCATCCTTTTCAATATACTTACGATATTCATCCAATGTAGTGGCACCAATACAGCGCAATTCCCCCCGTGCCAACATGGGTTTGAGCAAATTACTGGCATCCATCGTCCCCTGGGTCGCCCCCGCCCCCACCACCGTATGCAGTTCATCCACAAACAGCACCACCTGGCCTTCCGCCTGGGTGACTTCCCGCAGTACCGCCTGCAAACGCTTTTCAAAGTCCCCCCGGTAGCGGGCACCGGCCACCAAACTGCCCAAATCCAAAGAAATCAGGCGGCGATTTTTCAGGGACTCCGGCACATCCCCATTCACAATCCGTTGCGCCAATCCCTCAGCGATGGCGGTTTTGCCCACCCCTGGTTCCCCGATCAACACCGGGTTGTTTTTGGTGCGCCGGGATAGCACCTGCACCACCCGTCGGATTTCCTCATCCCGACCGATCACTGGGTCAAGTTTCCCCGCCCGTGCCTGTTCGGTCAAATCCCGACCATAGCGTTCCAGGGCTTGGTAATGGGATTCCGGGCTGGCATCCTGCACCCGTTGGTTGCCCCGAATGGTTTTGATGGCGGCGATTAATTGCTCAGATGTAACCCCCAAAGTCTGCAACAATCGGCGACCCAGGCGTTCATCCTCACCCAAACCCAGCAGGAAATGTTCCACCGAAATCAGTTCATCATTCCAGGTCAAGCGTTGCGCCTCCGCCCGATCCAGCAACAAGTCTAAAAATCGCCCCAAGTACAACTGCCCACTGCCATTGTTCACCTGGGGTTGACGGCGGGCAAAGGTATCAATGTGTTGCGTACATTGCGCCAGGTCACAGCCGGATTGCTCCAGCATTTTGGCACCAAAATCGTTCTGCTCCAGCAATGCCAGCAGCAGATGCTCCACCTCCAGTTGTTGTTGCCGATAGCGACGGGCAATGTCCTGGGATTTGACGACCGCTTCCCAGGCTTTCTCGGTAAATTTATTGGGGTCAGTGGGTTGCACGGGAACTCGCTCGAAACCTGTCCTAGTGTACTGTACGAATGGTGGTGATTTAATCCAATTTTAGCGATCCCCGGCGGTTCCCCAGCTAAAACAGCCCCTGCCCAAACAACAGCAACCACAGGGGCAAGGTGAGCAGTAACAGCCCTAACCCCAACCCAATGGCACTCACGGTTAACCCCGATTCCAGCCCGTAGGCTTCGGCCAAAATCAAGGTGGCCATGGCCGGGGGCATCCCCGCTTGCAGTACCAGGAGCAACCGCAGGTTTGCCGCCACCGGGAACCCTTGCAGAATGACACCGACCAACAAAGGCACCACCAGCATTTTGATCCCCAAACTCGACCACACCGCCTGGAGTGTAGCCCAATGCTGAATCTGACTCAGCCGTACCCCGGTCAACACCAGGGAAATCGCCACCACCCCCCAGGCCAAGGTTTTCAGACCGGCATCTAACCAATCCGGGCGGGTCAAGGGGTACAGTCCCAAGGCCAACAGGGCTGACCACAGGATCGGATTGCGAACCAGAGCTACCCAGGGATGCGCCCCGTGTTCCCCCAGGCGAGCCGCCAACCATAGCCCCAACCCAAAGGAACCGGCCAGCGCATTGGTCAAATCAAACACCACCGCCCAGGCGAAATACTCCGACCCCAGGAGAAATAAACACACTGGATAGCCCACATAACCGGTATTTCCAGTCATCGAAGCCAGCAAAAAACTCCCCCGTTTGGGGGGATGCCATCGTTTGCCCCACCTTGCCAGCCAGAGTTCTCCCAGCCCCCATGCCCCCAACAAGGCCAGAACCGCAACCAGACCGGCTCCCCACACCTGCCAAGACAGGTTGACGTTGAGCAAAAATCCCACCACACTCACCGGCATCCCCACCCAAAACAGGAATTGCCCCACCCGGCTGAGCCATTTATCCGGCAGATGGGGTTCCAAACCCCATCCCAGACCAATACAAAGGATCAAGGTAGCGTACAACTGCACCAGGGCGAGTAATTCACCAGACATGGGGGTGCCAATGGGCAAATGTTTTTAGTGTAACCGGCAAGTCCCCCAGAAATTCAAGGGGCGGGATGTAGGTAAACCACCCCAGCGGATGTAAGCTCGGGGGGTTGCAAATGTTAAAATTCCTGAAAGCTCATGCCCTGTTGTTGTAATGCCTGAACCCCCAACCCATAGCTCAAAAATCGTTGGTCGGTTTCCATCAACGACTCGATGTGATCCATCGTTTTTTCTAATTCTATGAAAACCTGATCCCTGCCTTTAGTATAGCAATCTTAAATGAGAACAGAATAAGGCGAATATTTATGTATAGCAATAAGATTAGAATTTAGAACGGCGGTCGCAGGGGCACCTCCCCCGTCCTTGGTTCCGCGGAATATTTGTTCGCCAATCGGATAAGATTGCCCTATCTTAGGGAAATCAAATTTCTGATGACTCAAGCAAAACTGAAATAGCCATTTAACAATCGAGAAAGATTTTAGGCGTTGCCAAAAGTTCCTCAAGAAATTTTTACCTTGTAGCCATACATCTTCAACCGGGTTTTGTTCAGGAGAATTTGGCGCAAATAAAATACAAGTTAATTGCCATTCACTCTGTTCTTTTCCCTGATTCATTAACGCTAGAAATTCTTTTACTTTATTGGGACTTATGATATAGCAATCCGATTTCATTTTAGAACGGTGATTGCCATCAAGAAGGGAATCTTGGACGTTTTTGGTTCTAATCTTATTTAGGATTGCTATAGAACCAAAAGTACCCCTGATTCACATACAAATGCAACAGATTATAGGGGGGAATTGCCATAACCATTCTGCATCCATTGATCCACGAAATGGGTATCAATTTGGGCTTGAATAAAATCGGGATGGTTCAGTAAATGCTGATGAAACTCAATCGTGGTTTTGATCCCCGTAATGGCACACTCTTGTAACGCTCGTTTCATCCGGGCAATCGCATGATCCCGATTTTCCCCCCAGACAATAATTTTGCCAATCAGCGAGTCGTAATAGGGCGGAATTTCGTAATCGGGATAAACGTGGGAATCCACCCGCACCCCTGGCCCGCCGGGAGGTAAATAGGCCACAATTCGACCGGGACAGGGACGAAATTGATGCTCCGGGTCTTCGGCATTGATCCGACATTCAATGGCATGACCCCGCAATTGCACCTCCCGTTGCGTAAAAGGTAAGGGTTCCCCTTGGGCGATGCGAATTTGCAAACTAATCAAGTCTAATCCAGTCACCACTTCCGTAACCGGATGTTCCACCTGAATCCGGGTATTCATTTCCATGAAATAAAAGTGGCCGTGCTTATCCAGCAAAAATTCCACCGTCCCCACCCCCACATAACCGATGGATTGGGCTACCCGCACCGCCTGTTCACCCATTTTTTCCCGCAGTTGTGGGGTCAACAGGGGGCTAGGGGCTTCTTCCAGGAGTTTTTGGTGGCGGCGTTGAATCGAACAATCCCGCTCCCCCAGATGCACCACATGGCCGTATTGATCCGCCAAAATTTGCAATTCCACATGGCGAGGCCGTTCAATCAATTTTTCTAAATACACCCCCGGATTGCCAAATGCCGCTTCCGCTTCCCCCTGGGCCGCCAAAAATGCCCGCCCAAAGTCCTCCACTTGACGCACCACCCGCATCCCCCGCCCTCCGCCCCCCGCCGTGGCCTTGATGATCACAGGGAAGCCAATGTCCTGGGCAATTTTCAGAGCCGTCGCCTCATCACTCAATAACCCCTCACTGCCAGGGATCACCGGTACCCCCGCCTGTTTCATGGTGCGTTTAGCGGTGGATTTGTCCCCCATCGCCCGCATCGCCTGGGGGGTCGGCCCCACAAAAATCAGGTCATGATCCGCACAAATTTCGGCAAAACGGGCATTCTCCGCCAAAAAACCATAGCCGGGATGGATTGCGGTCGCATGACGGGTGAGGGCGGCGGCAATAATATTGGGAATGTTCAAATAGCTTTTGGCGCTGGGGGCTTCCCCGATACACACCGCCTCATCGGCCAATTGCACGTGCAAGCATTGCCGATCCGCCGTAGAATGTACTGCAACCGTCTTGATGCCCAATTCCCCACAGGAACGCAAAATACGGACGGCGATTTCCCCCCGATTGGCAATCAACAATTTGGGAATCGGTGCCATGATGTCCCCAGCAGTCAGGAGTTGATCCTACCATGTTCGGGGTCATCCCCCGGCTAGGACGGGGAACTGCGCCCCACATTAAACCAATCAATCCGGCGGGTGAAATACATGACCAGAGCCAGAAACGCAAATAGCCCCAGGGAGCCAATCAACAGGGCATAATCCTGGTTGACCAACACCACATAAAGATAGCCATACAAACCCACCTGCATCAGGCCAATCACCGTCCCCCGCCGGTTTGCCCGCAGTACCGATACGGAATAAAAGGCCACCAAAACCGCCACCGCCACGCTTGCCAACCCGTAGGCCACCGGGAACCCCAAATGTTCCGAAAACGCCAACTGCAATAGATAAAACAAACACATTGCCACCCCGACCAGCAGATATTGGAGGGGATGTACCCGCAAACCCAGGGTAACTTCAAACAACCAAAAAGCGGCAAAAGTTAATAACAAAAACAGGAAATTGTACTTCAAACTCCGTTCCGCCATGCGATACTGATCCACCGGCGAGAGCAAATCCACCCCCACCACCGACTGACGTACCACGTCCTCCGCCACCGGCTGTTCGCTTGTCCACTGCTGGGGAAAATTACGTCCCAGCGCCGGAATTTCCCACGTGGCCTGGAATTTCTGCTCCGTCACCTGCCGTTGGGTCGGCAACCACAGCCCCTGGAAACTGGGATTTGACCAATTCCCCGCCATAGTAATTTTGGTCATTTGCCCAAAGGGAGCCACATTCAGCCGCTCACTGCCATTCAAGCGCAAATTAATCGCAAAATTAAACCGATTCCCCCCCATCCCCCGCCCCACATTGCTGTGGATTCCCGTCCCCTGACTGGGGTGAAATTGCCCCGTTCCCGGCGCAAAGGGAAATGTTTTGCCCTGCCATTGCAGCACCGCTTGATTTTGAATCGCCCGGGCATCGCTTATATCCAAACTCAACTCACTTTGTCCCCAACGAATATCCCCCGGCGCAATTCCCCAACGGGTCAAATCCGGGCGCACAAATTCCCCTTTGATGGCCACTTGCGTGCGATAAACCGGCACTTCAAAAATACCCCGATAACGTATTTCTGTTTGCAAATCGCTCTGAATTTGTAAATTCTCTGGCAGAACTGTAGCGTAGTAGGTCACCGCCTTAACCCGATTACCCTCCCGCACCTGCTTCGTATAAGGAACCAGTAAACGAGGCCCTAAAATCGTCTGCGCCTGCCCCCATTTTCCCGTAATATCAGCAATCGCTTCATTGCGTACCCCTTGGCGTTCCTGGACTAACCCGCCAATCATCAAACTGGGAATTTGCAGAATGATAATCAGAAATACGACAATAAAAATCCGCACAAATTGGGAATTGATAATTGCCGACCACACACCCACCATACTTAGCCCCTCAAAAAATTGGGTTCTCAGCCAACTCAAGCAAGACCGATTGCACCAAAATTAAGTTCCCCTAACCTGAACGGGAAATCATTTGGTATTTTTGCTTAAATAGTTGCTGTTGTTTTTGATGGTTGACAATCGCTTCAGGATACCCCAATGCCCGCCGCTCTAACGGGGTGATTTGATTGCTTAAAATTTGCGGCACCTCCACCGCCCGCAACTCCGGCACCCAAGTATAAATATATTCGGCCTCCGGGTCAAATTTAGTGGCCTGGGTATTGGGGTTGAAAATTCGCAAGGGGCGGGGGTCCATCCCCACGGAAGCACTCCATTGCCAGCCGCCATTATTGGCACTCAAATCCCCATCTATCAAATTTTGCATAAAATAGCGTTCGCCCCACCGCCAATCAATCAGCAAATCCTTAGTTAAAAAGCTCGCCACAATCATCCGACACCGGTTGTGCATCCAGCCGGTTTGATTTAACTGACGCATGGCCGCATCCACGATGGGATAGCCCGTTTCCCCTGCACACCACGCCTGAAAATAGTTGGCATTATTCTCCCAATCAAACGCATCAAACTGCGCCCGATGACTGTGGGTTTCCAAGCGGGGAAAATGATAGATACCGTGTTGATAAAATTCTCGCCATGCCAACTCCTGCTGCCAAGTGACCACCGATTCATTGCCAGGAAAATTCTGTAAACAATCCTGGGTAAACTGCCAAAGGGTACGGATGCCAATCACTCCAAACTTTAAGGCAGCACTCAGGCGAGAAGTTCCTAAAATAGCTGGAAAATTTCTCTGTTCCTGATAGGAATAAATCGCCGATTGACCAAATTGGGTTAGTAAATTCTCCGCCCCTTTGCTGCCTGCTTCATAGTCCAGCTGCCCCGTCCAAGTAAACCCCAACTCCCTGAGCGTTGGCAAGGGAATTACCCCCGCTTTTTGTGCCGCTTGCCGCTCATTTTCCGTGAGTTTGATGCAATCATTTAACTCAGGGTAGGGTGTGACTTTTTCCTGCTGTGACCAATTCTTCCAAAAAGGCGTAAAAACCGTATAGGGTTGCCCCATTTTAGTGCCAATTTCCGTGGGTGCATGGAGTAATTGATCCCAAAACTGCTGATGGGTAATACTCAATTTATCTAATTGGTTCATCACCTCTTGATCCCGCTGGCGACCGTAGGGTTCCACATCCTCATGCCAGTACACTGCCCTAGCATTCAACCCCTGCGCCAGACTGGGAATGGCCTCAATTGGGTCTGCCCAAAGGATGAGCAATTCGCTCCCGGCTCGTTTATACTGTTGCTGTAAATCTACTATACATTCCCGCAGATAGTACATCCGCACCGGTGCCAGATCATTGCGGCTTAAAATATGGGGGTCAAAACAAAAAAAACCCACCACCTTGGGCGTGTGTAACCGGGCGGTGTGTAAGCCGATGCTATCCTCAATTCGCAAATCTCGCCGATGCCAAAATAAAATTAAATCAGGCATTAATCTACCAAAGAAAAGAGTAAGTCCCCTTCTGCGACTAAATCTCCATTCACCATTGCCCGCCCCTGTACCTGCCCAAAACGTCCCATGCGTAAACGGATGAGATTAGCTTCTAAAACCAGTTGATCTCCTGGGGTGACCTGCCTGCGAAACCGCACCTTATCAATCCCGGCAAACACCGACAAATGCCCCTGGGCTTCCGGCAATTGCATGACCACCACGCCCCCGACCTGCGCCATCGCTTCCACGATCAGCACCCCCGGCATCAAGGGTCGCCCCGGAAAATGCCCCTGAAAAAAAGGTTCATTCACGGTGACATTTTTAATGCCCACCGCCCGTTCCCCCGCTACGTATTCCACAATCCGATCCACCAACAGAAAGGGATACCGATGGGGCAATAATTTTTGTATCCCTTCCACCGTCAAAACATCTGCCATGCGTTTATCTCAAAGCCTGACTCCCCATCCTACACTACCCCCGTCACCTGGGGATCATCTTCAGAACTTATGGGGGGTAATGGGTCGAGGCGTTGCTCGTACAAAGTCTGGACAATTCATCGCTGATTCCGTCAAGGCTGTACAGGGATGAACGGCACATTTTAACTGGTCATGTCCCGTGAAATAATAACAACGGTCACAGGGAATACGATGCAGTTTGTTTAACAATTCCATCCCATCGGTAAATGCAAAACAAATAGCCGTAAAGAACCAAGTCATCATCAACCAAATCACCATTGGACATAGGTATTGGATCATGATTTTTAAGTTGGGGTATGCGTTAAAAAATTGCCAATTTTTTGTAGGGGATAAATGCGACTTTTACACCCATCCCCTACCTATTCGTTACAACCCAAACTCGGTTTTCAACTGCTGTGTCCACGTTTGAATCCGTTTGGTTGTCAACTCCGGCTGGTTGTCCTCATCCAAGGCCAAACCCACCAATTGATCCCCTCGCACCGCTTTAGAAGCATTGAACTCATAGCCCTCGGTTGACCAATAGCCGACGGTTCTACCCCCCAAGGAAGTAATCATCTCCTCCAAAATACCAATGGCATCCTGAAAATTATCCGCATAACCGACCTGGTCACCACAACCAAAATAAGCAACTTTCTTACCACTGAAATCAATCGCCTCCAACTCATCATAAAACCCTTGCCAATCCCCCTGCAATTCACCGATATTCCAGGTAGGGCAACCAATGATAATACAGGAGTAGGGGCTGAAATCATCCACATCGGCTGCCGCAATATCAATTAAATCCACAACCGCACTACCACCTAGGGCTTTTTGAATCTGCTCCGCCACCGTTTGAGTGTTACCCGTTTGTGTCCCAAAAAATAAACCAATCTTTGCCATAATTATCCCTCAGAAAACATTGGAAAATCCCCCTCTCTCGGCTATAATTTTAGACTTTACTAACAATTGACTAGCTCACACTTGGATAGAATTCAACGCCCGTTCCACCCGGCGAAAATCAAATCCCAAAGCCCGGAGAGCGTGCCACAAATGGCCTTGCAGAAAGAAAAAGGCCAGGAAAAAATGGGCATTCGCCAACCACGCCCGGGGCGTATAGGTGCCGTAGGGCAATTTGACCGTATCGGCAAAATAGGGCGTAATTCCCAGTTTCACCGTTAAAACGGAGCCATAAAATTCCGGCGGATAGGCCAACGTATTCACTGCACAGAAATAGGCCGCCACAAATCCAGCCAAGGCAATTCCACCCAAGGAGTAAGATAAAACAGCCTCTCCAGAAAATAGCAGAACCCTTCTGGCCCAGGGCAACGGCGGTACTAAAATATGCCAAATTCCCCCGGCCATGAGGAGGATGCCGACAAAAATATGACCCCCGACCAAATCCTCCAAATTGTCTAAGCTGGCAAAGTGGGTTTGATAGCCATAAATGACGACTGGATTTAAGGTTGGGTTCGTTACCAATCGGACGGTTTGACTAGCGGCATCATACAATCCACCCCACCAACAGGCTTTAGCAACGAGTAACAAAGCACCCATGCCCAAAAACAGCAAATGATGTCCTAAAATGATCCCCAACTGCTGAGAATTTTCCCATTCAAAATGAAAGCGTTTTGCTAAACCTGGGGCATTTTTCAGGTCTTCTGGAGCTTTGAAGGCATGGAATAAAGCTCCCGCTCCTAGCACCGCCGAAGAAATCAAATGCACCGCCCCCACCACAAAATAGGGATAGGTATCCACAATTTGGCCGCCCTCACCCACCCCTAGCCCCAACGTCGCTAAATGGGGCAGGAGAATTAACCCCTGCTCACCCATCGGTAGGGCGGCGTTAAAGCGAGAAATTTCAAATAAGGTAAAAGCCCCTGCCCAAAAGGTAATCAAAGCGGCCTGGGCGACATGGGCAGCAATAAATAACCCGGACTTGTCCGCAAAACGAGCATTTCCCGCCCACCAACCATAGGTCACTTTCGGTTCACCATAGGTCTGCATCGCATCTACTCCTTGTCAAAACAGCAGGTTAGTAACAACAGGGTTAGCGTCACGCCTTAACCCAGACCCCCAATTGAAATTGGGTTTCTTGGCCAGAGCAACTGTATACTATTAAGAAATAATCTCAATAGTAACCCCAAGCCAACCCTACCACAGTTAATGAGAATTTAAGTCATTAAATACATTAAGTAATATAAAGTGCCGGTTTCGGTCAGGGGGCGGGTCAGGGAAAGCAGTTCTCAAAAACGGGGGCGATGCCTGGTCAGCCTGAATTTTGTGGGTGCCTACGAGGATTCAGAAACATTGTGCCTGCGCCTGGGCGAGAGCCAGCCGCACCTGCGCCAATCCCGTTCCCCCCAGACTATTCCGCCGCGCCACCACCTGCTGGGGGGTAATGGCCTGATAAATATCCGCAGCAAATTGGGGATGAAATTCCTGCCATTCCGTCAGGGTTAAATCCTTGAATAACCGGCCAGAATTCACACAAAATTTCACGATCTGCCCCGTAATTTGGTAAGCGGTGCGAAACGGCACCCCCTGGGCGGCCAAGTAATCGGCCACATCCGTGGCATTACTCAAATCGGACTCCACCGCTTGCGCCAGTCGCTGTTGTTGAAAAACGATTCCCTCCTGCCACACGACGGTCATGGCGGCCAAGCAATCATGGAGCGTTTTCACCGTATCAAACACCGCTTCCTTATCTTCCTGGAGGTCCTTATTGTAGGCCAGGGGTAATCCCTTCAAAATCACCAACATCGCCTGCAAATGACCAAAAACCCGCCCGGTTTTACCCCGTACCAATTCGGGTACATCGGGATTTTTCTTCTGGGGCATCATACTGGAACCGGTCGCACAGCTATCCTGCCACTGGACAAAGCTAAATTCCTGGGATGACCAGAGAATCAACTCCTCCGACATCCGGCTCAAATGCACCAAAATCAGACTGGCCGCCGTCAAAAATTCCACGACAAAATCCCGGTCACTCACCGCATCCAAACTATTGGCACAGACCCCGGCAAATTCTAATAATTCCGCCGTATATTCCCGGTCAATGGGAAAGGTTGTCCCCGCCAACGCCCCCGCTCCCAGGGGCGATATATTCACCCGTTGGCGAATTTGTTGTAAGCGGATTTTATCCCGTTGGAACATCTCAAAATAGGCCAACAAATGATGCGCCAAACTCACCGGTTGCGCTCGCTGTAAATGGGTATAGCCGGGAATCAACGTCTCCACATGGTCGGCGGCCACCCCGCACAACACCCGCTGGAATTGCTGAATTTGTAACAGTAACCGATCGACGGCATCCCGCAAGTACAACCGCAAATCCGTCGCCACCTGGTCATTGCGGGAACGGGCGGTGTGGAGTTTTTTGCCCACCTCCCCCACCAGTTCCGTCAACCGCCGCTCGACCGCCAAATGCACATCCTCCCCCTGGGCGGGGAAGGTACCGGCGGCGTACTCCTGTTGAATTTGTGCCAGCCCCTGCACCAACTGCTCCCCCTCCGCCGGGGTAATGATCCCCTGGCGGGCCAACATCCGGGCGTGGGCTTGGGAACCCCGCACATCCACCGGCAGGAGTGCCAAGTCAAAGCCGATGCTGGCATTGAAGGCATCAATGGCCGGATGCAAAGGCGAATCAAACCGCTGACTCCAGGGCTGGCTCATACCCGAAACCGTTCCACAGCGGAGCGATAGGCAATGGGTAAAACCCGCTCCAAATTCGGATGGGGACGGGGAATAATGTGATAGGAAAGGAGCAACGTTTTTTCCTTGGGTTGGTTGTAGGGCAAGACTTTTTTGGCCGCTTCCACCCCCGCCGCCACCGCCATCTTCACCTCGGACACATCCCCCCGCACGATCACAGTCATGTAGGCACCGCTCACCCGTTCGCAGTACACCAGCGTTACCCGCCCCGCCTTCACCATTACATCCGCCACCGCCAGGGTCGGGGGTGTCCCCAAAACCTCAACCATCCCCAGTGCTACCGACATATCCCCCCAAAGCCCACTGGAGGCATTATGACCTGGGAAGCGAAGCCAACGCAAATCCCCACCCCAGCCAGTTCATAATCATTTGCAATAAATTCAGCTTGTTGCCAATTTATACTTTTTTTAGTAAGGTAATCAGTAAGGACAATCCCCATCCAAAACTCCCGTTAAACCACAGCACGATTAGGTATTCCTATGGCACTGTATGATGCCGCTGACCTGCGCTCCGAGTTACATCAAATTGGTTGTCGTTTAACCCCCCAACGGGAGAAAATTCTCAAGTTTTTCCAGAATTTACCCCAGGGAAACCATTTGAGTGCGGAAGACCTCTCCCACGCCCTTGGCCAACGGGGGGAAAATATCAGCCTTTCGACGATTTACCGCAGTTTGAAACTAATGGCACGGATGGGTCTATTGCGGGAGTTGGAACTGGCGGAAGGCCACAAACACTACGAACTCAACCAGCCCTACCCGCACCATCACCACCATCTCGTCTGCGTCCAATGCAACCGCACCATCGAATTTACCAACACCTCGATTCTCAAAACCGGCATCAAACAGGCGGAAAAAGAGGGGTTGCATCTGCTGGACTGCCAGTTGACCATCCATGCGGTTTGTCCCGAAGCCCTGCGCCGGGGCTGGCCTTCTTTGCTACCAGGGCATTGGGTCTGCCCCCGGGCGTTGAACGGCACCGTCACTGGGGTGATCACCGAGCTATCCCCCTAGGTTGGGTTAACCCGCCACCAACCAGTTCAACACCCAACTGCCGAAATAGATATAAAATCCCACAATGGTCAGGGCACTCAGGGTCAGGGCAATCACAAAGTCCCGATAGATGATCCGGGTCAACCCCAGGGCGTAGCTGACCATATCCTGGGATAAATGCATCACCAAAAACATATAAAAAATGCTGTGATGGCTCTGTAAATCCGCCAGCCAACCGTCCAGGGTTTCGATGTGCCCCGTCCCCACCAACCGCAGTACCAGTTGCCGTCCCCAACATCGCGCCAGAAAAAAATTGACACTACACCCCAAAACCGTCGCCACCACGCTGAGAACAAAGGCCAAATTTTGGCCAAACACTGTCCCCCCCACCACGTACAGGGAACTGCCACTGAGGGGGGCAAAAATCAGACTTCCCGCTGCCAGGAAGATAAATACCAACCAGGAAAACGGCTCAAACTGCGCCAGCCATGCCCGCACCGGAGCAATCCCCGCCCAGCGCAAACCCACCACCGCCAGGGCGTAAAACCCCACCACCAGCACCACCGCTCCCAACAGACGCACCCGCCCGGTAACTTTCTGGGAATCAGCCATGTCCCAACACCAGCAACGCCACCAGCGAACCCCCATTCCAAAGACCGTGGAGCAAAAGCAGACACACCCGCCCGCTAATTTTTGACACCTCAGCCATGTCCCAACACCAGCAACGCCACCAGCGAACCCCCATTCCAAAGACCGTGGAGCAAAATCGGTGCCCACAACCCCCGCTCTCGCGTGTAAACAAAACCCAAAACAATGCCCAGCACCGTCAGCGGCAATAAATCCGCCACACTCAAGTGCGCCAGGGCAAACACCGCCCCGCTCACCCCCACCGCCCCCGCCACGGGCAATCTGCGGGTGAGGGAAGGTAGCAAAAACCCCCGAAAAATCGTTTCCTCAAATAGGGGTGCCAAGACCACGATCACCAGGCTAAAAATCGTCACAATCCAAGGGTCTTCAGTCTGTGCCAAGACCGGCAGCAAAGGATTGCCGCCCCCCCGTCCCTGGAGGAGGGATTGATTGACCAGCGAAGCCAAAAACACCAGCGGTTGCGCCACCAGGTATGCCCCCACCCCCCATACCCACGTCCGCCCCCGTAGCTGGAGGTCAAACCAGTGGCTCCCTAGGGGTTGATAGCTCCGCAAACTCACCACCAAAATTCCCACCCCGGCGGCGATCAAACTGGTATAACTCAGGAGCACATACAACGCCCGTCCCAGGGGAGTCCGCACCCCCTCCCCCCACCCCAGCACCTGCACCACCACCGGCAACACCACCTGTCCCAAACCCAAAAAGGCGACAAACCACAGCACCATCACCTGCAACACCACATCCATGCTCCAGGGCACCGACCACCCCGGCGATTCCACCCGCCCCAACACCGACTGCCGCCCCCGCAGGAGCCATTGCACCCCCAACCCCAGGAGTAAAAGGATGCCCAGGGTACCCCCCGCCAGCGGCAATCCCACCAGTACCAGCACCCGATTCAGGGCATCCCGGGCACGCTGTTGTTGCTCTTGTCCCAAAACCGTCCGCTCCACATCCCGTTGTTGCAGGTCATACAATCGCAGCAGGGCGACCTGCTCAAACCAGCCGGATAGATACTCCGTCAGCAGAAATTCCGCATCCGGGTAAATCAGCACCGGTTCCCCCCACAACCCCTGCAAGACCTGCGCCGTTTGCGGTAATTCCCCCGGTGGGTGCCGCTGGATCACCTCCTGCCAAGTCGCTTGTGCCAGCCCCACCTCCCCCCGCTCCGCTTGAATGACCCCCAAGCGCAACTCCAGCACCAACAACTGCGCCAACTGCCCCGGCTCTGCCGGGTTGAGCGCCTGCTGCCCCACCTGGAGTTGTCGTTGATACGCCTGCTCCGCCTGCGCCAAGGTGGATTGGGCAAACCATTGGGTGAGTTCCCCATTTCCCTGCCAGACACTGGCCTGCAGTTGTAAATCCACCGCCCGCAGTTGTAACCAATTCTGCGTCTGGGGCTGTTGCCAACTGGCCAACAAGGAAAAGGCCAACACCCCCAGCGTTGCCACGGTCAAAAAGGGCAACCCCAGCCGCCGCCACCCAGACATCCCCACCGCCATTAGCCGCCCCCAAGGTGCCGCACCTGCCCCGCTACCTGTGCCTGCTCCCCTGGGGTCAATTCCGGGAATAGGGGGAGGGATAAAACCCGCCGGCTCAAGTCAACCGAGTGGGGAATAGTCGCTTTTTCGTACTGTAAATGTTGATACACTGGTTGCAGAGGCAAAGGCACCGGGTAGTAAACCGCTGTGCCAATCCCCACCTGTTGCAATTTGGTACGCAGGTTATCCCGGTTGATGGAATCTTTTTGTATGGTTATTGTAAATTGGTTCCAACTGTGGCCAGAGCAATCCTGGGGCAGGATAATTTCGGGTATGCCCGCTAATAATTCCCGATAGTTTTGCGCCAAAGCCCGCCGTTGGGCCAGCCATGGCTCTAAGTAACTTAATTTTGCGGTCAGTAAGGCTGCTTGCAGGGCATCCAAACGGCTATTCACTCCCACGGTCACGGAATTGTAGCGTTCCCGCTGGCCGTGATTTTTGATTTCTCGGATGCGTTGCGCCAAGGCTCCATCCTGGGTGGTAATCGCCCCCCCATCCCCCACCGCCCCGAGATTTTTGGTCGGGTAGAAGCTAAAACAGCCCAGGGTGCCCCACCGCCCCACCGGTTGCCCCTGCCAGCGACTCCCCGTGGCCTGGGCGCAGTCCTCAACAACGGCCAAACCATGCGCCTGCGCCAGGTGGTTCAGAGCCATCATATCCACCGGTCGGCCAAATAAATGCACCGGCATAACGGCCTTGGTCTTCTCCGTAATCCGTTGGGCAACCTGCTCTAAATCCAGATTAAACGTATCCGGCTCCACATCCACAAACACCGGCGTTGCCCCGGTCAGGCTAATGGCCTCCGCCGTAGCAATAAAGGAAAAGGCCGCCGTAATCACCTCATCCCCCGCCCTGACCCCCAACGCCCGGAGTGCCAGATAAAGGGCATCCGTCCCAGAATTGCAACTAATGCAATGGGCGACCCCCACATACTGGGCAAAGGCTTGTTCAAACTGGGCAACCGGGCTACCCCCGACATACACCCCTTTGGCTAATACCTCCTGGGCAATCGGGGTGAGTACATCCTGCAATTGTTGGTACTGGCGGGTGAGGTCAAACTGGGGGATGGCCGTTGCCACAGGCATTACACCACCGCCCTTGGGGACAGGGCTTCTACCACCGCCCGCACCGCCGCCGTCATCGCCAATTCATCCTCTAGGCGGTTTACCGCCCGTCCGATCCCCACCCCGGCGGCACCCACCGCCCGAGCCATGGGTGCGGTCACGACCGACAACCCGGAGGCACAGACCACCGGCACATTCACCGCTTGGCTGAGGGTGTAGGCAGCAGCTAGAGCCGGGGCAGCTTTTTCGATCAAGCCCAACACCCCGGGATTTTGCGGTTGCATCACCCCACTCCCCTCGGTTTGCAATACATCTGCCCCCAGAGCCACCAATTCCTGCGCCAGTACCGCCTGGGCATCCAGGGGCAGACCATGGGGCACGGTCACCGACAGGGGAACCTCGGGCAGGAGTTCCCGGGTGCGCGCCGTCAACGCCCAGACCCGTTCCGCCGAAAACACCTCCCCCTGGGCATAAAACGGGTCAAAATTGCCCAGTTCCACCATGTCCGCCCCGGCGGCCACACAGGCGGGTAACCGTTCGGGGTCAATGGTCGAGACACACAGGGGTAAATCGGTCATCTGCCGCACCAATTTTACTAGAGCCGGGTCGCTGGCGATGTCCACGTAGGTCGCTCCCCCCCGGGTGGCCGCCCGTACCACCCGCCCCACCACCTGCGGGTCAAATTGGGTAATGCCGCTAATAATTTTCACCGCCCGTTGCTGGGCAAAAACCGACCGCCATTGGGAAGAAAGTGCCATGATAAACCCACACAAAACCACCCCATCCATCTTAACCCGTGGGGTTGTTACACTGGCAGTATGGCAAAACCGCACCGGGGGCAACTCCGTAAACTGCTTGGCTACATCCGACCCTACTGGCGTTCCCAACTGGTCGGTATCCTGGCGTTGGTCTTCGTCAATTTATTGGGGGTTGGCATCCCCTTGGTACTGCGCCAAGCCATTAACCGACTGGAAACCAACCTGCAACCCGGAGCAATTTTGGGTTATGGGTTTGGCATCATTGCTCTGGCCTCGCTGATGTGGGTGATCCGCATGGTGTCCCGCCTGGTTTTGTTTGGGGTAGGCCGCCAAGTGGAATTTGACCTAAAACAAAAGTTATTCGAGCATTTTCTGCGGTTAGACCAGCATTATTTCAGTCAACATCCGCCGGGGGAATTGATCAGCCGTGCCACCAGCGATGTGGATAATGTGCGGCGTTTGGTGGGGTTTTCAGTCCTTAGTTTGGTGAATACGGTTTTGGCCTATGCATTCACCTTGCCAGTCATGCTGGGGATTAATGTTTCCCTCACCGTGGCTGCCCTCGCCGTCTATCCCTTGCTGTTTCTCCTGGTGTATGCCTGCGGGGACACCCTGCGGTGGCAACAGGCACAGGTGCAGGAACGGTTGGCCGCACTCAGCGATCTGATTCAAGAGGATATGAGTGGCATGGCCTTGATCAAAATCTATGCCCAGGAACCGGTGGAGCAGCGGGGATTTGCCCAGTTAAACCAGGAATTGCTCCAGGATAATCTCGCCCTGGCTCGTACCCGCAGTTTTTTGTTTCCTTTGTTTGGGGGCATTGCCAGCGTGAGTTTGCTGGTCTTGCTCTGGCTAGGGAGTCAGGCGATGGAAGCCCAGACCCTCACCCTGGGGGGATTTGTGGCACTTTTGCTCTACGTCGAACGCCTGGTCTTTCCCACGGCTTTGCTGGGGTTTACCATCACGGCGTTGCAACGGGGACAGGTAAGCATTGAACGGGTGGAAGCCCTCCTCCAGGAAGTACCCCAAATCCAAAACTCCCCCACCGCCCTGCCCCTCGCCGCCGTCCGGGGGGAATTAAGGGTACAGCATTTGTCCTACACCTATCCGGGGCAATCCCAACCGGCTTTGCACGATGTCAATTTCTCGGTACAAGCGGGGGAAACCCTAGTGGTGGTCGGGCCGGTGGGGGCGGGCAAAAGTACCCTGATCGAAGCCCTCTGCCGTCTGTTGCCGATTGGGGGGGGACAGGTCTTTTTGGATGGGCATGACATTACCCAGATTGCCCTGGCCGACCTGCGGCGGGCGATGGCTTATGTGCCCCAGGAAAGTTTTTTATTTAGTACAATGTTGGCAGACAATATCCGTTATGGTGACCCGGAGGCAGACCTAGGGCGGGTGGAGGGAGCCGCCGTCCAAGCCCAAATCCACGGGGAAATTATGACGTTCCCGGAGCAGTACGAAACCCTAGTGGGGGAGCGGGGGATCACCCTGTCTGGGGGGCAACGGCAGCGAACCGCCCTCGCCCGTGGATTGCTGGTGCAGACCCCGATTTTACTTTTGGATGATGCCTTGGCCAGCGTGGACAGCCAGACCGCCCAGGGGATTGTCCAGTCCATCACTGCCCTGGCCAACACCGTCATCCTGGTCACGCATCAACTGGGGGTAGCCGCCATGGCCGACCGGGTTTTGGTTTTGGCACAGGGGCAACTGGTGCAGATGGGCACTCACCAGGAACTGGCGCAACAGCCCGGTTTGTATCAGGAACTGTGGCAGAAGTATCAATTTGAGCAACAGTTTGCCTAGCGATAATCTGGGGTTTGAATATAGCTCAACCGTGCCGCATCTCGAATGCCATACTCCGGGCGACAAAAGCGGTTGATTTGGGCTTCAAAAAACCGCCGGTTTGCCAGCAAATGTCTCGGATTCGGGTCATCCAACGGGTAGAGCAAGGCCGTGCGTAGGGCTTGAATCACTGCGGAAGTCACACAGTACATGGAGCGTTGGAAACTAATCGCAAGCTGCACCAGCATATCCGTTTCCCCCCGACAATGTTGCTGATAATAATGGTGCAAATAATCCGGCAAGAAATGGAGCATATCCTGCATCAGCAACGTGGGGGGAATGCCCGCCGTTCCCACGGGAAATTTGTCCGCATACAACACCCCGTAGTGAAAATCCTTTTGGTGATCCGGCACCATTCCCGCCTGGGCATTGTAGGATTTGGTGCCCCGGAACGGGGACGTGCGATAAAATACTGCCTCCACGTAGGGCAAAGCCGCCTCATACAACCAGGTAAAACCCTTACTTTTGGGGATGACTTCGTAGCATTCCCCCCGGATAAAAACGTGATGGTAAATCGGGCGGCCAGCGATGGCAAAAATGCCATTCACAATGAAATTCATCGCCTCTCTAACGGTGGTGATTTTTCCTTCTAAGTATTGGTCATGGATTTCAAAAAAGACGGGTGCCATAATTTCCCAAAATAAGCCCAAATTGGCATAATAGGAAGCCTGTCGGCATTGTTCCAAAAACATCTCCGGGAACAGCCGATACAGCCCCAACATGACCGGATTACCCTGGAAATACGCCCGAATCGCCCGGTCAGCATTTTGCTTGTATTCTTCGCTATCCAAATAGGGGTCAAACTGGCCGCCCATCCCCCGGTGCCAGAGCATTGCCCGCATACATTCCTCAGCAAATTCCATATTAATTCGGTCGTGCCAGAGGTGATGCAACAGACGGGGCAAATTGCCGGTTTCTCCTTTGTGGATAAATTTCAACAACTCGGGATGCGCTGTCGCTTCCCCCCGCCAAATTCGCAAATCCGCATCATCTCCGGCGTAATGATTGGGACGGTTGAGGTATTCTTCAGAGATGAAGAACTTAAAAAACGGTAAAGGGTTCAAAAATACCTGTTCGCCGATGTAGAGCAAATCCCGCCAATAAAAATCCATCGGCACCGCATAGGCATACCAAATCCCCACGATTTGCATGAGATTTTCCGGGGTGTCGGGCACCATCGCCCCCCCCGCTTCCAAACGGTGAATCACCTCGGCAAATTCATGCTGGGAAGGGGGCAGTTGGGTGCGGGGTTCCAAGGTAATAGTCATGGTTATTCTCCTGAGAATTGCGGGGGCAAACTGGCGGTGGTGGGCGGTGCGAACACCATGGCCACCTGTGGGGGCAAGGCCAAATTCTGAGCGGTGCGTTCACTCCATTGCACCAGCCAGCGGGGTTGGATGCCCAGGAATAAAATCAAACCCGCTAACAGCAATGCGGGAATTTTTTCCGCCGCCGCCACCTGGGGGTAGTAGGCCGTGCGGTTGTCGAGCTTGCCAAAACAGGTGCGATTCAGCAAAATCACAAAATAAACCGCCGTTAACCCCGTACCGAAAACACACAATAGGGTGAGCAGAGGAAACCTTTGATAACTGCCCTGAAATACCAAAAATTCCGCCACAAATCCCGCCATGCCCGGAATCCCCGCACTGGCCATCCCCCCCAAAACCAGCAGGGAACTCACCGCCGGTAACCCCCGCAGGGGATTCATCAGCCCATTCAACACATCCAATTCCCGAGTGCCCACCTTGCGTTCGATCACCCCCACCAGATGGAACAAAATCGCTAAAATCAGGCCGTGGCTCACCATCTGCCCTATCGCCCCCACCAAAGCCAAGGGCGTGCCCACCGCACACCCCAGCATCACGTAGCCCATGTGCCCAATCGAACTGTAGGCCACCATCCGCTTAATATCCTTTTGGGCAATCGCCGCCAGGGCACCAAATAAGACCCCCACCGTCCCCCACAGCGCCAAGCCGGGGGACAACTGCGCCCACGCCGCCGGGAACAGTTGCAGGCCAAAGCGCACCAGACCGTAGGTTCCCAACTTCGCCAAAACACCCCCCAACAAAATTGCCACCGGCGGTGAGGCTTCCACGTAGGCATCCGGCAACCAGGTGTGGAGGGGCACCAGGGGGGTTTTGATGCCAAACCCCAGCAACAAGACCAACAGGAGCGTTAACTGCACAGACGGTGCCAACCCCGCCACCCCCAGCCGGATATGCCCATAGTCAAAATCCGGGGTGCCACTCAGCCAACCCAGCGCCAGACAACCCCCCAAAATCAAAATCCCGGAAACCGCTGTATAGAGGAGAAACTTAATGGCGGCATATTCCTTGCGGGCACCCCCCCAGATACCAATCAGAAAATAAATGGGAATTAATTCCAGTTCGTAAAACAAAACAAACAACAACACATTCTGCGCCGTAAACGCCCCCGCCAACCCCGCACTCACCCACAGCACCAACCCGTAGTACAACTGGGGACGAGCCACCGTCACCGGCGTACTGTACACCACAATCCCGGTGATCACACTGTTCAACGCCAGCAGAGACAGGGTTAAGCCATCGCCCCCCAACTGGTAATTCAACCCCAAATTCGGCAACCAGGCGGCAAATTCGGGGAACTGTACGCCCGGAGCCGTCAGGTCAAACCGCCCCAAAAGCAAACCCACCCAGGCCACCATCAGCCCCGAAAACACCATCGCCAGGGTTTTAGCTGGTTTTCCCTCCCGCACAAATAGGACAGCGAGACCAGCAAGTAGGGGGCAGAAAATCAAAACACTGAGCATAATTTTGCCTCGTTGGATCAAAATAAGGTAATGACAGCTAAACCCACCACTAACCCCATCCCCAGCAGGATCGTGAACAAATACCACTGAAACTTCCCGGACGTGCTGTACTTGAGGGTTTCCCCGCCCAATACCGTCGCCAGACCGACCAAATTCACCAGCCCATCCACCAGATACCGGTCTAAAACATCCGTCAGGCGGGAAACCCAATCCACCAGCCCCACCACCGTCACCCGATAGATTTTCGGGGTGTAGAGGTCGTAGGCCAGCAGGTTTTGCAACGAGGGCACCGGCAAACGCACCGGCTTGGCAATCCCCGGACTCAGGTACACCAGCGCCGCCAAAGACCCCCCGGAAAGAGTACTCAGGGTCAGCAACATCCCCAAATCCATTTGCCCAACCGGGAGCCAGCCCGCCACCGCCAACAGTTGGGGCAGATGCAACACCAGCCCCGCCAGCAGGGTCATCGGCAGAATAAACGGCCAATGCAACTCCGGCGAACGCTCACTCATGGCCTGGGGACGGTTCCCAAAAATCAAACACACCACCCGTACAAACCCAAACGTCAGGAGGCCATTCACCACCAACACCAGCGCCACCAACCCCGGCGAGGTAGGCGCCAAACCCGTCACCAACTGCAACAGACTCCAAAATCCCCCCAAGGGCGGCAACGCCACCACCCCCGCCACCCCCACCAGCCAACACAGTGCCGTCACCGGGCGACGAGACCACAACCCCCCCAGCATCCGCACATCCTGGCTAACGTTATTCCAGCCCACATTGCCCACCGCCATCACCGGCAGCCCCATCGCCACCGTGTAGGTCAGTAGCATCAATAGAGCCGTTTGGGGTTGACCTGCGCCCACCGCCACAAATACCAAACCCAAATAAGCACTCACCGGGTAGGACAGGGTGCGCTTCACACAAACCTGGGCAATGGCAATCATGGCTGCCCCCAGTGCCGTAACCGCCCCCACCGCCACCGCCAGCCCCATCACCCCCGGCGAAAGTGCCAACACCGGTGCCAATTTCACCAAAACCCAAGCCCCCGTGGAAACCACCACCGTATTCCGCAAAACCGTCGCAGGCAAAGGGCCTTCCATCGCCTCATCCAGCCAAAGATGAAAGGGAAACTGGGCACATTTCCCCAAAGGCCCCGCCAGCAAGGCCACCCCCAACCAGAAAAACAGTTGCGGATGGGCTTGGGCAGCCGCCACCGTCTCCGCCCGGGTCGCCCAGGCCGCCAACTCCGTGAAATTCCAAGTGTGGGACAAAGGCCAAAGTGCCAGCACCCCCATCAGCAACAACAAATCCCCCACCCGCTTGGTCAAAAACGCATCCCGCGCCCCCGTCACCACCAAAGGTTGATTCAGCCAAAAACCCACCAGCAGATAGGTACCCAAGGTCAGCAATTCCAAAATCATGTAGCCAAAAAATAGGGAATCGCACAGCACTAACGCACACATCCCCGCCTCAAAAAACGCCAGCAGGGAAAAAAACCGCGCCCACCCCCAATCCATCTCCAAATAACCAAAGGCATAGACCTGAGCCAGCAAGTTCACCCCAAAAATCACCACCATGGCCGTCACCGCCACCGGCGAAACCACCAGAGGGAGCGATAAGTCCAGCCCCGCCACCTGCAACCAGGGCAGGTTGTAGTACAGGGGTTCCCGCCCCCAAATCCCCATCAAAGCCACCACCCCATGCGCCAACCCCACCAACGTCATCAAGGCATTCACGTACCCCGCCGGTCGGGGACCCGTGCGCCGGATGATCCCCGGGAACCACAGAGCCGCCACCACCGTCCCCACCAGTGGATAAAGGGGAACCAGCCAGACCGACTCTAAAAGCCAGGACACCATGGATACCTCGGATGAACACGATAGGGATCAAGAAAAAGCATAGATGAAATTGGGGTAGTACAGAGCAACCGCCCCCCTGACTTTCACCATAGCGACCAATTTTCCCAAAGGGAAGGGAAAACACCTCAAAATTCCCAATCGGTGGCCTTAGTTTTTCTTATCAATCCGCCCCCACCAGTCTAAAATTGAGGACAGCAGACCCGCAATATGGTTATGGAACCCGCCCAACATCGCATTCCCGAACATCTCGCTGAGGCGGTCTTTACCCGGGCGGTGCGCCTGCATTTGCAATCCCAGGGGCAATTGGACAGCTATTCTCTAACGGAACTCCTGGAAGCGGGGCAAGCAGCCTCCATCCCCCCGGAATTTATCCACCAAGCCCTGCACGAATTGCACCAACCCCAACCGGGCTGGGTCGGGCGCACCCTGGGGAAAATTTCTGCCCTTGTCCCCCATTCCCGGTGGCAACCGATTGCCGCCGCCGTCACTGTCCTATCCCTCTGTGGCGGGGCATGGCACTTCCTTTCCCGTCCCGCCCGGTTAGAACCATCCCGCCCGCCGATAGAGCAACTTTTACAAACCAAGCCCTGTGAACAATGTGCCTTAAATGGTGCCGATTTACGGGGTAAAAACCTGAGCAATTTTGATTTGGAAGGGGCTAATTTACGGGGAGCCGATTTAACCGGAGCCAACCTGAGTAACGCCAACCTGAGGGGAGCGGATTTGAGTGGTGCCACCCTCAACCAAGCGAATTTAACGGCAGCGGATTTGGAAGGTGCCCTCCTCACCGGCACCCAGCTAAAATCAGCAAACTTAACGGGAGCAAATTTAATTGCCGCTCGATTACAGGCCAGTGATTTAACCGGAGCCGATCTGACCAATGCCAACCTGGAAACCGCCGACCTAGAACAGGTAAATCTCAGTGGTACAACCCTGAAAAATACGGATTTTAGCCACGCTAAAAATCTGGGAACCGTTGATTTTTCTGGAGCAAAACCATGACTGAAAACAGTAAAAAATCCTTTGCTTCCATTCGGGATGATTATGCTTTTTTTGAAGCCCATACTACGGAATTTGACCAGGACTTATATTGCTATCGAGAAGCTATTGCAAAATTTATACCCCCTGCAAAAACCCTGAAATTTTTAGATTTTGGCTGTGGGACGGGTGTATTTACTTCTCGATTTATAAAGTTATTAAATCCCCCACTTTCAGAATTAGAAATCACCCTGGTCGAACCCGATGACACCTACCGTCACAATGCTGTGAATATCTTGACCGAGTTTAGCCCATTGCCAATCAAAAATGTTCCCCACTTAACCCCGGATATTTCGGGTCAGTTTCATTTGATTCTCAGCAATCATGTTTTATACTATGTGCCAGATTTACGACAGACTGTAACATGGCTGTTACAGCGGCGGCATCCCCAGGGATTGATGTTAATCGCAATGGCAGGCAAGGATAATCTAATCAGCCAATTTTGGGATAGCTGTTTTAACTTTTTAGGCCAAAAAATTCCCTACTATTTGGCGGAAGATTTAATTGCCATTGTTCATGACCTATACCCTACTTACCAGCGCCGAACCGTGAGTTATGAATTGCATTTTCCTGATACGACTGAAAACCGCTGGAAAATTTTGCGTTTCATGTTAGGGAAGCATCTCGACCAACTTGTTGCCTATGATCTCCTTGCCTTATTTGACCCCTATTGTTCCCGGGGGCAGGTTGACATCACCACATCCCATAATCAATTCATTTTTGCACCAACCGACTGGCTAGCGTGAAATAGTTTATCAGCATCTGCATATCTCAAGAGCAATTTCACTGGTTTTAGGGCACCTCTATTTATTGGAACCCAACAAAAATGATCTCGCTGGAATGTACCGTTTACCCAGAACCAGAGACGGGGGCTGTGCCCCTGCGACCGCTATTTTTGGATTAATAGAGGTTCCCTTTAATCCATAGAGGTACCGATAAGTGTATCCTGTATATCAGTCACAACGTTCGCCGTTTCTCCCGCAACTACCATGAGTGACAACGCCGTTACGACGACTAATTTTGGATATAGCGAACTCTGGCTCCGGGGCTTATTAACCGTGGCCTGGGCTGATGGGCATTACACCGAGGATGAGAAAGCCTTGGTGAGTGACTTATTGGGAACGAGTGAAGTCAATAACTTTCAACCCCTGAAACCCCAGCAATTGGCGGCTGTTTTTAACCCGAATGACCCGAAAACCGATGATTTTTTACGCACGGCGGTGATGGTTGCAATTGCGGATGGCACCTACTCAGAATCGGAAGATCAATTGCTACAGGAATTTTGTCAAGTATTGGGTCGTTCGAGTGAGATTTTATCCGGGTTGCAGGTGACGTTAGTCAAACGGGAAGGAGAGCAATGTGTTCCTAGCGAAGAAGAACGGCATGACCTGCTTGACCCGATGCGACAATGGCTCGATCAAATGCAAATTCATGACCCCAAAATTGCTCGTTTTCTCTGTCGAATGATTCCATCCCAATGCCCATTTGAGCGTGATGTGGTTTTGTTTGGCCGCAAAATCGTTCACATTCCCCCCATGTGCAAACTCAATCCCCTTTATGAACAGTTGGTGGGTCTGCGGTTTCGGGCGCTTTCCTACTTGGCAGACCAGGGTGAGGACGTACCCAACTGATGTATCTTCGAGAAGCAAAACCGGAGGATTGGGAGCAGGTCTGGCGCATACTACGGGAGGTGATGCAAGCTGGGGAAACCTATGGTTATGACCGGGAGACATCGGACTCAGAAGCCTACAGGATTTGGTTTGAATTACCCCAGAAAACCTATGTGGTTGATGATCACGGTGCAATTGTAGCAACCTATTATCTCAAGCCCAATCACGGAGGACCTGGCCGCCACGTGAGTAATTGCGGTTACATGGTTGCGGCATCAGCCCGGGGGCAAGGGATTGGGAAGTTGATGGGTGAACATTCTCTCAAAATGGTGATAGCGTTGGGTTATAAGGCCATGCAATTTAATTTTGTGGCCTCAAGTAATCCGGTAGCAATTCATCTGTGGAAAAGTTTAGGATTTCAGATAGTTGGGCGTTTACCCCAGGCATTTGCTCATCCCCGTTTGGGCTATGTTGATGCGCTGGTGATGTATCAATGGCTGGCCGATTAATCATCAAGGGGTTTTATCGCAATCTGGATACAGGGAAGTCAGCCCCGCTGGGGTTGATCATTTTCCTAGTTGCTACCAATAATTGCTACAAATGTCCTATGGTTTGCATAATTATTTGCATGATGATGAGCAATTCATGATGAACGTTGAACTAGCCCAACTGGTGGTCAATGGCTTGGCCTTGGGGGGGATTATTGCTCTGGGGGCGGTGGGGTTGACCCTGGTGTATGGCATTTTACGCCTGTCGAATTTTGCCCACGGGGATTTTTTGACTCTGGGAGCCTACAGCACGTTGCTGGTGAATCGTTGGGGATTCCCCCTCCCCTTGGCTGTGGCGGCGGGATGCGGGTTGACTATCGGGGCGTTTGTGCTGACGGAAGCAGTCCTGTGGGCACCGGTACGACGGCGGCAAACCTCGCCCACGACGATGATGATCATGTCCATTGGCTTAGCCTTATTTCTCCGCAATGCCGTGATTTTGATATGGGGCAGTCAAAATCAAAACTATAATCTGCCGGTGTTCGGGGCGGTGCGCCTGGGACAGTTGCAGGTGACGACCAATCGCATGGTGGTGCTGGGGCTGGCGGTGGTGGCGGTGATTATACTGCATTTATTATTACAAAAAACGGCGGTGGGGCGGCAGATGCGAGCCGTGGCGGACAACCCGGAATTGGCCAAAGTAGCAGGGGTGAATGTCCAGCGGGTGATCCTCTGGACTTGGGTCGTGGCGGGGGGGTTAACGGCACTCGGCGGCGCGATGTATGGCTTGATTACGGCAGTGCGCCCGAATATGGGTTGGTTTTTGCTCCTGCCCATGTTTGCGACGGTGATTTTGGGGGGGATTGGCAATCCCTACGGAGCCATCCTGGGGGCTTTGCTGGTGGGGGTGGCGCAGGAGGTGAGTACCTACTGGTTGCCCAGCGAGTACAAACTGGGGGTGGCGTTGGTGGTGATGATGCTGGTGTTGTTGGTGCGACCCCAGGGGTTGTTCCGGGGGACGATGTGAAACCCGGGATTCTAAAAGATTTTGGCGGATTCTCTGAGAAAAACTCTTAAAGATTTGTAAACTATTAAAGATAGAGGTAGTTTGGTGGCTGGGATGGTGTTATGACCCACGGAATACGGATAGAGCGGCTGGCGGTAACGCTGCACATTTTGGCGATGGTGTTTGGCGTGGCGGGGTTGGTGCTGGTTTTACCCCATCCCGCTTGGGTGCTGGCCTTACCGGCGGTGGGTCAACGGTTATTCGCCTGGAGTATGGCGGGTGGCGGGATTGTTTATATTCTGCTAGGGGCACTGGCGGTCATCCTTTATGGTGTGCGGGTGTTGGGTGCCCGTTTGTTGTGGGGGTTTTTTGTCCCGGCGGTGGGGTTATCCCTGGGGAGTGAGTTGCTCGGCACCAGCACCGGGTTCCCCTTTGGGCATTACGGCTATTTGGATGGCTTGGGATACAAAATCGCCGGTTTGGTGCCGTTTACCATCCCCCTGTCCTGGTTTTACATGGGTTTGGTGTGTTTTCTGTTGGCCTACGGGGGGTTGGGGTGGTTGCGGTGGCAGGGGTTACGCCTGGCGGGGGCGGTCGGGTTGGGAGCAATTTTGTTGATGGCCTGGGATTTGGCTCTTGACCCGGCCATGAGTCAAACGCCCGTCCCTTTTTGGGAGTTTCAAGAGGTGGGGGCGTTTTTTGGGATGCCCTACCGCAATCTGGCGGGTTGGGTGGGCACGGGGGTGGTGTTTATGGCCGTAGCCGCCCTGGTGTGGGGGGTGACGCAGGCGGAGCGGTTGAACCTAGACCGGCGGAACTTGACCTTACCCCTGGTGATCTACCTGGTGAATTTCCTGTTTGGGGCGGTGATTACCCTGGGGTTGTTGGCGGGTTCCTACTGGATTCCCATTGGTCTGGGGGTGGGATTAGGAGTCATCCCCGCCCTGATTTGCTGGTGGGTGGCGGGGCGCACCGTGCGGACAAAGGTGGTGCTACCGGAATTGGATTTGGCAACCCGCTAGGTGTCAACCAGGAGAACCCCCGTTCTAAAATTGGGATGGCAAACCCGTTGTGGAGGGGTAGGAACCGTGACCGTGGCGACATCTCTAGCACCCATTCGCCCTGCGATTCAAGCCCTGCAACCCCAGTTAGTCCAGTGGCGCAGGGTATTGCACCAGCGACCGGAATTGGGGTTTCGGGAGGTGGAAACGGCGGCACGGGTGGCGGGTTTACTCCAGCAGTGGGGCTATAAACCCCAAACGGGCATCGCCCAAACCGGTGTGATGGCGGTGATCACTGGGTCAAGACCAGGCCCGGTGTTGGCACTGCGGGCGGATATGGATGCCCTGCCCATTCAGGAACTCAATGCCGTTCCCTACCGTTCCCAAATTGACGGGGTGATGCACGCCTGCGGCCATGACGGGCATACGGCGATTTTGCTGGGGGTGGCGCACTATCTGGCGCACCAGCGGGAAAATTTGCGGGGCACGGTAAAACTGATTTTTCAACCGGCGGAGGAAGGGCCGGGGGGAGCCAAGCCCATGATCGAGGCGGGGGTTTTAGCCAATCCCCAGGTGGAAGCCATGTTCGGCCTGCACCTGTGGAATGACCTCCCGGCGGGTTCCGTGGGGGTGCGTTCCGGGCCGTTGATGGCTGCTTCGGACTTTTTCCGCTGTCACATTCAGGGGCGGGGGGGGCATGGAGCCAAACCGCAACAAACCGTGGATGCCCTGGTGGTGGCCGCCCAGGTGGTGGTGGCGTTGCAAAGCGTGGTGGCACGGCAAATCAGTCCCCTGGAACCGGCGGTGGTGACGGTGGGGGAATTGCACAGCGGTCATGCCCGGAATGTGATTGCTGACCAGGCCACCCTGGGGGGAACGGTGCGGTACTTTAACCCGGAGTTGGCGGGGGTCTTGCCGCAAAAATTAGAAGCCATCATTCAGGGCATTTGCCATGCCTACGGTGCCACGTACCAGTGGGAGTACGAATATCTCTACCCCCCCCTGGTGAATGACCCGGCGATGGCGGATTTGGTACGCACCGTGGCGCAGCAGGTGGTGGAACCGGGGCTGGGGGTGTTGCCCGATTGTCAAACCCTGGGAGGTGAAGATATGGCCTTTTTCCTGCAAGCCGTGCCCGGTTGTTATTTCTTTTTGGGGTCGGCCAATCCCAGTAAAGGGTTAGATTTTCCCCACCATCATCCCCGGTTTGATTTTGATGAACAGGTACTCGGTTTGGGGGTAGAATTACTTATCCGCTGTTTGGAGCAATACGGTCGTTAACCTATGAAACTTTCCACAAGTACCTTGATTGTGCTGGGGTTAGCTATTGGTCTGGCAGGGGGAATTAGCTACTGGGAGTTGGTGGGTAAATCCCGGCAAGAGGAACAGGCCATCAAAAAAGCAAAACTATTTAATTTTACTGAAAAAGATGTGAAAGCTATTACCATTACTAAACCCAAAGAAACGCTGAAATTTGAGCGGGTCAAGGTGGGAGAATGGCAAATGATTGCACCCCAGAAAAAACCGGCCAATGATGCGCCGATAGCATTTTTATTGGGGCAACTGACTAATGTTGAGCGGGTGCAGGAAAATGATATTACCATTCCGGCGGCAGACCGGGCAAAATTTGGTTTGGCGGTTCCCAGTGCCACCATCCAAGTCACCTTGGAAAATGGCAACAATCACCGTTTGATCTTGGGGAATATGGATTTTAGTGGTACGGCTTTGTACGCAGAAATTGATCCACCGACCGAGGCAACTTCTTTACCGATTGCCCTGGTGCCCATTGATTTACAAAATGCCGTGAATCGCAATTTATCAGAATGGCAAGCCCCGGCGAAACCAGCGACACCCAAAGCCAGTCCTACACCCAAACCTTCGCCCAAACCCTAACTTTGACCCTGTGGCTCATCGGTGGCACCCAGGAAAGTGCAACGTTAGCGACCCGTTTGGGCAGTCAATGTACCTGTGTGATTACCGTAACAACTGAGCGGGCAAAAAATCTTTATGCTGATACCGATTGCCACGTCTTCGTTACTCGTTTTACGCCTGAGAATATCGGTGCCTTTATCCAAAAGTATCAAATCACCAAAATCCTGGATGTTTCCCACCCCCATGCGGTGCAGATTTCCCAATTAGCGATGCAATCCGCCCAACAATATGATTTAATCTATTTACGCTATGAACGCCCCCAAATTGTGGGTAATTTGACTCATTGTTTCTACTGGCAAAATTTAACCGAATTATTGACGAGCTATCTGTGTAATAAATCAGAACGAATTTTCGTCACCATTGGCTATCGGCAATTACCCATCCTGAAAAACTTTTGGGGTGAGCATACCTGGTTTGTGCGGATTCTCCCCGATCCGATTGCCTTAACAACGGCCTTAGAAACCGGTTTTTTACCCCAAAATATCATCGCCCTGTGGCCGCCCGTGGGTTTGGATTTAGAACGAGCCATTTGGCAACATTGGGGCATTACCCAGGTGATTGCCAAGGCTGCCGGTGCGCCGGGGGGTGAGGATGTCAAGCACCAGGTGGCGCAGGAATTGGGGGTGGTTTTGCATCTATTAGACCGTCCCCCGCAGCCCTACCCCCAGGCGACCGATGACCTGCTGGTGGCACTGGCGTTTGCCCAGGGTAAACATTAAAAATCCTTGCATATTCCCTGGGAATGTCACCCCGCCGCCCTAATCTAATAGAAGTCACCAATTTCGGGGAAATGCCCATGAAACTTGCCTATTGGATGTACGCCGGGCCTGCCCACATTGGTACGCTGCGGGTCGCCAGTTCCTTTCGCCGGGTACACGCCATCATGCACGCCCCCCTGGGGGATGATTATTTCAACGTGATGCGTTCGATGCTGGAGCGGGAGCGCAATTTTACCCCCGTCACCACCAGCGTTGTGGACCGCCATGTGTTGGCGCAGGGTTCCCAGGAAAAAGTGGTGGACAATATCACCCGCAAAGATGAGGAAGAACACCCGGATTTGATTGTCCTGACCCCCACCTGCACCTCCAGTATTTTGCAGGAGGATTTGCAAAATTTTGTCGAACGAGCCACGGAACAAACCCGTTGTGATGTGCTATTGGCCGATGTCAATCACTATCGGTTCAATGAACTCCAAGCCGCCGACCGTACCCTCGAACAAATCATTCGTTTTTATCTACAAAAAGCCGCTAAAAAAGGCACATTAAACACCCAAAAAACAGCCCAACCCTCGGTGAATATCCTGGGCACCACCACCCTAGGATTTCACAACCAGCATGACCTGCGAGAACTGAAAAGATTGATGGGCGATTTGGGGATTCAGGTGAATGTGGTGCTACCCGAAGGGGCGACCGTTGACCAGATTGCCTTGCTCCCCCAAGCGTGGTTTAATCTCGTCCCCTACCGGGAAATTGGGTTGCTCCCAGCCCAGTATCTCCAGCAGGAATTTGGCCTGCCGATGGTAGAAACCAGCCCCATGGGGGTGATGGCTACGGCGCAATGTATTCGGGAAATTCAACAGGTCTTAAATGCCCAGGGACAGACGGTAAATTACGAAGCCTTTATTGATGAGCAAACCCGGTTTATTTCCCAGGCCGCCTGGTTTTCCCGTTCGATTGATTGCCAAAATTTGACGGGTAAAAAAGCTGTGGTTTTTGGGGACAATACCCATGCCGCTGCCATGACCCAAATTTTAGCCAGAGAAATGGGGATTCATGTGGTGTGGGCTGGCACCTACTGTACCCATGATGCGGATTGGTTCCGGGCGCAGGTGTCCCCCTATTGTGATGAGGTGATCATTACCGATGACCATACTCGGATTGGGGATGCCATTGCCCAGGCGGAACCCTCAGCGATTTTTGGCACCCAGATGGAACGCCATGTGGGCAAACGCTTGCACATTCCCTGCGGGGTGATTTCGGCTCCCGTGCATATCCAGAATTTTCCCCTGGGTTATCGGCCTTTTGTCGGCTATGAAGGCACCAATCAAATTGCCGATTTGGTGTATAACTCCTTCACGTTGGGCATGGAGGATCACCTCTTGGAAATTTTTGGCGGCCACGACACCAAAGAAGTGATTACCAAAACCCTGTCGGCTACGGATTTGGCCTGGACACCGGAGGCACAAAAAGAGTTGAACAAAGTGCCCGGTTTTGTGCGGGGGAAAGTCAAACGCAATACGGAAAAATTCGCCCGGGAGCAGGGTTTTGCGAGTATTACGGTGGAAGTCATGTACGCCGCCAAGGAAGCGGTGGGGGCTTAGGCGGGGGTAGGGTCTTGGCAGTTTTGGCAGAGGCCGAAAAACTCCAGCGTGTGGTAATAAACTTGAAACTTGTGGGCTAGGTGCAGGTGATGCTCCAGGTCTTGCACCGGGCAATCCCCCAGGGGAATAGAGCAATTACACCGCAAACAGGTGAGGTGATGCCGGTCGTAGGGCAAGCCGCTGTACACCGCTTCACCGTTCGGGAGTAAGCGGGCTTGGATTGCCCCATTTTTCTTTAATACTTCCAACGCCCGATAAACCGTTGCCAAACCCACCCCTTGACGCAGTTGCTTCAAGCGCAGGTAGATGGCTTGGGCAGAGAGGGCTTGGGATTGTCCCTGCAAAAGTTCGAGGATACGTTGTTGATTGGGCGTAAACTGGGCGGTCGCCATCGGTATTTCGGTGAACCCCAAGCGTCATTTTAACTCAGTTTCAGGGCGGTCACGGGCACCTGCTCCCAGGATTCCACCGCCCGCAACCGGGCTTGCCACCCACTCGCCCGCTGTTCGGGGGTGAGATTGGTCTCAAAATTAGCATGACATTGACGGGCAATGGTTTCATCGCAGGTCGCCAGACAGGCATGAACTAGCCCCCCCGGATCGAGTTGTTCATTCACCCAGATCACCATCCATTTACCCACCGCAACGCTAAAACTATTTTACCGTTGGAGCCAATTCCCGTAAAAAATTCCTGAGTAATGCTGGCCCCACGGTGGTCAAAATACTTTCTGGGTGAAACTGCACCCCTTGCAGGGTTATGTACTGCTTATGTCTTACGCCCATAATCGTACCATCTTCCGTCCAAGCCGTGATTTCCAGGACATCGGGGCAGGAATTTTTCTCAATCACCAGGCTATGGTAACGGGTGGCCGTAAAGGGCATGGGTAACCCTTGGAAAACGCCCATGCCCCGATGATAAATTTCCGAAGTTTTCCCATGCATCAGCGTGGGGGCACCGATGATTTTACCCCCAAAAACCTGACCGATACTTTGATGCCCTAAACACACCCCCAGCAGGGGTACGGTGCTGCCCATTTGGGCAATCAAAGCCAGGGAAATCCCCGCATCCTCGGGGCGACCGGGGCCGGGGGAAATGACGATGCCATCGGGTTGCAGGGCTTGCACCTGGGCGAGGGTAATTTGGTCGTTGCGAAATACCTTGACCTCTGCCCCCAATTCCGCCAGATATTGCACCAGGTTGTAGGTAAAACTGTCGTAGTTATCAATCACCACAATCAGGGGGAAAGCCACAGAATCAACCCAAGGATTACCCCTTCATTTTAGAACGTTCTCCCACCCACCCCATTGAGCAGGTCATTGCTATAGCCATAAGATTCTGGAGAACTACAGTAATACGGTTGGACTGTAGAACAGTAGTCACAGCAATCTCACTCGATTGGTGGATAAACATTCTGAGGAACCAGAGACGGACGCTACACCCCTGCGACCGCTATGCAAAATTCATTAAGGATTGCTACGTATCCATAAAATTCTGGAGCATCAGAACCGGGCGGTGTCCATCCGGCAAACTCGCTACAATAAATTGCAAACGTGAACTAATTTTTTATGGCACATCCCTCTCGCTTGGGGTTGAGTCAACTTATTCAGACTTTTTATGCGGGCAAAGCTGCCGTTAAACCCCAGGCACGGGTGCCCCAGCTTTATATTTATTACCCGGGTAGTCCCACCCCGGAGGTGGTGCCGTTGGTGGGGGAACGGTATCTCTTCGGGCGCAGTAGCCGCAGTTGTGATATTCCGGTGCGGTCGGATTTGGTGAGTCAGGTGCATGGCTTACTCCAACGGCGGGGGCGTAAATATGTGTTGATGGATCAAAAGTCCACCAATGGCATTTACCGGGGTCGCCGGCCAATTCAACAGCGTACCCTGCAGCATGGGGATCGCTTCACCCTGGGGCCTCCAGAATTGGCAGAAGTCGTACAAATCATGTACATTGACCCACCCCGTTGGTATGTGCGGGGGGTGAATTATGGCCTGTGGGCAATGGGGTTGGGGTTGGTAATGGCCGGGGGCTGGGTGGCGGTGGAATGGCAAAAATTTGACGTGACCCCCCTCCCGGCGGGTGCCCAGGGAGCCTTGGTGATTTTATCGGGGGATGGGAAAACCCCCCTGCGTTCTCCGTGGAACCATAATCACCAGGAACTGCCCCGGTTGGAGGATTTTTCGCCCTACCTACCCCAAGCGGTGGTGGCCTCGGAAGATAGCCGCTTCTACTGGCATCCGGGGGTTGACCCGGTGGGGGTGGTGCGGGCGATGGGCATCAATCTACTCAGCCGGGAACTGCGGGAAGGGGCGAGTACGATTACCCAGCAGGTGGCGCGTAGTCTGTTCCGAGAATACGTGGGCACGGAGGATTCCGCCGGTCGTAAGTTGCGGGAAATGGTGGTGGCACTTAAACTGGAAGCCCATTACGATAAGAAAACCATACTAACATTATACTTAAATAAAATTTATCTGGGGGTGGCGGGTTATGGATTTGAGGATGCGGCGCAGTTTTATTTTGCCAAGTCGGCGCGGGAGGTAACAATTGCGGAGGCAGCGACCTTGGTGGGGATGCTCCCGGCTCCCAACCAGTTCAACCCGGTCAAGGATTACGACACGGCGCTGGGGCTACGCAACCGGGTGATTGACCGCATGGAAGCCCAGGGCATGATCACGGCAATGGAGGCCAAACGGGCGAGGCGTTCCCGGATTGAGATCAGCCCCCGGGCGAAGAGTGATTTACAAAGTACGATTGCACCCTACTTCTACGACACGGTGCTGGCGGAATTGCCACAACTGCTGGGCAAACGCTTGGCCGAGGAAGGAAATTTTATTATTGATACGGCATTGGATATTGGGTTACAAAAACGGGCGGAAGACCACCTGGCTCGTTTCGTGGCAAACTACGGTTCCCCCTATGGGTTTGACCAGGGAGCTTTGGTGACGATTGATGCCCAAACCGGGGCGGTGCAGGCATTGGTCGGCGGCAAAAAATATCAACAAAGTCAATATAATCGCATCACTCAAGCCCAGCGTCAACCCGGTTCGGTGTTCAAGGTGTTTGTGTACGGAGCGGCGGTGGAGCAGGGGATTCCTCTGGAAAGTACCTACGAATGTACGCCGTTGGTGTGGCAGGGGGTGCAGTTTGGCGGCTGTCGTTCCGGCAATGCTCCTTTGGACTTAACCCGCAGTTTGGCACTTTCTGAGAATGTGGTGGCCTTACGTTTGGCGCAGCAGGTGGGGTTGGCACAGGTTGTCCGGTGGGCAAAGCAAATGGGGATTGGGGCGAAACTGGATGCGGTGCCCGGTCTGGTGTTGGGACAAAGTGAGGTCACCCCTTGGGAATTGACGGGGGCATTTACGGCCTTGGCCAATCAGGGGGTGAAGCACACGCCTCATGCCATTACCCGCATTAGAGATAGCAGTGATTGTACAGACATGAATCGCCCGGAAACCTGTCGAGAGTTGTATCGTTCTCCTGCGGGAGAGCAGGTCATTTCCCCGGCGGTGGCGGCGACCTTAACCGGGATATTGCAGACGGCGGTGGCGAGTGGAACGGGGCGGGCGGCGTTTTTGGGGCGGGGGGAAGCGGGCAAGACTGGCACCACTAATGAGGCGCGGGATATGTGGTTTGTGGGGTATCTGCCGGGGGGCTTGGTGACGGGGGTGTGGCTGGGGAATGATGATAATCAACCGACGCAAGGGGGCAGTGGGTTGGCGGCGCAGTTGTGGGGGGAATACATGGGTGGGGTGTAAATGACTCGTTTGCGGTTGCTCAGTGCCCAGCCCCGGTGGAGTATGGATAAAATTGTAGAAAATACTGGCTCATACCCAAAAAGATTCGAGAATTAAAATAGTTGTTGCGGCAAACGGGGTTTACAGAGCTTCCGGGAAAAGGGAGCCATACCAACTGGAACCATCCACTTTATTCAGGTAAGATAACCATCTCTGGTAAAGACGGTAGCGATGCTAAACCCTATCAAGAAAAAGAGATTTTCAGAGCGATCCAGCAAGTAAAGGGGAATCAAAATGGTGAATAGACTGAAATATCAAATGGTAATTCAATGGTCGGTAGAAGATGAATGTTTTTTGGTCGGTTTTCCTGATTTTCCGGGACAACTGTGGCGTACCCACGGTGAAACCTACGCAGAAGCGGTCACCCAGGGTACTGAAGCCCTCGAATCATTGATGATGGCCTACGCCGCCTCTGGGGAACCATTACCGGAACCAAGTATCATTTGTATTGTCGCCTGATTCCCCTCTTGTTGGGGGAATACATGGGTGGGGTGTAATTACAATAACTTTTGTATGTACTCAAAAATAGAGTGTGTGAATAGTTTGGGTGGGTTAGGAAATGATTGATGTAATCTGGCTTGGATAACTCCGTCCTAAAAATTGGTTTGATTGTTTAGAATATGATAAAAAAATGAGGTAAATTTCAATTAGGCTCTATAGACCGGGTGCAGTGATTTGTTATGCCATTTTGGGATGATCTTCAAGCAAGAAGTCGATCCCTCATGCCGCCATAAGTCAGTCCGTGAGCCATTGGGTTGGCATACATACTAGCTGGGAAACCAAGTGAGATGGCACTAGCTTGATCAAGGGTTGCCAGATGCTCTGCTTCTAGCTTTAGGGTAGTCGAGGCGAGGTTATCCTCTAGCTGATAGAGCTTGCGTGCGCCAATAATCGGAATCACTGGGTTGGGGCGTTGCATCAACCAAGCCAAAGCAACCTGTGCTGGGGAACGACCTACCTGCCCAGCCACATCAAGCAACGCTGAAACAACCCGATCCGTGCGTTCTTTTTCAGGAATGAAGGCAGCCATACTTTCGTCATTCAACCGACCCTCCGAGGGCACAGTATCTTTATATTTTCCGGTTAATACACCACTAGAAAGCGGCGACCAAGCGGTGATCGTTAGTCCCAACGCTTCTGCCATAGGCACAAGTTCCCGTTCCACGCTGCGTTCGATCAAGCTGTATTCAATCTGTAAACCAGCGAATGCTGTCCAGCCACGCATTTCAGCCAGGGTATTGGCGCGAGCTACCCACCAAGCTGGCGCATCAGAAATGCCCACATACAGCACCTTTCCCGCCCGCACCAGATCGTCCAGCCCTCGCATCACTTCTTCGACGGGGGTAATCCGATCCCAGATATGCACCCAATAGAGATCGATATAGTCCGTTCGTAGCCGTTTGAGGCTCGCTTCCACAGATTGGTACATGCTTTTGCGGTGATTGCCGCTGGCATTGGGGTCTTCTGTAGGAGCAGAGAGGGTGTACTTGGTAGCTAACACCATCTGCTCTCGATGTCCCTCCATGAACTCTCCCAAAAAGGACTCACTGCTGCCATTGGTATAAACATTAGCAGTGTCAATAAAGTTGCCACCGGCGGCACGAAAAGTATCGTAGAGTTTCCTAGAGTCCTCCTTATTGGCACCCCATCCCCAATCTTCGCCAAAAGTCATAGCACCGAGACAGATTTCAGATACCCGCAGTCCACTGCGACCTAGGAGTCGATAATTCATCATAACTAATCCGAATGGAACGATTACAGTCATATCATAGGCAATCACTTGGCAGGGGTCTAGGAAAATATTGCTGTTTTCACGGTTGGGCAGGCATAGTGCTTAGGGGTAACACCCACTAGCCGCTTAAAGTGTTTGCTCAAGTGGCTTTGATCGTAAAACCCTGTCATTTCTGACACTTCAGCAATAGGGTGACCAGCCAAAAGTAACTTTTTTGCCTGCTGAATGCGAAGCTGATTCTGATATACATTAGGCGGCAAACCAAGGGACTGGCGAAATAGGCGACAGAAGTGAAACCGACTTAAACCAGCGATCGTAGCGAGTTGTTGGAGGGAAACCTCACTAGCGTAGTGAGCTTGGAGATAGTCCCGGGCACGCATTACGGATGGAGGGGGTGACGAGAAGGATTGCCTTGTGGGTGGTTGACCGGCATGATGTTGAAGCAGTGCCACTAAAAACTCCCAAAGAGTGGTTTCTCTCTCCAACGTAGAACTAGCTAGACTGATAGCATTTCTCATAGCTAAAAACAAACGATTAAGCTTGGGGTTGTGAATACATGGGTCGGCAAAAAAAGGGAGACTGCTTTTAGATTTGCCCATATCCTCAGTCACAGTTTCCATCCATTGGGGGTGAATGTGCATCATCATAAAATGTGCAGGATGAGGCAAATGCGTGCGATCGCTTGGAGAATGGGGTTCACCAGAATGAATAATACTCAAACTTCCGATTTCAATTGGATGATAAGCACCTCGGTAATAATACATTCCTTCACAATCAAAACTCAGTCCTATCTGATATTCTTCGTGAGCATGTTTAGGTAAAGGATTGACAGCACCGGGCGTGTATGCATACTGCTCTAATAAGATGCCCTTTGCAGACCAAGCCCGAACGGAAATGCTTGCTGGATTGTTTTCATGGTTCTTGGTTAATTTACCAGCTTTAAATCATGTCTCTTAACGCTGTAAAAACAGGCGTGAGATGGCAGTGATATTTTCTTGAGCATGACCAGCAACGATCGCCCGTTGGAATAACTCATAAACGGTTTGAATAGTAGGAGTATCTAAATCAGAAGTTTCTAGGAGGTAGTGAAAATCCTTGGCAACCAAGCTAATGGGAAACATAGGGTTATGTTGATTTTGTGCCATCAAATTACCAGCACCCTTTGCGGCAAGACTGGTAACAGGTAACTCTCCTAAAGTAGTCATGGCTTGATTCGGAGAAATGCCAGATTTTTCTAACATTCCCAAAACTTCGGCAAGAGCGGCAATTTGCATCCCAAATAAACCATTAACTGCCAGTTTCATTGCCATGCCCTGTCCTACTGTCCCGATGTGATGGGTCGCCATACTGGTAGCTGACAGAACTGCTTGAGTCTTGCTGAGAACTTCAGGATGACCGCCAACTAGATAGATCAATTTCTGCGCTTCTGCCTGTGGTAAAGAACCCACTACCGGGGCATCCAAAAAATCGGCTCCCGATCGCTCGATCTGCTCTGCGAGGGATATTGTCCAAGCTACGGTGAGAGTGCTAGATTCAATTGCCACTTTCCCCTTTGTTAAGCCCAAGACTGCTCCTAACTTTTCATCAAGCCAAACATTTTGAGAGGCTTGGTTATCCCTTACCATACTGATCACAATTTCAGCCTGTTCTGCCGCCGCTTTGGGCGTTTCGGCAATAATTGCACCCAGTTCTTGCAATGGCTTCACTTTGGCGATCGTGCGGTTATAGACAATCAGAGAATACCCAGATTTCAGCAAATTTAGAGCAATGCGCGACCCCATTGCTCCTGTACCTAAAATAGCGATAGTAGTCATGCTTAATCTCCTAGTAACCTTTGCATTTGGGTGATCGCTTCCTGTTTGGTTTCAGCAAATATATCTGGATTGGTGGCTGTGCCTTCTACTCGAAAGAAGTTGATGTCGGTGATGCCAATAAAGCCGAAAATTGCCTTGAGATAGGGTTCAAGGAAGTTAATCTCCGCCAATTCCCCATCAAAATTTCCTGTGGTACCGTAGGCTGTAGTAATCAATGCCCGTTTGTTGTGTACTAACCCGTGAAACCCCTGATCTGGGTTAAAGCCAAAGGTGAAGCCAGCACGGATAATCTGGTCGATATAGGCTTTCAGCACTGATGGCACAGAAAAATTATACACAGGAACGCTAATGAACAAGATGTCTGCGGCGAGCAGTTCGCTAATCAGTTCATCGGAAACGGCAGTCGCAGATTGCATTTCCGGAGATTGCTGTTCTTTGGCAGTGTAGAATCCTTTGACTGTGGCATCTGTCACATGGGGAATGGGAGTAAGGGCGAGATCACGGCGGACGATCACCTCATTGGGATACTTTTTCAGCCACAGTTGTTGGAGGATGTCAGCAAGTTCGCGGGAGTGGGAACCCTGCTGGCGGGGACTGGTATCGATTCTTAAAATTTTAGACATGGGTACTGTAGGGAGTAATGGTTTACCTGAAAAAAACGAGTAGTCAATTCATATCAACCTAGGGAAGTTTGGTAGCCAGAATTTCCAACTTCTCAATCACCGGGGACTCAGCAAAAAATTCAGGGGCTTTTTCCATCAGGGCGGCGGCGACTTTGCCCGCAAGATGGGCGTTGCGACCGTCTTCATCCGCAAAGGCATCAAAAATAGCGAAGGTACGTTCTCCCAAGCGAACACCGAACCACACTGGTGTATTCAATTCTTCTTGAACCAAGGGCAAAGCATTTCGCAAGAAGTTTTCCACCTCCGACTCAAAACCAGGTTTCACTTCCAAGCGAACAAATAATCCTAGACGAACCATAATTTCCTCCATGATGTAGAAGTCAAAGTTTACAAAAGTAAGTTTATGCATCACAAAAGAAACAGTAAAGATATAATTAGTCATGACATTCGTGCATAATTTGCAGTAATGGACTTAACAGTTTTGCAATTTTTCGTGGAAGTAGTACGCCTGGGCAGTTTTGCGGCGGTGGCAAGGGAACGCAATCTCGACCCCTCTTCTGTCTCAAGGGCGATCGCCAATTTGGAAGAGGAACTCGGTATTCGTTTACTGCAACGCACTACCCGTCAATTATCAGTTACTGAGGCAGGGCTGACTTTTTATCAACGCCTGTCGCCCCTCTTAGAAGAAATGGAGGACAGCTTTTCTCAGGTCAAAGATACTTCCAATCAACTGACTGGGACACTGCGAATTACCGCTTCAGTTTCCTTTGGTTTGCAAATGATTGTGCCCATTTTGCCCCAGTTCCAGAAACTTTATCCTAATCTAAAGATTGATTTATTACTAACTGATGCGATCGTAGATTTGATTGGTGAGCGAGTAGATGTAGCCATCCGTCTGGGTTTATTGAGCGATTCTTCACTGATTGCCCATCGCTTAATGCCAACCCGCTATTTTGTCTGTGCTAGTCCAGAATATCTAAAACGATCGCCATTGATTACTAAACCCGCTGACTTAGCTGAACATAACTGCCTACTATTTCCCCTTGCGGGCTTTCGCAGTCGTTGGTTTTTTCGGGACTCAGAAGGAAAAATTACGGAAGTGGCAATCGCAGGAAACATTACGATTTCGAATGCCATTGCACTCCAAAAATGTGCGATCGCAGGGATGGGGGTGGCTCTATTAGCAAATTGGTTAGTAAATGAAGATTTAAGCAATGGTAGATTGGTGGATATTTTTCCAGAATTTACAGTCACAGCCACAGACTTTCACACGGCGGCGTGGTTTGTCTATCCTTCCCGAAGTTATGTACCACTTAAGGTAAGAGCATTTATGGATTTCATGCAGTCGGTTGTTTCAGCATTAGGATAACGGTTTTGAATTGAGCGGCTAAGATAGCTTTCGCTCATCACCAAAATATCACTTTTCAGTCCGCTCCAATGATTTGTTATCTCTCTTTGTGGTGCGATCACTAATAATCTCTCACTCAGTATGAATTTGCCAGCGCCGATAACGCCAGCCATTCCCAAACTGAGTGAAAATCTCTCGCAAACCTCCACGCGGGGTTATGTGTCATTTCCAGTTTGCTTTACGAAGGACGACCACACTCCAAATGGTTCCCAAATCTTCGCCATATCTTTTGCGGCAATTTCTTCTTTTTCGCCAAGGACGGTGCAACGGTATCGATACATGAATGCGGAAACTCGCATATTCGCCGCGCAATGAACCCAAACTTTGCTACTGTCTAAACTCCCCATCACTTCGACGAATCTCTCAAAATCAGCATCCGTCGGATTCTTAAAATCTACGGGGATGTGAATGTAATCCAGTTCTAGGTCGTCAACAGACTGCCGCTCATCAGGAAGTGAGTTCTCCGCATTGTGGGGAGCCAGGTTCACGATCGTGCGGAATCCAGCGTTCTTGATTAACCTTAGGTCTGCTTCCGATGGTTGACCGGAAGTGCTGACCATTTCAGAAATTGGGACGTAGTTGTAGATGCGTTCGAGGGATGGACTATCTAAACGAAGAATGCCAACTTTTCGTAAAAGTGTTGCTAAGAAGCCGAACGTAGTTTTGACCGTATTTAATGCCATGATACCTGCTAAGAAACTACCCCAATCATCTTAAAACGTAGTCTCGTAAATCCCTACCAATAATGTAAATTGTGCTGGCGAGATAACGATCGAACTCACCCGCCGCCATTGGGTTTGGATGATAGGGATAGTTTAACATACGGTCGGGTGCAGTGATTTGTTATGCCTTCTTCTATTCCAAGTCATTTTCAATAAGACCAGCATCCTTCATAATCCCTCTGAGAGTTCCCATCGGCAAGTCTCGATTTCCATGAACAGGAATAGATAAGATTACTTGTATCCCTTCTCTGGAGTAGATGTAGTGGCTACCAGTAACTCTTTTCAGAAGCCACCCTTTACGTTCAACATTTTACACAAAGTCTTGCCTGAGACTGATTTCATAGGGATAGCTCTACCAACTTCCTATCAAAATTGGCTTCGTGACGCTCACTCGCAACTTCTATCCATCCTCCAATTGCTTCCTCTAGCATTTTCATGAGTTCCTCCTCAGACTCCGCCCAAGTGTGACAACCAGGCAATGCTGGAACAGAGCCACACCAAATGTCATTTTCTTGCCAAATTAAGACTTTTATCTTCATAAGACTCCGTTAATCTCTTGTATAAATATAGCTGATTTAGTCCTTAATATTGAAGTCTCGCATGAAGTCGAACAACCTCTCGAACTCAACGAACAGGCTTGATACGGTCGGGTGCAGTGATTTGTTATCCTCTTCAGACTTACTAGAACATGTTACTCAAACTATAGTAAACACAAGCCCCCGCTCCAATCAGGTAGACAAACCAAGTCAAGAAAAAGCCAATTGCTCTCCCTGGGGAAGGTCCATAGGTTTTTATTACTCCCCATGCATGAGCAACACGACTAATACTTAAGGCACTTCCTAAGCCCCAAAGTAAAAGTGGTTGCGCTCCCATTAACTCCAGTCCAAGAAGAATTAATAGTGCTATTGGAGTATATTCGATGAAATTTCCGTAGGCTCTTACTTTACGTTGCAGAATACCATCGTCAATATCTTTGGTAATGATTGATTTTTTTGTATAACTTTCAATAAATGCTGCCCATTGACTTGGGTTTTCCAGATAATTGGGTTGCTTAACCACATCTGCCTTTGATTCTCCATGCCATACCCTTGTACTTGTCCGTTCCATCACTACAATGTATGACAATACAAATGCAATTAATGCAGTAATTCCAAAGAATAATGTAGATATTGGAATTGAATTAGTCATCTCTTGTACCTCGAAAAAGTAAAACTTATCACGAAAAGATTAAAAGCGAATTTAGGATAACGGTTGAACTCACCCGCTGTCATTGACTTTGGATGATAGGGATAGTTTAACATACGATTGCCTACGGCACGCCAAAGCCTAACGGGTGCAGTGATTTGTTATGCGCACCTCATACTACAGGTATAGATAAACCTTTACATATTTTCTTGGCTAGCTGATTTTTAATTCTCCAGTTGTAGGATTCATCCATAGAGAATGTGCTACTCCTTCTCTTTTCAAGACGCAACCAAACTCTTTTAGATGCCTAACTAAATCACCTCTTTTCATGCGACTACAATTTCTTTGTAGATTACACCTGAAGAAAAACTAGAAACTGCCCTTTCTCCGGATTCCTCAAAGATGAGCTGTATTGCAAGTTTTAAGTCTTCGCAACATTCTTCAACAGTTTCACCTTGTCCGTTTGCTCCTTTAACCTCTGGACAATAAGCAAAATACCCGCCTTCTTCCGCTTTTTCAATAATTGCTGTGAAAGTTCTCATGATTAGCTAGCCAAGTGCTCATAGAGCTATCTTATCCTATCTCTGAGTCGTTTTGTACACAATAGCCAAGCTCAGCGGGCGAGGTTCCACTAGAGTGTTTTGTTAGCATACCTACGTTTGGAAGATTCGATTGATGATGGAATCGCCTTTTGCTGTTTTAGAGTCGACCTCTTCCGAAAGCATCACCGTGTATGAAGCCTCATCAATAAGTTTTTGTGAGGTATTTGCAGTGTTTGGGAGATCAACGCCAATAATCAAAACTCGTGTCCCAAGCCCGTTAATTTTTCGGACAAGCGGAACAAAAAACCGTTTATGCACGGCGAGGTCGTATGCTTCAAGCGCAAGCCAGACATCAATACCCTTTTCTTCCGGCAGAGAAGCTGCCTCGTTCATTGGGTGGTAGTGAGAGACCACACCCGACCACATTAATATTTGGTCTTGGAATCGATCCGTTTCTAGCTGCTTTTGCGAATCCTTTGTTGCTTGCACAGCTTTCAGGGAAAACCGACCTCTGAAAAAGTGAGCTTCAACGATCTGGCAGAGAGATATAGCCGTTTTGATTAAATTTGAGACATTATTAGTTTTCACCCCCCTAACCCCCCTTAGTAAGGGGGGAAATGGTTTCAAAGTCCCCCTTGGGGGATTCAGGGGGTATCCGTCTCAGTTCTAATTGAAATGGCTATACATTGTTATTGGCTTCCAATGAAGCTACGCGATGCCGGATGTACTTGTGCAGACCAGATATATCGAGATATAGCAATAAGATTAGAATTTAGAACGGCGGTCGCAGGGGGGCACCCCCCGACCTTGGTTCCGCAGAATATTTGTTCGCCAATCGGATAAGATTGCTATGGCTTTTTGCTGGCTTCAGTAAATAAAATAAATACGTCGTCAAGAAAAGGCTGATCCCCAAAAAGTTGATACCTCAGGAATGGGTATTTGGGAGTATTACACCCGTGCCAGGACAAATACATTCCCCTTGTCACCCCGGCTGATCCGCAGGTCAATGTCCAGGTAGGTCATGTCCAACCAGCCCTGGGAACGCCCCGTATCCAAGGGAATTTGGATCAAAGGTAAGGGTTCATCCTGTTCCAGCCGGTCAAACCATTGGGTGGGGTTTTGATAATCTACCAATTTTTGTAATGCCAGTAGGCTTTGTTCAAAATAAATGGTGACCCGACTGGGGTTGGTGACTTCAAACCGAGCTTTCACCGCCAATAAGCCATCCAAAAAAGGTATCCCCTGAGCTTCGGCAAGATTATACACCCGGCCTTTTTCCGCTTGGATGACCTGATAAACCTGCCCCAACGTGACCCCCGGTACCCGCCCCAACCCCAGCACATCGGCACTGGTGGTGTAGAGCAACTGCCAGCAACCGCTGAGCAATTCCGGGGCTTGGGCAGGATTACTCGTGGGATTTTGGGTTTCCAACTGGCGAATCAGTTGATCCAGTTCCGCCTGCGACCGAGCAGAGGACAGCAGACCCCGATTAGTCACCGCCACTGCCTTCAAAAGTTTAAGTTTTTCCTGCATACAATCCCCGCAAGTGACCACCGTTATTAGACCAGGTTTACCCGGTCAGCACAAGGGTAAGCCAGTACCTTAGGCTGCCGGTGGATTGGCGGTTAGGGTTTGACAGGTGCCCCCCGCTGCCGTGATTTTCGCCTGGGCTGAGGCACTGAAGGCCGCTGCCACGACGCTAATCGGGCGGTTAATTTCACCTTTTCCCAAAATTTTCAAGGCTCCCTGGGGTTGCTTGACCCAGCCGGCGGCTTGCAGGGCTTCCAGGGTCACGGGTTCGGCTCCCTCCCAGTCCGCTAATTGCCCCACGTTCAGCACCGTGTAGCGGGTGGGGTTGACCAGCGGAAAACCGTGCAGTTTGGGAATCCGCCGGTATAGGGGGTTTTGCCCCCCCTCAAATCCAGGTCGGGTGGGGCGACCGGAACGGGATTTTTGCCCCCGCATCCCAAAGCCACCACTGGCACCTTGCCCCGCACTGATGCCCCGGCCAATCCGCCGCCACCGATGCTGGGAACCGGGTTGGGGATGCAAATCGTGTAAGTCCATTGTTAGCACCTAAAGTACAAAAGCAATTAACCGTACAGTTGTTCCAGGGGAATGTCCCGCTCCTGCGCCACCTGGGAGAGGGTACGCAGACTGGTGAGGGCGGCGATGGCGGCACGGGCATTGTTCAACGGGCTACTGGAACCCAACTGCTTCGCCAGGATGTTTTTCACCCCCGCCAATTCCAGCACAGTACGCACCGCTCCCCCGGCGATTACGCCAGTACCGGGTGCCGCCGGTCGCATCATGACACTGGCCGCTCCAGAAACCGCACGGGTGGGGTGAGGAATGGAACTGGCACGGGTCAAAGGCACGGTGACCAGGTGTTTTTTGCCATCGGCCACGCCCTTGCGGACGGCACCGCTCACATCGTTGGCCTTGCCTACGCCCACGCCGACTTGGCCTTTCTCATTGCCGACGATGACGATGGCGCGGAAGCTGAGTTTTTTGCCTCCTTTGACCACCTTGGTCACCCGGCGGGTTTGCACGACCCGCTCCTGCCATTCCGGGTCTTTTTCCGGGGTGCGGGCGGCTTTACTGCGACGTTCTTTAGCCATGGGTGGTTCTCCTTTAGCTCCCTTAAAATTCTAATCCGGCGGCCCGGGCGGCTTCGGCCAGGGCTTTGACCCGCCCGTGGTACAGGTTCCCCCCCCGGTCAAAGACGACCCGCTGAATCCCTTTGGCCAGGGCACGTTCGGCGATCAACTGGCCGACTTTCGTAGAGGCATCACTGGTGGCACCATTGTTGTCCAATTCCTGGCGCAGGGCGGGTTCCACGGAGGCAGCTGCCACCAGGGTATGGTGCTGGCTGTCGTCGATCACCTGGGCGTAAATGTGCTGGTGGGAACGAAATACCGCCAAGCGGGGACGTTCCGGGGTGCCCACCACCCGCTGACGGATGCGGCGGTGACGGCGTTGGATGGCTTCAGTACGGGTGAGTTTCATGGTGTTATTTCTTCTTACCGGTAGTTTTGCCTTCTTTGCGCCGCACCACTTCGCCCATGTAGCGAATCCCCTTGCCCTTGTAGGGTTCCGGGGGACGGACAAAACGAATTTGGGCGGCTAAATTCCCCACCTGCTCCTTGTCAATCCCCCGCACCACCACAATGGTGCCCTGGTTGACGCTTTTGCCGGTGGCATCTTCAATGCTGAGGGTGATGCCGGGGGGCGGGGTAAATTCCACCGGATGGCTGTAGCCCACCGTGAGTACCAACTTGGTGCCGGACATCTGCGCCCGGTAGCCCACCCCTTGGATTTCCAGTTTGCGCTCAAACTCTTTGGCGACCCCCTCAACCATATTGGCCATCAGGGTGCGGCAGAGGCCGTGTAGTTGGCGGCTGCGCCGGGAATCATCCGCCCGGGTGACGAGCAGGGTGTTCTCCTGTTGCTGAATGACCACCCCGCCGGGAAATTCCCGCTGGAGTTCCCCCTTGGGGCCTTTGACCTGCACCCGCTGGCCGTCCAGGGTGACGGTGACCTTGGCGGGCAAAGGAATCGGTCGTTTACCAATCCGGGACATGGCGGCTCCTACCAGACATAACAAAGAACTTCCCCGCCGATGCCGCTTTTGCGGGCTTCTCGGTCGGTCATGATGCCCCGGGAGGTGGAAATGACGGCGATGCCAATCCCCCCCAACACCTTGGGCAATTCCCGGTGGTTGGCATAGACCCGCAATCCCGGACGGCTGACCCGCCGCAGGGTGCGGATCACCGGCTGGCGTTGGCGACCGGCATACTTCAGGGTGATCACCAAGAAGCGATGCACCCCCTCCCCCTGCTCGGCCACGTCCAGGATAAACCCCTCAGACTTGAGCACCTGGGCGATGCTCCGGGTCATGCGGGTGGCGGGCACCTGGGTGGTCTGGTGGTGTGCCAAACCGGCGTTGCGAATCCGGGTGAGCATATCCGCAATGGTGTCGTTAACCATCGTTAGTTCTCCCGAAACGGCATACCGAGGGCTTTGAGCAGTGCCAACCCCTCCCGGTCACTCGGAGCGGTGGTGATGATGGCAATGTCCATCCCCCGAATTTTGTCAATCTTGTCATATTCAATCTCTGGAAAAATCAACTGTTCCTTCAGCCCCAAACTGTAATTGCCCCGCCCGTCAAAGCCCTTGGGGTTGATCCCGCGAAAGTCCCGAATCCGGGGCAAGGCCAAGTGGATCAACCGCTCCAAAAAGCTGTACATCCGATCCCCCCGCAGGGTGACCATCATCCCCACCGGCATCCCTTCCCGGATTTTGAACCCAGCGATGGCCTTTTTCGCCCGGGTCACCACCGCTTTTTGCCCCGTGATCAGGGTAATTTCCTGGAGCGAGGATTCCAGGGCTTTGGCGTTTTGGGCAGCCTCCCCCAAACCCCGGTTGACGGTGACTTTCACCAATTTGGGCACCTGATGCGCGTTGGTGTAGCTAAACTCCTGCATCAGGCGGGGAATGACGGTTTCTTGGTACTGGGTTTTGAGTCGTTGTGCCATACTAGTTCCCCTTCTTCTTCGTCGTTTTCGGCAGTAACACTTCGCCGGTTTTTTTCAACATCCGCACCTTGCGCCCGTCCTCGGTGTAGGTGTGGCAGACCCGGCTGGCCACTTCTTTTTCCTGGGAGTACAGCATCACCTTACTGCTGTGGAAGGGGGCTTCCGCCCGGACGATTTGTCCTTTTTCCCCCTCCCGCTGGGGTTTGACGTGCTTGGTGCGAATGTTCACCCCGCTGACGACCACCTGGCTGGTTTCCGGCAAGACCCGCAGGATTTCCCCAACCTTACCCTTGTCATCGCCGCTGATCACCTGCACCGTATCCCCTTGACGGACGTGCATCTTGTAGCGCAGGCCGTTACGGTGGGGACGAATCCCCGCTTGCTTGGTCAGCTTTTTCACCAAGCCCGGTTGCAAACGCCGTACCATTACAAGACCTCCGGTGCCAACGAGACAATTTTGGTAAAGTTGCGATCCCGCAGTTCTCGCGCCACTGGGCCAAACACCCGTGTCCCCCTGGGATTGCCATCTTTGTTGATGATTACGGCGGCGTTGTCGTCAAAACGGATGCTCATGCCGCTGTCCCGGCGCAGGTTTTTGCGGGTACGCACCACCACGGCGCGCACCACCTCGGATTTTTTCACGGGCATATTGGGGGCGGCATCCTTGACCACCGCCACGATCACATCCCCGATCCCCGCCGTGACTTTGCTCCCGCCGCCCTTGGTCAAGCCCTTACTGCCCACGGTCGAACCCAGCACCCGAATACACATGATCCGGCGGGCACCGCTGTTGTCAGCCACATTCAAATAGGTCTGGGGTTGGATCATGGGGTATCTCCGGCTTTGGTACTGAGAATGTCAATCACTTGCCACCGTTTAGTGCGGCTGAGGGGGCGGGTTTCTTCGATTCGCACCCGGTCACCCTCCTGACAACGGTTGGCCTCGTCGTGGGCTTTGTATTTTTTGGTACGGACGACGATTTTGCCGTAACGGGCGTGGGCGACTCGGTTTTCTACCGCCACCACCACGGTTTTATCCATCTTGCTGCTGGTGACGACCCCCACCAGTTGTTTAACCGCCATGATTGTGCCTCCGTTGGTGTTCCAGGGTTAACAACTGCGCCAACTTGTGTCGGGCGTGGCGAAACTCGTGGGTTTTCACCGGTTGGCGGGTGGCTTGACGAAACCGCAGTTGGAACAATTCCTTCTTGACCGCCAGGATTTCGGCACTCAAGCGGGTATCGTCAAAGTCTTGAATTTCAGACATTTTGGGGAACGCCATCGCTGGGCACCTCCTGTTGGGAACGGCTGATAAATTTCGTCTTGATGGGCAGTTTGTAAGCGGCCAAGCGCATGGCTTCCCGCGCCACACTTTCCGGCACCCCATCCCCCATCTCAAACAGAATGGTGCCCGGTTTCACCACCGCCACCCAAAATTCCGGGGAGCCTTTCCCGGAACCCATGCGGGTTTCAGCGGGGCGCAGGGTCACGGGTTTATCGGGGAAAATGCGAATCCAGATTTTGCCGACCCGCTTGATGCACCGGTTCATGGCGCGGCGGCAGGCTTCGATCTGACGGGCGGTAATCCAGGCGGGAGCTTGGGCTTGCAGGCCGTAATCCCCAAACACAATCGTGTTGCCCCGGCTGGCGGCACCCCGGCGGTTGCCCCGTTGTTGCTTACGAAATTTGGTACGTTTAGGACTCAGCATCGTGAATTACTCCTGCACCTCGGCTCCCGAACGGTCTTCAAACTGCTGGCGGCGACGGGGCGGACGGGCGGCGGCGGGTTTGCCCGTGCGGACGGCGGGGGCTTCCTGGGCACCGGGCACCACTTCCCCCCGAAACACCCACACCTTGACCCCCAGAATGCCGTAGATGGTTTTGGCGGTGCGCTGGGCAAAGTCAATGTCGGCACGCAGGGTTTGCAGAGGCACCCGGCCTTCGCGCACCCACTCACTGCGGGCGATTTCCGCCCCGTTGAGACGACCCGCTACCATGATCTTGATTCCCTGTACTTCCGCCCGTTGCGCCCGCTGGATGGCCTGTTTCACCGCCCTGCGGAAGGCCACCCGTTTTTCCAACTGCTCGACGATGTAATCGGCCAGCAGGGGGGCTTCGGCATCAACCTTATTGATTTCCACCACCCGGATTTTGACCTGTTGCCGCCCCAAGAGCTTTTCCACATCCTTGCGGAGGGCTTCGATCCCGGCTCCCCGTTGCCCCACCACTACGCCGGGGCGACCGGTGTGGATGGCCAATTCAATCTGGTCGGCCTTACGCTGGATTTGCACCCGGGCGATGGCGGCTTTCCCCAGCTTTTTGAAGACAAACTGGCGAATTTTTTGGTCTTCCTGTAACAGTTCCGGGTACTGGCGGTGGGGGGCATACCAGCGGGACTGATGCTCCCGGGTAATCCCCAACCGAAACCCAACCGGATGTGTCTTTTGTCCCATGTTATTCGGCCTCCCCCTGGTTGTCCGCCCGTTCCCGCACACCGATGACGATGTGACAGGTGGGTTTGTGAATCCGGTACGCCTGCCCCCGCGCCCGGGGTTGAAAGCGTTTTAACACCGGCCCGCCGTCCGCCGTCGCCCGGGTAATCACCAACTTGGTGCGATCCAAGCCGTTGTTATGTTCCGCATTGGCCGCCGCCGAGCGCAGGAGCTGCATCACCGTACCACAGGGACGGTAGGGCATAAATTCCAGGATCATCAGGGCTTCCCGGTAGCTCCGCCCCCGAATCTGATCCAGCACCCGCCGCACCTTGTTGGGTGCCAAACGGGTAAAACTGAGTACCGCACGCACTTCCGGGCCTTCCGTGGCAATCACCGTGTCATCCTCCTAGCGTTTGGCTTTTTTATCACTTTTGGTATGCCCCTTGAAGGTGCGGGTGGGGGCAAATTCCCCCAACTTATGTCCCACCATCTGGTCGGTGACGTACACGGGGACGTGCTGTTTGCCGTTGTACACCGCAATCGTGTGGCCGATCATCTCCGGCAAAATCGTGGAAGCCCGTGACCAGGTTTTGATCACCTGCTTTTCGTTGCGCTGGTTGAGCTTTTCAATTTTGGTGAGCAGGTGGTCGGCCACAAACGGGCCTTTTTTCAGCGACCGGGGCATGGCTAATTCCTCCCTTTCCGACGACGGATGATGAGTTTATCGCTGGGTTTGTTGCGCTTGCGGGTTTTTCGCCCCAAGGCCGGTTTTCCCCAAGGGGTAACCGGGGCACTGCGGCCAATGGGTGCCCGACCTTCCCCACCGCCGTGGGGGTGATCCACCGGGTTCATCACCACCCCCCGCACCTCCGGGCGGCGACCCAGCCAGCGTTTGCGACCGGCTTTCCCCAGGGTGATGTTGTTGCTTTCCACATTCCCCACTTGGCCGATGGTGGCGTAACCCTCCCGCCGGAACAACCGCACCTCTCCAGAGGGCAGTTTGAGGGCGACAAAATCCCCTTCTTTCGCCACCACCTGGGCACTGGCACCGGCGGAACGCACCATCTGCGCCCCCTTACCGGGCACCAATTCCACGTTATGCACCTCCGTACCCAGGGGTATATTGCTCAAGGGCAGGGCATTGCCAATTTCAATGGGGGCATCGGGGCCGGCGATCACGGTCGCCCCGACGGTCAATTTACGGGGGTGGAGAATGTATCGCTTTTCGCCGTCCCGATAGTACAGTAAGGCCAGACGGGCATTGCGGTTGGGGTCGTATTCAATGGCGGCCACCTTGGCGGGAATCCCCCGCTTGTCCCGGCGAAAATCCACGATCCGGTACAACTGCTTGTGACCGCCCCCCCGATGGCGAGTGGTGACTACCCCCCGGTTGTTGCGCCCCTTGGGGGAATGGCGGTGGGTGACCAGGGATTTTTCCGGCTGGGTTTTGGTGATTTCGGCAAAATCCGATACCGACCGATCCCGGGTGCCTGGCGTTAAAGGACGATAGAGACGTAAGGGCATACTTTCCTCCTACACATCCGGGAACAGGACAATCTGGTTACCTGCGGCCAAGGTGACCATAGCTTTTTTGTAGTGGGGTTTCTGCCCCGCAAACCGCCCCACCCGTTTGCTGCGCTCCGCCGGATGCAGGGTGTTCACCGCCGTCACCTTCACATCAAACAAAAGTTCAATAGCGGCCTTAATCTCCGGCTTGGTGGCCTGGGGACGCACCGCAAAGGTATATTGGTTCTGCTCCAACAAACGGGTTGCTTTCTCCGTCACCAGGGGACGGATAATGCAGTCCACCAAACGGCGGGGGTCGTTCTGGCGGGGTTTAAGTGTTGTGATCCGACCCATCGCCGTACACCTCCTGAATTTTTTGTAAAGCCCCCACGGTCACCACCAGGGTATCCGCATGGAGAATGTCCCACACATTTAACTGATCCGCCCGGATGAGGGTCAGGCGGGGTAGATTCCGCACGGACAGCCCCAAGGTTTCTGTAACTTCGGGGACAATCAGCAGAATTTTGGTTGCCGGGTCAACTCCCCACCGGGTCAGGGCTTGCACCACTTCTCTAGTCCTGGGGCGGGGCAACTGCTCGGTAAATTCTTCCACCAGGATGGTCTGCTCTGCCCGGTTCATTAAAGCGGTGCGGAGTGCTAACCGGCGTTCCTTGCGGTTCATTTTTAGCTCATAATCCCGGGGTTTGGGGCCAAAAATCACCCCCCCACCCCGCCACAGGGGCGAGCGGTTGGAACCAGCTCTGGCCCGACCCGTACCCTTTTGCCGCCAGGGTTTGCGCCCACCGCCACTGACTTCGGAGCGGGTTTTGGTGCAGGCGGTACCTTGACGGGCATGGGCTAACTGCCGCACCACCGCTCGATGGATAATATGAGCCGCCGTTTCTGGCCGTGCTACCCGCAATTCCAGAGGAGCTTCGCCGCTCACTTCGCCCTGCCAATTTTTGACCGCTAATGCCACCATATTTTTACCCCTTGGCTCCCACGAGTTTGGCTGGAGTTACACTCACCAAGGCTCCCGGTTTCCCCGGCACCGAACCCCGAATGAGGATTAAATTGCGCTCCGGGTCAATTCTAAAAATGCTCAAATCTTTGATCGTGACCCGGTGGTTGCCCATTTGCCCCGCCATGCGCTTGCCGGGATACACCCGCCCCGGCGTAGTACCTGCCCCAATCGAACCGGGTTGACGGTGGTTCTTAGAACCATGACCCATCGGTCCCCGGCCAAAATTGTGCCGCCGTTGAAACCCAGCAAACCCCCGCCCGATACTGGTACCCGCCACATCAATCCGTTGTCCCGGCTGGAACACATCCACCGTAATCTGTTGCCCTACCTCGTACTGGGTGGGATTGTCCAGACGGTATTCCCGCAAATGTTTGACCAGAGGCGCATTCACCTTTTGCAAATGCCCCCGCTCCGGCTTGCTCAACCGCTTCTCCCGAGTAATGCCATAACCGACCTGCACCGCATCATACCCATCCGTGGTGGCGGTTTTCAGTTGCGTGACGGTACAAGGCCCCGCCTGCACTACCGTCACCGGCACCGCTTTGCCCGTCTCATCAAATAACTGGGTCATACCCAATTTGGTTCCCAGAATTCCCAGTGCCACGGTCGGTCTCCTAAACACAACAAACTACGTTTCCCGACAGGAAAACCTATCTCTAAATAAACTTTCAGCAATGAATCTACAAGCTCAGACAGGTCGCTCTAGGACTTGAGACCACCTGCTGTAGCTGGTGCATCCAGTATCCTCCACTTGTCCAAGTCTAATTTGGGTCAGTGGTTTAGCGACACGATCTAAAATCATAGACTGGTTTTTTTGGTTTGTCTAGGGGGTAAAGCAAAATTTTGTAGGCATGGGAATATCTGAGATTCTTGTACTGACTATGATGGTGCCAGGGGTGATTGTTATCAGTGGATGTGAGGGGTTTTATGGGTTGCAAACTTGGCAAAATTGCCCTAGCTACATGGGGGAGTGTCCTGGGCTGGGTGGGTGCCGTCCACGCCCAAGAGATACCGAATGGGGAGTCCGTACATCCCGTCCTGCAGCAAGCGGAACGGTACTATGTCGGTGCCACCCCGCTTCAGCAAGTACCGGTCACCTCGGTGTCCGAATTCGCAGATGTGCAACCGACGGATTGGGCGTTTTTGGCGTTGCAGTCCTTGGTGGAGCGCTACGACTGTATGGCGGGTTTGCCCACCCATCCCCCCACCTATCAAGGGCAACGGGCGGTCACCCGGTTTGAATTTGCCGCCGGTCTGCACGCCTGTTTTGACCGGATGAGTGAATTGATGACGACCACCATGGAATCTTTAGCCACCCAGGAAGACCTGCGGGTTTTCCAAAAGTTGCGGGAGGAATTTGCCGCTGAATTGGCGACCCTCCGATTGGCTACTTTAGAAACCCGCACAGCCATTCTGGAGCAACAGCAATTTTCAGTCACCACGAAACTCCGCAACGAAATTATTTTTGCGTCCTACGGGGTGAATGATGCGGGGATTGCCTATAACCGTATCGAAAATGCCCTCCTGCGGGGGAATCGTCTGTTCACCGGGGTGGGGGCAGTACGGGGGGCGGTGATTTCTGGGCAACCCCTGGGGGTAAACGCCCGCACGGCGGACAAGCTGGCGATGGGGTATCGCCTCCGTATGAATTTTCTTAGCAGTCTGACCGGTCAGGATATGTTCCGGTTCCGTCTGCAAACCGGCGATATGGCCAATTTGAATACCGCTACGGGCACCAACCAAGCCCGACTGGGTTTTGATAACGCCAATGGCGGCAATGTGGTTTTGGATAAATTGGAATACCGTTTTCCCTTTGCGGAGGGGCGGGGTCGGGTCATGGTCGCCGGTTTTGGGGGTGAGCCGGACGATTTTTTCGATACCTATGCGCCCCTGAGTGGGGCGGGCAATGGGGCCATTTCCCGCTTCGGTCGTTACAATCCCCTGTTCTACCGGGTGGGTCTCAACATCGGTACGGGTGGGTTTATCAGCTACAAATTCAGCGATAGGGTGCAACTGGGGGGGAGTTTTCTCGCCAATCATCCGGGGGTGTCCGGGAGTGGGTTTAACCCGGATTTAGGGCTGTTTGGTTCCAATTACACGGTGAATGTGTTGCTGGGGTTGACACCCCGGCGCAATTTTCAGATGGGTTTGGGGTACGCCCATGCTTATAACGAAAATGTTACGCAACCGGGGGGCACGGCGGCGGTGGGAATCAATCTTTCTGCCAATACCGGCACAGATTTTGCGGTGAATCCATTTAATCCTGCCGGAACGCCCGGCTTAGCTCCCCTCAGCCGCACGGCGGTGAATTTTGATACCTTGAGTCTGATGTTCCAGTGGCAGGCTTCACCCCAATTCACCCTGGCGGGTTGGTTGAGCTACGGTTGGGCACGGGGACAAAGTGATGCCCCAGTGTTAGCTGCCCAGGGAACATGGCAAGCCAATATACTTACAACCGCATTGCAATTGGTTTATTCCGAACCCTGGGGTCGTCCGGGGGACAAAGGTGCCGTGGTGGTGGGGATACCGCCTTTTGTCACCGCCAATCGCTGGAACGGGGGGACGCTCACGACGGGGAATAACATTCCGGCGGGACTCCCCGGCGCAAACAACACCCAAGGTTTCCGGAAATTGAACCTGCGGGATACGGCGGTGCCGATCCACTTGGAAGTGCTTTATCTATTTCAGGTGAATCGGTTTATCGCCATCACGCCGGGGGCATTGGTGGTCTTGAATCCCAATGGTCAAGCAAACAATGACCCCTTGGTGGTTTATACGGTACGGACGACCTTTGCTTTTTGAGCATCGCTATTTTTGCGCTAGATACGCCCGCCAGCCGCCCAGATGGGAAATATCCGGGGCATTCACCACGGCAAAGGCTTCGCACAAAAATCCTTTCACCTCTTCCCCATCCTGTAATACCAATGTCCCAATCCCCAAGGGCGAGGGAATCTGCGCCACAAATAACCCAAACGCCGCCGGGGACAGTTCCCAGATTTCGACTTCAATCGCATACCCCGGTTGCCCCGCCCCTTGCCGGATCAAACCGGGTTTGGGAACGCTACCCCCAGGGAGGGCATACAAGCGGTAAATGGGACGGGTGGTGGTAGTTCTCACAAACCGAGCCTGCAATTCCTGGAGTTGGTGGTTCAGGGGTTGTCCCGTCAGGTGGGCACCCACCACGGCAATGGGGAACCACGGTTCGGTCATCGGGCAACCTCCTGGTAGGGAATCCCCGTGGCACCCAAGGTTCCCCCTCCCAATGCCTGATACCGTTGCCCCCAATGGCACAGCCATTCATCCCGCCCCGCCGGAGCCATCAGGGTAATTCCCGTCGGTAAACCGTTGGGTTCAAACCCACTGGGCAACGCCAAAGCACACAGGTCAAGCAGATTTACAAAATTAGTATATCGTCCTAATTTTTGATTCAACCCCAGCGGGTCAGCCAACACCTCGGCCACTCGGTAAATCCCCCCCGTGGTCGGCAACACCAGCATATCCATCTTTGCCCATTGAATTGCTGTTTCCTGTTGGAGGGCGGCCAAACGGTACATATCCTGAAACACCTGCACCCCGGAAATTGCCTGCCCCGCCAGAATAATCTGCCGCACCACCGGGTCAACCCCAGGGTATTCGTGCCTAAGAAAATCCCCCACGGCGGCCGTCCGCTCCGCCAACCACGCCCCCTCGTAGAGTAAATTTCCCACCGCCAGAAAGGGGGTGACATCTATTTCGACTAACCGACAGCCCAAATCCACAAAAGATTGTAAGGCTTGATCATAGTTGCGAGCCGCCCCCTCCCCGGAAAAATCCCACTGCTCCGGCGGCGGACAGCCCACCCGCACGGGCGTGGGGGGATCAGCCCCAATCGGTGCCACCCGGGAAAAGGGATCATGCGGGTCAAACCCGGCGGCCACCTGGAAAATTTTTGCCGCATCGGTACAAGTCAAGGCAAAAACCGAAACACAGTCCAGACTCCGCACCGCCGGTACCACCCCCTGGGTACTGAGAACGCCCCGGCTGGGTTTTAGCCCGACAATGTGGTTAAAGGCTGCGGGCACCCGCCCTGACCCCGCCGTATCCGTCCCCAAACTAAAGCTCACCAGCCCCGCCGATACCGCCACCGCCGACCCGGAACTCGACCCTCCCGGAATGTACTCCGGGTGAAAGGGGTTGCGGCAAATCCCGTAGGGGGAACGGGTGCCCACCAACCCCGTCGCAAATTGATCCAGGTTGGTTTTGCCAATCAGGATCGCCCCGGCAGCCTCTAATTTGGTCACGACGGTTGCCGAATGTTGGGGGACGTAGGCAAATTCGGGACACCCCGCCGTGGTGGGCACAGCCGCCCAATCCATATTGTCCTTGATGGCAAAAGGAATCCCGTACAGGGGTTGCGACGCTTTCCCTTGGCGTTCCACCGCCGCCGCCCGCGCTAAACTCTCGCCCTTGGGCACCCGATGAATCCACACCGCCGGGTCATCATAGCTGGCTATCCGTTCATAAACGACCTCGATAATCTCTGTGACCGTCATCTGACCCGTAGCGTACAGATGATGTAATGTTTGCAGGTCAAGACTAAGGTGGTATTTCATGGGGTGGTGCCCTACCCAATTCCCAACGCCGCATCCAGCATCCCTACACCACCACCGCCGGGGTCGGGGAGTCCGTCCGTCCCTGATGCCGCAGGAGCCGGATCAGCTCATCCCGATAGTCGTGGAAACGGGGGTGGCGTTTGATCCCCATCACCCCCAAGCCCCGGTCGGGCAATTCGATCGGGATTTCCTGACAAATCCGTCCCGGGTGGGAACTGAGCGCAAAAATCCGGTTGGCGAGAAACACCGCCTCCTCCACATCATGGGTAATCATAAACACGGTCAACTGCGTGCGTTGCCACAGGTTCACCATAAATTCATGCATGGTTTCCCGCGTATGCAAATCCAACGCCCCAAACGGTTCATCAAGTAACAAAATTTGGGGTTCCGCCGCCAACGCCCGGGCAATCGCCACCCGTTGTTTCATCCCCCCAGACAACTGCCGGGGCAACGCCTCGGTAAAGGGGGTCAACCCCACCACCTCCAGATAATAACGAGCCTGCTCCCGCCGCCAACGGGGGGGAATCCCGTGCAATTTCAGCCCAAATTCCACATTGGCCTGCACCGTCATCCAGGGGTACAGGGTGTAGTGCTGAAAAACCATCCCCCGGTCCGCCCCCGGCCCCGTCACCCGCTGCCCATCGATCCACACCCCCCCGTGGGTGGGCTGGTCTAGCCCCGCAATTTGCCGCAACAGCGTGGACTTACCCGAACCCGATGCCCCCACCGCACAGACGAACTCCCCCTCGGCGACGGTGAGGTTAATGTCCGCCAACGCCACCAGCGTGCCCCTGGGGGTGGGGTAATGTTTGCTCAATTCTCGGATTTGCAGAAACATGAATTTCACCTCTCCATCGGGATCAAAAACATGGAACGGTTCACTCCGAATGGGACCAGGGACAGGTTAAACGCACCAGGTATTGAAACAACAAATCCAGCCCCAAACCAATCAAACCAATGACAATAATTCCCACAAAAATTTCATCCGTCCGCAGAAACCTGCCCGCCAAGCTAATGCGCCGGCCTAACCCCTCCGTAGCGGCCACCAATTCCGCCACAATCACCAACTGCCACGCTGCTGCCAAATTGATCCGACAGGCATCCAAAACCCCCGGTAAAACGTGGGGGAAAATCACTTGCATCACCGTGGCCACCCGATTGCCGCCCAACATATACGTTGCCTCAATCAGTTCCTTGGGCACAAATTTCACCGTATCCATCACCATCAACGCATTGAAAAAAAACGTACCAATAAAAATCAGCGTCACCTTTGGGGCTTCCCCAATCCCTTGATACAGAATTAATAAGGGAATAAACGCCGGGGCGGGCATATAGCGCATCAACCCAAACAACGGCTCCGCCAACGCCCGCAGACTGCGAAAACTCCCCATCAACAGACCCACCGGAATCGCCACCAACGCCGACAGGCCAAAGCCCAGCCCCACCCGCCCCACACTCGCCACCGTATCCTGCCACAATTCCCCGGAACGCCCCAGCCGCACCGCCGCCGTCACCACCTGCGCCGGGGAGGGCAAAAAGGTCGGGTCAACCACCCCCAACCCGGTCACCAGCCCCCACACCCCCAGGGGAAGCAGCACCGACAGCGTAACCAACCGCCAGTACAAGCGGGGGGGAATATCCTCAGCAATGCGCCAAAATACCGACGGGCGCAACCCCTGTGGCTTTAGCTGCTCACGAATGAGCCGGGAACGGGCGAGGTCGGACATGGGAAGTTACCAGGGGTGAGGAACCGGGGCGCAGGGCTTGGGCGGCGTGAGCCTTAACAAAACGGTCGTCAAATAACTTGCTCACATCCGGTTTGGTTTTCGCTAAACCCACCTGCACCAAAAAGGCACTAATTTTCTCGGCGGCAAAGGGCAAAGACGACATATCATTTCCCGGTTGAAAAGCCGCCACATTTTCTTGCACGGTAAAAATCCGGGTGCCATCCGCATATTGCTTGTATTCATCTACCGTGACATTCGCCCGTTTCGCCATAATCGCCATCGCCTCGGCGGGGTTGGTGGTCATGTACTGGGTGGTGGCAAACCAGGCATCCACCATCGCCTGCACCTGTTCGGGATGGTCATCCACGAAACTGCGGCTAAACACCAAATGGTCGGAAATGGCTCCCGGAAAATCCTTGGAGCTAAAAAGTTCCTTACTGCCGGGACGTTTCAAGGCTTGGGTGGTAAAGGGAGCAAACACCCCCACCGCATCCACCTGCCCCGCCACAAATGCGGTGGCGGCCTGCCCGGTTTCCAAGGGCACAAAGGTAATATCCCCTGGTTTCAATCCCGCCTGCTCCATCCCCAAAAGCAGGAGAAAATGATCCACCGTCCCCTCTTCGGCGGCCACTTTTTTCCCCTTCAAATCCGCAACGGTGTTAATCCCTTCCCGGACGATGATTTTATCATTGCCGGTGGAATTATCATTCACCAAAACAATCACCTGGTCGGCACCACCTGCCACCGCACTGATGGTATCATTCAGGGTTTGGGAATTGGCATCCAATTGTTGGGCAGTGAGGGCATTAATTGAATCCAAATAACTGTCAAACCACTTCAAATCCACCTGCACATTTTTGGTGGCAAAAATATTTTGTTCCTGGGCAACCTGCCAGGGAAACCAACCCGGCCACGCACTAAAACCCAAACGCACCAAAGGAGCCTCATTTTGCACCGGGGAATTGGTGCAACTAATCGCCAATACCATGCCCAATAAAAACAACAAACCACTCAATCCACGGGATTTCCATTTCATAGCAACATCAACCCAAAATGACCATTACCATCTAGGATGCGAGCAATCCAAGCAAGTCTAAGCATCCCCAACTTGATTGGCAAAAAACCGTATCGCAAGATACATTTGTCCCTGTGGATATTGGCGGCATACATAGGAGAAAAACCCCCTTGTCATGGGTGTAAATTTTTGTAAAATGTATTCAAAATAACTGTTTTTCAACGGGGGAAGGTTAGGATGGGATCATAAACCCAATCAAGAGAGCTTCTAGGGTTCCGGCAACGAGGTTACTTGTTGTGACTGGTCCGAGAGAAGCAGACCGTTCCCCAAAGGGTTGTTGCCCGAAAGGTCACGGTTACACGGCGGGATAAAAGCCCGGGAGGTTGTGCTACAGGTCTAAGGGGCTTGGCGGCATTATCTCCGGGGCTTTGTGGTGTTTACCGACCGTAGGAGGTAGAGCAATGGTGGTGGCGATGGGGGCGACAGAAATTAGCCCGGAGTTGGTGGTCTGGTCGGAAAAATTGCCGGGGGGTGCCTACTGGCATGGGGTGATTCCCCGCTGGCAGACTTTGCGGCTCACGGACTTGGGGGGTTCTCACGGGGTAGCGATGATTGCCTACAACGCTGACCGTCCGATGGAGCGGCTGAACGTGGCGGATACGGCCAAAATCCAGTTCAATGCTTTTTTGCAAGCGGGCAGAGTGTTGTACACGGATATGGGGCGGGTTTTGTTTTCCATCACGGCGGATACGTCCAACGGCCATGACCTGATTTGTGGGTGTAGCAGCGCTGAGAGCAATCGGGCGAAGTACGGGGTGGGTGCCTACGATAAGCAAGGACGCAACGATTTTAATAACGCACGGGATCAGTTCCTGAAAGCCCTGGGAAAATGGGGGATGTCCCGGCGGGATTTGATGCCCAATGTGAATTTCTTTAGCCGGGTGACGGTGGCTCCCGCTGGGGATTTGCAGTACGATACGCAGGCGGCCAAACCGGGCAGCTATGTGGACTTGCGGGCAGAGATGAATGTGCTGGTGGTGGTTTCCAACTGCCCCCACGTCCTGCATCCCGAACCCACCTATCATCCCCAACCCCTGCAACTCACGGTCTGGCGTTCGCCTGCCCCCGCCCCGGATGACCCCTGCCGCACGGCCAGCAAGGAAGCGATCCGGGGGTTTGTTAATACGGATAGCTGGTGGGCGCAACGACCGGCGGTTTCTGGCTATACGTTGTAGTTATATTAACTGTAAATTTACCCTGGAGGAACCCGACCATGACTGCCATTGCCGCCCCAATGCTTGACCCCGCTCAGGCCATTTACGACTACGAATTACCCGCCCGCCAGCCCTGGTCAAAAACCCTGCAAACCGGGCAAATTTTACGCATCGTGGATTTGGAAGGCAATCAGGCGGTGGATACCCTGATTTACAACGCCAGCGATACGTCGGAACGCTACAGTGCCCCGGATACGGTGGTGCGCCAGGGCAATATCTTTATCACAGCGGGGACGCAGTTGGTTTCCAATGCGGGTCATGTGCTGATGACGGTGCTAAACGATACCTGTGGCCGCCACGATACCCTGGGGGGTGCCTGTAGCATGGAGAGCAATTCCGTGCGCTACGGTTTGCACAAGAAACACCTGCACGCCTGTGTGGAAAATTACCTGCTGGAACTGAGCCAGTACGGGATGAATAAGCGGGATTTGGTGAGTAATATCAACTTTTTTATGAACGTGCCGGTGAGTGCCGATGGCACGTTGGAGATTGTGGATGGGATTTCCGAGGCGGGGAAATATGTGGACTTGCGGGCGGAAATGCCGGTGATGGTGTTGATTTCCAATTGCCCCCAGATCAACAACCCCTGTAATGCCTACCACCCCACGCCGGTGCGCCTGTTGATTTGGGAGGCGGCTTAAACGGCCAGCCTATCTTCACCAGACAGCCTATGTTCACCAAAGTTCTGGTCGCCAATCGGGGGGAAATTGCCTGCCGGATTATCCGTACTTTGCACCGCTTGGGCATTGCCAGCGTGGCGGTGTATTCGGAGGCCGACCGCTTTAGCCCCCATGTCAATCAGGCGACCGAAGCCTTGGCTCTGGGGGGTATCCTGGCGAGTGAAAGTTACCTGCGGGGGGAACGGGTGCTGGCATTGGCGGTGTGCGCCGGGGTGGAGGCGATTCATCCGGGGTACGGGTTCCTCAGCGAAAATGCCGAGTTTGCCACCGCCTGCGCTGACCGGGGCATCGTCTTTATTGGTCCGAAGCCGGAGCAGGTGCGCCAATTTGGCCTTAAACACCTCGCCCGTGACCTGGCGCAGCGGCAAGGGATTCCCCTGGTGCCGGGTTCGTCCTTATTAAATAGTCTGGCGGCAGCCGTCGAGGCGGCGGGGCAAATCGGCTACCCGGTGATGCTCAAAAGTACGGCGGGGGGCGGCGGGATTGGGATGCGCCGGTGTTGGTCGCCAGAGGAGTTGGCGGGTGCCTACGAGCAGGTGCGACGGTTGGGTCAGGCCAATTTTCGGGATGGGGGGGTGTTTATTGAAAAGTACATTCCCCAGGCACGGCATTTAGAAGTGCAAATTTTTGGGGATGGGCAGGGCGGGGTGGTGACCTTGGGGGAACGGGATTGCTCCAGCCAACGGCGCAACCAAAAGGTGATCGAGGAAACCCCGGCACCGGGGTTAACTGCTGGGATTCGCAAGGCATTGGCACAGGCAGCGCAACGGTTGGGGGCAGCGGTGCAGTACCAATCGGCGGGGACGGTGGAATTTATTTTCGATGTGGCAGCGGAAAAGTTTTATTTCCTGGAGGTGAACACCCGTTTGCAGGTGGAGCATGGGGTGACGGAACTGGTCTGCGGGGTTGACCTGGTGGAGTGGATGGTGCGTTTGGCCGCCGGGGAACGGGATTTTTTTGATACCTATCAACACAACCCCCAGGGTCACGCAATCCAAGCCCGGATTTATGCCGAAGACCCCCACAAAAACCACCAACCCAGTGCGGGGAGATTAACCCATGTGGAATTAGCACCCGCCGCCCGTTGGGATCACGGGTTACGCAACGGCATGGAGGTGACCCCGTTTTATGACCCATTGCTTGCCAAGGCGCTGGTGCATGGGGCGAGCCGCACGGAGGCGATCCAGAACTTACAAACGGTGTTGGCAAATACCACGCTGGCGGGGATCGCCGCCAATTTAGAATACCTGCGACACATCCTCGACACCCCAGAGTTTCAAGCGGGCAATGTTAGTACGAGTTTATTAGCTAATTTAACGTACCAGCCCCAGACCGTTGATGTTTTGGTTCCCGGAACCATGACCACGGTGCAGGACTATCCGGGGCGGTTGGGGTACTGGGATGTGGGGGTACCGCCCTCCGGGCCGATGGATCACCTGGCGTTTCGGTGGGGCAATCGGCTACTGGGCAATCCCCTGGGAGCGGCTGGACTGGAATGTACCCTAGTCGGGCCGACCCTGCGGTTCAATGCCCCGACCCGCATTTGCCTGACGGGGGCGCAGATGCAGGCCAGGTTGGACGGGCAGGACGTTCCCTACTGGCAGACGGTGGCGGTGCGGGCGGGGAGTGTGTTGGCGCTGAAAACCATTCCCGACGCAGGCTGTCGTACCTACATTGCCATCCAAGGGGGCATTCCTGTACCTCAATACCTGGGCAGTCGGGCGACCTTTACCCTGGGGCAGTTTGGCGGACATGGGGGCAGAGCCTTACGGGCGGGGGATGTTTTACCCTTAACCGCTTGGGACGGGGCAGATACGCCCACGGTTTTGCCCCCGGAACTCATCCCCCAGTACACCGAATCCTGGGACATTAGCGTGATGGTCGGCCCCCACGGGGCACCGGATTTTTTCACCCCAGGGGATATGGAAATGCTATTCACCCACGCCTGGGTGGTGCATCACAATTCCGCCCGCACGGGGATTCGGCTGATCGGCCCCAAGCCTACTTGGGCGAGACCGGACGGGGGGGAGGCGGGGTTGCATCCCTCCAACATTCACGACAACGCCTACGCCATCGGCACCATTGACTTCACCGGGGATATGCCGATCATTTTGGGGTACGACGGGCCGAGTCTGGGGGGGTTTGTCTGTCCCGCCACCATTGTCCAGGCGGAATTGTGGAAAATCGGCCAACTCAAACCGGGGGACAGGGTGCGGTTTACCCCGGTGGATGAACCGACGGCGGTGGCTTGGGAACAACGTCAGGAACGGGAATTCACCACGATGAAACCCCTATCCCGTCCCACACCCGTAACGGTTTGGGCAGAACCAATTTTGGCGCAAGCGAACCCATCCCATCCGGTGGGGGTGACCTACCGGCAGGCGGGGGATAAAAATCTGTTGATTGAATATGGGGCATTAACCTTAGATTTGGCACTCCGGTTCCGGGTTCACGCCCTGATGACCTGGTTACAGACCCAAAACATTCCCGGCATCATTGACCTAACCCCAGGTATTCGTTCCTTACAAGTGCATTATGATAACCAGCGATTGTCCCGCTCAAAACTGTTAGTTATTCTAGCTACTGCCGAGCGGGAATTACCGGACATTCAGCACATGGAAGTCCCGACCCGCATCGTCCATTTACCCCTGTCCTGGCTGGATGCTTCCATTCAGTTGGCAATTGAGAAATATATGCAGTCCGTGCGCCCGGATGCTCCCTGGTGTCCGAGTAATTTGGAATTTATCCGCCGGGTGAATGGTTTGGCGGACGTGCAACAGGTGGTTGACATTGTATTTGGAGCAAGTTATCTAGTCCTGGGGTTGGGGGATGTGTATTTGGGTGCGCCGGTAGCCACGCCCCTCGACCCCCGCCAGCGTTTGGTGACCACAAAGTACAATCCCGCCCGCACCTGGACACCCGAAAATGCGGTGGGAATTGGCGGGGCGTACCTGTGCATTTACGGCATGGAAGGGCCGGGGGGGTATCAGTTGGTGGGGCGCACCGTGCCCGTGTGGAATCGCTATCAGCAAACCGCCGATTTTCAACAACCCTGGCTCCTGCGGTTTTTCGACCAAATTCGCTTTTTTCCGGTTACTCCTGAAGAACTTCAGCGCTATCGGGAAGATGTGATTTATGGGCGGGTGAAATTAGATATTCAGGAGCAAATGTTTAACTTAGGCCAATATCAAGATTTTTTGCAACAAAACGCCGAGTCCATACAAACATTCAAAACCCAACAACAAAATGCCTTCAACGCCGAGCGGGAACGCTGGGTAAGTGCCGGGGAATTTGACCGAGTTGAAAATGATAGTTTAACGCCCCCAGAATCCCCCACCGAAATTGCTATTCCCCCCGGCCAAATCGCCGTTCACTCGGAAGTGAGTGGCACGGTCTGGCAAGTGGTAGCTACGGCGGAAGCAACGGTTAATGTGGGTGAAAAAGTCGTGATTATTGAAGCGATGAAAACCGAAATTGATGTATTGACCCCTGTGGCTGGCACCGTCGCCCAAATCCTCTGCCAACCGGGACAAGCGGTGACGACGGGGCAAATTTTACTGCTGGTCATCCCCTCGGCGTGAACGTTCCCAATGCAACACCCGACCGGCGGCCAAGGCTTGGAGTGAACCGTCGCTACATTGTACAAGTAATCGCCCCCATGCATCCATCCCGGCACCCACCCCGGTCAGATGCCCTTGACTTGTACTGACAACAAGCGGACAACCATACAGCACATCCCGTTGGCGCAGTTGGGGAAGTAATCCCGTTAACCCCCGCTGGTGAATCACTCCTTGGGCTTGCAGAAGATAGTCCCGCAGTTTTGCTAACAATGTGATTACATCTGGCGGGGCATCCGTCACGTCCGATAAACTCGCCACCTGGGCGGGGGATAAATTCACCCTGCCCTCGGCCAGAACCTGCGGCCAATCCACCGCCCGATTGAGTCCTACCCCCACGACCGCCGTGGGCAAGCGGTCTTCACACAGCACCCCGGCCAACTTTCGCCCCCACAGCAGGACATCATTCGGCCATTTGATCTCTAGGGCGGGAACGGGTAAAGGGACTAAATCTTCGATGGCAAAAATCACCGCCAACCCCGCCGCCAAGCTCAGCAGAGGTAATTCAGATGGGGCAATGGGTTGGGCAATAAACGAAGCGGTTAATACCCCCGGTGGAGCGTACCACGACCGCTCTTTTTGCCCCCGTCCCGCCGTTTGTCGGGGTGTAAAAACCACATCTCCCGGCTTTAATATGTCTAGGGATTGTAATGCCCAGGTATTCGTACTTTCGCATTCATGTAGCCAATGCAGCCAAGGGGGCAAAGACATCGTTAAATTGGGGACACTTTAATCAATCCAGCATAAGTGACCGCTAGAGGTTAGGGTACCTCTATTAATCCAAAATAAGCGGTCGCAGGGGAGCAGCCCCCGTCCCAGAAGCACCTGCGGTGTATGGTTCCCGGTAATACGGGCATTCCAGCGAGATAATATTTTGCTGGTGCCAATAAATAGAGGTGCCTGTTAGCTACAGTATGGGTAAAAATCTCATCTTATGTAGCCTTTACCATGAGTCTGAACCCTGATAACTTGGCGTACCTGGTCAAGGAGCTTCAGGGGTTTGGGAATTGGCAGGTCGGGTTTACTGGTCATTTAGGATGCTATACCGAAAAAATCGTTACAATAAACTTTACCGACAAAATCCGATTCAGTCAAAAATTTTGTATCAGGTAGGTTGCTAGGTGGAAAATAGTGGTGTAGTGTATAGTTAGCTGTCTTCGTTTCTGGGTTGTGGCAGTTCTGTCATATCCTCCACTGCGTAGGTTCAATGCTATTCTCCCGTTTCGCTAGCTTGATTGAGGAAAAAGCAAGTCACTATCTGGTTCAGTAGATCATGAGGATCTGAGTTAGTGCTGGCCGCAATTTGCCTAAGTCTGGAAATGTTATCTGAAGATAGGCGGAGTGGAGCAAACCGTTCAGGAAAAGCCCAACTACATATCTCGCACTCTAATTGACATCCACGACACGATGTACTTTTGAAATTATTGCACTCATCACAAAGGGGTTGCCAATTGCTTAGTTCGTTACCTCCGCCTCTAGTGCGCGGGATCTTGTGGTCTTGCTGAAAACGAACTTCTGGCTCAGATCGGTTACATACTGGACATCTGTGTTGATAAGTGTCTAGGATTCTTAGCCAGTCTAGATCAGAAAGCTTAATTCGTGGCACTCTCTTTTCACTCAAGGATAGGCTCACAAGTTGGTATGTTTTACCTTCTCTGCCAATCCCGGTAATGCCTTCCTCGCCTTGTAATTCTCGCAAGCGCCGAAAAACATCTATGTAAGGTTTATAGGGTTGGGTGCCTAAATACTGATTTCTTCTGAAGCGGTTAATCGCTTCTCTCAGTTCTTCCTCTTTTACACGCGGGCCTGGAATACCATGCCTCGCAGGCCACAGTTCTTCCAAAAGCACTCGATAGTAAGACTTATTCGCCTCACTGGGGCATACAAATTTTTGACAAACTTCCTCAAGCCAGACTTCTCGGTTGATGTTTCCTGGTACTTCCTGCTCACTTACAGGTGCAAGAGATAAAAACTTTTGTCGCCCACGGCTTTTCCGCTCAGTTGCCATTAGTTATCCCCCCGTAGTAACCAGATAGGGTCGATATCTAGCACCTTGGAGATGGCATCAAGTTCATAGTCTTTCAGAGATCTGACTTGACGCTCAATCTCTGAGATGTCGGACTGTTCTAGCTTGATTCCATAATCAACATTGAGAGCGGCGGCTAATTCAACCTGGTCTAAATTGTTTTGCAGCCTGACCTGACGAATTCTTGCTCCACTGATATTTTGCTTGTCTCCCATAGCTAACACCTCAACCTCATAATGAGATGTTATTTAAGAGAGGATTGATTCGTAGACGATTTTCGTCTACACTAGCTTTCAGGAACTAAATCATTTATGATTAGCCCCATTATCTAGTTTTGATATGCGTGTCTCCTCCTTCTTCGCTGGCATTGGCGGCTTTGATCTTGGCTTTGAAAGAGCAGGGATGAATGTCGTATTTCAATGTGAAATAGATCCTTTTTGCCAACAGATCCTTAAGCGCCACTGGCCACATATCCCTTTACATGAAGACATCACAACCCTCAACCCAGCAACTATCCCTCCCTCTGACTTGTGGTGTGCCGGATGGCCTTGCCAAGACCTCAGCACTGCCAACACAGATCGCACGGGACTTGCAGGAAAGCGAAGTGGCCTTTTCTTCACGTTTATGGATTTGGTTAGAGAAATTCATCCAGCGTGGCTGGTCATGGAAAACGTGCCCGGCTTGCTCTCCGCAGAACAAGGCACCGCTCTTGAGACAGTTATCGACACGCTCGAAGAGAATGGGTATTTGGGGGGATGGGTATCGTGTAACGCTGTCCATTCGGGCTTACCCCATAATCGAGACAGAGTCTTCTTTGTCGCAAGTTTTAGATCGGAACGTGCCTATCACTTCTTTGCTGACAGTCGCGAATTGTCTGGGGATACTTCGTCGAGAGAATCGAGCAAAACGCAAACTAGACCCAATTTTCGTCAAGGCACTCTCAGAGACAATCCGCTTGTGGTACAACGTCGCGGCGGCTTCGGGTACACCATGGCAAAAAGCATCTGCCCCACGTTACGTGCCCAAACTGGAGGACATCAAGGAGGTCATTCAGACCGACCAATACTCTGTGGCGAGAAACTTGACGTGGACAGAGTGGGAGAGGCTTATGGGGTTTCCTCCCGGATGGACGGTCGTCGAGGGAGACTCCTTGGCAACGCTGTCGTCCCTGCCATCAGCGAATGGATTGGAAGACGAATCTTAGAAATTGAAATGATGTCAGATGCCAGCCAGCTAACAAGTCGATGAAGCGGACGGTCGATAGATCTCGGTGAAGATGCAAAGGTTATCTGCCGCCGCTTATCTTGGTCCTTATGTTGCCAGCCCCGATAGATAACTGGCTTTTGGGATAAGGGATCCCTGGGGGGCTGGTCACTGGGGATCCCGGTGCTTCTGGGGCTGAAGGTGTTACACAACATAACAAGGCACTGCACCTGACCTTGTGCTATGTTTTTGCTGGTGGTGAGGGATCCCTGGTAGCAGGTGAGTTAAGACGTTATGTGCAAGAAGAGGTAGAATAGATTAAGCGTTTTGAAACTTAGTTTTCTTACTGATGAGTAGCCTAGAGATTAAAGAAGCAGTACAGAACCTTTCAAGAAGTGAATTGAGAGACTTTCTAGATTGGTTAGATGATTATCGGGAAGCTATTTGGGATCAACAAATTGAAGAGGACGTGAAACTAGGAAAGCTAAATCACCTAATTTCAGAAGCCAAGAAAGAATTTAGAGAAGGAAAGTGTCGCCAAATGTAAATCACTTTACTACTTCTAGGTTTTGGATATTTTATGCTCAGCTACCTGAAGATATCAAGAATTTAGCAGATAAAAACTATGAACTCTTGAAACACAACCCAAGACACCCATCGCTACATTTTAAGAAAGTTGGAGAGCTATGGTCAGTCAGAGTTGGAAAAGACTTTAGAGCACTGGGATTTCAGGAAACTGAGGGGATAGTTTGGTTTTGGATCGGGTCTCATGAAGAGTATGAAAAAATTCTTAAGAAAAGCACATAACAAAACACTGCACCCGACCATAGGCTAAGCTGTCGTCATCATCCAAAGTTATTGACGGCGGGTGAGCTTAACCGTTAGCTGGCTTGAGGTTATCTGTTGGGACAGTGCTTCCAAGCTATTTGTCGTGCCCGTACACCTGTTCTGGTGGTACAATGAGGCGCAATATGTGGTGTGGCTGGAATAACCTGCTATGGCAGAGCAACTTGTTCTTCCCTTTCTGAACAACTCTACATCTTTGACGGCTGTTGAATTATGTGCCGGTGCTGGTGGGCGGTAGTCCTAGTTTTGTAATGGTTAAAATGGGTAGAGACCGAGTTAAGAGGAG
>CAYZTU010000012.1:0-80685 GCA_964481635.1 uncultured Synechococcus sp.
TAGAACTAGGTTCACTCATTCTCTGAACGTTTAATTCTGGTGTAACTGGTGTAGTGATTTCTTGCACAGAATCTAATTCACTCACAGATGGTTGAATGGTTGGAGTATTAGGAATAGATTGATTAGTTGGCTGAATGGTTGAATCTGTAATGGGTGATCTTTGAATTGTTATACTGTTTGTGCTTTTTTCTCGTTTGAGATTAGTCGTTATAGGGGAAGATGATATAGAATTACTAGATTGTTGTAGGTTAGGACTTGCCGGTGAACTTTCTAATAAATAGTCCCTATCCTCCAACCAATTTCCAGAACTAATCGGTTGTAATACGGTTAAATTTCTCGCTCCCAAAGGGGATAAAAAATTGGTCTGACCCAGGGGTTGGACAGGGAACAAGGGCGATTGTACACCCAAGGGTTTAGGGGCTTGCATTTCGGAAGAATTCATACTTGATACGATTACTGGGGATAGGCTAAGCCACTACCATAAAAACCAGAACTGTCTCGGCCATTTAACATGGTGACACCGCTACCCGAATTGCGGCTGAACTGAAGTCCCTCATACAATAGACTTAACTCTTCAATGGCTAGGGCATTGGCTTTTGCTTTTAGAGTTGGCCCTTTCCAACCACTCGGAAATGCCCCGATGAGTGTCCAACATTGCATGGTTTCGCCTGCTTGATTGAATAGTAAAATATTGATATTACGGCGTTTTTGTTTGCCGCCACCGTAGGCTTGGGATACCCATTCCAGGAATGTGGTGCTGTTGGTAATACCTCTGGTTAATTTAACCGCAGTATATTTGGGAGGCTGGATTAATAAACGCTCCTGGTCATTCACCCCCCCCTCATAAAATCGTTTGGGGCTGACCGTAAAACCCAGACCAGAACACTGGGTAAAACAAGCGGTTAAACTGCTTTCCAATTCCACATAGAAAAGGTTGGCGGCCACATAATTCAAAACTTGATTGCTGATACGGTCGCCATTCATAGTCACAACCTCAAGTTAAATAATTATATTACTACTCTACGGGAGTGGGGCAATTTATCCCGAAACTTAAGGCCAATTTTCAGTCTGCCCACTCCGTTCCCGCCGTACCCGCCGGTCGGCGACCAGCAATTCGTACACCCGCTGGGTCAACCGTTCTACCAAAAAACTATCCCGTACCACCCGCTGGCTGGTCTTGGCCAACCGCCGCCCGAGGGCGGGTTCCTCCACCTGCAACCCTAAAGGTGCCGCAAAACTGGTCGGGGCATGGGTGGTCAGCAGGTCAATACCGGGGTCGGGGGGGCGGGTCATCAGGGCGTGGGGAGATTTACTGGGTTGATGGGGTCAAGGGTTTGCAGGGGGACAAGACCGGCTTTTTGGAGCAAACGCTGGGCTTCGGTTGTCCGCAGGAGGTCGGCAAACCAGGCTCCCAACGGCGGACGGCTATTGTCCCGGGCGTAAACGACACTCAGCGGGTAAGCGAGCGGGTAACGACCGCTACTAAAGGTGAGCGGTTCCAGGCGATACCCCCCCTTTTTATCACAGAGGTTGATGGTGGGGTCAATGGGGCGGCCATTATCCTGGATCAGGGCTTGTACAGCGGGCTGGTCTGGGGTACTGATGGCGAGGGGATAACCGGCGCATTGCCCAAAAACCCGGCTAAATGTACTGAAGCCAATCCCCCCCACCTGTTCCTGCTCAAAATCCCGGATAATTTGCCGCAGGAGTTCCTGGGAAGTCAGGGGGGTGATGGTTATCCCCTGTCGAGGCCGGGGCAATGTCGTAGGGGGCGTGGCCGCTACCAGGTTGCGGAAGTTGCGAATCGCCCCCTCCTCCTGCAAAACCCGCTGTTCAAACAGGGTCACCGCCTCCGTATCCGTGGGAATGTAGAGCCGCACGGGTAGGTCTGGCCCCCCCAGGGCTTGCCAATTGGTCACCTGCCCGGTGAACAGTTGCCGCAGTTGCGCTGTGGAGATTTGACCGTTCAGGTAACGGGGTAAACTGTCCCGCCTTCGGGCGTAGCTAAACACCACCACCACCGCCAAACCATCGTAGGCCACCGGCTCCACTGCCCAGGCAAAATTGGCACTGAGTTCCCCTTGAGTGGCCTGATCCGCCAGGGGGGTAACAGCAAAATCCACTTGCCCCTGGTTGAGCGCATCCAAGGCCGCCCGATTGCTGGCCGCCGGGACAAAGTTCAGCCGCAGTTTGGGAAATAATCTCTGTATCTCATCGGTCAAGCTCTGCCCCATCTGGACTAAATTCACCTGCTGGAGAACGTAAGCCCAGGTGCCGCCCCGCTCGCCACTGTACTGAAAGCTACCCGTTGGGACATTCGCCACTTCCGCCATGCAACACAGTAGGGGTTCCCGGCTGGGGGTGGCGAACAAGGTACGTTGGGGGGGGAACAGGAGCGGCCACAACCACCAGGCCAGCCCCCCCAAACCCAGCACAATCGGTAGAGGCAACCACCGCCACCAACGAAAGGGAGGTAAAGGGGCTTCCGGGTCAGCCGTCAACGCTGCCCGCCCATCGCCGGGGGGTACCATTGCGACCTGCGCCAAGACCCGGCGGGCTTCGGCAGCATCACTAAAGGGCGAACCCAGTTCCAACAGGCGCAAAATCACCTCTTTCAACCCGGTGGGCACCCCCGCTGGCCAATGCCGTTCTTCCTTCGGGTCAAGGTAGGCATCCACACTGGCGGCTCCATGCAACAACTGAAACCCCACATACCCCACGGCCACCAAGTCCCGGCGCGGGCTAGGGGTGGGGCGTTCCGTTCCGGGCGGTATAAATAAAAACTCCCACAGCCCCAGGTCGGTGACGTAGATCAAAAACCGCAACTCCTCCGGCGTGCCACTGCTGTTGACCGGCACCCACAGTAAATGCTCTAACCCCAACTGCCCATGCGCCAGACCCGTGCGAATTTGTCCCCCCGGCAGTCGAAATTTTTGGGTGTGCAGCGCCTCCAAGGTTTGTAAAACCTGATGCAACACCTGCCGCACCTGTGTCGGCGAGAATGCCCCCCGCTGCAACCGATGGGCGAGCGTCACGCCCTGCTCCAAATCCCCCTGGGAAACCAGATAACACCGGGCATCCCGTTGGTCGCTGACCGCCTCCCAGGGTTCCACCAGGCGGAGATTCTGCCTGCGGCTATCGGCCAGAGTCACCCCCCCCGTCTGGCTAAACAATTGCTGCCGATAGCGAATTTCCTGGAGGGGAAACTGCTCCTTGGGTAAAACGTACTCCCGCAGGGTGATGGCCTGCCGACCACTCACCTGCATCCCCCGGTACAGGCGGCCTTGCCCCCGCATCCCCACAAATTCCAGCACCTGATACCGCCCCCGATTCCCCTGGATTAAGGTCATTTCCGGGAGCAGGGGTACGAGCAAATCCGTGGGCGGCACCACCACCCGGCTGGTCTCGATAGCGGCTTGGGCAACCGCCTGCGCCTGTGCCTCCGCCTCCTCCTCCCGCCGAAATAAATCCTGTATCCAATCCTGCAACCCCGGAATCAACCACTGAAACCGGGCTGGCACCAAACGGTAAATTTGGTAAAACGCCTGGGAACGCCAAAAGCTGATGCGGCTGGTGACCTGCTCCCGCTCCCGCTTGACCAGTTCCCGGACTAAATCCCGGCGGGGAGCTTTCACCATGACCTAAGAAACGTCCCCATTTGATTCCGTCTCGCCATCCTCAATCTGGGCAACCGCAATCCGGGGCGACACCCCCCCATGTACCACCGCCATGACCCCCGGCAGGTACTGATCCATCGTCGTGACATTGTGGTAAATCAATGGCCGCACCAAGGGCACGGGCAGGTCGCCTTGGCCAACGTCAATGCTGGTTTTGAAACGCAATTCCCCGTCCCGAAAATCCATTTCAAAGTTACCAACAAACAAACCGTAATTGGCCAGGGTCGTAAATTCGGCCATTTTGGGGCGGTCGGCGATGGGAATCACCAGCGGGCAGTAGGAATAAACCACGCATACCTGCCCCCGGCCTATTTCCACCCCGCACAGCCACATCCCATTTTCGCCCTGCACGGGGGACTCCAACCGTTCCGGCTTGACCAATTCAAAAGGCCAATCATCCCCAGCCAAAAAATCCATCACCGTTTGCAACAGGGGCACTGGTTGAATCCGAGAATTGGACATCCGCTCGGCCTAATCGGGTTTAGCTCTAGGGTGACCTAAATCGGTCGCTGGCGGCAACTCCTCCACCAGAGCCATTATCGGTGACACCCCCTGGGTCAAAAGGGCATCCACTGCTGGCCAGTAATGGTCAAACGTCCCCAGATGAGCCGCCAAAAACCGCTTTAACCAACGGGCATCGGGGGTTACCCCCTGCATATCCACACTGGTTTTGTAGCGGATGTCCCCATCCCGCCAGTCCAACTCCCAATTGCCCAGGGTCAAACCGTAGTTCATGCGGGCGATCAACTCGCCCAGGGGCGCCAACTGCTCCGGGCGAGCCGCCTGGGGATAACGGGAATAGCAGATGAAGCATTCTCCCCGCAGGAGTGCCAAGCACCACCAAGCCCCATGCCGCCCCCGATACTGCCAGCGCACCCCCTGGGGTAATCGTTCCACCCGCCACCCCAACGCCTGAAACCAAGTCACCACCGGGTCAACGGGAACCACCGGCGGGGATTGGGTGGTTTGCGCTAACACCCAATTCAGGAATTGTTGCCCCGCCTCCGCCATGGATTTAACCGCCTAGGGCTTGCCCACTCGTGATCAGAGGGACTCGGGTTGAGACCGCATGGAGGGCAATTTGGTGCAGAATCTCGCTGACCGTGGTGCAACAATCCGTCAAAATTGAGGTGCGATACCGTTCGGCAGCTTGAGAAATGGCCGTATGTGTCACACAGTTTTGGGTCATCATACCACATACCCAGAGTTCATCTACCCCTTGAGCCACCAGCACCGACTCCAATTCCGTTTGGACAAAACTATCAGCAAACTCCTTGACAACAATGGGAGCCTGGGGCGCAGCGGCCAAAATCTCCGGGTGAATTTCTGCCCCCACCGTACCCCGGTTGAAAAAAGGAGCCAGCCCTAGGGCTGGATTGGCCAAGTGTTGAATGTGGATGACCGCCGCCCCCTGTGCCTGCGCCCGCTGGATGACCGGCTTGATTGTATCTAAAATCAATGGGGTATTCCACAGGGGAAAGAGTCCCCCCGGAAAGTAATCATTCTGTAAATCAATCAGGAGTAAAGCCGGTTTCTTCATTTGCTCGCACATACGCTACCGGGACTTATCCTAGCGTAGCTGGCCTGCGGTTGCATTCATGTTGCCAGCCCGGGATTGCCAAGCTCAAAAACCTGGAATCAATCGGCTTAGCTTTCCATGGACATCGCCAATTTACGAAACTCGAACCTTAAGCTTATCCTATGAACTGTAAGTAATCATTCATGTGAGGTGTGGCGATGAAGCGAGTGACCCCCCAAACCATTCTTTATCCTGGAGTTTTTGCATTGGGCATGGTCGTGGTTTTTGCCCAGCAGGCCAGCCCGGATATTTTGTCCGATTTTGGTAGTGCTTGGAATAACTTTATTAGTTCTGGTCAGATGGTGGCGATGTTTGTGGGGATTGCGTTGGGGTACTTGATTCGGATGTTTACCAGCTACTAACCACCGCAATTTTTTGGTCACCATCGACACCCACGACTTGCCCCCCCAATTCGTCAATCCGATGGAGGTAGGCCACGACCGCCGGGGTAATCCATTCTCCCGGCATCAGCACCGGTATCCCCGGTGGATAGGGGCTGATGATGCTCGCACTGACCTGACCCACCGCTTCTGACCAAGGCAACCGCTCCTGGGGGGCAAAAAATGCGTCCCGGGGGGACATCACCCCGGAGGGTACCGGTGGGGGTAAGGGTAGGGGTGCTAATGGTGATAATTTCCCATTCTGACCAATTTTTTGCCTGATTTCCTGCAATGCTTGGGTTAAATTCTGCATATCATCCTGGGTATGGCTGGGGGATAGGATAAACGTTAGGTCCCCGTAATCAGGAAATTCCGCCGTGATCTGATACTGTTGATGCAATAATTCATCCAAAGCAAATCCGGTTATTCCCAAGCTTGTGGTTTGGATGACCAAACGAGTGGGGTCTTGGGCGGTAAATCCGGCTTGGGTCGGGTTAATTTCTAAGGTGCGAAAACCGGGGATATGATTAATAGCTGGGTTCAACCCCTGCGTATGGGTTAATAGTTGGGTAAATAATGCTTCCCCCTGGGCGGCCATTTGCTCTGCGGTTGCCACCAAAGAAGCCAAAAGTAAATAGCTGGGACTGCTGGACTGCACCAGACGTAAACATTGGCTAATGCGCTGGGGGTCGAGGCGATGGCCTTGCTGGTGTAGTAGGGCGGATTGGGTCAGGGAAGTTAAGACCTTGTGGGTGGAATGGATCACCAGGTCTGCCCCCCAAGTTAACGCTGAATCGGGTAGCTGGGGATGAAACGGGAAATGGGCACCGTGGGCTTCGTCAACGATTACCGGAATATCAAATTCGTGAGCAATTTCGATACATTCCTTGACGGCACCACACACCCCTTTATAGGTGGGCGAATTTAAAACTAAAGCGTTAATCTGAAGATCATCATTTTGCATCAGATTTTCCCGCAATTTCTCAGGAGAAATCCCTCCCCATACCTGGGATTTTTCGTCCCATTCCGGCATGATAAAAAGTGGTTTTGCGCCGGTGAAAATCAACCCATGAATCACTGATTGGTGTACCATGCGGGGCAGAATGACCCTGCCATCCGGGCGATGGACGGCAAGCAACGCGGCCAGCACCCCTGCCGTTGCCCCATTCACCAAAAACCAGGTGTGTTCCGCCCCAAAAATCTCCGCCACCCGGGCTTGTGCCTCCCGCAAGACTCCCGTCGGTTGGAGAAGATTATCCAGACCGGGGAGTTCTGCCAAATCCGCCGCAAACACCGCCTCTCCCCACCACTGGCGCAATAAGGCCGGTATCCCCCGTCCCCGTTGGTGTCCCGGCGTGTGAAAGCCCCGATAGCCCTGGGCGAGGTGTTGGAGTTGGCGGATCAGGGGCGGTACGTCGGGAACCATTGGGCAAAAAGGGGTATCCTGCTAGGGTGAGTTCAACCTGAATTATTTCCCCAATTTCCTATGTCCATGATGCGACGGTTCGGCTGGTCTGTGGTGGGGGCGGTGCTGTTTTCCCTACCCAGTATTAAGGTGCAGGCGGCAGACACCATTATCCTCAGTTTTGGGGCATTGGAATTTCCGGTGGCGGTAGCGGAGTTGGAATCCTATATCAAAACGGGGCAGGTACCGAGTAAATTTCAGCCCTTCATCACCCAGGTGCCCCCCCAGGATTTGGAACGGATGATCGCCACCCTCAAACAACCAATTCCTGTGACCACGGATACGGTCGCCCGGGTTTTCGGCACCTCCACCGGCCAAGTGCTCCTGTCCCGGTTGGGGCTGGTGGTGCAGACCGAGCGGGGGGAAAACGGTGCCAATGCGGTCAAAACTGCCCTTTTACAAGCCGCCCAACAACCCGGCGGGGTGACATTCCTGAGTGTCCTGCGGGAATTTCCGGGCACCACCATTCGCTTGAACCTGGTGCGGGGATTGGCGATCATGAATCAGGTGAACCGCTATATTGCCCAGGTGAATGGGGTTTTTACGGTTCTAAATAATGAATTTCTGCAACAGGTGCGCCAGCCCTTGCCCCCCAATCTGCCCAATCTTACCCAGCCGGGGGCGTTCCCATGGCAGGTGCAGGAATTGAGCCTGACCGACCCCAGCCGTCAACGCACCCTGCCGGTGACGGTTTACTTACCCACCCGGGAGAATGCGCCGACGGTGGTGATTTCCCACGGGCTGGGGGATAGCCGCCAGAGTTTTGCCTACCTGGCGCAACATTTGGCCTCCCACGGATTTGGGGTGATTTTACCGGAACATCCCGGCAGTGATGCCCAAAAATTGCAACGGGTATTGGAGGGGAAAGAGCAGGAGTACATCATCCCTGAAGAATTGGTGAACCGTCCCCTGGACGTGACTTTTGTACTCAATGCCTTGACCGCCCAACCGGAGGTAGCCAAGGCTCTCAATCTGAAACAGGTGGGCGTGGTGGGGCATTCCTACGGTGGCTATACAGCCCTGGCGGTGGCGGGTGCCCGGTTAAATTTGGCTAATTTGAACCAAGTCTGTGCCGAGGTGGAACAGGGGGTGGGCATTAATCTATCACTGTTATTACAATGTCCCGGTAGACAGCTCCAAAATCCCCCGGCGCAGTTTCGGGATGAGCGGGTGGTGGCGGTGATGGCGGTCAATCCGGTGGGGAGTGCCCTATTTGGCCCAACGGGTTTGGCACAGGTGAAAATCCCCACTTTTTTGGTAACCGCCACCCAGGATATTGCCGCCCCGTCATTGTATGAACAGATTATTCCCTTTACTTGGTTAGGGGGTTCCCGGCGGTATTTGGCGGTCATGGAGGGGGCGAGCCATTTTTCCATTCTGGGTGCTGGGGCGGCGGGCTTACCGTTGCCGGTGGAGTTGGTCGGGCCGACCCCGGAGGCCGCTCAGATGTATATGAAGGTGCTGACCTTGGCCTTTACCCAGGTTCATTTGGCGAATCGGGGGGAATTTGCTCTGTTTCTGACGGCGGCCTATGCCCGTCAATTGAGTCGTCCTTCCCTGCCCTTGCAGGTGCTGCGTGACCCGCCGTTGAACCCGATCAAGCAGGCATTGACGCAGTGAATCACCCGACACCCATCCCCATGTCGAGCGGTGATGGAGGCCAAGCTGGCTTCTATAATAAGCAGTGGCGATTGGTGCAGTAGTCATGCGTGTTTCCCTGAATTGGTTACGGGAATTGGTGGCTCTCCCGGCAAGTATCACCGTGACCCAATTGGCGGAACGGCTGACGGTGGCGGGGTTTGAAGTCGAGGATATCGAAGACCGGCGCACCTGGGCCGACGGGGTGGTGGTGGGACGGGTACGGGCACGGCAGGCGCATCCCCAGGCGGATAAATTGAGCGTGTGTCAGGTGGACGTGGGGCAGCCGCAACCCCTCACGATTGTCTGTGGGGCGGCCAATGTGTGCGCCGATGCCCTGGTGCCGGTCGCTTTGATGGGCACCTATTTACCTTGTATTGACCTAAAAATTGTCCCAGCCCAGAAACGGGGGGTGGATTCCCACGGGATGATTTGCTCGCTGGCCGAGTTGGGTTTGGCGAAAAGTTCGACCGGGATTCACATCTTCACGGAGCCAGGATTGACCCTAGGAGAGGATGTCCGGCCTTTGCTGGGGCTGGACGATGTGATTTTGGAGGTGGCTTCGACGGCCAACCGTGCCGATGCCCTGAGTATGGTGGGGATGGCGCGGGAGGTAGCGGCCTTGTTCGGGGTAGGGGTGCAATTGCCGCAGGTGCCCCCGGTGTCCCTCCCCCCAGCCGCCCTGACGCTTGCCATTCAGGATGGTGCCGCCTGTCCCGTGTACTGGGGGACGGAATGTACCGATATTCAGATCAGCCCTGCTCCCCTCTGGTTGCAACAACGCTTGGAACGGGCAGGCATTCGCTCCGTCAATAACGTGGTGGATATTACCAACTATGTCCTGCTGGAGTGGGGACAACCCCTGCACGCCTTTGATGCGGCACAGGTGCTAAAGTTAGCGGGAAATGGCACCTTGACCTTGGGGGTACGGTTGGCAAAACCTGGGGAGTCCCTGCGGACGCTGGATGACCAGACCCGGGAGCTAACGCCCCAGACCCTGGTGATTACCGCCAACGACCAACCCATGGCCTTAGCCGGGGTGATGGGGGGGGTAGCCACGGAGGTGACCGAACAAACGTCAAGGATACTGCTGGAGGCAGCGATTTTTGACCCGGCCACGGTACGCCGGTCGGCTCGGTCGGTGGGATTACGCACGGAGGCTTCAGCACGTTATGAGCGGGGGGTGAATCCGGCGGATTTGGCCTTGGCTTGGGGACGGGCGGTGCAGTTGCTTCAGGAATGGGCGGGGGCAAAATTAGTGGGGATAGGGCAATGTGACCAGCGGGAGATGACCCCACGGGTGCTGCAACTCCGCCGCCAACGGGTGCATCAAGTGCTGGGGAAGGTGACGACCGGAGCCTTGTCTGATACTGATATTGTCCAGGCGTTGACTGCGCTAGGGTTTACCTTAGAGCCAACGGGGTCAGGTTGGCAGGTGACGGTTCCCCCCTATCGCCTGCGGGATATTGACCGGGAAATTGACCTGATTGAGGAGATTGCCCGGTGGGTGGGTTACGATAATTTTGTGAATACCTTACCTGGTGCGGGGCAGGTGGGTGGTTATTCCCCCGCAGAACAGGTGCAGGGGCGGGTGCGGGAATTGTGCCGGGGGTATGGGTTGCAGGAGTTGATGCATTATTCCCTCGTCAAAGCGGGGGATATCCATTTGCATAACCCCCTGTTGGCGGAATACGGAGCCTTACGGACGGATTTATTTGAGGGTTTGGTGCAAGCCTTTACCTACAATATGCAGCAAAATAATGGAGCTTTGTGGGGGTTTGAATTGGGGCGGGTGTTTGTTAAAAATGCTGAACAGGAACGGGAATTTAGCCAACTGGGAGCCATTTGGGGAGGGATTCAGGAGCATTGGCTCCGCCAAGAGCCGGTGACTTGGTACGAAGCCAAGGGGTTGGTGGCAGGATTATTGCAGGGGTTACATCTCCACCCCGATTGGACACGTTACAGTCAAGACCCGCGATTTCATCCCGGTCGCACGGCACAATTGCATGGTGAAGGCCATGCCTTTGGCCTGTTTGGTCAACTCCATCCCCAACTTTGTCAAACCCAAGCGATTCCCGAAGCGGTTTATGTCCTTTTGCTCGACCTGGACTATGTGACCGTAGTGGCAAGTAAAACGACCCTGGCTCGCTTCCAGCCCTACGCCACCTATCCCGCTTCCGACCGGGATTTAGCTTTGTTTGCCGAGGCGACATTACCCGTGGCCGACCTCCTGGGAGTCATGCGGCGGGCGGGGGAACCGTTGCTCCAGCAGGTGTTTTTGTTTGATGAATACCGGGGAGAAGGGGTGCCAGCGGGGCAGCGCAGTTTGGCGTTTCGGCTCATTTATCGGGCGGCAGACCGGACGCTGACAGACCAGGAAGTGGAGGGGGTACAAACCCGGGTGCGGCAGGCTTTGGTTCATACCTATGCCGTGACCTTGCGTAGTTAATGCGGGCGGCTGGGTGCATATTGTCATTGTGACCGGCATTTTTCCCCCCGATGTGGGCGGCCCCGCCACCTATGTGCCGGTGGTGGCTCAGGGTTTGCAGGATTTGGGGCATCAGGTAACGGTCATTACCAGCAGTGAACCGCAGTATTTAACCGGGTATGACGCAACCTATGCCTTCCCGGTGGTGCGGCTGAACCGGCGCATTCCCTGGGTCTGGCGGAGCTTGTATTACCAACAGGAATTAGGGCGATATATTTCCTCAGCGGCTGTGGTTTATGCGAATGGTTTGCTGTGGGAAGTGGCGCAGGTGTGCCGAAGGTTTCGTAAGCCTTGGGTCGCTAAAATTGTCGGGGATAGCACCTGGGAACGGGCGGTGCGGCGGGGCTGGACTAGGGCCAATTTAGACGACTTTCAATCTCCGACTGCGGATATACGTATTCATCTTTTTCGTCGCTGGCGAAATCAAGCCCTGCGCCAGACCCATGGCGTGATTGTTCCCAGCCATTATCTCGCCCAAATTGTCCAAAAATGGGGGGTCAATCCCGCCCAAATTACAGTGATTTATAATGCGATTTATCTACCCACCCATCTCCCCAATGTATCCAATCCTTTAACTACAGAATATCGGGTGATGTCGGCGGGGCGGTTGGTGCCCTGGAAGCACATGGATGAAATCATTACGGCCATTGCTCCTTTAACCGATGTGGGTTTGCTCATTGTCGGGGATGGTTCGGAACGGGAGAAACTGGAACGGCAGGTGCGGGATTTACAGTTACACAATCGAGTTTATTTCACCGGACAAAAAACTCAGTCAGAATTACTGGCTTTGATGAAAACCTGTACTATTTTTATCCTTAATTCGACCTACGAGGGTTTGCCCCACATTGTCCTGGAAGCGATGGCGATGGGTATCCCTGTGATTGCTACCGGGGTGGGTGGTACGCCGGAAATGGTTAAAGATGGCATAACGGGACGGTTAATTCCTCCTCATGCCCCCGATGTGTTGCGATTGGTCATGCAAGAGCTTTTGCACCATCCCGAACTGGGTCAGCAATATACCCAAAACGCCCAAGAATTACTGCTTAGTTTTAATACGCAGAATATGATTCGGGAATGTGCGGCTGTTTTGCAACAGGTTTCACAAAAAAACCCCTCTCTTGGGAAAGGGGTTGCTGATTGAAAAGGCGAAAATCCTAGGCGGACACCAAACTGCGGGTGACGGCTTTCAATTCCCCTTTGGCATATTTGACCGCATATTCATCGCAGGTCATTTGCTTGATTTTGCTGGCATTGCCCGCGGACCAAAACTGTTGGTAGCGGTCGGCACACACCTGCTGCATATATTTGATGGAGGGCTTCAGGAAATGGCGGGGGTCAAATTCCTTGGCATCCTTGGCGAGGGCTTCCCGCACGGCAGCCGTGATGGCGAGGCGGTTGTCGGTGTCAATATTCACCTTGCGTACCCCGTTTTTGATCCCCCGTTGGATTTCCGCCACCGGCACCCCGTAGGTTTCCGGGATGGTGCCGCCAAACTCGTTGATCAGGTCGATCAATTCCTTGGGCACCGAGGAGGAACCGTGCATGACGATGTGGGTGTTGGGCAGGCGACGGTGCAATTCCTCAATCCGATCCATCCGCAGGACTTCCCCTTCCGGTTTGCGGCTGAATTTGTAAGCCCCGTGGCTGGTACCAATCGCCACCGCCAGGGCATCCAGGTCGGTCTTTTCCACAAAATCCACCGCCTGATCCGGGTCGGTCAACAATTGGTCGTGGGACAGCACCCCTTCCGCACCATGGCCGTCTTCCGCTTCGCCCATGCCGGTTTCCAGGGAACCCAAACACCCCAGTTCTCCTTCCACGCTCACCCCCAACCCGTGGGCGACTTTCACCACTTCCGCCGTCACCGCCACGTTGTACTCGTAGCTGGCGGGCGTTTTGGCATCATCCATCAGGGAGCCGTCCATCATCACGCTGGTAAAACCATTGCGGATGGCGGAGTAGCAGGTGGCGGGGCTGTTGCCGTGATCCTGGTGCATGGACACGGGAATGTGGGGGTAGGTTTCCACGGCGGCCAGGATCAAATGGCGCAGAAAGTTCTCCCCAGCGTATTTGCGGGCACCCCGGGATGCTTGCAAAATCACCGGGCTATCCGTGGTGTGGGCGGCCTGCATGATCGCCTGGATTTGCTCCATATTGTTCACGTTGAAGGCGGGAATGCCGTAGTCATGTTCGGCGGCGTGGTCTAGCAAAAGCCGCATGGGAACGAGTGCCATAATGTCCTCCTGATGTTGGTGCAGTGAATGCCGATGGTCTTAACATTATTTTTAACATCTTCTGCGCCCGGTGGGGAAATTTCCCATTCCTAGGGGTGAGTTTGCCGCAATTGGGTTAAATCCACCCGTACCTGTTGGGCATGGGTTTCCGGTTTGACTTGGCGATAAATCTGGGCGATTTGCCCCTGGGGATCAAGGATAAAGGTATGGCGGAATACACCTTCGTAGGTTTTGCCCATAAATTTTTTCGGGCCATAACTGCCGTAGGCACGGGCGACCTGTCCCTCGCTATCCGAAAGCAATAAAAATGGTAAATTGTACTTACGAATAAATTTCTCATGGCTGGCGACTGAATCGGTACTGATGCCCAATACCACCGCCTGCGCCTGTTGCAATTCGCCGTAGTGATCCCGAAACCCGCAGGCTTCTTTCGTGCAACCGGGGGTATTGTCTCTTGGGTAGAAGTACAAAATCACCCACTGGCCTCGAAATTGCGCCAGCGTGATGGTCTGGCCGTCCGCACTGGGGAGGCTGAAACTGGGGGCGGCTTGCCCGATGCTTAACTCAGGGGATGCACTCATGGCCGTTCGGAGACCGGGTTAGGCGTGACGACCGGGCGAGGACGGGGCAGCGTCGGCAAGGGTTGACTCAAGGCGGTGGCGGGCATTTGTAAACTCACCCTTGCCCCGTACAGCAGCAGTTCATCTAAGGTTTTCAAGCGGGAGCGCCAGGTTGCCACTCGGGTGAGAGTGTACCAGGGTTGGGGGTGTTGCCAGCCATCCAAGTCCCGGTCAAGGGCTTTGAGGGTATCACGGGCGGTCTGCCAATGGGTTTCGTTGGGCTGGCGGGCAAGTTGGGTCAAGGCCAGCGTCACCTGGGTGAGGGTTTGCCGGTTGGGGATGATGAGTTGCCCCTGTTGTGCCAGAAATAGCCATTCCCGTTCCTGGGCTTGGTAGCGTTGCAGGACATTTTGAAAGGGTTGCCGGTGGGGCAGGGGGGCGGCGGGTTGTTGCAAAAGCGGTTCCAGTTGACCGTTGAAATGGGACATGGCAAACAGGACGTAGCCGGGACCCAGACCGCTATTGCGGGTCGCTTGCACCTGGTCAAGCACCGCCGTGGGGGTGGTACGCATTAAAGAAATTCCCGGCAGGAATAATACCGGTGCTTCTACGGGGATGGCCGGTTTCAGCAAATCCTGCAAGCCCTGGGTATCTTCGGCGTAGGACATCAGCACGACCATATCCACCGCCCCGGTGACCGCCCAGGTTTCCCAATCCTGTTGCAAACGGTACAAGCGGGAGGGGCGGGAGTAGGCAAACACCGCCGTGGATAACACCAATTCCGGGCGTTTTTGCTTCAGACGTTGGTTCACCGTCGTGACAAAATCCGTCACCTGCTGGGTGCGCCAGTCCGTCCAGTTCTGCCATTCCGGTTGGCCGGGAGCCAGGGTCACGGGGTCAATGCCGGTCAGTTGTTGATAAATCTGCCGGGAGGCTGCCCCGTAGCCGTAGGACACCCCGCCGCTTTGGAAGGGGTAACGAATGTAATCCAGGTGCAGGCCATCCACCTCGTAGCGGGTGACGATTTCCTCAAACAAGCGCAACAGATACTCCCGTGCCTGGGGGTTCGCATGATCCAAAAACGGCTTGTCCTGGCGGGGGGGAATCACCGCCCCCCGGTTGTCCCGATTCGCCCATTCCGGGTAGGCAGTCAAGACGGGGCCGAGGTAGCTGGCCGGTTGCCCCAAGATAGCATTGTGCCGCCGGTTGCCCACCGCAAACACCCATACCCAGGGGTGCAGTTCCATTTGTCGCTCTTTCGCCAATTTCACCGCCGCCGCCAGGGGGTCCCAGCCCCTCGTGAGGGGATTTTGTTGGGGAGCCACCCGGCTGGGGTAGATAGGATAACCCGCATTCAGGGTTTCCAAAAAGACCAGATTCACGCCCGCTGCCCGCATCCGGTCAAAAATGGGCACCAACCCCGCCTCAGAACGAGCCGCCACGATGGTTTCCCGGTCTAGCCACATCGCCCGCACTTCCGGTTTCGTTTGAGCGGCCAAGGCCGGATAGTTTTGCCAGAGCAAGGCTTGGGCTTGCAGCCACTGACTACGTGCCAACTCCCCCTGCCCCTGGGCGATCCAACCATCCAACTGTCCCAACACCGATTCGGCAAAGGCAACCGCTTGAACTGCCCCGCTCACCTGGCTGTCCTGTTTTTGCATCTGCGCCAAAATGACAATCGCCTGCACCCGTTCGGTCAGTTCTCCCAACTGGCGTTTCATGGTGCGGAGTTGATACGGATTCAGCGAGCGGGGAATGGGACGGGCGGGCAGGACGAAATTGGTAGGGTCTTGGGATTCCAGGGGGAGACCCCCCTCCTGCGCCAAGGTCAACGGCTGTGCCGCCAAGGTTACGCCACCGATGATGATGCTGAGGAACCGGCGCATGGGAAAATCTGCAAACTGACAAACCCTTTGGATTTTACGGTGGGAGCCAGGGAAAAAGCAAACCCTCTGCCCGCCTGGTCAAGCGATTTGACACCCTTGTTAAACTAGGGCTGGCAGGGTTGGGGGCAAATTTGATATTTATGAATGATATAGCCGTTTTGATTAAATTGGGGACATTATTAGTTTTCACCCCCCTGACCCCCCTTAGTAAGGGGGGAAATGGTTTCAAAGTCCCCCTTGGGGGATTCAGGGGGTATCCGTCTCAGTTCTGATTGAAATGACTCTATTTATGAATGATATTTTTGTCCTGGTCTTAAACGCTGGCTCCAGCAGCCAGAAAAGCTGTCTGTATCAATTACCCGCCGCATCTCTCCCGGATCATCCCCCTAACCCACTGTGGCAAGCGCATATTGATTGGGGAAAAACTCCCGACAGGGCAGCGGTTAAAATTAAAGCGCAAAATCAGGTTCAGACTCAGGAAATTCCCCTCACCACTCGCCCAGATGTGATGCGTTTTGTTCTGAATACATTGATAAGTGGAGAAACAAAAGTTATCGAAAATTTTAGCGCAGTCACCATCGCTGGTCATCGCATCGTTCACGGGGGGACAAAATACTATTTACCAACAGTAATTACCCCCCAAGTCAAACAGGATATTCAAAATTTAATTCCCCTCGCTCCCAGTCATCATCCCGCCCATTTAGAAGGGATTGGGGTATTAGAAGATTTACTCCCAAATTGCCCACAAATTGCGGTTTTTGATACGGCGTTTCACCATTCCCTTCCCTTACCCGCCCAAGTCTATCCCATCCCTTACACATGGTACGAGAAAGGCATCCGCCGCTACGGTTTTCACGGCATTAATCACGCATACTGCGCCCAGCGAGCCGCCCAGTTATTAGCCCGACCATTGAGTGAACTAAAACTCCTTTGCTGCCACTTGGGTAATGGGGCTTCCTTGTGCGCTATCCAGGGGGGCAAAAGTGTGGATACCACGATGGGATTTACGCCCCTCGAAGGTTTAATGATGGGCAGTCGTGCCGGTTCGATTGACCCGGGGATTTTATTACATTGGTTGCGCCATGAATCCCTCGATGGGGAGCAAATCAACCAATTACTCAATCAGGAATCGGGCTTAAAAGGCGTATCCCAATTATCGGGGGATATGCGGCAAATTTTAGAAGCGAGAGACCAGGGGCATCCGGGGGCAACTTTAGCCCTCGATGTTTATATTCATCGGTTGGCGCAATGCGTGGGCATGATGCTCGTCAGTCTGGGGGGATGTGATGCGTTGATTTTCACAGGTGGGGTCGGGGAAAATGCCGCCCCGGTGCGGGCAGAATTGTGTCAAAAACTGGCATTTCTAGGGATGTATTGTGACCCAGAAAAAAATCAAATGCGGGGGGAAGACCGGGACATTGGCACCCCCGATTCCCCGGTGCGAATTTTGGTGATTGCTGCAGAGGAAGACTGGGCGATTGCTCAGACCTGTTGGTACTGGCAGTAAGGGCAAAAATCAAGGGCTGGCGGGGTGGTCGGGTTGGGAATAATGGCAGTATCTTATGTTAGAGATGAGCAGGTTTATTGAGGTTTTCCGGTGCCAAGTGGGGCGGAGGTTGGGTTAATTTTTGCCCTGGGATGGTTGGGGAGTTTCGGCCATTGTGCCGGGATGTGTGGACCGTTGGTGTTGGGGGTGGCCTGGGGGCAGAAACACCAGCTTTGGGGACAACGGCTGAGGCACCAGTTGGGGTTACATCTTGGACGGGTGTTGACCTACGGGGCGGTCGGGGCGGTGCTGGGGCAAGCCGGTTCGATATTAGTGGCGGGAGGGCAACTGGCGGGGGTGGGTAGTGCCGTGCGCCAGGGGGTAACGGTGGTGGTCGGGTTGCTGTTGCTCTGGAGTGGTTGGCAAAAACCAGTGCCGGGGTGGTTACGGTGGGGCTGGCATCCCCGGGGGACATTGCCGCACCAGCCGGTGCTTTTGGGTTTGTTGTGGGGCTTGATTCCCTGTGGCTTTTTGTACGTGGCGCAATTGCAGGCCGTGGCCACCCTCAACCCCCTGGGAGGAGCCGTGTTGATGGTCGGGTTTGGTCTGGGAACGGTGCCGGTGTTGTTGGGGTTGGGGCTGTGGTTGGGTCGGGTAGAGACCGAGCGGGGTCACCAGTTGAGCCGTTGGGCGGGGCGGTTAACCATGCTCATGGGGGCATTGATGCTCCTGCGGACGGATGGCATGGTGGACATCACCGGCTATGGTAGCCTTTTGTTCCTGGGGCTGGCCTTGCTGGCGCGGCCTTTGCAACGGGTGTGGGGGGGGTTGCGTCCCCTCCGGCGGGAGTTGGGGGTGGGGGCGTTTGTTCTGGCGGTGATCCATACTTTGCATATGGTGGCGCACGGGTTGCAGTGGGATGTGCTGGGGGTTTTATTTTTGCCACCCCTGTTGTTTTGGGGGATGATTTTGGGGGCGGTGGCGGTGGGGTGCATGGTGCCCTTGGCACTGACCAGCACGGATGGCTGGGTGCGGCGGTTGGGAGTGCATTGGCACCAATTACATCGTCTGGCGATGGGGATATGGCTTCTGGCGGCGGGACATATTAGTTTATTGATGGGTGGGCGTTGGGGAACCATCAGAACCCTGCTTTTCATTCTGGGAGTCCTGTTTGTGCTACTCCTGCGCCAGCCCTGGTGGTGGCGATGCTGGCAGAAGGAGCTGTGGTATGAACCGGCTGATACTCGGCGTTAGTTTGGCGGTGGGGTGGGGGTTGCCTATTCGCGCCCATACGGTGCAACGGTCGGGGTCTGTGGCGGCACTCTGGCATGTGGAACCCGCCCACAACCCCCGGGCGGGACGACCGGCGCAGGTTTGGGTGGCACTCACCCGGCGGGGCGGCCAACCGATTTTCAACCGGGAAGTGGTCTGCACCTTGGAAGTGCGCCAGGAACCGGGGCAAAAGCTACTCCTGACGAGCCGTTTACAGGGTATCAACGTGGAACGCTACCGGGACACCCCCGCCGCTACGGTGACGTTTCCCCAACCCGGTCGTTATCAATTGCGGCTGGCCTGCCAATCCAGAGTCGCCGACTTGCAACCCTTTGCCTTCACCTATGGGGTAACCGTGGGACGGTAATGGGGGCAAAATTTTTATCCCCTGTGGCTTTCCTTAATCAATAGCTACCCCAACAAATTAACTACGCCATGCCAGCTAACAAAAATAGTGGTTGTAGGGGTGTAGCCCTGCTGGTTCATGGCTCTGCCACGCAAGCTAACAGAATCTTTGTTCGTCAATCAAATACCATAGCCGTTTTGATTAAATTTGAGATATTAGTTTTCACCCCCCAAGTCCCCCTCACTAAGGGGGGAAATGGATTGATAGTCCCCCTTGAGATTCAGGGTGTATCCGTCTCAGTTCTCATTGAAATGACTATATTGCTATAGATGTGTCTATATGTTGCGATTGTATGTGTCTGTGAAGTTTAATTCCAAAATTCAAAAAATACTTATTCCAAAATGCCATATTTTTTAATCGATAGATTCGGCGATTTACGATTGATAGAATAGGCGTGTTGAGTAACCGATGGGAGGGAATTCCAAATGAGTGACCCAAGCATAACCAGTAGTGGCAAATGTCCGGTGATGCATGGCGGGGTGACGACCAGCAGTAGGTCAAACCCGGCGTGGTGGCCCAAGGCACTCAACCTCGATATTTTGCATCAGCAGGATGTCAAGACCAACCCCCTAGGGGCGGACTTCAACTATCGGGAAGCGGTGAAAAGCCTGGACGTGGCCGCCCTCAAGCAAGACCTCCACACCCTCATGACCGATAGCCAGGACTGGTGGCCGGCGGATTGGGGTCACTACGGCGGTCTGATGATCCGCATGACTTGGCACGCCGCCGGTACCTACCGGATTGCGGATGGTCGGGGTGGCGCAGGGACGGGAAATCAGCGTTTTGCACCCCTCAATTCCTGGCCGGACAACACCAACCTGGACAAAGCCCGTCGGTTGCTCTGGCCGGTCAAGAAAAAGTATGGCAATCAGCTCAGTTGGGCGGATTTGATTGCCTATGCCGGTACCATTGCCTACGAATCCATGGGGTTAAAGACCTTCGGCTTCGCCTTTGGCCGGGAAGACATTTGGCATCCCGAACAGGATATTTACTGGGGACCCGAGCAGGCATGGCTCGCTCCCAGCAACAATCCCCACAGCCGCTACACCGGTGAGCGGCAACTGGAAAATCCCCTGGCCGCCGTGACCATGGGGCTGATCTACGTTAATCCCGAAGGTGTGGACGGCCATCCCGACCCCCTCAAAACCGCCCAGGATGTGCGGGTGACCTTTGCCCGGATGGCGATGAACGACGAGGAAACCGTTGCCCTGACGGCGGGAGGACACACGGTTGGCAAATGCCACGGAAACGGCGATGTGGCCTGGCTGGGGGCGGAACCGGAAGCCGCCGATGTGGCCGAACAGGGGTTGGGTTGGCGTAATCAAACCCACGCTGGAATTGGTCGCAACACCGTCACGAGCGGGATCGAAGGTGCTTGGACGACCCATCCCACCCGCTGGGACAATGGTTATTTTCATATCCTGCTCAATTACGACTGGGAACTGAAAAAAAGTCCGGCGGGGGCGTGGCAGTGGGAACCCATCAACCCCAAGGAAGAGGACAAACCGGTGGACGTGGAAGACCCCACCCTCCGCCGCAACCTAGTGATGACCGATGCGGATATGGCGATGAAGATGGATCCCAGATATCGCAAAATTTCCGAGCGGTTTTACCAAGACCCGGATTACTTCGCCGATGTGTTTGCCCGGGCGTGGTTCAAATTGACCCACCGGGATATGGGGCCAAAGTCCCGTTACCTTGGCCCGGATGTGCCTGCGGTAGACCTGCTCTGGCAAGACCCCATTCCGGCGGGCAACAGCGACTACGATATGCAGGCGGTCAAAAACCGAATTGCCGCCAGCGGTTTGAGCATTGCGGAAATGGTCTGCACCGCCTGGGACAGCGCCCGCACCTTCCGGGGTTCAGACAAGCGGGGCGGGGCGAACGGGGCACGGATTCGGTTAGCCCCGCAGAAGGATTGGGTGGGGAATGAGCCGGCCCGGTTGGCTAAGGTGTTGACCGTCTTGGAAGCAATTGCAGCCACTACCGGTGCCAGTATTGCCGATGTCATCGTCCTGGCGGGTAATATGGGGGTCGAACAGGCGGCCAAGGCCGCTGGTTGGGAGATCACCGTTCCTTTTGCCCCCGGTCGGGGGGATGCCACCGCCGAGATGACCGATGCGGCCTCATTCCAGGTTCTCGAACCCATCCATGACGGCTACCGCAACTGGCTGAAGCAGGACTACGCCGCCAGCCCGGAGGAACTGCTCCTGGATCGCACCCAACTGCTGGGGTTGACTGCCCCGGAAATGACGGTGCTGGTGGGGGGGATGCGGGTCTTGGGCACCAATTACGGCGGCACCAAGCACGGGGTATTCACGGAGCGGGAGGGGGTACTCACCAACGACTTTTTTGTGAACCTGACCGACATGAACTACCGCTGGCAACCGGTTGGCGATCACCACTATGAAATCCGGGAGCGGCGCACCAACCAAGTACGGTGGACAGCCACCCGGGTGGATTTGGTTTTCGGCTCCAACTCGATCCTGCGAGCCTACGCCGAGGTGTATGCCCAGGATGACAACCAGGAAAAATTCGTGCGGGACTTCGTGGCCGCCTGGACAAAGGTGATGAACAGCGACCGCTTTGACCTGGCCTAACCCACAATGCCCACCCCCCGGAATGCCAACGGGGGAATGGGCAGCACCTACGCCAGTGGGCTAAATGAACCCTAGCCCCATCACCCCAAGAATCACCCTAGGGTTCAAGCTCCCGCTTCATCCGCTCTAGGGTTTGTTCCATTTGGGCAAACATCTGCGGGGGGGTGAGGCCAAATTGTCCCAAAAACGTCTCCAACTGCTTGACCGTCATCTGCGCCATAAAATCCTCCGACAACTCGACCCGCTTCATAAAAATCCGATACCGCTCCAGCAACGTCTCCATCTGTTCGATGTACAGCCGCTTCCCCTCCCGGTCAAACTTGCCGTAGTGCGCCCCCAGTTGGATCAGGTTTTGATAGTCCCCAAAAATCTGCTTGGCCTCAGATTGCACAATCTCCGATTCAAAAAAACTCATGGTCAAGAACCCGTGTTAAGCATCGTTTTCTCCAGCGTAGCTCCCCACCCCGCCCGCTTCGAGTGGGGAAACCCGCCACTGCCAGCCCCAATCAGAAATTTGTGACAGTTTTTGAAGCAACCTATAGACAATTCCCCAAAAAAATCTGTATCATTAGATACAGAAAAGGCTAGATAGTTTACCCAGATTAACTGGGTCAGCGGCCACCACATACGTCATACGGAGGGTCAAAGATCATGGATACACAACAACAAGCCCGGTTGCTGATGGTGCAACGGACTGCCCAGATTCGGAATCGGCAACAAACCCTGCTCGGGCGGACGGCGGCGGAAGCGGGCATTACCCAACTGCATGGCTATTTCGGCCATATCCAGGGGAAAGTGCAACCGACGTTTCGGATTGACTACGACCACGGTTCCAGTGCCCTGAGCTAGGACGGAGCCAGACTTGAGTCAGAAATTTCATAAACCCCAGGGGCAGTCCCCACTGCCCCTATTTTTGTGCGGCTCCTGCCCCCAGCCCGTGGGGCTTAGCTGACATCCCCCCGCAGATAATCCGTCTCCCCAGATCGCCGTAACCGCCAGCCGGTGGGTGTTTGCTCAATTTGCACCAAAGCCCCCAGGTCACAGCCAATGGTCGGTCGGTCGGCTAAGACCCCCCAGGTCGCTCCCCACACGGAAGCCCCATGCCCGACCATCAGTACATTCCCGGAAAATTCCCGGATGAGTTGCGCCGCCACCCGACCCGCTCGGGCAATGGCCGCCAAATCCTCCTCGGGAAACTGGGGGGTGAATCGGGAGGCATAGGCCAGGTCAATGAGCGGAAATTCCTGTTTGAGCCAAGATAAGCGATGCCGTTGCGGGGGGCGCAGAAACCAGGCGGGGTTGAGAAATTCCCCCAAACCCGCCTCCAGTTTGATGGCTAGTTGTTGCCGTTGGGCGACCGGCCAAGCGGTGCGAATCGCCCGCAAAAAGGGGGAACAAAAGATGTGATCCAAAGGGTGAGCCTGGAAAAATTGCCCCAATTGTTCGGCCTGCGCCTGCCCGTGGGGGGATAGGTCGGGGTCGTCGGGGTAGGTGGCCTGGGTGCGCCAGTGGGGGTTATCCGTGTCCTGCCGGTGCATATGGCGGACAATCCAAACCGTTTGCATTCCGCATCCCTGGGGGGTATATCCAAGGTTAACCGCTAGGATTGGGGTGAGCGTTGGTGTACCAGAGGGTCCGCATGGCGATGGACAAGCCGCCAGCCCGCAGGTTCCCGGCGAAAAATTTGGGTTACTCGCAGTTCCAGGGTTTGGGGTACGGGTGGCTGACCAACGTCAACTTGGTTGCGCTCAATGGCGACCGTGTAGGCCAGTTCCGTGCCCACCACGACGCTCACTTCCTCTTCGGCAAAGGTGCCCCGGGCAAATTGGCTGGCGGCCCAATTGAGGCGGGGTTCCACCTGGAGCCACCCCTGTGCGATACCGCCAAATCCCCCCAGAATAGTGATGTCGTCCTGATGGGAATAAATTTGTTTCAGTCGGGTTGCATCGCCCTGTACCATCTCCCGGTTAGCTTGGAGAATGGTAGGGCGAAATTCGGCAAACGATAGATTACCCATGGGTTATGGCCTCAGACGGGATTCTACAACCATATTACTGAGACTCGGGCGGTGTCTCTGGTGATCCAGGGAGATTTAGGCTACACTCTCACCCAGTAATGTGTTTCAGGGGATGACCATGCCTATTTTAGCGACTGCGGTGGTGTCAGCCGATCCCACGGCGGTTTTGATCGCTGTCCTGCTGAGTCTGACGGTCATCTACCTGGCCAGCCGGTTGGGGGGGGGGATTTGCGCCCGGTTTGACCTGCCGCCGGTGCTGGGGGAACTGTTGGCGGGTTCGGTGGTGGGGATTTCGATTTTGCACCTGTTGGTGTTTCCCGAAGGGGGGACGACGGCAGGGGATTCCCTGGTGATGCAGGCGATTCAACCTTTTTTGCACCTATCCCCGCAGGTGTGGGAAGCCACATTTGCGACCCAGGGGGAAGTGGTGTCGGTGCTGTCGGAATTGGGGGTGATTATTCTCCTGTTTGAGATTGGTCTGGAATCCAATTTACAGGAACTCCTGCGGGTGGGGGCACAGGCGGCGATTGTGGCGGTGATCGGGGTAACGGTGCCCTTTGTGGCGGGCACGGCGGGATTGGTGTTTCTGTTCCATGTCCCCACCATCGCGGCTATTTTTGCGGGGGCGGCGTTGACGGCGACCAGTATTGGCATCACGGCGAAGGTGTTGGCGGAACTGCAACAATTAAGTTCCTCCGAGGGGCAGGTGATCCTGGGTGCCGCCGTGCTGGATGACATTTTGGGGATTATTATCCTGGCGGTGGTGGCGAGCTTGGTCAAAACCGGCGAAGTGGAAATCAGTCGGGTGGTGTATTTGATCCTGGGAGCCGCCGTTTTTTTGGTGGGTTCGGTGCTGGTGGGGCGATTGCTCAGTCCTTGGTTTGTCGGTTTGGTCAGCACGATGAAAACCCGGGGCAGTCTGCTGATTGTGTCATTAATTCTCATGCTGATCCTGTCGGTGATTGGGGCGGCCATTCAGTTGGAGGCCATTTTGGGGGCATTTACGGCGGGGTTGATCCTCTCGGAGACGGACAAACAACACGAATTGGAAGAACAGGTGATCCCGTTGGCCGATTTTTTTGTGCCAATTTTCTTCGTTTGTGTCGGGGCGAAAACCGATTTTAGCGTCTTTAACCCGGCTATTCCGGCGAATCGGGAGGGGCTGGTGTTGGCGGGTTTTTTGGTGGTGGTGGCGATTGTCGGCAAGGTGGCGAGTGGGTTGGGGGTGGGTTGGGGGGGTGAAAAACTCAACCGCCTAGCCGTCGGGGTGGGCATGATCCCCCGGGGGGAGGTAGGGCTGGTGTTTGCGGCGGCGGGTGCCAGTAGCGGAGCGTTGAGCGAAGCCCTGGATGCGGGGATTGTAGTGATGGTGATTTTAACCACCTTCCTGGCTCCCCCCCTGTTGCGGTTTGTGTTTCCCAGCCGCAGTGCCACCCCGATTGCCACTCCAGAACCCAATGTTTAGCACTCCTGAGTCGGCTGTGCCCGAGTACGAACGCCTGAAACTCTGGTTGGTGCGGGGAACGCTCTTGCTCAGTTGGGGCACCTTTGCCCTGTGCTGGTGGGTGTATGACCTGAATGTGGCGGTGAGTTATCTGCTGGGGGCGATGGTGGGGTTGATTTACCTGCGTTTGTTGGCGCGCAGTGTGGGTCAAATGGGCACGACGGGTCGGACTCCCTTCGTCTCTTCCCGGTTACTGCTGGTGGTGGCTTTGTTTATCCTGGTGGTGCGCTGGCCTAGCCTGAAACTTCTCCCCGCCATCCTGGGTTTTTTGACCTATAAGTTGACAATTTTGCTGTACACAATACATATAACCCTAGGGGGGGGACAGCAACAGGGCGGGCGCACTGCCGTTGAGCACCAACCCCCGCAACCAGCGGCTCAGGAACCGCTCACTCCAGCGGCGGGCAACGTGCTGGGCGAATTGGCTCGTCTCCGGACGGAACACCATCTGGGAGACGAGGGGTAAAAACCGGCGGGGTTCAAACCCCGGAACGCCTTGCAAAATGCCCCACAGGGAACGCAAATGCTCCCAACTGGTGGGTGTGGTGGCGGCAATCGTTGCCCTGTGACCTGGGGGCAGAAATTGGTGCCAGACATTTTGCCCCCATTGGTCTAAACCCAGGGCTAATTCTTCCGCCAATTTTTCCCGAATAAAATGCCCCCGCTCGGAGAAGAGAAAATCCCCCACCTGCACCATCACTTTTTCCAGGTCAAAATCCCCACTATGGGCAGCATTTTTAATCAAATTTTCCAGGCGATTCCAGCGGAACGTGCCATCTTTGAACAGCAAATCCTTGAGGGATTGGCGCAACTCCGGGGCGGGGTCGGTGAGCAATCGTTTGGCAACGTAGGGGTAGGCCAAACTCAATACCTTGAATTTGGGGTCAATGGTAATGGCAATCCCCTCTAGGGTCACCAAAGAACGAATAATCAAGGCGTAATAGGCCGGTACTTGGAAGGGATATTCATACATCATTTGCGAGAGTTTATCCGTAATATTCTTGATATTTAATTGGGAGACACTGGCAGCCAACGCCCCCGCTGGCCCCAAAATTTCGGTAAACACCTGATTCAACGCCGGTTTAATCGGGGTTAAATCCGTATCCGGGGTTAAAAAACCCAACTCCACATAATCCAACGCCAGGGCTTCGTAATCCCGATTGACCATATGCACAATAGCGGTGATCAACCCATAGCGTTGTTGGGGATTGACATAGCTCATCATGCCAAAATCCAAGTAAGCCAACTGCCCGTTGGGCATCGCCAACAGATTACCGGGGTGGGGGTCAGCGTGGAAAAACCCATGCTCTAAAAGTTGCCGTAAGGAACATTGCACCCCAATGCCCACCATGTGTTTGGTATCCAAACCCGCCTGCGCCATTTTTTGCACATCGGTTAACTTGATCCCCGTAATCCATTCCATGGTCAGCACCCGGCGGCCAGTATAATTCCAGTAGATTTTGGGGATATAAATATCGGGAATATGACCGTACAATTGGGCAAACTTTTCGGCATTTAACCCTTCCTGGGTGTAGTCCATCTCTTCGTACAACCGCATAGCAAATTCATCCAAAATCCCCACTAAATCACTGCGAATCCGCTTCACCCGCCCCTTAATCCAGCTCATCAAATGCCGCAGGATGTAAATATCCAAACTAATTTGCTCCACCAGCCCCGGACGTTGCACCTTCACCGCCACCGATTCACCACTGTGCAACCGCCCCTTGTACACCTGCCCCAGGGAAGCCGCCGCCACCGGTTGGGGGGACAATTCCGCAAAAATTTGCTCCGGTCGCCGCCCCAATTCCTCCTCGATAAACTGGTAGGCCACCGCATTGGAAAAAGCGGGCAACTGATCCTGGAGTAGGGTTAATTCCTCCAGATAAACCGGCGGTACCAGGTCGGGACGGGTGGATAAGGCTTGGCCGATTTTGATCGCCGCTGGCCCCAAATCCGTTAACAGTTGGCGAAACTGCTGGGCACGCCGGGTTTCGTTCGCCGCCAACCGCCCCGTGCATCGGTCCGTAACCAACCCCAGAACAAACCCCACCAGCGGCCAAAGGATGGCTAAAGCCCGCCGCCACACCCGCACAGACTGGGCATCATACACTTGGGCATTGGCTCGGGGGTCGTACTGCTCTGCCCCCGTTCCGATCACCGTTCCCGGTAGTAAAGCGGTTTGCATCCCTTGCTCCCGAATTTGTAACGGATTGTAACAATCATAGCCTGTGGCGAGCCAGGATCGGTGCGATCGCCTTCTAACGGTACAATAAAACCCGTTACCCCGAATCAGGCGCTATGATTTCCAGCAACGATTTTCGTCCCGGTGTCACCATCGAACTGGATGGCAATATCTGGCGGGTGGTGGAATTTTTACACGTCAAACCCGGAAAAGGGTCAGCCTTTGTGCGTACCAAACTTAAAAATGTCCAAAGCGGGGCATCCCTAGAGCGCACGTTCCGAGCGGGGGAAATGGTGCCCCAGGCCATTTTGGAAAAACGCACCATGCAACACACCTATAAAGAAGGTGATCAATACATATTCATGGATATGGAATCCTACGAAGAACGGCGGTGTTCTCCCAAGGAAGTGGGGGAGCGTGCTAAATACCTGAAAGAGGAAATGGAAGTCAGCATCGTCACCTGGAATGACCAAATTCTGGAAATCGAACTGCCCAACACCGTCGTCTTAACCATCACCGAAACCGACCCCGGCGTGCGGGGGGATACGGCCACCGGCGGCACCAAACCCGCCACCTTGGAAACCGGTGCCCAGGTTTATGTCCCCCTATTTATCAACACCGGGGAACGCATCCGGGTGGATACCCGCACCGATAGCTACCTGGGACGGGAATAGCGGTGGAATTAAACTTCCAACAACTCCAGGAATTGCTCCTGATCCTCCAACAGACGAGCGTCACGACGTTTAGCTTAAAAAGTAATACTTTTGAACTGACATTAGAACAGGGACAAAGCGGGGTAATCTCGGCGGTAAACCCCACCGTTTCTCCCCTGACCACCCCCGGTGACAAACCCGCCCCGGAATCCAAGGAGGCCAAACGGGGGTTAGAAGTCACCTCGATGATGGTGGGGACATTTTACGCTGCTCCTGCCCCTGGGGAACCGCCGTTTGTGCAGGTGGGCGACCGGGTGCGACTGGGGCAAACCCTGTGTATCGTGGAAGCGATGAAAACCATGAATGAAATCGAAGCTCCGGCGAGCGGGGAAGTTATCGAAATTGGGGTCGAGAATGGTCAACCCATTGAGTTTGGTCAGGTATTGATGCGTCTGCGTCCGGAGTAGCCCCCCAGCACACCGCCCCGACGTAATCATTCCCCACCGTAAACCGCCGCAGGTGGGCAGGCCAGCCCCCGGGTGGGGCAATCTCGGTTTGGTTGAGGGTATGCAAATGGCTGAATTGCCCCAATATCCCGGTCAAACCCGTCCCTAGGGCTTTGCCGTAGGCTTCCTTGGCTACCCACAGTTCCAAAAAATAGCGTTGTTGCGCCTGGGGGGAGAGGTTTTGCCCATGGGTTCGCTCGCCGGGGGTGCCATAGCGTTGCATGAGTCGGGCTGGGGAATGTAACGGGCGAATTTGCTCCACATCCACGCCCACCGGGTCAGCGGCACTGAGGGCGAAGATAAATATCAAACCACTGTGCGTCATATTAAATTGCAGGGTCTGGTCGGGTAGGTATAATTTGCCCCAGGGGTTGGTTTTCAACTCAATTGCCGCCGGTGGGATTCCCAAAGCACGACCTAATAATATCCGCAACAATCCCCGACTAAGTATTGATCTACTTCTGACCTGGGGATGGGATAAACGGTTGATGGTCAACCAATCTTCTGGGGATAAAACCCCGGTTAATTCTTGCCCAAAATCTACACCCAAATCCTCCATATTGACCCGATAAAGATTAATTCTTGGACAATCGATGAAAATTGGCTGGAAGGTAGATAATACAGAACAATCCACCCCATACCTCACTGATTCATTTTTTCTAAAACCGCCACCGAAGAAGGGGAAGAACGGGATAAATAGTTAAAAATCCAGAACTTAATGGCCGAATCCATAATCACCGGCACGGTAGCAATAAAAGCAAAGATAGCAGAACGATTGGGGGTAAAACCAAAATGCAGCGACAGGGTTTCTAACAGCACCTCCCACCCCTCTGCCGAGTGAAATCCCACAAATAAGTCCGTCACCAAAATAAAAATAAATACTTTCGTAGGGTCATTCAAGCCCCGAAAAAAGCGGTCGCTAAAGCCCCATAAAACAGGAAATTGATTGCGTCCCATTTGAGCAACGATAACGAAGGCCAAAAGGCCGCTTAAATCCGCTAGTAAATTCGCCAAACCGTCCACCGCTCGGTAAGCATTCTTTTTGAAAATTTCCAAGGCTTTTTCCTGGAGAGCTTCCTCGCCTTGTGTCGAAAATTCTGGATTGAGGCCAATTAAATGGGTGAATTGCATCGCCTCTTTATAGCGCACAAATTCTGCGATCGTTTCATCGCGAATCTCATCTCGAAAAAAGGGTCTGATTCGCTCAGGATTAACATTGACAAAATGGTCTAAAAACGGAGTGAAAATAAAATGCTTGGTTAGGATTTGCGTCATTAAGGGGATAATCAGCAGTAAACAGAGGAATCGAATGGCAGTTTTGCCCTGTTGTCGAAAGGAACGAATTTCTTGAACAACCTGCTCTTCATAGCCCGATTTCAGTTCTCGCCCAATCTCCTGCACTGTAGCCAAGAATGACCCATTAGCCTGCTTGGCTCGGCGGGTGGAAAGGTCTTCTACTGGCGTACCGATTTCATCCACTACCGAGGTTTGCGGTGGAGAATGAGGTTGACGATAGGGGGCAATTATTTGCTCAATAAAGGTGAGTTTCTGTAAAAGATTTTGTTCTACCTCCCAGGGCAATTCATCGTGGTCGGCCAAAAAATTGAAGGTTTGAAACTGCACCATATTGACCCGAATGGTGAGTAATTGCCGGTCTACAATTCCTTTGATATAACGAGTTTGCCCTGGGTCATCCGGCAGAGATGCATGAAGGGGATGTCCGTAGCGTTCTTCCAAGGTTTTGAGACGTTGAGCGGCACGGTACGCGCGTTCCAAATTTTGGCACGCCCGGTTAATTAACCAGCCATGCCAGCCTGAAACGGTTTTTTCAGAGGGGGTTGCCATCACCCAGAGAACTCATGTCGCCGCTATTTTAGCTCACTGCATCGGGATTCGGTGGCAAGTTAGCCCACTTCCCATGAAACCCAAAGGGAATGATCTGGGGCAGGCGCAGTTGACAGCAAGGGCCATCGGTGAACTGTGCCGCCGGGAAAATCCACAATTCACTCTGTTCCTGCTGGCTATTAAAAATTAAATTGATTAAATAATCCCCATCAGCACTCGATATATGCACAGGTTCCATACAGTAATAACCCACGCCACAGTCAAATTCCTGCCAGGTTTGGGTGTGTTGGTCATAACAACCAATAACACTGTCAATTTCCGTAACCACATTGGCTCCCGCCCGCTTCATCGAACAGTAGGTATAACGCCAGGATTGCCCCACCTGGGTATCAGGAACCACCGGAAATTCGCAGTCACGTTCCGTGAGCTGAACTTCCCGATGCAGTTGGCCGGTGAATCGGTTCAATTCTAGTTCCCACAGATGTCCTGGGGCAGCCGTCAATGGGTTTCCCGTACTCACTTCCCGCAGATATTCATTAGTAGCAAAATCCGCATATCGCACCAACTGTAAGCGCAGGAATTGATCATCCACCAGACAACCATTGGCGAAGTGCCATTGAAACCAAGCCGGTAGGGGTGCCCGCTGGATAACTTCTAAATTTTCCCGGTCAATGATTAGAAGTTGTGTGCCTAAATCCGGTTGCCATTCCAGGGCTTCGCTGTAGCTTTTTAGATTGAACATTAAGGGCAGAATATTTAAGCGCACGGGCGGAATGAGAAATATCAAATACTGCCCTGCCATCACAAAATCATGGATCAGTGGCAAGCCCTCCAATGCTAAATTCACCCGTTTTTTGACCATGCCATCCGGGGCGCTGCGATAGAGATGCAACGTCCCATGGCGGCCTAAACTCACCCCAAAATTATAAATTTCCCCCGTTTTTGGGTCACGTTTGGGGTGGGCGGAATAGGGGGTAGTGGGGGTTAAATTTCCCAAAGTATCTAGCCCCAAGGTGTGCAACGATTGCCGGTCAAGTTGATGGGGTGCGCCGCCCTCCCACAGAGCCAACAACCGGTCGGGCAGGGGCAAAATGGACGTATTGGCACAGTTTTTCACATTTTTGCCAAAGAGACGTTCCCACAAAGGCCCCGGCGTGGTCATACCGTAGTTGGGGAATAGATACCGTCCCGCCCGCTCCTCGGCTTGGTAGCCCACCGTTTGCACATAACGCAGTAGTCCTTGGGCTGTTCCGTCCTGAAAATGGACTGCGAGAATTGCCCCGTCCCCATCAAACCAATGTCCCACCCGTTGATTACCTCGGCGTAAACGCCCTGGCCCATTTCGGTAAAAGGTGCCCCGCAACCCTGGGGGAATTGCGCCTTGGAGAATTGGTAACGGTTCCGCACCAAATTCAACGGCGGTGGTGCTAATACATTTTTGCCAGGGATAGTTAGGGGCAATAACCATGGGTGAAATGTCCACACAACTGTCCCAGCTTAACAAAACGGTTCCAAGTTCTTCTATGATAATCTTGCAATCGTGTGCGGTAGGCTATGAACCATCCCCAGGCGAGTCAGGAAAATTATCGAATTTGTTTCCTCGGGGGTGCTCGTTATTCCTATCCGTTGAGTGCGACCCATCAAAAAAAATTTGCTTTGCTCAAAAATTTAGGTGCAATTTATGTAATCGGTTTTTCTCTCAATTGGCAACCAAAAATTTTTCAAGAAGAAGCTCGCTTTTATTTACTACCCAATTTACCCTTGCCCAGCCTGCGGTATCTTTTATTTTTTACCATCAATCCTATCATTTTATTCTGGTTAGTCCTGCGTCATCAAATTAATATCATCATTGCCCAAAGTCCCTACGAAGCTCTCGCCGCTGTCTGGGTAAAAAACTTCGTTAAACTCTGGGGCTATTCTCTCTATCTAGTCGTTGAAAGTCACGGAGATTTTGAGAATTATCTATTTCTACAACGGCGAGTATTTTGGCCAAATTTATACAAAAGAATGATGCAAAATGTAGTGCATACCACGCTTAACCATGCTGATGTCCTTCGTTCCATTTCTAGTTCGGTTCAAGAGCAATTAAGGCGATACGCCCCAGATCAACCCATTGTGGAATTTATGGCCTGGACTGATATAAGCACTTTTTGGAATGCGGGTTCCCAAAATAGCCGTAAACAATTAACAGTTACCTATGTCGGTGTTCTTGTTCCTCCCAAAGGAATCCACCATCTGATCAATGCCTTTGCCTATGCGATCAAACAGGTGCCAACCAGTCAATTGAAAATCATTGGTCGTCCAGAAAATCTCGATTATTTCCAAGCTCTAAAAAATCAAATTGAGAAGCATCATTTACAGAAAAAAGTTGTATTTATACCGGAAATACCGCAACAAAAACTCTGTCATGAAGTTGCTCAAAGTACTATTTTAGTCCTACCTTCCCTATCCGAAGGTTTAGGCCGGGTACTGGCGGAAGCGATGGCAACCGGCACACCAGTGATTGGCACCCATGTAGGCGGAATTCCTGATATTATCCAAGATGGTGTTACAGGATTTTTAGTGCCCCCCGCCGATGAGAAAGCACTCGGGCAAAAAATTGTTTATTTACTCGAAAATCCTCAAGAGGTATTAGCCATGGGACAACGGGGGCGGGAATTTGTACAAACCTATTTCAGTCCAGAAATTTACTATCAGGGTTACGAAAAAATTTGCCAATTGTGTCAGCAATCTCCCGCACGACTTTAACCGATGAATCTCCTGGTCTTTAACTTGGCGACCGATGCCCATGATCCGATTTTGGGGTTTACGACCCTTTGGCTCAATAAATTGGCCGCACAGGTGCAGTCAATCAGTGTGATTACTATGCGTTCTGGAGTACTCAAATTACGAGAGAATATCACTGTTTATTCCCTTGGGAAGGAATTGGGTTACAGCGAACCCCGCCGAGCTATAAATTTTTACAGATTTTTATACCAAATTTTACGGCATCAATCAATCACTATCTGTTTCTCGCACATGACTCCAGTGTTTACCAATTTAGCTGCTCCCATTTTGAAAATGTTGGGGATTCCTATTGTTACCTGGTATGCCCATCCCAGCTTGACAAATAATCTTAAACTTGCTCACTTATGTTCAGATAAAATGGTGACCAGTATTCCAACCGCTTATCCCTATCGTCAGGATAAACTAGTCGTGGTGGGGCAGGGGATTGATACGGATTTATTTACGCCGTTAAACCCTAGGATCACCCATCAGGTGACTAACGATAAACCTACGGATAAAGATGCCTTAATTTTAGCGGTCGGTCGTCTCTCACCCGTGAAAGACTATGGTACATTAATCAGGGCAGTGGCACATTTAATATCCCATACACACTACCACGTCAAACTTCTAATTGTCGGCAATCCCACGAATACGCAAGATGAAACTTATGTAAAATCTCTCGATGAATTAATAAAATCATTAAAATTGGAAGCAATCGTTACTTTACAACCGGCGGTTTCCATGTATGAATTGCCGGATATTTATCGTCAATGTACGGTTTATGTGAATTTAACGCCCACGGGTTTTGGGGATAAGGTCGCTTTGGAGGCGATGGCCTGTGGCAAAGTGTGTTTAGCCGCCAATACCGGATTTCGAGAAACCTTGGGCATCTATGCCGACCAGTTACTATTCGCCCACGCAAACCCGCAAGATTTAGCGCAGAAACTGGCAAGTATTCTATCGTTCAATGATGAGCAACACCAAGAAATAGGGAATTATCTCCGACAGCAGATTGTGGATCGACATGGATTAGACCGTTTAATTCGTAATTTACTGCAACTATTTGAGCAATTAAGCAATGCTTAAGGTGGCCTTGATTTGCCCATTTAATTTAGAACGATTGTCCGGCACACCGGTGCGGGCAAACCTAACGGCTCAAAGCCTAAATCATCACTGCGAATTATTGGTCTGCGCTACGGGGGGAAGAGATGCCTATGTCAAAGTGATTCAAGATATTTGGCAACCCCGTCCCCAGCGGCAACCCCGGTTCCGTTTAGACCGTTTTACCCTGGGGGTATTACAGGTATTACACCAATTTCAACCGGATGTAATTCACCTGATCACTCCCACGGCAATTTTGAGTGCATTACTCTATAAAATTTACCATCCTTGCGTGAAAATTATCACTGAAATTCATGGGTTCACCCGCTATGAAATGACCAGTGGGAGTTGGCTGGCTCGTAACATATTTCAATTTTTAGACTTTTTAAGTTTACATTTTGCCCACCATATTATTGCTATGAGTTATAGTCAAAAAAGATTAATCACTCAATTATTTGGAAGCAATCTAGGGTCAAAAATTTCCGTTATTTGGGGTCCTGTTAATCTTAATGCTATTCAAAAGATACCCTTGCCAAGGACAGATAAACTGACAATTGGCTATCTGGGAAATGGTAGCTTTTGGCAGGGAATTGATCTAATTTTACAGGCGGTTGAAGAACTCAAGAATTATCCGCAAATTCATTTTATTTTAGGGGGGATTCAGCCCGATCTATACAAAATAAAACTCCCCCAACCCCTGCCCAGTAATCTTACTGTTATCCCCACGGTGCCTGTAGGAGAAGAATGTTTGTTCCTGAGTCAATGTCATGCTTTTATTTCTAGCCGGATTAGTGGTTTGGTCACCGAGAGTCAATACCCCTATAAACTTTCCTATTACCTGGCCGCCGGACGACCCATTATTGCCTCTGATGTCAGTGACCAACGCTTGATTATTGAACAGGCAAATTGTGGTTTTATTTTCAATCCCAACCAACCAGAAACGCTAGCTGAGCAAATTTTAACCCTATTGCAGATGAATGATGACCAATGGCGAATAATGGGCGAAAATAGCCGTCAATTTGCCGAACAACATTTGAGCTTAGCAAAACTCGGTGTAACGCTTTTGGACATTTACCAAGCGGCAGAGGGGAAGCAGAAAACGCCCCCCTCCCCAACGAGCTAAACCAATTGCGCCATCACCACATCATGGTTGTCCAGAAGATTTTGGAGTTCCTCCGCATCTACCGTTTCTTTTTCCACCAGCATTTGCGCCAGTTTATCGAGCAGGGAACGGTTGCTCAGCAGGACTTGCTTGGTTTGCTTGTAAGCCGCATCCACCAGCAAACGGACTTCCTCGTCAATGATGGCCGCCGTCTCCTCGGAAAAGTCCCGCTCCATGGCGATTTCCCGCCCTAGGAACATACCGCCTTGGCTGCGCCCCAGGGACACCTGCCCCACCCGGTCGCTCATGCCAAAACGCATCACCATCTGACGTGCCACCCGTGCCACCTGCTGCAGGTCATTGGCCGCCCCGGTGGTCACTTCCTCTTCCCCAAAGATAATCTCCTCGGCCACTCGACCGCCCAAGGCTACCGCCATCTGGTTTTGCAGATAACTGCGGCTGTACAAACCGGAGTCCATCCGGTCTTCGTTGGGGGTAAACCAGGTCAGTCCGCCCGCCCTGCCCCGGGGAATGATGCTGATTTTTTGCACCGGGTCATAATCCGGCATCAACGCCCCCACCAGGGCATGACCTGCTTCGTGGTAGGCCACCAGGGTTTTGCGCTTTTCGCTCATCACCCGGTCTTTTTTCTCCGGCCCCGCCAACACCCGGTCAATGGCATCGTTGATTTCATCCATGGAAATCTCATTCAGTGACCGGCGGGCGGCCAAGATGGCGGCCTCGTTGAGCAAATTAGATAAATCGGCACCGGTAAACCCCGGACTACGGCGGGCGATTTTCTCCAAATCCACATCGGGAGCCAGGACTTTACCCCGGGCGTGGACGTGCAAAATCTCCAACCGCCCCTTGTAATCAGGCCGATCCACCACCACCTGCCGGTCAAACCGCCCTGGCCGCAACAAGGCCGCATCCAACACATCCGGGCGGTTGGTGGCGGCAATGATAATGATCCCCGTGTTGCCCTCAAACCCATCCATTTCGGTCAAAAGTTGGTTGAGGGTTTGTTCCCGCTCGTCATTACCACCGCCCAGACCGGCTCCCCGCTGGCGACCGACCGCATCAATTTCATCAATAAACACGATACAAGGAGCATTTTGCTTGGCCTGTTCAAATAAATCCCGCACCCGGGAAGCCCCCACCCCCACAAACATTTCCACAAATTCCGAACCGGAAATGCTAAAAAAAGGCACCCCGGCTTCCCCGGCCACCGCCCGTGCCAGCAGAGTTTTCCCCGTCCCCGGCGGCCCGACCAACAAAACCCCCTTGGGAATTTTCGCCCCCACCGCCGTAAACCGGTCAGCATTTTTCAAAAAGTCCACCACTTCGGCCAGTTCTAGCTTGGCCTGGTCAATCCCCGCCACATCCGTAAACGTCACCTGGGTCTGGGGTTCCATGTGAACCCGGGCGCGGGACTTGCCAAAATTCATCGCCTGGGAACCCGGCCCGGACTGCGCCCGCCGCAGTAGGAAAAACAACCCCACCAGCAACAACACCGGCAAGAACAAACTGCTCACCGCCCGGAACCAAAAGCCTTCCTCCCGCCGGGGCACTACGGAAATATCCACATTCTTATCGGTCAAGATATTGATCAAATCCGGGTCATTGGGCAGATTCACCATCACCCGTTCCCCATTTTGGCGCACCACTTCGGCCTGTGTCCGGTCGGAGGTAATGCTCACCTTCGCCACCTGTCCGGCCTGCACCGCATCCACAAACTGGCTGTAACGCCACACCTCTACCTGAGGTCGGCGGTCAAAAAAAGCGGTTCCCAAGGCCACCACCACAATCGCCAGAAGCACATACAGCCCTACATTGCGCCACCGTTTATTCACCTGCTCCACTCCTTAGCGAACGGGAAAAATTGTTTTTCTCCATAGTAACGCAATCCCAGGATTTATGAACAATTGTTACAAATCCTGAGAAGCCGTCTAGGGGTGGTGCCGGTGGACGTTAGGCGGCGACCCGCACCAAATCCGCCCCCAAGCCCCGCAATTTTTCCTCCAACCGCTCATAGCCCCGGTCTAGATGGTGCAGGCCACTGATCACGGTTTCCCCCTGGGCCGCCAACCCCGCCAGCACCAAGGCCGCCGATGCCCGTAAATCGGTCGCCGTCACCGGTGCCCCGGAGAGAAACGGCACCCCCTGGATCACCGCATGGTTCCCCTTGACCCGGATATTCGCCCCCAGGCGTTGCAGTTCCGCCACATGGCGCAGGCGGTTTTCAAACACGGTTTCTGTGACCACACTGCTCCCCTCACTCAGGGTCAACAAGGCCATAAACTGCGCCTGCATATCCGTCGGGAAGCCGGGAAACGGTAGGGTTTCAATATCGGTGCCCTGATAAATTCCCGCCCCCGGTTGCACCCGTACCCCGTTGGGGGCGACCACGCTCACCTGGAAACCAATTTCGTTCAATTTGGCGATCACCGGCGTGAGATGCTCCGGGATCACGGGGGTAATTAGCACATCAGAACGGGTAATGGCCGCCGCCGCCATAAAGGTTCCCGCTTCAATCCGGTCAGGAATAATGCTGTACTCCGTACTGTGCAGGCGGGGCACCCCCACCACGGTAATGGTTTTCGTCCCCGCCCCCCGGATTTTGGCACCCATACTGCGGCAAAAATTCGCCAAATCCACCACCTCTGGTTCTTGGGCAGCATTTTCAATCACGGTTTCCCCCTCCGCCAGGGTGGCCGCCATCATCAGGGTTTCCGTCGCCCCCACGCTGGGATAATCCAGGTAGATATTGGCACCCTTCAATTTACGGGCGTAGGCATGCACCATGCCATGCTCGATCTGCACCACCGCCCCCAATGCCTGCAACCCCCGCACATGGAGTTCCACGGGACGGGCACCGATGGCACAGCCCCCCGGCATGGGTACCCGTGCCACCCCCAAGCGTGCTAACAAAGGGCCAATCACGAAAAAACTCGCCCGCAGTTGGCTGACAATCTCGTAGGGTGCCAGGGAACGGTGCAGATGGGTCACATCCAAATCCAAAGCTCCCCGGTCGTAGCGCACCTTCACCCCCAGGGCGGTCAACACCTGCCCCATGCGATGAACATCCACTAAATTGGGGACATTGCGGATACGACATTCCTGGGAAGACAGCAATGCCCCCGCCATGATGGCGAGAGCCGAATTTTTAGCTCCATTCACCGCCACTTCCCCCCGCAAGGGGACACCCCCGCGAATACGCAAGACCGCATCCGTCGCCAGCAACTCCCCAGTTTGGGTGGTCATTCCCTACTCCTCATCACCAAATTTAAGTACAATTTTAACCCAAAACACCCCAAAATCAAGAGGTAGAGGGGGATGCCGGTATGGTCAATATACCGACGGGAGCCTGGAGGCGGGGCACCGACTGGCGCACCAAGGCAGTCAAGGCCGTGGTTTTGGCATCGTAGATACTGGTCAGCAAGCGGGGATAAAAACCCACGCCAATAATCGGCACCAGCAAACAGGCGATGATAAACACCTCCCGGGGTTCGGCATCAATCAGGTTTTCGTGGCTAATTAACTCCTGATTTTCCGGCCCAAAGAAAATTTGCCGCAACATGGACAGGAGATAAATCGGCGTGAGAATCACCCCCACGGCGGCCAAAAACAGCACCAACACCTTAAAGGGCAGGGTGTAGGCATCGCTGGTAGCAAACCCGATAAATACCATCAACTCCGCCACAAACCCACTCATCCCCGGCAATGCCAGGGAAGCCATCGAGCAGGCGGTGAACATGGCGAAAATTTTGGGCATTTTTTGCCCCACCCCGCCCATTTCCTCGAGGATCAGGGTGTGGGTACGGTCGTAGGTCGCCCCCACCAGGAAAAATAAACTCGCCCCAATCAACCCGTGGGAGACCATTTGCAACACCGCCCCGCTCAACCCCGTGGTGGTGAACGAAGCCATTCCCAAAAGCACAAACCCCATGTGGGAAATGGACGAATAGGCAATTTTACGCTTGAGATTGCGCTGGGCGAAGGAAGTCAAGGCCGCATAGATGATATTGACCACCCCCAGGATCGCCAGCACCGGCGCAAACACCCCGTGGGCATCGGGGAGCATCCCCATGTTCATCCGCACCAGGGCGTAGCCCCCCATCTTCAGCAAAATCCCCGCCAGCAACATATGCACCGGGGCGGTGGCTTCCCCATGGGCATCGGGCAACCAGGTATGCAAAGGAAAAATGGGCAATTTCACCGCATAGGCAATCAAAAAAGCCGCATAGCACCACAATTGCAAGGCCAGGGGATAGGATTTCAGAGCCAATTCCCGCATATCAAAGCTGATATTGTCCCCATAAAAAGCCATCGCCAGAGCGGCCAGCAGAATAAACAACGAACCCACCGCCGTATAAACGATGAATTTATTAGCGGCGTACTGGCGTTTTTTGCCGCCCCAAATCGCCAGCAACAGATACACCGGGATCAGTTCCAACTCCCACACCAGGAAAAAGAGCAGAATATCCTGCACCGCAAATACGGCAATCTGCCCCCCGTACATCGCCAGCATTAAAAAATAAAACAAGCGGGGCTTCAGCGTCACCGGCCAAGCCGCCAAAATCCCCAAGGTGGTGATGAACCCGGTGAGCAATACAAGAGGCATGGACAACCCATCCACCCCCACCGACCAATCCAGGCCAATTTGGGGCAACCAGGAATACCGCTCCACCAACTGCATTTCCGCCGAACTCAAGTCATAGCCCTGCGAAAAAACATAGGTAATCAGGGCAAAATCCACCAACCCCACGCCCAGGGCATACCAGCGCACCGTCCGCCCGTCCTTGTCCGGCAAAACCGGGATCAGCAGAGAAGCCGCCACCGGGAATAAAATCACCGTCGTTAACCAGGGAAAATCCGCTAACATCGCCCCACCTCCACCACAAGGTTATAAACCCGACACCAACACCAACCCCAACACCGCCAGCAAAATCACCAGGGCATAGGTCTGCACCCGGCCATTATTCAGGTACTTCAACACCTCGCCGGTCACCAAAGTCCCCAACCCCGTCAAATTCACCAGGCCATCAATGATGCGATAGTCCGTCTCCAGGGCTTGCCGCGCCAAACGACGCAGGGGCAGGGCAAACCACCGCTCGTACAACTCATCCAGGTACCACTTGTGCAGGGAAAATTCGTACAAGGCCGGAACTCGCTCCGCCAACGGTTCTACCCCGGTAAATTTGCCCCCATAGCTGACCCAGGCCAGGGTAATGCCGACTAACCCCACCCCCACGGAGGAACCCGCCATCAGCAAAAATTCCCCCCAATCAAACCCGCTCAGATGGGGCACCACCGCCAGGGCGGAACCCGGCTCCTCCAGGAAATGCTCAAAGTAGTTCCCAAACGGCAACCCCACCAAGCCCACCAGCACCGACGGCACCGCCAGGATCATCAGGGGCAAGGTCATGGTCAAGGGGGATTCATGGGGTTTACTCGCATGACCATGGGTTTCCGTATGCGCCAATTCCTCCACCTGCATCGCCCCCGGCCCAAAGGCTAAGCCCCGAAATTCACCGCCAAAGGTCAGCAAGTACATCCGAAACATATAAAAAGCCGTCATCCCCGCCGTCAGCCAGCCCACCAGCCATAATCCCCCATTGGCATCAAACGCCACGTGGAGAATTTCATCTTTCGACCAAAACCCAGCAAACGGCGGAATCCCACAGATCGCCAGGGTACCAATCAAAAACGTGGCCGAGGTAATGGGCATATATTTTCGTAACCCCCCCATATTCCGCATATCCTGAGCCTTGGCTGGGTCATGCCCCACCACCGCTTCCATACCGTGAATCACCGACCCGGAACCGAGAAACAGCATGGCCTTGAAGTAGGCATGGGTCATCAGGTGAAACATCCCCGCCGCCGGCATCGCCACCCCCATTGCCATCACCATGTAGCCCAACTGGGAAATAGTGGAATAGGCCAGCCCCTTTTTAATGTCATTTTGGGTCAACGCAATCGTCGCCCCCAGGAAGGCCGTAAAAGCCCCCGTCCATGCCACCACCTGCAAGGTTACCGGCAAATGTTCATACACCGGCATCATCCGCGCCAGGAGAAACACCCCGGCTGCCACCATCGTCGCCGCATGAATCAACGCCGAAATCGGGGTCGGACCCTCCATCGCATCCGGCAACCAGACGTGCAAGGGAACTTGCGCCGACTTCGCCACCGGCCCGAGAAACACCAAAATTCCAAACCCGGTCGCCACCCACAGGGGCAAGGTTCCCGACTCAATCAACCCCGCCACCGTATCGGCAATCGCCGTAAATTCTACCTGCCCCGTCGCCCAGTAAAATCCCAGAATCCCCAGGAGGAGGCCAAAATCACCTACCCGGTTGACAATAAATGCCTTTTGCGCCGCTTCTCGAGCCGCCACCCGGTCATACCAGAACCCAATCAACAGGTAGGAGCACATCCCCACCAGTTCCCAAAACACGTACACCTGCACCAAATTCGGACTGATCACCAGTCCCAGCATGGAAGCACTGAACAAACTCAAGTAGGCAAAAAAGCGGGAATAACCCTGGTCATGCGCCATGTAGCCATCACTGTAAATCATCACCAGCAACGCAACCGTAGTGACAATGACCAGCATCAACGTACTCAAGCGATCCACAACAAAACCCATCTCCAGGTGGAACGGCCCCGCCACAACCCAGGTAAAACGCCAGTTGTAGGGGTCATGGCCTTGCAGTTGACTCCAAAACAGAGCCGCCGACAGAGCCAAGGCGGTTCCCATCAAGAGCAAAATCAACACCGCATTGCCCCGCCGCAGGCGACTCGTCCACTCCCCGAAGGTAATCAAACCCGTCCCCACCAACGTTGCCCCCAGCAAGGGCAGTACGGGAACCAACCAGGCATATTGGTAAAGTGCTTGTTCCATAGGTATCCTGTGCGCTGGGACAAAACCGTTAACATTCTGCCATAACTCTAGAGTATCCTCTGTGTCTAGGGGAACCGTCCCGGCGGCCTCCCTGGGAATTTTTACTGCCCTCACCCCCGCCCATCCTGTTAGGAATCCTTTAAGAATTGCCCCCAAGGGATATACTGCGCCACGGTATGGGTAATTTTTTGGAGAATTTCCCGCCGCTGTTGGGGAAAATCAGGCACATTCATCGTTAAGGGGGTTAATCCCCGACGGGAGCGGAGTTGATTTAACCAAGTCCTGCGCCATGCCCCGTTTTCAAAAATGCCATGCAAATACGTCCCCCATACCCGTCCGGTACTATCCACACATCCGAGATGGGGATCGGTAAATAAAGGAGTGATTTCCTCGACAACCTGGGTAAAACCTTGATGAATTTCATAACCACTGATCATCAAATCTGGGACTGGGTAGCGGGACATCACTTGCCGTTGCCGGGTGATTTTATCCGGGGTCATGGTGGTCGTGATGGGCAGTAAACCCAAGCCCTGCATCTCTGGAACCTGACTTTCTAAACACTCGGGGTCTTGTACCTGTGTACCCAACATCTGCATCCCCCCACAAATTCCCAGAATGATCCCCCCGTGGTGATGATAGGTTTTTAATTGTTCTGCAAAACCATTTTTATGTAGCCAATCCAAGTCGGCCACCGTGGTTTTACTCCCTGGAATAATCACCGCATCTGGTGTGCCTAAACTCTGACCTGGTTGAAGGTAATTCACCTGCACAGTTGGCTCTAATAATAGGGGGTCAAAATCGGTAAAGTTGCTAATTCTGGGTAATTGGATAACCGTAATAGTTAAATCGGGATTGGTTTTACGAGAAGCGAGTAAGTTTAGGGAATCTTCGGCGGGCAATTCCTGCTCTAACCAGGGAATCACGCCTAATACGGGAATTTTCGTGGTATTCTCTAACCAGTCTAATCCCGGTTGTAAAATTGATGACTGCCCCCGAAATTTATTGATAATTAAACCTTTAATTAGCTCCCGTTCTGCGGGTTCTAATAAAGCTAATGTACCGATAATATGAGCAAACACACCCCCTGGATTAATATCCCCCACCAAAATGGTTGTGGCTTGCAGATACTTCGCCACCCGCATATTGGTTAAATCCCGATATTTGAGGTTGATTTCCGCCGGGGAACCCGCCCCCTCGCACACAATATAGTCGTATTCTTTTTGTAATTCTGCTAATGCCTCGGTAATCGCCTGCCACCCCCGCTCAAAATAATTTTGATAATAATCCTGCGCCCGGGTCACGCCCACCGCCTGCCCCCGGATGATCACCTGGGAAGTCATATCCCCCTGAGGTTTGAGCAGGATGGGGTTCATGGCCGTTGTTGGTACAATGTGCGCCGCCCACGCCTGCACCGCCTGAGCATAACCCATTTCTCCCCCATCTGCCGTGACGTAGGCATTGAGAGCCATATTTTGCCCCTTGAACGGGGTCACCCGATACCCCTGTTGCGCCAACCAGCCGCACAACGCCGTGACCAGCAGCGACTTACCCGCATTGGACGTACAACCAACCACCATTAGGGCAGGCATAATAGGAGAGTATCCCTTGAACACACATTTACTATCATGGAACACTTGACAAAATCTCGTTACATCAAAGGAGTGCAATGTCCCAAGTATTTATGGCTTGATTTCCATGACCCGGGTAAAGCCACCCCCCCATCGGATACCCAAAAAAGCCAATTTCAACAGGGAACCGAGGTGGGCATTCTAGGACGAGAATATTTTCCTGGCGGCGTATTAGTGACCGGATTTGGCAACCAAAAATGTCAAGAAAAAACGACTACCCTATTGGCTCAAGGGGTGGAATGTTTATTTGAAGCGGCCTTTAAGTGGGAAGGGATTGTCGTCAAATGTGATGTCCTGCGAAAAATTAGTGAACAAGGCTGGGAAATCATTGAAATCAAATCCAGTACCAAAGTTAAAAATGAACATATCGAAGATATAGCTATTCAGTGGTATGTGGTGCAGATGAATGGAATTACCCTCGAAAAAGCCCAGATCATGCACATCAATAATCAGGATTGTTTTTATCCCGATTTGAATAATTTATTCACCCAAACAGAAGTTACGACACAAGTTCAAACAATCGTTGCTCAGCTACCCAAACGGTTACAAACATTTCAGGAATGGTTAAGCCAACCTACGGAATTAGAACATGCGATTGGTGAGCATTGTACCCAGCCCTACACCTGTAATTTTAAGGACTATTGCTGGCGAGAAGTACCTGAGGTATCTGTTTTTCAAATTTCCCGTTTAGATAAAAAGAAAAAAGCGACATTAATTGCTGAAAAAAACTTTTATATTGAACGGCTATCTCCAGAATTTATTAGTACATTATCCGCCAATCAACAGGCATTTGTGCAACAGTATCTCCAGCGAGAAATTCATATTGATTACGCTGGGATTAAAAAATTACTCAGGGAATTAGTTTATCCCCTGTACTTTTTTGATTTTGAAGCGGCCAATCCCGCCATTCCTCGATTTAATGGTGTACGTCCCTATCAACGTATCCCCTTCCAATTTAGCTGTCATATTTTAAGTGAAGCGGGGGAATTGACTCACTGTGAGTATCTCCACACGGATCGAGAAGACCCCCGTCCTCCACTGATTCAATCCCTAGTAGAAGGAATTAATACTCAGGGTTCGGTCGTGGTCTATAACCAAGGTTATGAGAAGTCGGTTTTACAGGAATTGGCAACATTTATGCCGGAATTTTCCTCCCAATTACATAGCATTATTAATCGTCTGTGGGATCAAATGTCAATTTTTCAAAATCATTACCACCACCCGGATTTTTTAGGTTCCATATCGTTAAAAAAAGTGTTACCTGTTCTAATTCCCAACTTGAGTTACAAGGAATTAGCCATCAACCAAGGGGATATGGCAAAAAATCGCTGGGAAGCTGCAATAAATTCTGGGGATTTGGTCGTTCAGGCGCAAACCTGGCAAGAATTGCGAGAGTATTGTCATCAGGATACATTGGCAATGGTTGAGATACATCGTTATTTGACCAATTTAATTCATGTTCATAGTTGATGTATAGCAGTCCTATTCGAGAACAGAGGAATGAGGTCTGCGAGTTATGCCTAAGCACACAAAGGTTGACCTAATCTGGATCGCAGGGCTTCGCTCCGCCTTGCTTATTGATAACCTTTTCAATGCTTCCGAATCCCATAGGATTGCTATAGTAAACGTAAGTATTAATGAATCCAACCTATGACGATAGCCGAGGCACGAGCGGTCATCTATCCCGATAGCGATGGGGAACCCTTGGCAGAAACACAAACCCATGTGTGGGTAATTTTAAGTTTATTAAGTATGCTGAGCCGGTATTTGGGTGAGCGGGGGGTGGTGTTTGCGAATCAATTTTTTTATTACATTGAGGGGAATCCGCGGGCGAGGGTGGCACCGGATGTGATGGTGGTTTATGGGATAGAGCCAGGTCGGTACCGCAATTACAAATTATGGGAACAGGGACAAGTACCGGGGATGATTATTGAAGTCACCTCAGAGGAGACAAGGGAGACGGATTGGGGGTTTAAGAAGAGATTGTATGAGCAAATTGGCATCAGTGAGTATTGGTTATTTGACCCATTGGGGGAGTGGATAGGGGGACAGTTGCGGGGTTATCGCTTGGATGGGGAAGGGGTGTATCGTCCGATTGAGAATCAAGTCAGCGAGGTGTTGAACTTAAAACTAGAGCCGGGGGAGGGGCGATTGGATTTGTATCGCTTGGACAATGGGGAAAAGTTACTCCCCCCCGATGAATTGGCACAGGAATTAGAGCAAACTGAACAAGAGTTAGCACAAACAGAGCGAGAATTAACACAAATTCATCAACAGTTAGAGCAGACTGAACAAGAGTTAACGCAAACTGAGCGAGAATTACTCATAGAACGTCAACGAGCAGAGCGGCTGGCCGCCTATTTACGGAGCCAAGGAATCAACCCTGATGAGATTGGAGGGTGAGTGTATGACCTTAACACCAAGCCGTGGGACGATATATCCCGATAGTGATGGTCAACCCATGGCGGATAATACCCTGCAATTGCGTTGGATCGTATTATTCAAGGAAAATTTGGATTGTTTATTTCGGGATGAACCGAATGTATTTGTGGCCGGGGATTTGTTGTGGTATCCGGTGGAGGGGCATCCAGAGCTACGGGTTGCGCCGGATGTGATGGTGGTATTCAACCGTCCGAAGGGGGAGCGGGGCTCCTACCGACAATGGGAAGAGCATAACATTTCACCGCAAGTAGTGTTTGAGATATTGTCGCCGGGGAATCGCTGGACAGAGATGCTTAGGAAACTCAAATTTTACGAGCGATATGGGGTGGAGGAGTACTATATCTATGACCCGGAAACCAATGAATTGAGCGGGTTTCGCAGGGGAGAATCGAGGTTAAATGAGATAGAGGAAATGAATGGGTGGGTCAGTCCCCGATTGGGAATTAAATTTGAGTTAAATGCTGATGAATTAGCTGTTTATTATCCCAATGGCGAGCGGTTCAAAACTACGGTGGAATGGGTAGACGAATTACAGAGGGAACATTTACGAGCAGAGAGATTAGCGGCCTATTTACGGAGCCAAGGAATCAACCCTGATGAGATTGGAGGGTGAGTGTATGACCTTAACACCAAGCCGTGGGACGATATATCCCGATAGTGATGGTCAACCCATGGCGGATAATACCCTGCAATTGCGTTGGATCGTATTATTCAAGGAAAATTTGGATTGTTTATTTCGGGATGAACCGAATGTATTTGTGGCCGGGGATTTGTTGTGGTATCCGGTGGAGGGGCATCCAGAGCTACGGGTTGCGCCGGATGTGATGGTGGTATTCAACCGTCCGAAGGGGGAGCGGGGCTCCTACCGACAATGGGAAGAGCATAACATTTCACCGCAAGTAGTGTTTGAGATATTGTCGCCGGGGAATCGCTGGACAGAGATGCTTAGGAAACTCAAATTTTACGAGCGATATGGGGTGGAGGAGTACTATATCTATGACCCGGAAACCAATGAATTGAGCGGGTTTCGCAGGGGAGAATCGAGGTTAAATGAGATAGAGGAAATGAATGGGTGGGTCAGTCCCCGATTGGGAATTAAATTTGAGTTAAATGCTGATGAATTAGCTGTTTATTATCCCAATGGCGAGCGGTTCAAAACTACGGTGGAATTGGCACAACAATTAGCACAAACTCAGCAACAATTAGAGCAGACTGAGCGGGAGTTACGCCTAGAACGCCAACGGGCGGAACGGCTGGCCGCCTACCTACGCAGTCAAGGCATTGACCCGGATGGGATGTAAATAGATTGGTTATATTGGGAGAAACTGTGGCAAAATTCCCATGACGATAGCCGAGGCACGAGCGGTCATCTATCCCGATAGCGATGGGGAACCCTTGGCAGAGACGCAAACCCATGTGTGGGTAATTTTGAGTTTATTAAGTATGCTGAGCCGGTATTTGGGTGAGCGGGCTGTGGTCTTTGCTGACCAATTTTTTTATTACATTGAGGGGAATCCGCGGGCGAGGGTGGCGCCGGATGTGATGGTGGTTTATGGGATAGAGCCAGGTCGGTATCGCAATTACAAATTATGGGAACAGGGACAAGTACCAGGAATGATTATTGAAGTCACCTCAGAGGGGACAAGGGAGACGGATTGGGGATTTAAGAAGAGATTGTATGAGCAAATTGGCATCAGTGAGTATTGGTTATTTGACCCATTGGGGGAGTGGATAGGGGGACAGTTGCGGGGTTATCGCTTGGATGGGGAAGGGGTGTATCGTCCGATTGAGAATCAGGTCAGCGAGGTGTTGAACTTAAAGCTAGAGCCGGGGGAGGGGCGATTGGATTTGTATCGCTTGGACAATGGGGAGAAGTTGCTCCCCCCCGATGAATTGGCGCAGGAATTAGAGCAAACTGAACAAGAGTTAGCACAAACAGAGCGAGAATTAGAGCAGTCAGAATATCAACGGGTACGGACAGAACAAGAGTTAGCGCAAACTGAGCAAGAACTAACACAAACTCAGGCTGCATTATTGCAGGAGCGAGAACGGGCGGTACGAGAAGCCCAACGGGCAGAAAAACTAGCCGCCTACCTTCGCCATCAAGGCATAGACCCCCAGGAAATATAGTTCGATAAATCCTGAGATATAGCCGTTTTGATTGAATTTGAGACATTAGTTTTCACCCCCCTCGCCCCCCTTATTAAGGGGGGAAATGGATTGATAGTCCCCCTTGCCAAGGGGGATTGAGGGGGTATTCGTCTGAGTTCTAATTGAAATAACTTTATTTTTTCTCACCCCCCCTTTTCGAGAAAGGGCGTAGGGCGGGCTTCTTCTAATTCCCTCTCCCGTTCTGGGAGAGGGTTAGGGTGAGGGCAAAAAAAAGGAGCGGCCAAATGACCGCCCCCGCTGACCTATGCTAGAAAAACTAAAAACTTAGCCCTTGGAAGTACCGGTACGGAAGTTGACGTTGGCACCGCAATCGGTGATCGGGGGGTCGCCGGTGATGATGGGAGCGGCGATCTGTTTCGGGCCGGGGTTTGTGGCTTCACAGATACCGTCGGGCATATCTACAGAGATTTCGGTGACATCACCGGCGGCGGTCGTCACGGTAATGACTTTATCGGTCACGATCACCACGGAAGCGGAGTAGCTCTTCAGGTCTTGGGCGCGGCTATCACCAAAAGCATTGGCGTTGGTGTCGCCGGGGGCACCATCGGCGTAGGTATAGCTGTAGTTCCGGGTTTGAGTCCCCAAACCCAAGGACAAGGAAGTCCAGTCGGGAGAGAAGGTGCTGTTTTCCGTGCGGAAGGCTTTTTGCGCCTTCGCCCAGGCACCCAGGTAGGTGCGGGCTTCGGACTGCTTGGCCTTGGCGGTTTGAGCCAAGAAAGAGGGCAGAGCGATAGCGGCCAGAATACCAATGATCACGACCACCACCAGCAGTTCCACCAGGGTGAAGCCTTCGTTGGCGTTCTTTTTCGCCAAGTGCTGGAGCAGTTTTACTTTCAAGTTAGCGGCCATGGATGTACTCCTAAGAAAAGAGAGATGAATGTTACCGGGGTTCGTTCTCCCCATTGCTAAGTTACCCAGGGGATACACCGGATCGATCAGGGAAGATAATTATTTTTACTTATCAGCGTCAGGAGGGGTTTCCCGGCGAAACAATCTCCTGGGTGGATATGAAATATAAATTTAGTTTATGAATGGTTGGGTGCGCCGACTGTGGCCTTAGGGTCAACCGGTGATTTTCATAGCCATACTCAAACCCTCCCCAAACCGGGAGCGGGCGGGGCGTACCCCTGCCTCAGTTCATATCATCAATGTGGGCACTGATGCCGCTGCCCAGGACTTGAATGAGTAAATCCAACGTCTCCTGGGAGCAGGGGATGTGGGCATTACTCTCCATCCGCATCTGTCCCAGTTGCAGGTGCAAACCCCGCACCACCTGTTCACATTCCTGCGCCTGATGCTTGCTCCAGGATTCCCAATGGCTGAGCAGGTCGTAGATGAAGGCCATGCGGGTCACGGTGGAATCATCCATCGCTAGCCCCTGGCACCACAGGGCAGCGATTACCCGCATGAGGGCGCGGGCATCCTCACCCGTGTGGATCAAACTGCCCAGTTCCAAAATGGGGCGGGTTCCCGTTCCCCAGGTTTGGCAGGCTTCCCGAAAGTTAGTCGTGTTCATGGCCTGGAACCGAATTTATACCGTTACTTTACCCTGTCGGGGAAAAACTCTGTTACATTTTTAGTGAGTATTTATTGAGCTACCGGTCGGGGTAAATTTATGGGACTTTTGGTTACTGGTAATCGCTTTGAACAGGATTTAGCCACCCAGGGGGCGTTGGCGGTGTGGGTGCCGCCGGAGGGGGGGCATGAGGGGCGTTACCAGCGGCGGCTCAAGGGGGCAGGTTATCGCCCGCTTCACATGACGGCACGGGGGATGGGGGATTTGGAAGCCTTTTTGACCCGGTTTCACGGGGTACGTCCGGCGCATTTTGGCAAAGCTCTGGCGCAAACGGCGGCGGTCGGGGATGTGTATTACTTCCCGCCGTTGTTGGATAATGCTTTGGCCGCTTTGCCCCCCCAGGCGCAGGGGTTAGTCCTTTGGTTGATTGAAGGGAAGGTGCTATCCCGGCAAGAGTTACGGTATTTGAACCTGATTCCCACCTTGAATCCCCGCTGTAAGGTGGTGGTGGAGGTGGCGAGCGACCGGGAATTTCGCTGGCAACCCTTAAAAACATTGCTCAACTGAGGGTGACGGCTGCGATTGTTTTGGAGGATGTGGGGTTTGGCTGGTCGGCGGAACGGCTGGCCTTAGCCTCCTGCAATTTGCGGGTGCCCCAGGGGGAGTTTTGGATGCTTTTGGGTGCCAATGGCAGTGGCAAATCTACCCTTTTGAAACTTTTGGCCGGTTTGGTCGCACCAACCCAGGGGCGGGTGCATTTAGCGGGGGCGGTGGGCTTGGTGTTGCAAAATCCCGACCACCAGGTGATCATGCCCAGCGTGGGAGCGGATGTGGCGTTTGGGCTGGCGGCCTTGCCCCCGGCACTCTGGGCGGCACGGGTGGAGGCAGCGTTGCGGTTGGTGGGACTGTGGGAATTGCACCGGCGACCGGTCTATGCCCTCAGTGGCGGCCAGAAACAACGCTTGGCGATTGCGGGGGCTTTGGCGCAGCAGGTGCCGATTTTGCTCCTGGATGAACCGACGGCCTTTTTAGACCCGGAGCAACAACTCGAACTCGTCCAACAGGTACAAAACCTGGTACGCACAACGGGTATTACCGCCCTGTGGGTCACCCATCGGTTGGAAGAGTTGGCCTACTGTGACCAGGCCGTGTTACTCGCCGGGGGGCGGATTGTGCATCAGGGAACCGGGACGCAATTGGCACAATACATTCATCAGCATCATTTAGATGGTCAAATCATTTGGCATGAAACCCCTGCCTAGTCCCCTTGACCCTTGGCCGGGAACGGAAAAACCGGCTGACCCTCGCTGGCACGCCCTTTACGCCGCCATCCTCCGGGGTAACGAGCAGATGAATCTCACCCGCATCACCGCACCGGCGGACTTCTGGGAAAAACATCTCTGGGATAGTGCCCAAGGGGTGCAACCCTATTTAACCAACCAAAAGAATTGGCAGGTCATTGATGTCGGTACGGGGGCGGGATTTCCCGGATTAGTCGTAGCGATTTTGCAACCCCATTGGCAGGTGACGTTACTGGATTCTCGTCAGAAAAAAACCCGCTTTTTAGAACAAGTCATTGCCGATTTACACTTGGAAAATGTGGCAACCCTCACCGGGCGGGCGGAGGTTTTGGGGGCAACCTTAACCCATCATCAAGCCTACGATTTGGTGCTATTACGAGCCGTCGCCCCCGTGCCCCAAGTGCTTAGTTTTGGCACGCCTTTTCTCAAGCCGGGGGGCTATTTGGTGCTGTACCAGGGGCATTGGACAGCGGCGCAAACCGAGGCATTAACGCCCCAACTCCAGGGGTTAACGTTGACCCAAATTGATGCCCAAATCACGCCCCTCACCCAAGGGATGCGCCATTATCTGCACCTACGGGGGAACTTACGGGCGGCGGCTGATTCATAATGGGAGTAATCTTGCCGGAGGTAAATATGCGCTCTCTCGCTTTAGCCGTTATCCTGGTGGCCGCCGCTGTGCCGGTTTTGCCCAGCCTCGCCCAGGAGAACCGCTTTGAGACCATTGGGAATCTGAAGCGGGCGCAAAATCAAGCGCGCTTCGCTGGCGAAAAAGCCAACGGGGGCATTGCGGTCTATCGCACGGAACCAGCGATGCACCAAACGGTCGGGACGGAAGGGGAAGCCCGCTATGAGGATGTGGGGGATGCCTGGATTTTTACCTTCCGGGGGGGGTCACCCGAGGAAACGGTTGCCGGTCGTTATCCCATCCTGACGGTGGTGCGGGTGGATAAAGGCACCTTCAAAACCACGATTGTCAGCAATGAACGAATTTAGCACGAAGGCAACCGATGCGGACTAAGTGGGGAGGGGCAGGGATGCCAAAAACCGGATTGGCGATACTCACGGCCATTACCCTTTGGTTGACGGCCATGCCCGTGCAGGCGGGGGATCCCTTTCGGCGCAAACCGCCCCGCCCCATTGATAACCAGACCGAGCAGGTGTTTGAGCAGGTCTTTATCTATGGCAACTACCCCCAGGCTCGCAGTACTTTGACAGAATTATTGACGAAAAATCCCTCGGAACCATTGGTGTATGCCCTGTATGCCTCGATGGCCTACCTGGACGGGGATTTGACCACCATGGCTCAGGCGGCGGCGCAGACCATGAAAACCGCTGAAGCTCTGCAAAAAACTGACCCGCTCCGGGGGCATTTGTATGTGGGGGTGGCGCATTTCCTGGAAGGGGGGGTGCTGGCGACGGAAAACCGCAAAAATTTGCTCGTGGTTGTACCCCAGCTTTTGGATAAGGTGCGGTTTGCTTTAGAATCTTTTGACAAAGCCGCTCTGGTGAATCCCAACGACCCAGAATTGAATTTAATTCGGGGGTTTTCTGACCTACTGCTGGCGGTGAATATCCCTTTTAGCAACGTGGGCGATGCGGTCAATCGCTTGCAAAATTCCGGTGCGCCGCCCTACCTGGTGAATCGGGGTTTAGCACTCGCCTATCGGGATATGAAAAAATTTCCCGAAGCGTTAGTCGAGGTGGACAAAGCCCTCATCGCTGCCCCCAACCACCCGGAATTGCAGTACCTGAGGGCGCAAATTTTGGTGGGGCAACAAAACTATCTAGAAGCGGTGAAATGGTTTGACCAATCCCTCAGCCTGGAAGCCCAGCTGCCGCCGACTTTGGTGCGGCAGATTCGCCGGGAACGGGAGCGGGCGCAACGGCGGGTGGTGGCGGCACCCCAATGAATATCCAATTCCGGGAAGTGGATAGCTTTAACCTGTGGTTGTGGTGGGAATTTCCCCAGCCCCCCACCCAGCAGGAACGGCATTATTTAGAGGAGATTATCAGTTCTTGGTTCTTGTTAGGCAAATTGGGGGGATTTAATGCTGAGAATTTACAAGTCCAAGACCAGGGGTATGACCTGAATTTTTTCCCCTATGACTCTGAAACCAGTGAATCAGCTTTTTTAGCCGTCATGCACAACATGGGGGAGGTGGAATATCAAAATAATTGGGCACGCTGTTGGTTTGATTTGGGCACCAGCGATGGGTTGGCTCTGGATATTTTAGTGAATGTTTTGCGGCGATTTTCCCAGGAATATGTGCCCTTGCAAACCATGGTTATTGGGGGGGTGAATCCCGATTGGCCGGTGGATCATTTTGAACCGGAATCCCCTCTGCATGGTAATTTTTGAACCCCAAATGAATTAACACACGCACCAAATGCGCCGGTAAGGGGGCAGTGAGCATTAAACTCGCTCCTGATTGGGGATGTTGCAAATGTAATCGCCAGGCGTGTAGGGCTTGCCCGGGTAATTTTTGCCCAAATTTCCGACTGGAACTGTAGAGGGGATCGCCCACCAAAGGATGCCCTAAATGACTAAAATGCACCCGAATTTGATGGGTACGCCCGGTTTCTAAACGGAATAAGACCCAGCTATACACCCCCTGGGTTGCCAACACCCGCCAATGGGTCACGGCGGGTCGTCCGGTGGGAATGACGGCCATTTTTTGTCGCTGTTGGGGGTGCCGCCCAATCGGTGCGGTTACCGTTCCGGTCGCTTGCCCTAATCGTCCGTGGATCAAGCCCAGGTATTCCCTGCCCAGGCGACGGGTTTGGATTTGCTGTTGTAAATGTTGCTGTGCTTGAGCGGTTTTTGCCACCACCATCACCCCGGTGGTATCTTTATCCAAACGATGGACAATGCCGGGACGTTGTTTGTCCCCCATCTGCAAGAAATTCGGGCAATGGGCGAGTAGGGCATTCACCAAGGTGCCGTCCCAGTGGCCGGGTGCCGGATGGACGACTAACCCCACCGGTTTGTTGAGTACAATTAAATGCTCATCTTCATACAAAATATCTAGGGGCAAGGCTTGGGCGGGCGTATTCACGGGTGTTGGGTCGGGAATGTGCATCTGCACCCAATCGCCGGGACGCAGGGGGTGATTTTTGTCCGTCTGTACCCGCTGATTGATGTGGACGTGCCCCTGGTGGATCAGTTTTTGGATACGACTGCGGGACATATCCGGCCAATATTGCGCCAACCCCTGATCCAGGCGGGACACGGGCGCAACCACCTGAAATTCCCGCACGTTCATCAATCTAGCGGCTATAACTCCAGTCCGGTCGCAACTGCTTCGCACCCCGCAGGTAGGGATGAATTAACTTTTGCCCTTGGGGTAACTGGGCGTGGGCAAGCAGGCGAATACATCGGGGTAGGCCGTGCGTCACAACCATATGCTGTACATCCAGCATGGCGACCTCATCCCAGCGAGAACGTTCCCGCGCAATTGTCGCCGGGTAAATCACATCTAAATCGGCGGTGACGCTAAAGGTGACGCTGAGTAACTGCCGGGGGTCGAGGTGGTTTTCCCGCTCCAGGGTTTCCAGTAATTCCAGCACCGCCTCCCGCATGGCCGGGATGGTATTGGCCTCCGCCGTTGTGGCTCCCCGCAAAGCCCGCCACGCCCAGTCGCTACGTTCCCCCATACTAAACCTGACTGGTCTGGCTGATGACCATGGGGGTGGGTTGGTGTTGCAGGGCATTGTACAGCCGGTTGAGGGCATTTACATAGGCGCAGGCCGAGGCCACGATAATGTCCGTGTTGGCCGCATGACCCGAGTAAGTGCGTTGGTTGTGTTCAAGGCGAATTGTCACTTCCCCGATGGCATCAATCCCGGCGGTCACCGACTGCACCGCAAATTCCACCAAGCGATTGGGCACTTCCACCACCCGATTAATGGCTTTATAAATTGCATCCACCGGCCCGGTGCCCGTGGCGGCATCCGTCCGTTCTTCCCCACTCGGTAAACGCAGCGTCACCGTGGCGGTGGGGATTTCATGATCACCGCAGGACACCTGCACCCGCTCCAGGCGGAAATTGACCACCAGGGGGGTCTGCATTTCGTCGCTGGCAATCGCTTCTAAATCCCGGTCGGTAATGTCTTTTTTCTTGTCCGCCAATTCCTTAAACCGCAAAAATGCCCGGTTCAACTCCTGGTCGTGCAGGTCAAAGCCCAGTTCTTGCAACCTTGCCCGAAAGGCATGGCGACCGGAATGTTTCCCCAACACGATCTGATTGGCCTGCCAGCCGATGGTGCGGGCATCCATGATTTCGTAGGTCTGGCGATGCTTCAATACCCCGTCCTGGTGAATCCCGGATTCGTGGGCAAAGGCATTCGCCCCCACGATCGCCTTGTTGGGCTGGACAACCATCCCCGTCAGGCTGGACACCAGGCGGGAGGTTTTGTAAATCTGGGTGGTATCAATCCGGGTCAAGGGTTGCGTGGCCTCCACCGGTCGCCCTAGGCAGGGGTTAAAGTAACTGCGCCGCACGTGCAAGGCCATCACCAACTCTTCTAAGGCCGTGTTTCCCGCCCGCTCCCCAATGCCGTTGATCGTAACTTCGACTTGCCGTGCCCCCTGTTTAATCGCCTCTAAAAAGTTGGCCGTCGCCACCCCCAAATCGTTGTGCCCATGTACGGAAATCACCGCCCGGTCAATGTTGGGCACGTTTTCTTTAATCCCCTGGATCAACTGCCCAAATTCCTGCGGCATCATGTACCCCACCGTATCGGGGATATTCACCGTTGTCGCTCCCGCTTCGATCACCGCTGTTAATACCTGGTACAGATACTCCGGGTCAGAGCGGGCGGCATCCATGGGGGAAAATTCCACATCCGCCACATAGCCCTTGGCCTTGGTCACCATTGCCACCGCAATATCCAGCACCTCGGAGCGGCTTTTGCGTAACTGGTGTTCTAAATGAATATCTGAGGTGGAAATAAAGGTGTGAATGCGGGGATGGGCTGCCGGTTCAAGGGCTTTGGCCGCCGCTTCAATATCCGCCGGGATCGCCCGTGCCAAAGAACAAATAACCGATTCCCGCACCTCCCGGGCGATGGTCTGCACCGCCTCAAAATCCCCCGGGCTGGCGTAGGCAAACCCAGCCTCGATAATATCTACCCCCAGGCGGCTCAACTGGCGGGCAATGACCAGTTTTTCTTCCGTATTCAAACTGGCACCGGGACATTGCTCCCCGTCCCGCAAAGTGGTGTCAAAAATCAGAATCCGGTCGCTGGTCATGGTAGGCGTGGGCAGAAATTCATGATTCAATCATATAGCAATCTGCTGGGTTTTGAAGCTAGATGATTGACAAACTGGCGAGTGGCGACCGATGTTCACGATGTCAAAGTATTGTTGCATCCCGGCAAAATGGGGTTTACAGACATCACCAGCCCCGCCCCACACTTGGGGATATAAATTACTTGACGAAAAAGGGGACAACGGTTAATACAGAAGTAACCGGAAAAATCGCTCTCAGGTTAAGATATGATTAAAGCGAAAAAATGGGTACAGCTTAGCCATTCCCAAGCTAAGATCATACGCTACTCTTACACTAAATTCCCTCTTTCCAGAATTGACTTCCATAATACCACTCAATTTATTCTCTATAGTAGCATAATCGCTACAGCTTTTTCTTTCTTCACATCGCTTTATTTTCTCCATTTTTTTGATCCTTTAGTTGATTTCATAGCACAATTTATTCAATCCAATTCGTTACACGGTGAACCTATATCTAAGACGACGAAAGAGCGATTATCATTTGTGTTTTCAATCTCTGTCCTCTTCTTTGCTATGTTGATTACGATTTTTTTGAGTACAGTGGTTGTAGATGAGTTGATTTTTGATTTGGATGAAAAAACAATAACGCACATCGTTCAATCTAATTTATCTCAATTATTCAAAAGGGAAGGTTCTGTTAAAAAATTTCATCTGTCTCACTACGCTAAGGTTTCCATACGAGTTAGTTCTCATTCGGATAGTGATGGTGAAGTGTGGTATTTCTATTCCCTAGAAATGATCAGTGATCCCCCAGGCAATAATTTCCAGATAGACTGTTCAGATGGAAAACGTTCTGAAAAAAAAATTATTTTACTTTAGGGACAAGGAGTTAGCTGATCTCCAGAATATAGGTCGCAAGTTGGCAGATTTTTTGCAGATACCTCTGGTTTCGGAAATTGGGATGAATGGGGAAATCAACACCAAAACAACATCGTTCAACAGTGAAACATCTCCTCACCTCAAATCCATTGAAACTGAGGTTGAAAAATTTTATAAAACCCTTAAATCTAACTATGGTCAAACCCATGAGTATCGCATCGTCAATTCCGACGACTTTCGGGGTTACGTTGACCTAGATCTGCTTTAGTGGAACAGGGATATAGTTGGACAGGGGATATTGAGGATATGACCGTTGCAGAAGAATTACGAGAATATAATACTCGAACCTTTATTCGCACCATGATCAATCCCACCCACAACACCAGCATCGCTTTGTACCATGTCAATCCCAAAATACCCCTGGGATTTCTAGCACAAATGAAAGCATTTGATTGTGAAACCGAGTTCGGTTCAGAAAAGTACTTGGTGACTACGAATGCCAGTAAAACCCCCTTTGATGCTCCCCCTGGATTTGATGTGGTACATCTACCCACAAATACGCCTCAAAAAACCATATTAAAAACCCATTATCAACGGTTACAAAAAGCTATTTCAACGTGGAATCTATCGCCAACCCCTTTACATTGTTTAGATGATATTTTGGCGATGCAAAAGCGGATGGCACAGGCCAAAAACAGCCATAGACAACGGATTGGCTACATCACCCAGGAGGAACTTAATCGCTTTCAAGTTGACCCCCAAATCGCTCGAGAAGTGGGTCGCAGACTACGGGAACGATTTACCCGTGATGCTTAGAATCCTTATGTAAGCGTGATTGCTCCATACCCACCCCGCCCCCCGCTTCGGGGAACCTCTACTCATAGGCGACACCGAGCCAGCTAACACCATAAGCAGTTGCAGGGGGGCAACCCTGCTGGTTCCCAGTAATAATGGGCATTCCAGCGAGATGATTTTCTGCTGGTTGCAGTCAATAGAAGTACCTTTCAAGTTATTTCTAATTGATCAAAGAACTGCTCAAAGTGGCCAAATTTATTCATAGATAATCAGAGTTTCCACGGGTGCCGGGGGCAGTTGTTTGCGTCCACCCAAACCCGCCAATTCGATAATAAAACCAAATCCCACCAGTTCCCCCTGGGATTGATGCACCAATTCCCCCACCGCCCGTGCCGTGCCGCCGGTCGCCAACAGGTCATCCACCACCAGCACCCGTTGTTGGGGTTGAATGCCATCCTGGTGAATTTCCAAGCGGTCGGTGCCGTACTCCAAGGCGTATTCCCGCTGATGCACCGGCCCAGGAAGTTTCCCCGGTTTTCGCACCGGCACAAACCCGCACCCCAGGGCATAGGCCAGGGGTACCCCAAAAATGAAACCCCGGGATTCTGGCCCGACCACCGTATCAATGCCCAAACCCTGAAACCGGCGCACCAATTCATCAATCGTGAACCGCAATCCCTGGGGGTCGGCCAGCAGGGTGGTGATGTCCCGAAATAAAATGCCCGGTTGGGGAAAATCGGGAATGTCCCGGATGAGCGTTTTCAAATCCATAGGAATGGCGGGGAGTTGGCTGGCTTCCTATTATGCCCTATGCGGGGGCATTTGCCGTTGATTTTGCAGGCGGATGTTGCGCCAATACGGTTTTGAGGTAACGCCCGGTGTGGGAATGGGGATGGGCGGCCACCTGCTCCGGGGTTCCCATGGCAACAATTTGCCCCCCCCGATGCCCCCCCTCCGGTCCTAAATCAATCACCCAGTCACAACAACGAATCACATCCAAATTATGCTCAATCACCAACACCGTATTCCCCTTGTCCACCAATCGTTGAATAATATCCACCAACCGATGCACATCGTAAAACGATAAACCCGTGGTGGGTTCATCAATGAGATATAGGGTTTTTCCCGTCGCCCGCCGAGATAGTTCCGTCGCCAGTTTGATCCGCTGGGCTTCTCCTCCCGATAAGGTGGGTGCGGTTTGCCCCAAACGAATATAACCCAACCCCACATCCACCAAGGTTTGTAACCGATTCACCGCCTGGGGAATGGCATCAAAAAAACCACAGGCTTCCTCCACCGTCATATCCAAGACATCAGCAATGGATTTACCTTTATATTTCACCTCCAAGGTTTCTCTGCTATAGCGTTTACCCTGGCATACATCGCACTGCACATACACATTGGGTAGGAAGTTCATTTCGATCACATTCACTCCTTGGCCGCCACAGGCTTCACAGCGTCCCCCCTTGAGGTTGAAGGAAAAATGCCCCGCTTTGTAGCCCCTCGCCTTTGCCGCCGGGGTTTCCGCAAATAGGGCACGAATGGCATCAAACGTCCCCGTATAGGTGGCCGAATTGGAGCGGGGGGTGCGGCCAATCGGGGACTGGTCAATCACAATCACTTTATCCAAGGCATCTAACCCATGAATGGCCTTGAGTTCACTGGGAAATGGGATTTTGTGGCCGAAATAGTGGGAGAGTGCCGGATGCAATAATTCGTTGATCAAGGTAGATTTTCCCGACCCGGATACCCCTGTAATACAAATGAACATCCCCAGGGGAATGGCTACATCAATATGTTGTAAATTGTGGCGGTGGGCATCTTTTAAGCGGAGGGTTCTACCATTTCCCGTCCGGCGTTGCGGCGGGGTCAAAATTTCCTGGCGGCGGGATAAATACGCCCCGGTCAAAGAATCAGGATGGTCTAAAACCGTTTGCAAATTGCCCTGGGCAACGATCTGCCCCCCATGCACCCCCGCCCCCGGCCCAATATCCACCAAATGATCCGCACTGGTGATGGTTTCCTCGTCATGTTCCACCACAATTAATGTATTCCCCAAATCCCGCAGGCGTTTCAGGGTCGTTAATAACCGACCATTATCCCGTTGGTGGAGGCCAATACTCGGCTCGTCCAACACATACAAAACCCCAGTCAACCCGGAGCCAATTTGGGTCGCCAAACGAATCCGTTGCGCCTCCCCCCCCGATAGGGTCATCGCTGCCCGGTCTAAGGTTAAATAATCCAAACCCACATCCAATAAAAATTGCAATCGTGCCCGAATTTCTTTGAGTACCAAATGGGCAATTTGCGCCTGCCGGGGCGTGAGTTCTAAACAGTCAAGTAACGCTAAACATTCCTGCACGGAAATTTGGGTCAGATCCGTGATCCGATACCCCCCCAAGCGCACCGCAAGAGCTTCCGGTTTTAAGCGGGCACCCTGACACACCGGGCAGGGGGAATCTAAACGATATTGATCCAGTTTTTGTTGTACCAATTCAGAACCAGCTTCCCGATACTGCCGCTCCAAAATCCCCAACACCCCCTCGTATTTTTTCCAAAATCCCCGATTGGATTGATACAAGGAATCCCCCTCCACCCAAACCGGTTCTTCGGTGCCATTTAAGATAATTTCCTGTTGCTCCGGGGTTAATTTCTGCCAGGGAGTGGATAACTCAAATCCGTAGGTCAAACCCAAACTGTGCAGTAAACTCAAATAATAATCGTGGGGTTTGTCCGACCAAGGGGCAATGGCCTGGTATAGCGGTAATTTGGCATCGGGAATGACCAATTCTGCGCTAAATCGCCGCAAAAATCCCAACCCGTGGCATTCGGGGCAGGCTCCATAGGGAGAATTGAAAGAGAACAAACGGGGGGATAATTCCGACATCACCGCCCCATGTTCTGGGCAGGCAAAATTTTCCGAAAAGACCAAATCTCGCCAGTTTTCCCCCTCTTGCAGACTTACCATCGCCACCCCTTCCCCATGCTTGAGACAGGTGGCAAGCGAATCCATTAACCGGGTCTGCAAATCCGATTTCATCACCAAACGATCGACCACAATTTCCAGGCGATGACTGTGATTTTTATCCAATTTGGGGATATCCGCCAAGGGATAAACCGTACCATTCACCCGCACCCGGGCAAAGCCATTTTGGGCAATCTGGGCAAATACTTTTTGGTGGGTGCCTTTTTTGCCTTTTACCACTGGAGCTAACAATTGAAAGCGAGTTCCCTCGGAAAAGTTGAGAATTTGATCGGCAATTTGATCCACGGTTTGGGGGCTGATATTGTGATCACAAATGGGGCAATGGGGCACCCCCGCTCGCCCAAATAACAGGCGTAAATAATCGTAAATTTCCGTCACCGTCCCCACCGTAGAACGGGGGTTATGGGAGGTGGATTTTTGGTCAATGGAAATCGCCGGACTTAACCCTTCAATCGCATCCACATCCGGCTTGTCCAACTGTCCCAAAAATTGACGAGCGTAAGCACTCAGGGATTCCACATAGCGGCGTTGTCCCTCGGCAAAAATCGTATCAAAGGCCAGGGAGGATTTCCCCGAACCCGACACCCCCGTAAACACAATCAGTTGATTGCGGGGCAGTTCCAAATCCACATTTTTGAGATTGTGCTGGCGGGCACCCCGAATCCGAATTACCCCACTGCCGCCCATACACACCGCCCACAAGGTTGTCCTATTCTAGCGCGTCGCCGGGGTTTGTAAGACCTGAAATAGTATCGAATTGATCAGCCCCAGGGCAATCGGACCCACGAGGGCACTCAGCCAATTTTTCAGACGAAATCCCTCCACCAAACTGGCCGCCAAACCGAAAATAATGGCATTGATCACAAAAGTAAACAGCCCCAGGGTCAAAATCGTTAAAGGTAAACTCAAAACAAACAGAATGGGTCGGAGCAACGCATTCAATAATCCCAGGGCTAAAGCCGTCCACAGTGCCGTGCCGAAGCCATCGAGGGTCACCCCTAGGGGTAACTTAGAAATCAGCCACAAACTCAACCCATTCACCACCCAAGTAATGGCCAGTTGCGTCAACATAGCGGTAGGACTCCCTCAGCGCCGCATGATGGATAACCTAATCAATTATTATCAATCATTTGAGGTTTTCCGCAGCAACAGCAGTTCCCGCAAATAGCCCCGTGCCCGCTGGGGGTCAGTGTGGTATAGCTCCAAAAATCGGGCTTTTTTCTCCGGGGTGTCAAGCACATCCCGATTACTACGGGCAATCGCCTCCCCCGCCCACTGTACCGCCCCTTCCCCCGAATAAAACTGGCTCCGCACGGATTCAATACACTCCTCCCGGCTGGGTTTGTGGTGAAACACCCGGGTATGATTCGCCATCCGCAGGACATCCCGCTCCGGGTCAATCCGCCAATTCCCCTGGTCATCCTGCTTCCACAGGTTGGCCTTCGCCCCGGCAGCCTCTTGATCCACCGCCGAAAATTGGCGCATCCCGGCACTGCGACGGATATTCCCCGCCACCACCGTCGCCGCCGCTTGGTCAATCAGCAAACAACATTCGATCGAGGTCAACTGCCGTCCCACCGCCTGATTCAGAATCCCTGCCACCCGGGGAAAAAGTTGCGGTAACAACGCCGGATTGGCAATCCCCCCAAATCCTTTCAGCACCTCCCCCTTGGGACGCACATGGGCCAAGTCAACGGTGACGGGCAACACCGCTCCCCCCGCCGGGTCACTCGCCAATTCCAACAAACTCTGGTACGCCTGCACCCATCCCCGGCGGGAATCCCCCACCCGGACGATGACCCGCTCTCCCTGCCATTCCACTTGCGTTAATTTCAACCGTTCCGCAGCAGGCCGTTCCCCCGGTTGCCCCACCACCGTGACCTCCAAACGGGTCGTAATGGCCGGTAATTGCTGAAAGTACTGAGCCTCCAGCACCGCCCCCGTCCCCGACCCCTGCATCGCCAAATCCATCATCAACCCAAATCCCCGCCAATCCCGAATCCGTTGAGACGTGCAATTATACGCCCCGGAAAAATTCTCCGGCTGGTGAATCCAATCCGTCCCCCCCACCCACAACCAACGCCCGGAAGTCAGGGTTTTCAACTGCCGTTGCATCTCCAAAACCAAAGCTTGCTCCGCTGGAGTAAAGTTACCCAGGGTCGCCAAATCCTGCACCGTGCGCCCACACACCTGTTCCCAGGATTCCCGCACCCCCTGAAACCGGCGGCTATAGGTGCGGAAAAACACCGGGTAGGCGCAGGGAGCTTGGAGCAAATGGGCGGACATGGCCGTGTCCTGGGGACACACTTCGCTACCGCTACCACCAGACAAGCTATCGGGCATGGTCTACCTTTAGAAAACTTGATTAGCACTATAGCTTATGCCCCCCGTTAATTTAGCCAAATTCAGAAGAGACTTTAAGATACAGTAAAATAGGAGATTCTTGTGCCTCTCGTGACAGACTTTATTCTGGTTTCATGCCCAATCCCATGACCGGTGAATCCTATTTGAACCACCCAAACTTCGGTCTGTTGTACCGGATTTGCCGTTTGGGGGATGGGAGCGAATTGTATATGACCCTGTACGCCCACCGCTTATTTTTTCATGTCCATTACCTGGCCGAATCCCTAGAGGTGGAACCCGTCAGCCGCAACCACGCCCGGATGTTGGTGGAAATGCACCTGCGAGAATTGCGGCGGCTCGGCAAAACCCAGGAATATCAAAAGCTCAAACAGGTCGAAAAACAAATGTGATATGCGTGAGGATACCCTCTGCCACCGGCTCCAGAGCATCCAAGCCCAACTCCCCCCCCAGGTGCGCTTGGTCGCCGTCACCAAACAAGTCCCCCTGGCCGTGATGCGCCACGCCTACGCCCTGGGACTGCGGGATTTTGGCGAAAGCCGGGTGCAAGAAGCCCAAAACAAAGCCCAAGCCTTAGCGGATTTACCCGACATCACCTGGCACCTGATCGGCCACTTGCAAAGCAACAAAGCCCGCAGCGCCCTGCAATTTTTTCCCTGGATTCATAGCGTGGACAGCCTCGCCCTCGCCCAAAAACTCGACCAACTCAACCAAAACCTCAAGCAACCAGCCCAATTGCTCCTCCAGGTCAAACTCCGCTCCGACCCCCAGAAATACGGCTGGACGGTTCCCGAATTGCTGGCCGCCCTCCCCGCCCTCCAACAACTACAGCATGTGCAAATTAAAGGCTTAATGACCATCCTGCCCCTGGGATTATCCCCCCCCGAACGCCAAAACCTGTTTGCCGAACTCCCCGCCCTCGGTGCCCAAATCCACCCCCATCTTCCCCTTCGGGAATACTCCATGGGTATGTCCGATGACTACCCCCAAGCCCTCGCCGCCGGAGCCACCATCCTCCGCCTCGGTCGTTGCCTGTTCGGGGAACGTCCCACCGGAGCGGATTTTGTACCCTAGGGCACACCCCCACCTCAACACCTGCGCTAAGATAAAAAACTCTTACTTATGCTCCGTATCCCCGGCTACATCCACGATGAATCCCCGTATCCTTCAGCACCAAAATATCCCCGTCACCCCCAGAGCGGGGGACAATGCCACCTTAAAATGGGACAACGCCACCTTAAAAAAAGTAAAAAACATTTCCCACCGGTTCACCCCTATGCGTATAATTACCTACAATCCGTTTTACCCCATTTCTAAAAATCGGGGAAATTTGCCATAATATGTTGAATTTTGTTAAAAAAACGGTTACTGTTCAAGTATCGTCAGTTCTATTGAAGTACATTGGTAGGCTAATACCCACACAATCACCTTCCGTGACTGCGGGTAAACATTCGGTGAATAACCGAATCTACCAACCGGCCAACCCCAAACCCCCTCCTCGACACATGCCATGTTCCTTACAGTTGATGTGCTAAATGTTTGCTGACCCCCTTATGCCTGTGGCGGGAGTACATACCCCATGCAATTATTGAAACGACTCAGGGACTTGGTGAGTCTGGGTGAACCGGTAGAGTATGATTATGACCCCGGTCAACATCAGACTCCGGCTCCCCAACCCCCGGCTCACACCGAGTATCGGGAACCGTCCCGGCGGCGGGAGCGTGTCCCAGCGGCCACCCCTTCTGAACCTTCTACCCCCCGCAATGCGATGAACAACGTGATTGGTTTGCCCACTGCCCATCCCAGCCCGTTTGAAGTGATGGTGATGGAACCCCGTTCCTTCGAGGAAATGCCCCAGGCGATTCAGGCTCTGCGGGAGCGCAAGTCCGTGGTCTTGAATGTGACCCTGATGGAGCCGGATTTGGCGCAACGGGCGGTGGATTTTGTGGCAGGCGGCACCTACGCCATTGATGGGCACCAGGAGCGCTTGGGGGAAAGTATTTTCCTTTTTACCCCTAATGGGGTGCAGGTGAGTACCCGTACCTCAGTTCCCAATGCTGCCCCGGTAGAACCCCCGAGCGTACTGCGGAATACCCCCCCCATTTGGACACCGGAAGCGATGCCCGCCTATCTGGCGCAATAGATAAAGCCAACCGATGACCTATCGTTTGGGGGTAATTGGCGGGGGGACGATGGGTTCAGCCCTGGTGTCCGGCTTGCTGGCCGAAAAAATTTATGCCCCAGCGGAGATTATTGTCAGCCATCCCCGTTTGGAGCGGCGGCAGTTTTGGTCGGAAACCTACGGGGTGGGGGTGAGTGCGGACAACCAAGCGGCGGCAAGGGCAACGGAGGTGGTATTAGTCGCCGTCAAACCCCAGCAATTTCCCCAGATGGTCGTGGACTTGCAGGGGATTCAGCCCGCAACGGTACTGGTTTCCGTACTCGCCGGTATCTCATTAACCACCTTAGAAACCGCCGTAGCGGGATGCGCCTGGGTGCGTGCGATGCCCAATACCCCCGTGCAGGTGCGGGCGGGGATCACGGCCTTGGCCTGGGGCATTCAGGTGAATGAGGTACAAAAACAACGGGCGGTGCAATTTTTTCAGGCGGTGGGGCAGGTGGTGTGCGTTCCCGAAGCCTATCTTAATGGGGTAACAGCTTTGGCGGGTTCCGGGCCGGGGTATGTGGCGTTGCTGGTGGAAGCGTTGATTGACGGCGGGGTGTTGGTGGGGTTACCCAGGGCATTGGCGACCCAGTTGACTGTACAAACAGTTTTAGGCACGGCGCAATTATTACAGCAGCAGTCCTTGAGTCCGGCGGAATTGAAAGCCCAGGTGATGAGTCCAGGGGGGACGACCAGTGCCGGGGTGTTGGTTTTGGAAAGTCAGGGGGTGCGGGGGACGCTGATGCAGGCGGTGCAGGCGGCTTACCAACGGGCACAGGGTTTGGGGCAGTAGGTCAAAATCTTGTCATAATTTAATCATATAGGTGATATGGATTCGGAGTCATACCATGGAACAGAGGGTTTGGGAGGGAACTTGGGAAGAAATCCTCACTAATGTCCCGGAACTGAGGGGCAAGCGGGTCAGGTTAACTGTTTTATCGGACGATAGGACCCAACCCCAAGCCACCGTTTCGTTAGCCCATGTTCTCAAAGAGCGGATTGGTCGGGTACAGTTTCAACCGACAACCCTTTCTAGTCATGTCAAAAAAGCCTTTACAGAGATTTTATTTGATAAATACCGGTGACGGGGAGTGCGGCAGTGACGCTGTGTGATGCTTCTATATTGATTGCGTTAATCAATCGGAGTGATATTAATCATGGCCGTTGTATTGATGTTCTATCTAGTCTTTCGGCACCTTTGATAACAACTTGGTCATGCTTCACAGAAGCCATGTATCTGATAGGACGATACGGTGGCTGGCCAGCGCAAAAAGACTTGTGGAGTTATGTTATCGATCAGGTTTTGGAGATTGACTATCATGATGAAAAAGAATTATCCCGAATGTACTTACTGATGGAACAGTATCGAGACGTACCGATGGATTTAGAAGACGCATCCTTAGTCGTTACTGCTAAAAAACGCAATTAAAAACTTATTTTTACTCTGGATGGAGACTTTCAAATTTACCGTTTGCGTGGAAATAAATCCTTTGAAGTTGTACCCTAAGAACCATACCGGTCATCCCGACATCTCTCCTGGTGGGCTAAAATAATTCCGTCCCCACCCCTAGGGATCAATCACAGCCCTTACAGAAATAAGCTTGATATGCAAGAATCCATGACCCGGATGTACCAATACCGCCTCCCATTTCTGCGGGGGGAATTGGCCGATTTGCCGGAGCGTTTAACCCCAAAAGATTTGATGTCCCTGGATCATTACCACTACTGCGGGACGGCGGCGATTGACTATGCAATTACACGGTTAGGAATTACTCAGCAATCCCAGGTTTTAGACATCGGTAGCGGGGTGGGGGGCACAGCACGGTACCTCGCTCAGCAGGTAGGTTGCCAGGTCACGGGTTTAGAATTGCAACCCCAATTGTGGGAAATGGCGGTGGAACTCACGGAGCGCACGGGCTTAGCCGAGCAGGTGAAGTTTATTCAAGGGGATATTTTGCAGGGAATACCCAAACGGTTTGATGCCTGGTTATCCCTACTCGTATTTCTGCATATTCCAGACCGGGAAACTTTGTTTTCCCAGTGTGCATCAGTTCTGAAACCAAGCGGATGTTTCTACATCGAAGATTATGTGCAAATTCAACCGTTGACCCCCAAGGAAATGCAAACGTTAGACCACATGATTGCCTGCCCCGATTTACCCACAATTACCAAGTATCAAGAACATTTAGCGCAGGCGGGTTTTGGTCACATTACTTGGGAAAATGTTACCCCGCTTTGGCAAAGTTGGGTACAAGAAAGGTTAACGCAATTTCTCAAAAAACAAGACCATTACCGCCAAAAACATGGGGATGATTTAGTCCAAAGTTATCTGGAATTTTATCAAGCCGTGGCGGATTTATTCGCCGGGGGCAATTTGGGGGGTGTACGCATTTGGGGGGAATTGTTGCCTATGGGAGTGAAATAGACCTCAAGCAAATTATCAACAGCTACTCTAAGCGAAATTTGGAGCAGAGAAAAGACTGGTATTCTCAGGTAGTAGAGGCTTACAACAAAGTAAGACCTCGACTTGACATCCGGTGTAGCTGGACGGAAAACCATCTCACGCTCTATTACCCCGGCAGAAGGACTGGTGGCTCAGTTGTAAGCCTTGGGGGTAGAAGCGGAGATTTAGGCAGTCGCATCAAAAACCCCCGTATCTATGATAGCTTTACAGAGATGAGCAATCACCGGTATAGAAACACTATTACCAATCAGTTTCATCCAGCGAATTCTAGACTCGGGAAGGATAAAATTTTCAGGAAATCCTTGCATCAAACAAGCTTCTGCCTTTGATATTTTTCGGTATTTCCCTGGCTTGTAAATTGTTTCAATAAAGTTTTGTTTATAATCTGAACAATTCGTCGGTTTAATATCCTCTAAAGCAATATAATCATTGGTGTCACTCGATACCAAAGTTGGAAAAACATACGAACTGGGTAGAAATATTCGACTTACACCAAATAGTCCAGTACTGATTTTTGTGTTCTTGAAATCATACCTGATCTCTTGACAAGAAATAATTCCTTTAGCTTTCAGATTTTTAAGTGTCTTAAAGATGGCGATTTCTTTCAGTTTAATAGAGCGACTAACTTTCAGATCATCTATTACTAATTTTCCATTGTCAGAATTTTCAAGCAGTGTTTTCTCCTCTTCTGTAAATTCCAGACCATCATAATTCTCAACATTAAATAAGTACTCTTCAGGATTAAGGATTCCCAGTTCAACTAATTCAGATAGTTCATCTTGAGTAATTGTTGAATCGAGCATTTGAAAATGTTTTAAAGAGAGTGGATTGCCATCCAATTTCCCATAATGACTCTTGCGGCGGTTTTTCAGTAATAAACTACAAATATCTTTTTGGCGCTCCGTTGTTTCAATAATATCCCAGGAATGAATCGTTGTATGGCCATTACGGAGATCGTTAAATAAAAAGTAGTCATTGAACCCTTGTCTACTTGATAAGCTCATGCCTTGAGAAGAAATAACGTCATCTCCAAATAAGTTTTTTTGTTCCCATATCATATTATCTGGCAGTTTGAACTTGATGCCCAGTAAGTCGCCTAAAGTCTGTTTTGTTTTTATAGGGTGAGGTAATTGAAAGCGATAAAAGTGTTCTTGGTTCCTGAAGCCAATAATATACATACGAATGCGATGTTGCAAAACACCATAATCAAAGGAATTAATCACATAAAAATCTGCATAATATCCTGCTTTTGCAATGCGTTCAAGAATATAAGATAATGATTTCCTATTTCGGGGATCAACTAAACCTTTAACATTTTCAAAGATAAATGATTTTGGTTGAAATTTCTGAAGTAAATAGATTGTGTCATTCCATAATTGACCTCGATCATCATCAAATCCCAAATTTTTACCTGCGATTGACCAGCTTTGACAAGGTACACCTGCTGTCAATAAATCATGAGGCGGTAATTCTACTATTTTACGAATATCCCCAAAGTTGTGTTCACTAATTTCACCAAAATTTTTACAGTAGGTACTAATTGCATCTTTATCAATTTCACTAAATCCTAAACAATATCCCCCCTGGCGAGTCAGCGCAAGTCTAAAACCCCCAATACCTGCAAATAAATCAACAAAAGTGAAATATCTACTTCCTTTCATAAGTTATAGTATTGGTGATAAAATCATTGTAATATCTCTTGATCAAACCCTTCTGGCGGCTCAATTCCCAAAAATTCTCGATAAATTCTCTCTCGATAATCTTTACCTATTAGATTAACTTCTCGAATAAAGTTATTGTAAGTTCCTTCTCCACCAATTAAATCCCAAAACTCATCACCAATTAATACTGATTCATCCTTTTTCATGTCAAACCAGCGTAACGGAGGACTCCATTGATAATCTTCTTTTTTGCCATAAGGATTATATGGCAATGCATAATAAGCGTAATCTACCCTAGAAGGTTTCATGGATAAAAGCTTGAACATTTTTTCCTTGCTAACTTTGGTTTGATCACTATTCGGCAAGGGTGCTTTTAATTCAAAAGCATACTTTTTATGAGTAGTTCGACTCTCAATGAAAAGATCACAAACAACAGTAACAGGAACTGGCGAACCTTTACCCGCTCGAATATATGAGAGTTCTTTCTCCCAATTAGGTTTATCTCTTTCCGTTTTATGCTCTAGTCTATTCAAGACTGCTTGGATACGTCTAAGGCTCCCCTGACTGACCATTCCATTAAACCTATAACCTAGTTCAGAGTTACCGTGAGTTTCTAAAGCAACAGCTTTGGCCAGCCTCTCCCATACATTACCAAATGGAGTCACAAAGCGTCGTTCAAAATGTGAACCTTTGAAAATTTCATCAGGTACTAGTGCCGCATACAGTGGCTTACTCGAACGATGCTTTTCCTCAATAAAAGGATCACTAACTAAAACTTTCTTCATGACTCTTTCCATTAGGTCAGAAATCACAGTTTTAATTGCTGATGAAATTCGCTCTTGCTGATTCATTTTTAGTTATAGTTATTTTAATTATAGTTAAATCACGTTCTTGATCGGCCATGAATCTTTGCTGCTCATAACCCAGGGTTAACATTTCAGCACCTTGGCTTTCATTTTATATGAGATATAGCTAAACTGGGTAACATTGTTACCTCGTAGCATATTTCATAAAGATACAATAAATGACTCAAGGAATTATAGCGTCACCAAGAACCAGGCCGGGGCGGTGCCCTGCGACCCGTTCTTCTTTGGGTATAAAAATTATTCTCATAATTCAAATGTGGTTGCTATATCTGCTTTTTCTGTTGCTGAAAGATGCTGGGGCTGAGGTGGAGGTTATTGCCCTGATGGCCGTCCTACTCACTCCGTAAGGCCACAATCGGGTCAAGACGCGCCGCATGTTGGGCGGGCACCACCCCCGCCACCAACCCCACCCCTGCGGACAATAGGACGGCGGCCACCATTGCCCAGGGAGCTAGTACCAGAGGAATACTGAGCATTTGGGCGGCTCCCCAGGCCAAGCCCAAGCCCAGCACCAGTCCAAGGGTTCCCCCTGCTAAAGAGACTAAAACAGCTTCCGCCAAAAATTGCTGTAAAATTGCTGTTCCCGTCGCTCCCACCGCTTTGCGAATACCAATTTCCCGGGTGCGTTCGACCACCGAAACCAGCATGATATTGGCAATGCCAATCCCGCCCACCACCAGGGAAATGGCGGCAATCGCCCCTACCATTACAGTTAGCAAGCCCGTAATTGAGGTAAAGGCACTGATAATATCCATTTGATTATTGATGCGAAAATCATCGGGCTGGGGGGGGTAGATATTATGGCGAATGCGTAGCAAATTGGTAATTTGAAACTGGGCAGCCTCCATCTCTTGAGCATTGGGAACCTGCACCCAAAACCCACTCAGAGCCACCCCTTGCAGGGCGTTTTGTCCTACAATCCGCCCCGCCATATTTTTGAGGGGGATAAACACCTGGTCATCCTGGTCAAAGCCGCCCGTATTCCCCTTGGCAGCCATTACCCCAATCACTTCGTACAACGAACCCTGAATCCGCACCCGTTGCCCCAAAGGCGAGTTATTCGCAAATAAATCCCGAGCGACGGTGGCTCCCAACACCACCAAGGATTGCGCCGTATCCAATTCCATCGGGGTAAAAAATCGCCCAGCATCAATTTGAAATTGACGCACCTCTAAAAAATTGCCGTCCACCCCGTTAATCAACGTCAAGCTGTTTTGGGTGCCCTGGGTCACCTGGCGTTGCCGGGTCAGGTAGGGAGCCACCTGTTGCACCGAAGGGGCTTGGGTCGCCACCGCCAGGGCATCATCCAGGGTCAAGGTGGCCGCATTGCCCGCCCCTTGGCTGATCCCCCGCACCTGGGGTGACCCCGCTTGGATTTGCAGCAGATTTGTTCCGAGGTTTTGAATCTGCCGTTGGGTGGCCGCCTGCACCCCTTGCCCCACCGCCGTTACCACCATCACCGAAGCGATGCCGATCACGACCCCCAACATGGTTAGTACGGTTCGCAGGCGATGGGCACCGAGAGCCGACCAGGCCATCCCCAAAATTTCGCCCCAACCCAAGCGTGGGGATTTACGCCCGCTCACCATTACCGCCGGGGTCCCAAACCGGGAATCAGGGAAGGGATTTGGGTGCGGGGACGTTCCCCCCGGGGGAAACTGAGCAGTACGGTTTCCCCGGCTTGCAAGCCTTCTAACACCACGGTTTTGTCCCGCACGCTGGCACCGGTACGGATGGGCTGAAACTTGGGCGGGTCACCGGCAAGCAATACTCCCGTCCGCCGCTCCTGACGCACAATCGCCACCGTCGGCACCACCAAGGCATCGGTCAAGGTTCCCACCTGAAAGGTGACCGCCGTATTCATCCCCGCCCGTAGCCGCTGTGCGGGGTCATTGACCGCCAAACGCACTTCAAAACTATTCACATTTTGTTCCACCACCGACTGCACCGCAATTTGCCGAATCCGCCCCGTGAAGGGATTTTCTGGGTAGGCATCGGCGATGATTTTGGCGGACTGTCCCAAAGTCAACTGGGGCAAGCTATTTTCCGGCACCTTGGCGACCACCTGGTTAGCCGCCGCTAAGGCCAGCACCGAGGAAGACGTGGCGGAGGAAACCGTACTGCCGGAGGTGGTCGGCGTGACAAACGCCCCGGGTTCCGCATAAATCCGGGTAATCACCCCCGCAAAGGGTGCCCGCAGGATCGTGTCATTGATCTGGGATTGAATCACCTGTAACGTCCCTTGCGCCTGCTGGAGTTGCCCCCGGGCTTGGGCAATGTCTTCCGGGCGAAAACCAGTTTTTTGTAAATCCAAGGCTTGTTTGGCTTGCTGGAGGCGGGCAAGGGCTTGATCCCGCTCGGTTAAGGATAATTCAAAATCCTGCTGGGAAATCGCCCCCTGGGCTAACAGGGTTTGGTTGCGTTTGAGATTCAAGTCGGCTTGCTTGAGGGCGGCCTGAACTTCCTGCATTTGCGCCTGTGCCTGGGCAACTTCTTGGGTGCGATTCCCCGCTTGCAGACGGGCGAGGTTGGCCTGTGCTGATGCGACTTGTCCCTGGGCTTGGGTCAACTGCCCCCGTAAATTGGCATCATCCATGGCGGCCAAAATCTGCCCCGGTTGCACCTGATCCCCCTCTTTCACCCGCAATTCCCGCACAATTCCGGCGGTTTTGGGGCTGAGATTGATCGTCCGTTCCGGTTGCACCACGCCATTCACCTGGATGGTCACCGGCAGACTCTCCCGCGTGACGGTTGCCGTGCGTACCTGAGCCGGTTTGCCTTGGCCGGGACGGATGCCCCACCACCAAATACCGCCCGCCATCAGGGTTGCCAAACCCAATAATGGCAGGAACCGGATGCTATTTTTGCCCCAGATTTGCACCCTGGTCATACTCCAAACGCTTCATCTGCAATTGTAGACAGCCGCAGGCGGAAATTCGTTCACGATTGCTCTGCAAGAAATGGTTGACGCAGAATGTTTTACCTGACCGGATGATCCGGGTTTGTCATCACTTCGGTGAGTAAATGGTGGGTGGCCTGTTCAATATCCGGTTGTTTAATTAAAGATTCACCCACCAAAATCCCTTGGACTCCCGCCTGTTTGACTCGGAGAACATCCGCCGGGGTATGAATCCCCGATTCACTCACGATGGTCATTTCCCGTTCCTGTAACAGTGGTAGTTTCTCTGCGAGTAATGCTTCCGTTGTGCTTAAATCAGTTGTGAAATTCTCAAGATTCCGATTGTTAATTCCAATCAGATTGACACCGGAAACTTGCAAAACCCGTTCCAATTCTCCCAAGGTGTGTACCTCAACTAAGGCCACCATGCCCAAGGCTTGAATAATCCGATTAAAATAATGCAAATCCTGGTCAGATAAGATAGCGGCAATCAATAAAACCGCATCCGCTCCCTGACAACGGGCGAGATAAATTTGATAGGGATAAATGATAAATTCTTTGCACAAAAGGGGGAGGGAAACCGCTTGGCGAATTTGGCTTAAATACGCCCAACTGCCCTGAAAAAATTGGGCATCCGTTAACACTGAAATACAGTGTGCCCCGGCTCGTTCATAGCTTTGGGCAATCGCAACTGGGTCAAAATCAGCCCGAATAACTCCTTTGCTGGGCGAGGCTTTTTTTACTTCCGCAATTAGTCCTGGATGGGGCGATGATTTTAAGGCACCTAAAAAATCCCTGGGCGGGGGAGCCGTGAGTACCTGTTTTTGTAATTCCGGTAAAGGTGTTCTCTCCCGCAGTTTGGCAACTTCCACTTCCTTTGCCCAGACAATTTCCTCAAGGATATGTTGCGGTTGGGCTTCTGGCAGTTCCAAGTGATAACCTAAGCGGGTTATTTGCCCGGATAGGTGGGGAGCATTGCGCCGGATGGACACCATAGAGAACCTAAAACTTAAAATTACTTATGTGTCAGGCTTAAACTGGCTCGCTTGAAGGCTTCGTCTAGCACTTCAGTTAGGGTGGGATGGGTGTGGACAATTTCCGCCAACGTTTGTACCGGGGTTTGGGTGGCAATCGCCGCCGCCGCCTCCTGGATCAAATCCGCCGCATGGGTGCCAATGATATGCACCCCCAACAATTCCCCCGTGTCGGAGCGATAAATCACCTTGGCGACCCCCTCCGCTTCCCCCTCAGCAATGGCCTTGGAATTTCCCTTGAAGTAACTCCGCACGCTGGCGACCGGAAATTGCTCCTGTTGCCCCAACGCCTGCGCCTGGGGTTCCGTCAAACCCACAAAACTAATCTCCGGGTGGGTAAAGGCCGCCGCCGGGATCGCCCGATAATTGACCGCTTTATTTTGTCCTAACATATTTTCCACCGCCATGCGCCCCTGGGCTGAGGCCGCATGAGCCAGCATCATCGTGCCAATCGCATCCCCAATCGCCCAGACACTGGGAAATGGTTCCCCAGCCTTCAGCACATTGAACTGCGGATTTACCGGAATAAACCCCCGTCGATCCCGTTCAATACCCAGGGATTCTAGCCCCAGATTGTCCGTCGCCGGGAGCCGTCCGGTGGCGATCAGTGCCGCATCCACTTCTAAAACTTCTTTTAATTCTTTGGTTTGGGTATCCGCCAATTCCACCACCACGGGCTTCCCAGGGGTAATTTTTTGCGCCAACATTCCCACCTTGGTTTCAATGTCCCGCCCCTCCAACAGCACCCGCTGCGCCAACCGGGCAATATCCGGGTCAAAGGTCGGCATGAGCCGATCCAGCGCCTCAATCATGGTCACTTCGCACCCCAACGCCGTGTAAATATCGGCAAATTCCAGACCAATATAGCCACTGCCGATGATGGCAATCCAAGGGGGCAACCAGGAGAGTTTCAAGGCATCATCACTGGTAAATACGGTCTTACCGTCAATCTGAATCCCCGGCGGCACCCAAGGATAGGAACCGGTGGCGATGAGTACATTTTTAGCACTAATTAAGGTCTCTTGCCCGCCCTGGGTGATGCTGACTTTTTGCGGGTTAACCAGCTTGCCCCAGCCGTGAATGGTCGTTACTCCCAAGCGATCCAGCGAGCGGGTCAAATCCCCCCGAATTTTGTCCACAATTCCCTGGGCGTGGGTCGCTACCCCCCCCCGATCCACTTGAATCTGCTCGACCGAAATTCCTAGGGCTTTGAGGGTGTTTTTGTCCTGCAATTGTCTGAGCCGACCGGCGGCGGCGAGCAGAGCCTTGGACGGGATACAGCCCCGATTCACACAGGTGCCCCCCATGTCTGCGGCCTCAATAATCGCCGTTTTCATGCCCAAGGCCACCGCATGAAGTGCCGCCCCATGTCCACCCACACCGGCACCAAGAATCACCAGGTCGTAATCAAACAAGTGCGTATCCTCGACGTTTGGGAATTATTTTAGTGTAATCAAGAATTTCAACCTGTGGACACAGGTATGGTCAAAAGCCAAAATTCTTGTGAAACCTATCCCAGCTCTACCCGCATTTAGGCTAGGGTGAAAATAATCTCAGAACCCGATTATGGCTAAAAATCGCCCTCGGCTGACCCGGTTTCCCCGCTTCCTGTGGTTGGGACTCCTGGGGTTGGCGTGGCTGTTGGCGGGGGTGGCGAGTTGGCGGGCAGTTGTCAGTAGTACCTATGGCAAATAAGGGTTAAACAGCATCGTGAAAGCAAATGGTTAAAACTGAAATTATCACTAGCGGTATTTTCCAAAAGGGATTAATCGCCCTATCCGGTTTATTCTTATTAGTTTTTTTGCTCTTCCATTTGGGAGGTAACTTTCTACTCCTAGATGTACCGGGTAAATATAATCATTTAGCCCAAGCATTAGAAAACTGGGGCTGGGTATTTCATGGCGTAGAAATTATTTTAGCAATGGCGTTAATAACCCATATTTGGTTAACTGTTCATATCCGGCGACAGCGTAGGAAATATGCGCCTAAAAATCTCCATCTACGGCAAAAAAATACTTGGATAGGGCATTGGACGGTAAATTTAACATCCCGATTGATGGTGATGACTGGGCTACTGATTCTGGTATTTTTAATTGTGCATTTGAGCAATTTTCGCTTTCAAACGGGGGCAAGAAATTTAGAATCCCTGGTGCAACAATTATTCCGTGAACCCCTATGGTTGTGGGGGTATGAATTGGCCTTGATCCCCGTGGGATTCCATTTGGCGCACGGTATTAGTAGTGGCCTGCAATCTTTAGGTTTTGGGCATCCGAAAATCACACCCTCGTTACCCAGTTTAAGTCAAATGTTTAGCCTTATCATCATGCTTGGTTATGCGGTCATTCCTTTAATCATCTACCTGCAATCCCCATGACCAGCACGCTTATTCCCAACAGCCCCTTATCAGAACAATGGGATGATTTCAAAAACCATTGCCGTTTAGTTAGCCCTGCCAACCGAGGTAAATACACCGTACTGGTAATTGGCACGGGTTTGGCGGGGGCTTCGGCAGCGGCTACCCTGGGAGAATCGGGGTACAATGTGCTAGTTTTTTGTTTGCAGGATAGTCCTCGTCGTGCCCATAGCATCGCCGCCCAAGGTGGGATCAACGCCGCCAAAAATTACCAAAACGATGGGGATAGTGTCTGGCGGTTGTTTCACGACACGATCAAGGGGGGAGATTTTCGGGCACGGGAAGCCAATGTGTATCGTTTGGCGCAAATCAGCACCCAAATCATTGACCATTGCGTGGCGCAGGGGGTGCCCTTTGCTCGTGAATACGGGGGATTGCTGGCGAATCGCTCCTTCGGGGGGGCGCAGGTGTCCCGCACGTTTTACGCCCGGGGGCAGACAGGACAGCAGTTATTATTAGGAGCCTATGGGGCGTTGATGCGGCAAGTAAATCGGGGCACAGTACAACTTTTGCCTCACCGGGAATTGCGAGATTTAGTATTAGTTGATGGGCGAGCGCAGGGCATCATTATTCGTAATTTAATCACCGGCGAATTAGAACGCTATGCGGGTCAGGCGGTGATTTTAGCCAGTGGTGGTTATGGCAATATCTACTATCTATCTACGAATGCTAAAAGTGCCAATGCGTCGGCGACTTGGCGGTGTCACAAACGGGGAGCATTATTCGCCAATCCCAGTTTTGTGCAAATCCATCCCACCTGTATTCCGGTGTCAGGCACAGGACAGTCGAAACTAACTTTGATGAGCGAAAGTTTACGCAATGATGGCCGGATTTGGGTGTCAAAAATTCCAAGGGATCAGCGTTCTCCCGGCGATATTCTCCCCGCAGAACGGGATTATTTTTTAGAGCGTTTATATCCTAGTTTTGGCAATTTAGTGCCCAGGGATATTGCATCTAGGGCGGCAAAACATCTCTGTGACCAGGGTTATGGGGTGGGGCGTTCGGTCTATTTAGATTTTCAAGAACAATTAGTACATAATCGTGCAGAAATTGAACGGAAATATGGCAATTTATTCACCATGTACGAGCGCATTACGGGGGAAAATCCCTACGAAACCCCCATGCGAATTTACCCGGCGGTGCATTATGTGATGGGAGGTTTATGGGTGGATTATGGCTTGATGAGTACGATTCCCGGTCTATTTGTGTTAGGGGAAGCGAATTTTTCTGACCATGGTGCCAATCGTTTGGGAGCCAGTGCCCTGATGCAGGGGTTGGCGGATGGTTATTTTATTATTCCCACTACCCTAGGCAATTATTTGGCGGGCATTAAACCCCAGGAAATCAACACCCAAAGGGAAGAATTTCAGCAAGCAGAACAAGACGTTCGGGAGCGCATCGAAGGCTTATTAAGTATCCCAGGTTCGACAACGGCAACCACATTTCATCGGGAATTGGGGTTGATTCTCTGGAATCAGGTGGGGATGAGTCGCACGGCTGTGGGCTTGCAAGACGCATTACAAAAGATTGATAATCTACAGCAACGATTTTGGCGAGAGGTGCGGGTAACAGGGGATGCTAACGGGTTAAATCAAGCGTTAGAGTATGCGGGACGGGTCGCGGATTACTTGGAATTAGCGCAGGTGTTGACGTTGGATGCCCTCGCCCGCCAAGAGTCCTGCGGTGCCCATTTTCGGGAGGAGTACCAAACCCCGGATGGGGAACCCCTGCGTGATGATGAGCAGTTTGGCCATGTGGCGTTGTGGCAGTGGCGGGGGGGGTTAGCCCCGGTGCGAAGTGCAGAACCCTTGCATTATCAAACCGTGCAACCCTCAGTACGCAATTACCGTTAAATTTTTTCCCCCCTTTGCTGATAAAATACTTTTGCTGGGTTTGCGATGAAATGATGACCAATCGAAGCTATCAAATTGCAGTTTTGCCAGGGGATGGGATTGGCTCAGAAATCATGGGTGTTACCCTGGAAATTTTAGAAAAATTGGGGCAAATATACGGAATTAATTTTACGTTTTCCGAGGCGTTGATCGGCGGGATTGCCATTGACCAAACCGGTCACCCTTTACCCCCGGAAACCTTAGAACTATGCCGTGCCAGTGATGCTGTTTTATTGGGGGCAGTCGGGGGTTATCAGTGGGATGAATTGCCCAGCCATTTACGACCTGAACAAGCTCTGTTGGGGTTACGTTCGGGGTTGAATTTGTTTGCCAATTTACGACCCGCTAAAGTATTTCCTGAGTTAATCCAGGCTTCCACCTTAAAACCCGAAATTATTGCCGGGGTGGATTTATTGGTGGTGCGGGAATTAACGGGCGGCATTTATTTTGGGCAACCCAAGGGCATTTTCACCAGCGAAACCGGCGAGCAACGGGGGGTGAATACGATGGCTTATCGGGCGAGTGAAATTGACCGCATTGGCCGGGTGGCGTTTGAGGCGGCGCAGAAACGCGGTAAAAAGTTATGTTCCGTAGATAAGGCGAATGTGCTGGAGGTGTCCCAACTCTGGCGGCAACGGATGAACGCTTTGGCATCTGAATACCCGGATGTCACCCTGACGCATTTGTATGTGGATAATGCTGCCATGCAGTTGATTCGCTGGCCGCAGCAGTTTGATGTGATGGTTACTGGGAATTTATTTGGGGACATCCTTTCTGACGAGGCGGCGATGCTGACCGGCAGTATTGGGATGTTGCCTTCCGCCAGCTTGGGAGCCACAGGGCCAGGGGTGTTTGAACCAGTGCATGGCACGGCTCCCGATATTGCGGGGCAGGATGTGGCAAATCCCTTGGCGCAAATTCTCAGTGCCGCCATGCTCTTGCGCTACGGTTTGGCGGAAGCCCAGGCGGCCAATGCCCTGGAAACGGCGGTTGCTCAGGTGTTGCAACAGGGGTATCGCACGGGGGATATTTACACTGAGGGCACCCAACGGGTTGGCTGTCAAGAAATGGGCGTACAGGTGGCGGTGGCTTTAGCCTAATTCCCCAAGGTTTACGAAAACTTAACCTATTCTTAGCCTGGAATCGGCTGGGGCGGCTAAACTGGAACTATTCCCTGCCCCAGGTCGTCCCATGCCCCCCACCCCGGAACACACTGCTCCCCCGGTGTTATTGGAACCGGAAGCGCTCCAAGCCGCCCGCAATGTTTACCGGGATTATCACCAGGGGGGGAAGCGGCTGGGAAAACCCTTACTGGGGGTGGCGGTCAATTCAGATACGCACCACACGACCTTAATTTTTTCAGCGAAACCGATTTTATTACCCCGGGAATTTTTTGTGCCCCAGCAGTTGTTGGCATAGAATATCTTCTCGTTGATTTGTTATAGCTAAACACGCAAAGATTGACATAACCTGGGTCGCAGGGCGCAGCCCTCGGGTTCTCCAAAACTTTGATGCGACAACCTTACCCTACTTAGCCATAGCAGAATTATGCCTAAAGTACCTCGAACGTGGGTAGTGCTATGCAAGTAATGAAGCATTATAGTGATGAATGAAATTAAACAAAATACCGATGTGATTCTCTCGGTTTTTAGAGAAGGATAGAGCTTTACGAACGGGTAGTCCTAGTTTTGTAATGGTTAAAATGGGTAGAGACCGAGTTAAGAGGAG
>CAYZTU010000013.1:0-75209 GCA_964481635.1 uncultured Synechococcus sp.
CACATTGCGCTTAGAGCGTGACTGATTGCGCTTGCGAGCTTTCTCCTGCAAGCGGGTTAATTCAGCTTGGGCAAAGCTCCTAACCCGTGCTTGCGACCCGGTGGGTAGTTGGCGCAGGATTGCCAGAATTTCAGCAATCATTGCCCACCCCCATCCCGGCGGCGGGGGATAAATTTGCCCCTAGACCGGGCGCAAGTATTCCGCCTTGGGCAATCACCCCTGACGCAGAAATACTTGACCCAATGGGGGCTAGGGGTCATCGGAGCCACCTAAAGCTACTTCATCTACCCGCCAGGGCTTTGGTGGATGGCGGGTGCTTCTATCGGGCTTCAGGTCGCCCCAAGGGACGCTGTAACTCGCCAACCACTTGGGAGCTTTGAAGCAAGCGGTCTGTGCGATTTTATCCACCGCCGTCACCCGCAAGCCGTCACGCCGGGAATGGCCGCACTGCACTCTTAGACTTCCATTCGCCCCAATGTACTTAACACTGTCCCCCAGCCTGGGAATATACCCATGCAGAACTTCGCAATCATGGGTACTGCTTTTATCATTACGTCCACTCCCACCATCTATCCCTTCACTGTCAATAGTGGATTTTTGTTGACACCCTTCTATAGGGGGTGTGTGCAGATTAGTCATCATAGGGGGTTCAAAGTCCGATGGATAGGGACTTTCAGCATGATGACTACCCCCCTGACTGGATAGTGACTCGGAGTCAGGGGGGGTGACTGGAGGGGGTGACTGTGATGACTCGGAGTCAGGGGGGGTAGTCATCACCTTCAAATGTCCATGAATAGGGACTTTAAGGCTGTGATCTGACTGTTTTGTTGTGGACACCCTATTAACGAGGGGTGACTGGGCGAGGTAATAGACCATGCGCCCGCTTTTTAGCTTGGATTCCCGCTTCCCGATTATCCGTTTTTCGCAAAGTCGGTTAAGTACACTGTAAATATACTTATTGTCAATACCCAGGGCTTCCTTTATCTCCACCGCCTCCAACCCTGTAGCGGAATTGGTGCGGGTGCGTAGTAGGTGGATAATTTTATCGGTTAACGTCCCCTCCTGCGGCGGCGGGGTTCCTATGCGTTCCCACCGCATTGATTCGGGGTGTAGGCTGATGGCTATGGATTCGCCCGGAATATCCCTAGAAATGCACTCCAAGGTCACGGAATTTTCCCCGGTGCGGTCAAGTAACCAAACACCCCACGCCGCCCCCGCAATGGCCGTACTACCCCGCAATTTGTTGACCCCGGCGTGTTCCCTATTTTTGCTGATGTGATGAATCAACACGGCGGCGCATCCGTAGGCGGAAAAAACTTCCTTCAGTCGGTAAACAAAATTCGCAAATTCTGGGGAATTTTCGCTGACGGTCAAGTTTTTGGTAATGCTTTTCAGGGAATCCACCACCACCAAACTGGGGCGGAATTTTTCTATGGCCGCCACCAGGGGTTCCAAATTCTCCACATCAAACTGGGTCAGGACTGCTACGGGCATCCCCGGCCTAAACCCCCGCCTAAACAGCTTGGAACGGGTGGACTGGGGCGATTCATCGGTGGACACAACCAACACCCCGCCCCGCGCCACCGGCAACCCTAGGAAGGGTTCCCCTGCGGCTACTGCATAGGCTAAATCCACCGCCAGCAGGGTTTTCCCCACCTTGGGTTCCGCCCCCAAAATCAGGGTTTCTCCTGCGGGTAAGATGCCTTCAACCAGCCACCGCAAGGGTTCATTTTCACCGCCCAGAAAGTCGGTTAAATCCTGCGCCTCCACCGGGGGGCTTTGCGCCTTTGTGACCATTTGCGCCACCCGTTTTTCTACCGCCCCGAAGGGTATCCCGGTTTCTTTGGATAGCACGGCAATCATGGGTTCTCGGTTGCCTTCAGAAGCGGCGGCTATCTGCTCCAAGCGGCTTTGGTAGGTATCAGTTTCAAATAGGGGCTTATTCAGCTTGGAGGTCTTACCCACACTCTCTGTACCAGCCCCGCCCCTAATAGCCTGTAAACAGGTTTCTAGCTTGTCAGCACTTAGGCATGGTGTGGGGTTAGATTGTGATGCAGACCGCCATACAGCATCCCGCTCCCGGTCGTCTAGCGGGGGTGAACATCGGTCGCAAAATTGGTCAAATAGCCGCCGGGGGTCAGCATGGATGCCCTGCACCTCCAACCAATGCGCCACCCCTATCAGGTCGGTTGCCAGTCGGTAGGCGGTCTGGTTCCTGCCACCTTTCCCCACCCCACTATCAATCAATGCCCGGTGTTCTTTCGCCAAACATCCGTACAGCGCATCATCCCCCGCTATTTGTGGGGTGGACATAACGGGTTTATTCGGTGACAACGGCGGGGCGGTCTTAGCCGGATTACCGGGAATAATCGCCCTTAATTCCGCATAGGAATAAACGGCATCCGATTGATGGATAATCCGGGCTTGTTCCCCCGTTTTTTGGTGGACAGAACCGGCCAACCGCATAATTCGTGACGGGTTTTTCAACGCCGGGTCAGCTTCTAGCCACGTCAGCAGGTCGGTTTGAAGCTCCTTCCACAAATCGGGGGCGATGGGTTCAGCGAGTCGCCAGTAATTGTGGACACTTTTGTTGCCGGTGGAGACTTGCAGGGTGGGTGCTGGTAGCCCAAACTCCTTCCAAGCGGTTTTTTGCCATTCAATAGGGCGGGTGTCCCACTCCGCAAAAATGCACCGGCACTCCTTAATATCAGCGTCCCGGTGGCCGCCGGGGTTGACCACAAAGTACATCCCCTCCCCCGGCGGTTGCTTCAGGCTATTAACCCGGTTTACAGGCATTGATAGGCACACTCCCCCGTTTTTCAGGGGGAGCCGCCGTAAGTGAACCGTATCCCCCGCCTGATAACCCAGGGCGGTTAGGTGGGCAAGGGCTTGGGCAGTATCCATTACCGCACCGCCGCCTTACCCCTGCGGGTGCTGGTGGTCATTTGGCCGGTCTGCACCAGGTAGGCATCAATGTCCTTTTGGTGTCGCAGGGAGTCGCCCCCAACGTCTATCCACCGGGCAATTAACGGGACGTTGTAGCAGATTGACCGAATCCCTGGAACCCGCATATAGTGGACACCTTCAACGAATTGCCCCTGCAACCGCCGGTCACGCAACCAACTCCAATGCAGTCCTAACGCTTCCGCCGCCTTCATTTGGGGTTGAAAACTAGGCATAAAAAACTCCCTGTGAAACCCTACGCTCCAACCGTAGCAGGGGTTTTAGGGTGCTACAACAGGGTTTACCCCATCAAAAATAAGGGCATTGACCGATTAAACCGGCATATACCCCATCAAATAATCTGTAATAACAATCTATTCCCCGTGTTTACCCCATCAAATAATCTGTAATAACAAAATCTATCAGCTTAATAAAACTTTACAAATACGCCTAACCGGGGTGTTTTTTAGACGGATGGCTGAAATGGTGGAATTGCCCCGGCGGTCAACTCCGATTAACCCCAGAGATTCCAGGTGGTTTAGGTGCCGACCCCGGTTTTTAGGGTCAACTCCTGGCAGCAATCGTTCAGGCTCCCAGCGGGGGGTGATTCTAAGTGTGGTCAAGAACCGGCGTTCCGTGGGAGTAAGTTTCAAGTAAGCCTGGTAGTGTCCATGCCAGAAAATCAGGCTATCGGTGAAACCTTGCGGGGCATCATCAATCATCTGGCAGAGACGGTCGCCGGGGTTGTATTTTTCCTTATTAACAGGGTTAATCAGGCTAAACCCCCCTCCAAAGGGTTCAAAAATCACGCTATCTCCCAGCGTGACCCGTGCCACGCCGCCAAAAATAAGGACTGGCGGCCATGTGGGTTTTAGGTGGGTAATCATATATTCCGCCCCCAGCTGGTAGCACGAGGCTAACTTGCGGGGCAGTCCCGTCCCGGCCATATCCACAACCCCACCGGGCATTCTTGGGGTGCTGTAAAGGCTGGGGTGAATCTCTCCCCGCAGAGAAAATTCTTTGACCTCCCGCCACCAGTTGTAGAACTCCAATTCAACAAAAAAAACCTGGGGTATATCAGGTGGTTCCAGTTTGACCCATATCGGGATAAATTTAGCGAGTTCCGCCCCCACCAGTCCCCTTAACTTGCGCCGCCACCGTGGGTATCCCTTCACAACTCCGGCACCGTTAAATCCCTTGATGCCCCGGCGTAATGGGCGTAAATCACCTGGGGAGAATTACCCACCAGCTTCGCTACATCCTGCACCGATAGCCCCCGGCGCAGTGCTTGGGTGATGAAACTATGGCGGCAATTATAGGGCTTGCGATGGCGTACCCCCGCACTTTGCAGAACTTTAGGCCATATCCGCCGGGTAAAGTTGTTCCACCCGATAACCCGCCCTTCTGGGCTTGGGAACACCAGTTTATTAACCCTGGGGATACTATCTAACAGTTCTCCTAATTGCCGGTTTACCGGGAACTTGCGGTTAGCTTGGGTTTTTAGCCCCGCCTTAATCGTGTTCGCACTTGCGATCACACTAGCCTGCTGAAAATGGATATACCCATCGTTTATATGCCCCCATTCCAGGGCTAACGCTTCACCCGGCCTGCACCCGGTTAAAAATAGGGACTTCACTAATGGGGCATAGTGGCGGTAGTAGGGTGACGCTTCAAACCCGGCAATGATGGCCGCCCGTTCATCAGGGCTAAAAGGGTCAATTTCATCCCCACCCCTTTCACCCTTGGGGATGCTGATACTCCCCGCCATGCCTGTAAACGGGTTATTCTCCAGTAGCCCGGACTGTACCGCCCAACGGGTGCAGGCGTTTATCCGGGTCATTATCCGTTTTGCGCTATCGGGCGGGTGACTTTGCACCAGCCAATCCCGCACCCCCACCGGGTCACCCAACCCGCAGGGGCATCGGTCTAATGCACGCTTAACCATCTGGTAAGTTTTAGCCAGCGTGTTCGGGCTTAGGGATGGCCGCCGGAAATCGGTGTACTTTTCCCACAGTTCCACCAAACCGGGAACCTTGGGTGTAGGGTTGGGTGTAACCGCTTGGGGCTGATACTTGGTTAAATCGCCCTGAAAAACCCCATAAGCTAAATCCTTTTCTAATTCAGCCACCCGCCCCGCTACCAGCTTCCGATTTTTGGGTGTATCTGTTACACCCAGGGACAGATAGAACCGCCTGCCACCCCACCGGAACCGTGCCTGTAACCGCCCGTTGGAATTGACCAGGCTGACCGTTCCCTTACTTGCCTTGGGCATGGGTGTTCCCTACGTTCTGCTACACCCATCTTACACCCAAATCCCTTAGTTTTGCTTGGTTTTACTGCTAGTCAGTTTATTTAGTGTACTGATGGGGAAAATCCTGTAAGTACGGTAGAATCGCTGTATTCGGCTTGGTTATTGGTACGCCGTAGATAGGAATCGAACCTATGGCCGACTGCTTAGAAGGCAGCTGCTCTATCCTCTGAGCTACTACGGCTTGATAGCCTGTATGTCGCAGACATCCTAGGATTTACAATTGTAACTAGGTTAGCAATGGGGAAATTTATGACCAGTTTAACAGGCTTTTGTCTATACACCGGTTCCCTTTTGGGTTCCCTCACCGGTTCCCTGGTGGGTGCCGTCGGTGGGGGGATCGTTGGCCTGGTGGTTGAACCCCTGTGGGGCGGCTTGGTGGGTTCGCTGACCGGTTCCCTGGTGGGTTCGCTGGTGGGGGGAGAATTGGGTGCCGCCCTAGGGTGGTGGGTGGGTCAACAGTTGGGCACGCCCGCCCAGCCCAAGCCCGCTATTTGGGAACCGGCCTAGAAGGTTTGGGCAATCAGCCACAGGTCAAAGGGTAACAAAATCAATATACACAGCCCGATGGTGGCATACATCCAGGGTTGCGCCAGGGGTCTGATGGCATCGGTGGGCAACCCGGTGTACTGGGTGATGGTGGTGAGCAAACGGTTAAATCCACTCACCCGCATGGGAATCAAATAGCCCTGCCCATCCTTAGTTACCAGGTAATGCACCCTGCCCCCTTGCCCGGTCGGACGGGTGGCGATCCGGGTAATATCGAGCCAATTCACTTGCCACCCCGGTGCCAACCCCCGGGGCACCCAGCCGGGATAAACCACCCGTAACCCCGTGTTATCGGCCTGTACCCGTTGGCCGAGGAGGCCGGACAGCAGCCCCCAACCCATCAGGAATGCAAGTCCCAATGCCCACGCCCCCCCGGTCTGCCCCTGCATCCGCGCCAGAAACGGCAAAGGCCCCAACAGCACCCCGTACAACCCGTAGAGGGGATACCGCACCAGAGCCGAAATGTGCCAGGTCAACGGCGGCGGCTCAGCACCAACCAATCCGTCAGTACCCAGGGAATCAGCAGGAGTAGCAGGATCGTTAAACCCATTGCCACCAAAATCGGTGTCCATTGTTCCATGGTTTTTACGAAAAAATACTCTCTCACCTTAACTGGCCAGGGCATGGTTTAACCACCCCAGCAACGCTCGCCGCAGGGTATCCAGCCCAATGCGCTCCCGGGCGGCGATGTAAAGTGCCTGGGGATAGGTTTGTTGCGCCCGGTGCAGGGTGTCACTGTCCACCCGATCCAACTTGTTAAACACCAGCCAAGCCGGGGCGGGCACGGGGGACATCTGGGCTAAACAGGCTTCCACCGCCTGAATTTGGGCTTGCCAGTCCGGGTGGGATAAATCCACCACATGCAAAAGCAAATCCGCCTCAGTCAACTCCTCCAAGGTGGCACGAAACGCATTCCACAGGGGCGGCGGCAAATTTTCGATAAATCCCACCGTATCCGTGAGGACGATGGGTTGGGGGTCAGAGGCCAACACCAACCGACGGCTGGTGGGGTCAAGGGTGGCAAAAAGCTGGTCGGACGCATAAACCTCCGCCCGGGTGAGGGCATTAAACAGGGTGGATTTGCCCGCATTGGTATAACCCACCAAGCCTACCGTGGGCACTTCCCGCCGCTGCCGTTGTTGGCGCAGGCGACTGCGATGCTGGCGCAACTGCTCCACCTGTTTTTGCAAATGGCTAATCCGGCGCTGAATGGTGCGGCGTTCGGTTTCCAAGCGGGTTTCCCCCGGCCCGCGGGTGCCAATCCCCCCCCCCAAGCGGGAAAGTGCCTGCCCCTGCCCAGTCAACCGGGTCAAACGGTACTGCAACTGCGCCAGTTCCACCTGTAATTTCCCGGCCTGGGAGCGGGCACGCTGGGCAAAAATATCTAAAATCAGTTCGGTGCGATCCACCACCCGCATTTCCAATTGCCGCTCCAGGTTGCGTACCTGTGCCGGGGACAAATCCCCGTTGAAGACCACCACATTGACACCCTCGAGTCGCCCCACCCGGCGCACCTCCTGGATTTTACCGGCTCCCAAACCCTGGGGTACCGCCCGCATCTGTACCACCGTAGCGGCCACCGTAGCCCCGGCGCTGGTGACCAGCAAGCTCATTTCCTGCAAGCCCGCCTGGAATGCGCTCAGGGGGAGGGTCGCCGGTCGAGTCCCCACCAAAATCACCCCTTGGGAGGCCGGGGTGCTGGCGGCAACCGGGTCGCGCGCCTGTTCCGCCTCTTGCAACTGGGTCAACCAATCCAACTGCGCCAGGACATGGATGGGCAAAGGTGCCGAGAGCACCCAGGTGGTCGAGCCGGGGTACGCCCAATACACCTGTTGACCATGCACCGTCACCAGGGCATCCCAGCGTTGCTCCATCAACGTGGTCAAATCCCCACCACTGGGGGCATCCGGGTGCAAACAGGTACTCAAACACCGCCAACCGGACAACCGCCCCGCCCCATAGCGAGGTAATTCGTACAGGGGCACCCGGGTGGTTTCCGGGGTGCCCACCGCCACCCGCAACACCTGCCCCCGCCGATTGACGTAGAGACACACGGGCGTTTCCAGGAGGGCGGTAATCTGCCACAACCGTTGTCCCAAATCCGGGGTGATTAACACATCCTGGGGCAAACGTACCCGGTACAGCCGCTGCAACTGGCGCAACTCAGCCGGTTTCAAACCCCGAATATCACCGTACAGACCGGTTCCCGCCAAAGACCTATGCACGCCAAAGGAGTTAAATAATAAAATAACCAATACCGGGGGTCAGAGCAAGCGACCCTGCCCCAGTCTTGCCCAACCCGCCATGATACCTCCCCCGTTAAGCCCTGAATTTGTCACCCTCTGCCAAGCCCAACTGGAACTGCTGGGGCATTTGTTGCAGGCTTCTCGCTGTACCATTTATTTACGACAACCCGCAGAAAACTGGGCATTTACGCCCATAGCCACTTATCCCCAAACCCAGGCCGCCCTGCCGGGCAGTTCCTGGCTGACGAGTGCCAAGCCCGAACAGTTGGTCTTGCCCTTGCTCCAGGGGGAGGTACTACTGGGCTTGTTGGTGCTGTTGCGTCCGGGGATGCTGTGGAGCGGTTGGGAACAGGAGCAATTGCACCGGGCAACCCAGACCCTCGTCTTGGCCTGGGAATTGGAACAACAACGGCAGGATTGGCAAAACCGCAGCCAAACCCTGACGGCGGGACAAACCCAGACCCAAGAACTATTGGCCACTGTCCTCCACCAACTCCGCAGCCCCCTGAGTGCCCTGAAGACCTTTGCCAAGCTACTGCGGAAGCGTCTGGGGGGAACCCGAAACCAGGAGGTGCTGGCGGGGATGCTGGCGCAAACGGAGCGGATCGAGGAATTATTACTGCGCCTCGAACCCACGCCACCCCAGCCCCTGTTACCGGGAGGTACGGTGCCCCTCCTTTTACCGGGATTAGCTCCAGAGCCGGTGGCGGTGGGGGAACTGCTAACACCCCTGGTGACGGCGGCACAACTGACGGCGCAAGAGCGGGGGTTGACCCTGGTGTACCAGCCGCGCCAGCCCAGCCCCACGGCGCTGGCGGATGCTCCGGCACTGCGGGAGGTGGTGAGCAATTTACTGGACAATAGCCTCAAGTACACCCCTGCTGGTGGCCATATCGAAGTGGGTAGCCGTGCCACTGCGGATGGGGTGGTGATCTGGGTGCAGGATGATGGGCCAGGGATTCCCCCGGCGGAACAGGAACGGGTATTTGAGCGGCACTACCGGGGCATCCAAACGGCGGCGACGACCCCGGGGAGTGGGTTGGGCTTGGCCGTTGTCCAGGAACTGGTACAGCAAATGGCCGGACGCATCACCGTCACCAGCCCCCCCGGCACCCGCATGGAACTTTGGCTACCCCGTCCGCCGGAGGTTAGCGCCGGTCAAAGTTAAATTTGCGCGGACGGGCGGGTTTTTCCTGGTCTAACGTCGGTCGTTCTGGCCGCTCCGGGGATTCCCCGCGAGTGGCCTGTTCTGCTTCGGCAGCTTTTTTCGCTTCCCGTGCCTGAGCGATTTTATCCAGGATTTCCTGGGGTACTTTTTCCAGCAACAGAGCGGGGAGGGCGTACTGCTCATCCCCCCAGGCTTTGCGGCAACTCAGGGTCGCCATCGGTTGACCATTAGACTTGATGTAAAGGGACTTGACCGTGAAAATAAATTTGGCTCCCCTCTCATTGCGGAACCACACCGGGTCACCTTCGTGGATACCCAGCTGATCGAGGGAAAATTCTTTTTTCGGCATGGAGGGCGTACTCCCAGATAGGCCAGCGCAAATGCGGATTTTAACTTTATCGCATTCTAACCGAATTTTTATGCTTAAAATTATGGCACTTCCGTATATTATTGCGTCCTGGTATGGCACATTGGCGACAGTCGCAGGAGCAACCGGTTGATGGATGAGGCGATCAGCGCATTGATGAGCCAAGCCCAAGGGGCGGGGGCCACGGCGGTGCAGGTGCAAGTGGAGACGCACCTATCCCAGCCGGTGAATTTTGAGGCGAACCGGCTCAAGTCTATTGAGCGTGGCCAATCCCAAACCATTGCCCTGTGGCTGTGGCGGGGGGGGCAACCGGGGGTGGCGGTCGGCTCAGGGGCTGTCTCCCCGGCGCAGTTGGTGGCCAAAGCCTTGGCGGTAGCGGATTTACAACCGGCGGTAGCCGTGGTTTTGCCCGCGGGGGGGGTGCGGGATTTTCGGGAGACCCAACCGGCCATTGCCCCCAGCCAGCTTATCTCCTGGGGGCTGGAGATGGTTGCCCAAATCCGCCAGGATTTCCCGGAAGTCCTGTGCCAAGGGGGATTAAGTTGGGAGGAATCCCTGACCCGTTTGGTCACCTCCCAGGGGTTGGATTACAGCCACCACGTCAGTGCCCTGGCGGTGGGGATGGCCTGCGAATGGGTGCGGGGGGATGACTTTCTCGCCGTTGCTGAACAAACTCGCACTCAGACTGGCTTTGACCCGGAAGCCCTGGTCACCCGGTTGCGCCAAGCCCTTACCTGGGCACAACACAACGTTCCTGTCCCCCCCGGTCGCTGGCCGGTGTTGCTCACGGCGAAGGCCGCCGATTTGCTCTGGGAACCCATCCAAGCCGCCCTCAATGGCCGTCAAGTCCTGGAAGGGGCTTCCCCCTGGGCACACCGGCGGGGGGAACGGGTGGGGTATCCCCATTTGACCTGCCGCCAGGAACCCCTAGTGCCCCTGCATGGCTGTCCTTTTGACGACGAGGGGGTGCTTACCCAACCCTTGACCCTGATTGATCAGGGGGTGCTGACCCGCTTTTATACCGACCAATACACGGCCAGCCAGTGGGGCGAACCCAGCACCGGCAATGGCTTTCGTCCGGGTTTGACCCGTGCCCCGTTTCCCAGCTTGGTGAATTGGTGGGTGCAACCGGGTGACCTCAGTGACCAAGAACTCCTGCGCCGCTTGGATACGGGTTTGGTAGTGGATCAGGTGCTGGGGGGCGGGGCGGATATTTCCGGGGATTTTGCCGTGAATGTGGATTTGGGCTACTGGGTACGGGGGGGCGAAGTCCAAGGGCGGGTTAAGGATACGATGATCAGCGGCAACGTGTACGATATACTGCAAGGAGAAATGGTACTGGGGCGGCAGGCATCTTGGCAGGATGGTACGTTTACCCCAGGGGTTATCATTGACCAGGTAACGATTACCAGCCAAACCACCCCATGACCCTGGATATTCGCCTCACCCCGGCAGCGTTTGGGGCGCTACACCACTGGCAACTACGCACGGGTCAGGAACGCACCCATTTGCGGCTCGGGGTTGCCCCGGGCGGTTGTGCGGGGTATTGCTATACATTGTCTTTAGAAAATAGCGACCAAATCAATCCTGACTTAGACATTTGTACCGACATGACCGGGGTAACGGTGGTGATGCCCAGACACCAGCAAGGGTTGCTCGCCGGTTTAACCCTGGACTACACCGAGGATTTGGTGGGGGGTAGTTTTCGCTTCAACAACCCGCAAGCGCACCAGACCTGTAGCTGTGGTCATTCTTTTGCCATCACCCCTGGGGACGGATCACCATAAGCGAAAAATAGGATAGCTGTAGATGGGGGTGGGGTTCCAAGTCCCGATAAATTTTTTGTTGCGGCCAACCGACCCACTCCACCACATAACTGGCTGACAGTAGATGATGCGTTTTTAACCCCTGCCAAATTTCCGGGTAGCGTCCCGCCATTTTTAACAACACAATCACCTCGGCGTGGGTCAAGGCGGCGGCCACCCCCTCCCAGCCCTGGAAGGCGGGAATCACCAGGAGCCGCTCGGTCTGTTGTACCAGGGGCATCCCCACCGCCGCCGCCGCCGCACAGGGGGAACACACCCCCGGAATCACCTGAATGGCAACCTCAGGCTGGTCAGCCAACCCCTGGGCAAGGTAAGTAAAGGTGCTGTAAAAACTACTGTCCCCTTCACAGACAAAGGCCACATCTAACCCTTGTTTTAATGGGATTAATAGCTGTTGAACCGCCTGTTGCCAGCATTGCACCGTTATTTCCGCATCATGGCTAAAGGCAAAGGTTACGGGCAAAATCCGGGTTGTCGCCGGGACATGATGCTGAATAATTTGGGCAGCCACTCCGGGTGCATCCTGCCGTCCTTGGGGAACCGCCACCACCGGCACCCGTTGCAGGATGTTCCACGCTTGTAATGTCATCTGCTCCGGGTCACCCGGACCACAGCCAATACCGTACAGCGTGGCGGGCATGATTATCCCCAGACGACCCAGAAAACAAACCCTAGGGATAAACCCACCAGAGCGAAAGGAATAAAACGATTAGGTTCTACAGCAGGCAGTGCCGCCGGTGTTGGGACGGGGGGGGGTGACAGGATAGTGCGCCGTTTCCCTAAGGTAAACCCTGGAAGTGACTCCTCGGCGAGGGGGGGAATCTGGTTTAACCACTCCGCCCGCCGTTGTAGTTGGGGTGCCTCCAAAATATACAGCACCCGTTGGCTCTGCTGACGTACCTGGGGGTCGGGGTGGGCGGTCAATTCCCGGCAAAGGTCACGAGCCAGTTGCCGCTGCTGATTGGCTTCGTAGGCCATTACCAACCACAGCTTTACCTGCGGGTCGTGGGGATGAGACGTGCGAGCCGACTCCAACGCCGTAACCGCTTCCCGGTACCGCCCGGATTCCATCGCCCGCAAGCCCTGCTGGTAGGCAGACTCCATCTTGGGAGAACCGTTGAGAACTTTAGAAGCCGTTGCGACCCCAAACCACCAACGCAATCGAAAAGGTAAAACTCGCCATCAAGCCCACCCACGCCAACGAAATGATGTCCATGGTGATTTCCTGTTGCAGAATGTCAATTATTTTAGCTGAGAAATTTTGCCCAGAAATACCATACCGTGGCAAACAGAGGCCGACCCCCACCCACCACGGTACTGTTTCCTCAATCACCAACTAGAACAGCCCCAGGGTCACGGCTTTACTAATCGGCATCGTCGCCCCAATCCCCAGCCAAATTGTCACCACCGTTCCCACCAAAAACACAGTGGTCGCCAGGGGACGGCGGAAGGGATTTTGGAACTTGTTCACATTCTCGATAAACGGCACCAGAGCCAAGCCCAAGGGCACGGAAGCCATGGACAGCACCCCCAGCAACTTGTTGGGCAACACCCGCAACAGGTTAAACGTAGGGTAAAAGTACCATTCCGGCAGGATTTCTAGGGGCGTGGCAAACGGGTCGCCCGGTTCCCCCAGCATATTGGGGTCAAGCACCGCCAAACTCACCACACAGGCAAAGGTGCCCATGATCACCACGGGGAAAATATACAGCAGGTCATTCGGCCACGCCGGTTCCCCGTAGGAACTATGCCCCAAACCCTTGGCAAGCTTCAAGCGTAGTTTGGGGTCGGACAAATCCGGTTTTTTAATGTTGGACATAAAACTCTCCTCGCAGATGCGTTCAAGCGTAACACAGCGTCAACCTAGAGGGGGCCAGAAATCCCCTGTTTGCGGATCATCAGGAAGTGCATCAGCATGAACACCGCCGTCAACCAGGGCAAAACAAAGGTATGGGCACTGTAAAACCGGGTCAAGGTGCCTTGGCCGACCGCCACACCGCCCCGCAACAGTTCGACCACCAGGGAACCCACCACGGGAACCGCTTCCGGTACCCCGGTGACGATCTTCGCCGCCCAGTAACCCACCTGATCCCAGGGGAGGGAATAGCCGGTCACCCCGAAGGATACGGTCAGCACCGCCAGCACCACCCCCGTCACCCAGGTCAACTCCCGGGGCTTTTTGAACCCACCGGTCAGGTACACCCGGAAAACGTGCAGAATCATCATCAACACCATCATGCTGGCCGACCAGCGGTGAATCGAGCGGATCAACCAGCCAAAATTCACCTGGGTCATTAGGTAGGACACGGAGTTAAAGGCTTCCGCCACCGTAGGCCGGTAGTAGAAGGTCATGGCAAACCCCGTGGCAAATTGGATCAAAAAGCAAGTCAATGTAATGCCGCCCAAGCAGTAAAAGATATTGACATGGGGGGGGACATACTTGCTGGCAATATCATCGGAAATCTCCGTCAGGTCAAGCCGTTCATCGAACCACTTGTACACGGGAGAATCGGACACTTGTTTGGTAAACATAAGTGCGGGTTCTCAAATGGATGTCGGCGGGCTGGCACCCAACCAATTTACATCTTTTAATGTATCGCAAATCCTAGGCTGATGGCATCCTGTCCCCGCTGGTTCCGGAAGTGCGTTACCATGAGTTGATTACTTACACCCAATTTCCTAAAAAACGTTTGATCTATGGGCACCTCTATTTATTGGAACCCAACAAAAATGATCTTGCTGGAATGTACCGTTTACCGAAAACCAGAGACGGGGGCTGTGCCCCTGCGACCGCTATTTTTGGATTAATAGAGGTTCCCTTATGTCTATTTTGGCGGCGATTGCAGTTTTAGCCATCCTCATCTGTGTCCACGAGCTAGGGCATTTCCTGGCGGCACGGATACAGGGAATTCGGGTGAGTCAATTTTCCCTGGGGTTTGGCCCCGCCCTCTGGTCCTATCAGGGCAAAGAAGTTCAGTATGCGATCCGGGCGATTCCCCTGGGGGGATACGTGGGCTTTCCCGATGATGACCCGGAGAGCGGTATCCCCAATGATGACCCAAATCTCCTCCGCAACCGCCCGATTGGTGACCGAGCTTTAGTCATTAGTGCCGGGGTATTAGCCAATTTACTTTTTGCTTACTTTGTCCTTACGTCCCAAGTGTTGACCGTCGGGATTCCCCAGTTGGCCTATCAGCCTGGGGTGCGGGTGCCGCAAATTGCCCTCGATACCAGTACGGTGGCGCAACAGGCGGGTTTGCGGGCGGGGGATGTGATCCTGGGGTTGGACGGGCAGGTTTTGGCTCCGGGAAAGGAGGCGGTGAATCGGGTCGTGCAGATGATTCAGTCCCGACCGAACCAACCCGTTCGCTTACAAGTCCAGCGGCAAAATCAGATAGTCGAACTGACAGTTACGCCGGAACTGGCTCCCAATGGTCAGGGACGGATTGGTGTACAACTCCAGGACAATGTACGCCTAAGCAACCACTATTCCCGCAATCCTTTTGAGGCGATGGCGTTGGGGGGGCAGGAGTTTCATCGTCTCTTGACCAACACCGTACAGGGGTATTGGGAATTGGTGCAACATTTCCAGGAAACCGCCAATCAGGTGGCGGGGCCGGTGGCGATTGTGGCAATGGGAGCGGGTTTGGCTCGTTCTAGCTGGAGTAGTTTGCTACAATTTTCCGCCCTGATCAGCATCAATTTGGCGGTGATTAATATCTTGCCCCTGCCGGCTCTGGATGGGGGGCAATTGGTGTTCCTCGGCATTGAAGCTTTACGGGGGCGGCCTTTACCCGCCCGGGTGCAAGAGGGGGTGATGCAGACGGGATTGCTCCTGTTGCTGGGGTTGGGGGTGTTTTTGATCATTCGGGATACGGTGCGACTGGTGGGTTCCTAGCCCCCATTTCCAGGTGTCCCCCGGTCTGGTCATCCCTGAAAGAAAACTCTAAGGCACCTCTATTTATTGGCAACAGCAAAATATTATCTCGCTGGAATGCCCGTATTACCGGGAACCATACACCGCAGGTGCTTCTGGGACGGGGGCTGCGCCCCTGCGACCGCTATTTTTGGATTAATAGAGGTAGCCTCTATTTTGGGGAATCAGGAGAAGGGCACTTCCGTTTATTGGCTACACCGAGCAAGCTATCGCTAGGTAAAGTTATCGCCTCAAGACTTTAGGGAACCAGAGTGGGGCGGTGCCTTGGGACTCCGATTCGGTGAACCTTTGCGTGTTCAGCTACAAGAGCAGGCGTATCACCATCAGAGGCAATCACATCCCAGCCAACATTCCGGTTCCGTCAATAGTGATTCCCCACCTTGCGATGATGCACAGCCGTCAACCCCTCCGGCTTGGCGACCCGCCCCGTATCCACCGTGGCGTAAATAATCCAATGATCCGAACATTCCATCCGGGTCGCCACCAGGCATTCTAAGTACGCCAAAGCCTCGGTCAAAATCGGCGAACCATTGCTGGCCGTCTGGGTTTTTACCCCAGCGAAGCGGTCATCCCCCGGTGCAAACCGTTTCAGAAAATGTTTCATCAGGTCTTGATAATGTCCCGCTGCCAACACGTTCAGGACAAAACTATCCCCCACCTGCATCAGCGCTTCGATCGCCCGATCCTTAGCTACGGCAATCGTCAGACCCAGGGGCTGAAAACTGGCCTGAGCCACCCAACTGGCCAGCATCGCCCCGCTCCGTTCCGCCTGCTGCGCCGTGATGATGTACAGACCGCCGCTCAACCGCCCCAAGGCCCGATCCAGGTCATTATCCAGGGCTTTCATCTGCTGAATCGTCCGGTCTCGATTCACCCACTGCCCCAGGTCGGTGCCCGCCTCCTCCGCCCGTTGGTAGGTGGCTGGATTGGGAATCCCATCCCAACGTAAAGCGGGAAACGCCATCCGCAAGCCCAAATCCCGCAACTTAGCTCCCAAAACGTGAATGGACTCATCATCCCCGCCGCCGGACTCAAATAACCCCACACTTTGTTTGCTTTGGACGGAACCCAGAATCGTACTCACCACGGCACGGGTATGGGTGGCCACGTCCCCCGTGACCGGGGGCATCCCCAGCACCAGCCCCTGGCTGCGCTCCACCAACTCCCGCACCTCCTGTAAGTCCGCCGATTTCATGTCCACCATTTCTACCGACGCCCCCGCCTTGGTCACCCCGTGGGCAATCGCCTGGGAGAGACGGTCGCTGTCACCATAGTCTGCACTATAAAATACAGCAATCGTATTGTCACTCTGGCTCTGGTCTTGGCTCCAATGCTGATACCGGCTCAGCCAATCGGGGATGTAATGCTGGAGTAACGGACCATGCCCCGTGGCAATCAGTCGGGGTTGCCCCAAGGGATTCAGCCGTTTCAGGGCGGCCAACACCGAGCGGGCATTGGGTCCCATCAAACAGTCGTAGTAATACCGAAAATCCTCCTCAATTTCGCTCAGGGATTCGTCGTAGAGCGTTTCTCGGCAGTAGTGCATCCCAAACACATCACAGGTAAATAGAATTTCAGTGTCCTGATCCCAGGTGAGAATCGTGTCCGGCCAGTGCAAATTGGGAGCGCTGATAAATTCCAAACGATGCCCCTGACCGAGGTCAATCGTATCTCCCTGCTTGACCTGCAACCGTGGGTAAGGACGATGAATGAAATTATCTAGAAATTGCAGTGCCACCTTAGAACCCACCACGGTGACCTGGGGAGCGAGTGCTAAAATATCTCGCACCAAACCACTGTGATCCGGTTCCGTATGGCTAATAATTAAATAATCAAGTTTTTGCAAATCAATCAATTCTTGAATTTGCGGCAAATACAATTCCCGGAATTTGGCGTGGGATGTATCCACTAAAGCGGTTTTATCCCCCTGAATCAAAAAGGAATTGTAGGTGGTGCCATTTTGTAACCCAAATTCAATATCAAACCGATCCCGATCCCAATCCAAAGAACGAATAGCGGTGGTATTATCCCCAATTTCCTGGACTTGCAGGGTTAACCGCTTGGGTTGTGTCGGCGCAATAGTGGCAACCATATTTTCCCTCCCCTTTTATTCACATTTCTTAACTGACTTCCATGATAACTGAACTGGGGGGTACCTGGGCATCCGCAGGATTGATTTTTTAATAACTGAGCGATAATGATTGATTATCTATAGTTCGTCTTACATGGCTGGTTTTCGCACCCTTCGCCCCCACGCCCTCCGCAGTTTACGGGGACTCGTTCCCTGGCAGGACGGGCTGTTGACGGTTGATCCCCGCTCAGGTTATCTGGCCACCCTTGACCCTACCAGTGATGACACCCGGATTCTCAACCCGGATACGACCCATTACCTCCAGGATGTGGGCGGCTGGAGCCTGGAAGCCAATGCCCTGTGGTTCACTGACCGGGAACAGGTGTATGTGACCTATTGCCAGTCCGGGGCGGGGCGGTGGCACTTGGCTGAACCGGTTTTGGCTCTCACCCTCGATGACCAGGCGGAAGGGATTGTCAAAAGGGGGGAATGGCTGTACGTCAGCAGTCAGGGACGGGGCTGTATCTGGGTGATACGGGTCACGGATGGCAAGGTTGTCCACACTTGGCCGACTCCCGGAGTGGGGGTATCCCAGTTGACAATTGTGGAGGGACAACTGTGGCTTTGTGATGATATTGAACAGACTTTGTATCAATTAGATTGGGAAACAGGGCAGGTGGAATTGTCCGTCCTTACCCCCTATGAGTCACCGGTGGGGTTGGCCTGCTGGCAGGGGCGGTACTACGTAGCCTATGCGGGGGAGGAACCCTACATCCGGGATGAACCGAATTCGAGCCAGTCGTTACAGTTGGGGTTTCGGGACCGGGTGCTGGTGCATCCGCTGGCCTTTCATTATTATCCGCAAGGGCAGTACACCCTCAGTAACGGTTATGTTTTAGAGCTGAGCTATGTGGAGGAGTGGTCACCGTTGGAAGCGGTGGATTTAGCCCAGGTGGAATGGCGAATTGCCCTCCCGGCCACCACTGAGCGCCAGCGGTTACGGCGGGTAGAACCGGTGGGCGTACCCTTTTCTCTGGAGCAGGAGGAGGGACAACCGGTGGCGGTGTTTCGCTTTGACCGGTTGACGCAACGGCAGGGGTTGATTTTTGGCTGGCGGGCAGAGTTGGAGGTGTTTAGCATCAAGTACCAAATTGAGCCGGGAGCAATGGCTTTAGTCCCCCCACTGGAATCTGAATTACAACAGCAATACCTGGTGGATGACGATGAACTGAGTATGGATGAGCCGGTCATCCGGGAGGCGGCTAAGGAGGCGGTGCGGGATGCCCAGACGTTTCCCGAAAAACTGCTGGCGATTCGCAACTATGTCTATGACCGGATGCGTTATCATATGAAAAGTACAATTGATGCACCTCATATTGCCCTACAACGGGGGACGGGTTCCTGCGGCGAGTATGTGGGGATTATGCTGGCTCTGTTGCGTCTCAATGGGATCGCCTGTCGCACGGTGGGGCGGTACAAATGCCCCAAGACACCGGAATTTTTGGGGGTGCCCCTGTTGCCCCAGTTCAATCATGTTTGGCTGGAGGTGTACTGGCCGGGGCGGGGCTGGTTGCCGATTGAATCAAATACGGATCATTTGCCGGAACGCCCCTGGTTGCAACCACAGCGGTTTTTTCTGGGATTGGCCTGGTTTCACCTGGAACTGGGGCGGGGGATTCGTTTTGAACGCTTGAGACTTGCCGATGGCACCCGCCCGGAAATGGGACTGGGGGATTTGGCCATTAATCACATTCGCTGTATTTTACATGAGGAAATTGCGCCGTCTACGCCACCTGATAAATAAGCGATAAACCCGCCCAAGTGTCCATGGTGAGGGTATAGGTATCTTTGCTGGGGGGGTGCAAGCTGGCTTGATGCAGATGAGCCAAAATGACCTGCGCCAAAGGCCAGGGTTCCGGGGGGAGAGTCGTTGGCCATTCTAATGTACAAAGTAATAGCCGTAGTTCCGTCAATCCGGGGGTACTAGGGGTATTCAAACTCAGTTGGATTGGGCTTTGGGGGGGCAGGACTTGGGGCGGGTGCAGGGTGATTCCTTGGCTGGGATGGATGGTCAACAGCAGGGCAAACAGGGGCTGGGATTCCCGGTGGCTGACCTGGCAGGTGAGGGGGCTGGCGGGCGACAGGGTGGGAATGACCATACCGCCGTTGGCGGTGGGGGTGGGAGCGGTGGTCTGGGTCAGCAGGAGCCGATTGGCCTGGGTAAGGGTAACGGTCAGGTTCAGGGGGGTGGCCGCTAGGTTATCCGTCAGTTGTAGCAGTTTGACCGCCAGTAGATTTTGCAAGCGGGGCAACAGGCGCTTAATGGCCGCTTTCACCGTCTCATCCGCTTCCCCCTCGGTGCCGGGAAAGAGGTCGTGGCCGGGGGAAAACAGTCCATAGGTGGTGGGGGTGACCCGCCCCATTAGGCAATCCACCCGTTGCTCCCCCACCTTGACCGTATTCACGTAGCTCAAACTGCCCAGGGCACTGGTGGCATCCACCCGCTCGATGCGCTCTAGGTCGGCGGCCAGAGCAACGGTCAAACCCAAATTGCTGGGCACCACCCGCACCCGTTCCCGCACCCATTCCCCTACCTGCACCGGGCTGGGGCTGGTGGTTTTGACCAGCAACCCCTGGCGGGAACGCACGGTGAGGGCGACCCCCTGGGCGGTTGCCAGTTGGGATTCGGGGGCTAAGGCGGCCAAAATCCAGGGGGGAAGACCCGCCAGCACGCAGTCCACCCCATCGCTACTGACCTGGACGACTCGCCCCGCTGCCCCCGCTGCCGGGGGAAAACTTTGGGGGGAACCCACCATCTCCGGGGCTTGGTTGAGGCCAACGGTCTGGGCAATCTGCGCCGCCACATCCACTAAAATCGGCGCTGGGGTGGTTCCCCACAGGGTTTGGGTGAGGGCGTAAGTCAAAGTTCCCGCACTGAATCCCGGCCACAGGGCTTCGGTGGCGACACTGCCGGGGCGGGCAGCTCGGAACAAAACACCGGGCGGACGGAGTTTGGGGCTTGCGGTACCCTCCCCAGCCCCTACCGGCGGGCAGGAGCGCACCCGCACATTGCCGCAGGCAAAACTCCCGGGATAGTCGTACCCCGTATCCAATACGGTGATGATTTGATCCGTGGCCAACTGCCGCAACCAGTCCAACAACTCTACCTCCCCAATCCCGCCCACCGCTTCATCGCTCGGCAGGAGCAGGGGTTGCGCCGAACGACTACCATAGCCACTAAAATGCACCATTACCACATCCCCGGAGCGTGCCTGTTGACCCAGATGCTCCTGAAAAGCTTGGCTAATCTGGCTCCGGGTGGCCTGGGCATCGGTCAGGGTAAGGACATCAGCCGGGGCAAACCCCAACCGACCACAGAGCAATTCCTGCTGTAGCCACACGTCCGTCCCACATCCGGAGAGGGGCGGGGTTTTGGTCAAGAAGGGATACTGGTTAATGCCAATTAATAGGGCTAGCTTCCGGGACGTGGGAGCGGCCAATACCCGCTGGGCACGCCAAAGGGTGCCGCCCAAGGTCAACAGTGTGGTCTGGAGCAAGGAACGCCGGGTATAGCGCATAATGCCCCCTAATTAGCCCCGCATGGCCGCAATCAAAATGGCCGCCACCTCGGGGCGACTAAATTCCGGGGGGGGAGCCTCCCCCCGCCGCAGCAATTCCCGCACCTTGGTACCCGATAGGTGAATCCGCTCCGCCGGGGGACTGGGGCTGGTTTTGCTGGTGGCCATCCCCTGGGTACGGGGGCAATAGAAAGCGTGTTCAAAAAATAAAGGCATAATTCCCAAAGCATCGGGGTCAAATTCCCGAAAAATCTCCTGAGCTTCGTAGGTGCCGTAATAATTCCCCACCCCGGCATGATCCCGCCCCACGATGAAATGGGTGCAACCGTAATTTTTCCGCACAATGGCGTGGAAAATTGCTTCCCGCGGCCCAGCGTAGCGCATGGCTGCCGGATTGACCCCCAGCACCACCCGCTCCGGAGGAAAATAATGGGCCAGCATCGCCTCATAACAGCGCATCCGCACCTCGGCGGGAATATCATCGCTTTTGGTCGCCCCCACCAACGGATGCAGAAATAACCCGTCCACCACCTCCAGGGCGCATTTTTGGATGTATTCGTGGGCACGGTGAATGGGATTGCGGGTCTGGAAGCCCACCACCGTCCGCCAGCCCCGTTCCTGAAACATCTGACGGCTTTTCTGCGGCGGTAAATAGTACTCAGGAAACGGCGGCGTGGGTAACTGCCACACCCAGACCGGTCCCCCCAGATACACCGAACCCTGTTGGTACATCGCCTGTACCCCCGGATGGGCGGTTTCCATGGTTTTGTAAACCTGCTGAGCTTCCCGTTCCTGGTCGGGGCGGTAGATTTCTTGCAGTTCCATCGCCCCGATGGCTTCCCCCTGGGGATTGCGTAATTTTACCCATGTGCCTGGGGTTAAGGCCTGTGCCACCGCCTCACTCACCCCCAGGGTAATCGGGATACTCCAGGGCAGGCCATTCGCCAGGTGCATCGTCTCCACCACCGCCCGGTAGTCGGTTTCCCCCATAAACCCGGTCAAGGGACTCAGCCCCCCGGTGGCGATCATTTCCACATCCGACAGGGCACGCTCACCCAGGGTCAACGTCGGTGCCGAGCGGGTGCGCTCTTGCCAGTGCGCCTGTGCCGTCGGGGACACCCAGCGGTCAATCAACACCCCCCCGTGGGGACAAATTCCAGAAGCCACAGCCTACTAATGAACGGTACTGCTTGTATCCTACTGGATTTCGGGGGAATTCTTGGGTAGAAGTGGCCTAACTGGGGGAGGAATTGGGAGATTGGGTGCCTTTGCGCTCAGCTAATTTCAACAAAATTTCAGCGTGTTTTTCCCGGGTGATGGGGTAAAAATAGGCGAACACCAACCCCATGATCAGCACCAGGGTGGGCAAGGGACCAATCATCACCCGAATGGTAAACAAAGCCGAAGCCGGTTGCATGGGTTCCGGTTGCCCCGCCACGGTTTTGATAAATCCCGATAATTCCAACGCCTGCCCCACCAAAAATAACCCAATCGCCAAACCAATTTTTTGCAAAAACACCATCAACGCGTAAAAAATCCCCTCCCGCCGTTGTCCCGTTTGCAGTTCATCCAACTCGATCACATCGGGAATCATCGACCAAGGGATCAAATAGGCCGTCGCCACCCCCACCCCCGCCATGACCGCTAAAACAAACATCAGCGTCGTCTGCCCCGGTTGCAGAAAGAATAAACCCGTTTGCGCTGCGATCCAGGCCACCATCCCCAGGAAATAAACCATCTTTTTGCCCAGGGTTTCACTCAATTTAGCCCAGACAAAAAGCATCATCAAGGCCGTCACCTGCACCGCTAGCACCACCTGGGTAAAGGCTTGGTCGCTCAAACCCATCCAATTTTTCACAAAGTAGGGAATAATCGCCACCGTATTTTGCACCGCCAACCAGGAACAGAGATAAATACCAATCACAAATAAAAAGGGGCGATTCCCAAACGCAATTTTCAGTTGTGCCAGCAGAGGAATGATTTGGGTATCGGTGGTTTCCCGGCGGGTTTGCTCCATTTGGATCGCCCGGGGGCGAATCCCCCCCACACACCAATACAGGGGCAAAGTAATAATCACCGCCCCCACCGCTCCTAAAATCAAGTACTGCCGGATGGGATCATTGGGTATAAATTGAAAAATTGCCAGGGCTAAAATCAGCGAAAGGATACTACCGCTAATCGAAAATCCAAACCGAAAACTATTGAGGCTGGTGCGTTCGTCATAATCTTGCGTTAATTCCGCCGTCAAGGCCGTATAGGGCAAATTCACCACCGTATAAAAGGTGTTTACGGCAATCGCCACCAGCACATAATACCAAAAGAGGGGCGTTTGATTTTGGGCCGGGTCAGGGTTGAATTGGGGCACCCACCACAGGAAAAAAAAGCTCAACCCAAACGGAATTGCCCCCCAAAACAACCAGGGCAATCTGCGTCCCCAAGTATGATGGGTTCGGTCGCTAAGCAGGCCAATCATCGGGTCATTGACCGCATCCCAGACTTTGCCGACCAGTAACACCGTCCCCGCCAAACCCGGATTCAAACCCGCCACATTGGTAAAAAAAATCAACTGGAACACCACCATCAGATTGGCGGCCATGGCTGGCCCCAAATCCCCCGCCCCGTAACTAAGTTTTTCCCCAAAAGCCAGCCGCTGGTTCACAAAGCCGCCCTACAATAAGAGAATTAGCAAAACAACCACTCCCCATGACCGCTGAGCCTATCTGGATTTACGATACCACCCTGCGAGACGGTGCCCAGCGCGAAGGGCTATCCCTGAGTTTGGAAGATAAATTGCAAATCGCCCATCTGCTCGACCAACTGGGCGTGCATTTTATCGAAGGGGGCTGGCCGGGAGCCAATCCCAAGGACGTGCAATTTTTCTGGCAACTCCAGCAGGAACCCTTGACCCAAGCCCGGTTGGTGGCCTTTTGTTCCACCCGCCGCCCCCGCACCACCGCCGGTGAGGATGCTTTATTGCAGGGGATTCTGGCCGCCGGTACCCCCTGGGTGACCGTTTTTGGCAAGTCCTGGGATTTGCACGTCACCGAGGGGTTGGGCACCACCCTGACCGAAAATCTGGACATGATTGCCGACACGATTACCTACCTACGCAGCCAGCATCGCCATGTCCTCTACGATGCGGAGCATTGGTTCGACGGCTACCAGGCCAACCCGCAATACGCCCTCGCCACCTTAGAAACCGCCCACACCGCCGGGGCAGAATGGTTGGTTTTATGTGATACCAACGGTGGTATGTTGCCCCATCAAATTACTGAGATTGTCCAGCAGGTGAAAGCTCACTTTCCCCAGGCGCAGATTGGCATCCACACCCACAACGATAGTGGCACGGCGATTGCCAATGCCCTGGCCGCCGTCCAAAGTGGTGCCCGCATGGTGCAGGGAACCATCAACGGCTATGGGGAACGCTGTGGTAATGCCAATTTATGTACATTAATTCCCAATCTGCAATTAAAACTCAAGTATGACTGCATCACATCAACCCAGCTAAGCCGTTTGGTGGAAGTAAGTCGGGTGGTGAGTGAGCGAGTGAATTTAGCCCCCGATGACCATGCACCCTACGTGGGATTATCCGCCTTTGCCCACAAGGGCGGGGTGCATGTGAGTGCGGTGGGCAAAAATCCCTTGACCTACGAACATATTATGCCGGAGCAGGTGGGGAATCAACGGCGGGTGGTGATTTCCGAGCATTCCGGTCTGAGCAATATCATTGCCAAGGCGCAGGAACTGGGGTTGAGCCTGGATCGCTCCCACCCCGCCATCCGGGAAGTTTTGCAAAGGCTCAAGGATTTGGAGGGGCAGGGGTATCAGTTTGAGTGCGCCGAAGCCAGTTTTGCCCTGCTGGTGCAACAGGTGTTGGGGCAACGGCAACCAGCCTTTGTCCTGCACGGGTTCCAGGTGCATTGCCAAACCCAGGCGCAGGGGGAGGGGCATTGGAGTTCCTCGGTGGCAACGATCAAGGTGGCGGTGGAGGGGCAGGAACTACTGACGGTGGCGGAGGGGAATGGGCCGGTTTCCGCCCTGGATCAGGCTCTGCGGCGGGCGTTGGAGAATTTTTATCCCCAGGTGCGAGAATTTCACCTGAGTGATTACAAAGTCCGGGTGTTGGACGGCCAATCCGGTGCCGCGGCCATGACCCGGGTGCTGGTGGAGTTTACCCACGGGGCGCACCGCTGGACGACGGTGGGGGTATCGGCCAATATCATCGAAGCCTCCTACCAAGCGGTGGCGGCGGGGTTGGAATACGGGTTGATGCAGGCTCAGCGGTCAATCGTATCACCGGGAGTGGGGTAAACCCCAGGCATCACCGGCGGAATCACTGACAGAAGTGACCCCGGTTGGTTATTCTGAACCATAGGGCGAACCGAGGACGGGCAAGATTGTGGCAGAATTTGCAGTGCGATTTTGGGGCGTGCGGGGCAGTATTGCGGTGCCGGGGCCGGATACGGTGCGCTACGGGGGCAATACCCCCTGTGTGGAAATGCGGGTGGGCGGGCAACGGCTAATTTTTGATGGCGGCACCGGGTTGCGGGTGTTGGGCAAAACGTTACTGGCGCAAGAAAACATCCACGCCCATCTATTTTTCAGCCATTCCCATTGGGATCACATCCAGGGATTTCCCTTTTTTACCCCGGCCTATAGGGCGGGAAATTGTCTGCATATTTACGGCCCAGTCACCTTCAACGGTTACTCGATTAAACAAAGTCTCAGCAATCAAATGGTTGACCCCAATTTCCCAGTGCCCCTGCAAATTATGCAGGCGGATTTACATTTCCATGACCTAAATGCAGGCGAAACCATTACCCTGGCGGATGTGACCGTGGAAACGGGTAGTTTGAATCATCCCAACTACGCCCTGGGGTACCGGGTCACTTGGCAAGGGAAGACCGTCGTTTATGCCAGCGATACGGAACATTATCCCGACCGCCTCGACCGCAGTGTGGTGCATCTTGCTCGTAATGCGGATGTATTGATTTATGATGCCAACTACACCGAGGATGAATACCACCATCCGGTCACGCCTCGCCAGGGCTGGGGGCATTCCACCTGGCAGGCGGGGGTGCAGGTGGCGCAGGCCGCTCAGGTCAAACAGTTGGTGCTGTTTCACCACGATGCCAGCCATGATGACCCGTTTTTAGACCAAATTGAAGCGCAGGTACGACTGGTTCTGCCCAACAGTGTCCTGGCACGGGAAGGGATGGTACTGCAATTAGTCTAAAAATATGCCATTCCTATATGCCATTCCTAGCGTTATGGGGGAATTGCCGGTACACTGGGGAGGTACATTTACTTAAATCACCCATGTGCCGCCAATCCATCCCATTTGGGGCAAGGTAATCATTTTTTAATCGCTGTTTTTTTGGATGGTGTGGACGGATGGACAAGTTACCGATGGGCGGTAAACGCCCTCGGCTATGATGGGTTCCCCATTGCCCCCGTTCGATTGATCAAGGTTTGTCTTCCCAAAATTTACCCTAGGGTGAGGTGGTATGCGGACACTTTTGATTTATCCCCAGTTTCCCCAAAGTTTTTGGTCTTTTGAAAATACGCTGAAACTGGTTAACCTCAAAGCCCAACTCCCCCCCCTGGGAATGGTGACGGTGGCGGCACTTTTGCCCCAAAGCTGGGAATTCAAGCTGGTGGATCGCAATGTGCGGGAGGTTACGGAGTCCGAGTGGGACTGGGCGGAATTGGTGATTGTTTCCGCCATGATTGTGCAAAAAGATGATTTTGCCCGCCAAATTCAACAGGCCAAATTGCGGGGTAAATTGGTGGCGGTGGGCGGCCCCTACGCAACCGCATTACCCCACGAAGCCGAGGCCGCTGGTGCCGATTTTTTAGTATTAGATGAGGGAGAGATTACCCTGCCCCTATTGGTGGCAGCTTTGGAACGGGGCGAAACCCAGGGCGTTTTTCGGGCGCATGGGGAAAAACCAGCGGTGACGGAAACGCCGGTGCCCCGGTTTGATTTGTTGGAAATGGATGCCTATGCGGAAATGTCGGTGCAGTTTTCCCGGGGTTGTCCGTTTCAGTGTGAATTTTGCGATATTATTGTGCTTTATGGTCGCAAACCCCGCACCAAAACTCCAGAGCAATTGCTCGCAGAATTGCAGTATTTGTACGACCTGGGTTGGCGCAAAAGTATTTTTGTCGTGGATGATAATTTTATCGGCAACAAACGCAATGTCAAACTCTTTTTACAGGCACTCAAGCCCTGGTTAGAAGAACGCCACTATCCCTTTTCCTTTGGGACAGAAGCTTCGGTGAATTTAGCGGAAGACCAGGAGTTGATGGATTTGATGGTGGCCTGCAATTTTGGCACCGTCTTTTTGGGGATTGAAACCCCGGATGCGGATAGCTTGGAACGCACCCGCAAATTTCAAAACAACCGTGACCCATTGCGGGAATCCGTATTAACGATTGCCCGGTCGGGGCTGCGGATTATGGCCGGTTTTATCATCGGTTTTGATGGGGAAAAAACCGGGGCAGGCCAACGGATTGTGGAATTTGTGCAGGACACGGCCATTCCCACGGCGATGCTGAGTATGTTGCAGGCGTTACCGGATACGGCACTGTGGCATCGCTTGCAAAAGGAAGGGCGGTTATTGAATGGAAAAGGGGATATTCACCAGGGGACATTGATGAATTTTGCCCCCACCCGTTCCTTGGCGGAAGTAACCCGGGAATTTATTGATGCCTTTTGGCATTTATATGAGCCGGAATCTATGCTCAAGCGCACCTACCAGCATTATTTGATCCTGGGTGAAGCCCGTCTGAAACGCTATCAAAAACGGTCTAAATCTTCAGAAAAAACCCCGATCAATTGGGTGTATGTGCGGGCTTTGTTGATTCTCTGTTGGCGGCAGGGGGTCAAGCGTTCGACCCGCTGGCAGTTTTGGGTTTATCTTGGTACGCTACTGTGGCGGTATCCCCAGGTGGTGAGTAGCTATCTTTCTGTGTGCGCCCAGGCCGAACATTTCTTGGAATATCGGCAAATTGTCCGGGGGAATATCGAACTGCAATTGGCCGAGGTTTTGAGCCAGGAAGTGATACCCCCTGTGCCGGTGCCGTCTCGGTGATGCGCCCGCTACCGAGAACTAACCGTGCTTCGCTAAGATGCCTATAATCAATCTAGCAATCTTGGGGGGAAGCCGGTTATGCAATCACGCATTAAAGAAATTCTCAGTTGGTATGGCAGTGACAACCCCGGTACCCTGACGAATCTCGCCCGTTTGCTCAACCATGGTCGGCTGGCCGGGACGGGCAAAATGGTGATTCTCCCGGTGGATCAGGGGTTTGAGCATGGTCCGGCGCGCAGTTTTGCCAGCAACCCCCCCGCCTACGACCCCCATTACCACTTTGAGTTGGCAATTGCCTCTGGTTGTAATGCCTATGCCGCTCCCCTGGGTTTTTTGGAGGCGGGAGCTAGGGATTTTGCCGGGGAAATTCCTCTCATTCTCAAAGTGAATGACCACGACGTACTCCTGGATGAACCTGACCCCACCCAGGCTCTGACCGGGAGTGTCCAGGATGCCCTGCGCTTGGGCTGTGTGGGCATTGGCTTTACGATTTACCCCGGCTCTGCCCACCGGTTTGAGATGTACCAACAAATCCGTGCCTACGCCGCAGAAGCCAAGCAGTACGGGTTGGTGGTGGTGATTTGGTCCTACGCCCGGGGTTCGGGGCTAAGTCGGGTGGGAGAAACGGCCATTGATGTGACGGGCTACGCTGCCCAGATTGCTGCCCAATTGGGAGCGCATATTATTAAGGTGAAATTGCCCAGTGAACACATCGAACAGCCAGCGGCACGCCAAGTCTATGAAAAAGCCCAAATTCCCATCGCTACCTTGAGCGACCGGGTGCGCCATGTGGTGCAATGTACGTTTAATGGGCGCAGAATTGTCATCTTTTCCGGGGGAGCCACGTCCGCCGATCCCGTGGTACTCGATGAAATCCGAGCGATTCAAGCCGGGGGCGGGTTCGGTTCGATTATTGGCCGCAATTCGTTCCAACGTCCCCGGACGGATGCCCTACAACTTTTGGGGCAAATTATGGAAATTTATCAGGGCAAAGAATAGGGATAAAACACCCTGGGCAACGGTTCACCTAATATGAGTCGCTCACCCTATTTCTCCAGAATAATTGTTCACATATCGGCTGGAATTGCTAGGGCGTTTCTATCAGTTCAATGGGCAAACCATCATAATCTTGAATAAATGCCACTCGGTAGGTTTTGTACCCAATCGTCTGGGTGGTGGGCGGCAGTAAAATTACGATGGGTTCGCATAGATTTTGCGCTAATTGGGCTAGGAATTGATCCACATTTTCCACCTGCAAAGAAATATGATAATAACCCACATAATGTTCATCACCAAAGGCATCCGGTGCCGGTCGGGGTAATGGTACTTGCATCAATTCCAAACGGGTTCCTAGCCCCTCCAGCCAACAGGCTAGGGTGATCCCGGCGGTAAATCGCTCGGTAACCGCAAACCCCAAAGCTTCATAGAAGATAATCGCCCGGTGAATATCCCCTGTCCGAATGGCAATATGATGATATTGTGCTGAAATTAACATTCCTGAATGCCGGTACGATCTGCAAAAGTTATCCTTGCACACCAGTTTACTGTCCTGTGCGCTAGGGTGGATGGGAGTTTCTACGCACGCACCGCATGACCGATGCTTTTTTGCCCCGCCATGTGGGGCTGACCACCCCTGACCAAGTAGCCATGTTGGACTTTTTGGGCTGTGTCAATCTGGCAGAATTGATGACCCAGGTGGTGCCCGCCCCTCTGCAAACCACCACACCATTGGCAACACCACCAGCCCAGACAGAATATCAAGCTCTGGCTAGTCTGAAAGTCCTGGCGCAACGGAATCAGGTCTGGAAAACCTATCAGGGTATGGGTTATTACCCTTGCATTACGCCGCCGGTCATTCAGCGGAATATTTTAGAAAATCCTGGTTGGTACACTGCCTATACACCGTACCAGGCGGAAATTGCCCAAGGTCGTTTAGAAGCCCTGTTCAATTTTCAAACCTTGATTACGGAATTAACCGGACTAGAAATAGCCAATGCGTCCCTCCTTGATGAGGCGACGGCGGCGGCGGAAGCGATGATTTTGAGCTATCAAGTGCATCAACAGCAGCGGCGGACGTTTTGGGTGGATTGTCATTGCTGGCCGCAAACCTTAGCTGTACTGCAAACCCGGGCGGAAGCCCTGGGAATAGATTTGCGAATCGCTGAAATTCAGGAGTTTAATTTAGATGAAACCGCCTGTGGCTGTTTGGTGCAAGTTCCCAATTGTTATGGTGTTTTAGTTGATCCCCAACCGATTTTGGTCAAGGCTCAGGGGGTGGGTGCCTTGGGAATTGTAGCCGCCGATGTACTGAGTTTAGCCCTACTCAAACCGCCGGGAGCCTGGGGAGCGGATATGGCGATTGGCAGTACGCAACGGTTGGGGGTGCCCCTTGGTTATGGTGGTCCCCATGCGGCCTACTTCGCGACCCGTTCCGCCTACAAACGCTATGTGCCGGGGCGAATGGTGGGGTTGTCGAAAGACCGTCAGGGGCAGCCCGCCCTGCGTTTAGCATTACAAACTCGGGAGCAACATATCCGCAGAGAACGGGCAACCAGCAATATCTGTACCGCTCAAGTACTGCTGGCGGTGATAGCGAGTATGTATGGGGTGTATCACGGGGCTGCGGGTTTGCGGGCGATTGCCCAGGAGATTCACCACAAGGCAAACGTCCTAGCGATGGGTTGCGCCCAACTGGGTTATCAAGTCCTATCCCAGGAATTTTTTGATACGGTTTTTCTGGTATTAAACGATGCCCAAAAAACGGAACTTCAGCACAGATTCAACCACGCCAAAATCAATCTGAATTGGTTTTATTCGGAAGGGGTAGGTATCAGCTTAGATGAAACCACCACCTGGGCAGATGTGGAGACATTATTAACTCTGTTATTTGGGCGAGATTCTTTACCACTTGATATGGGGAAATTAGTCGCTCAAACCCAGCCGAATCATTCAGAGCTTTGGGCGAGAACTGAGGATTTTCTCACCCAGGTAGTGTTCCGTAAGTATCATTCTGAAACTGAATTTTTACGCTACGTTTATCGCTTGCAGAACCGGGACTTATCCCTGACCACCGCCATGATGCCCCTGGGTTCCTGCACCATGAAACTCAATGCGACCAGTGAAATGATCCCGATTTCCTGGCCGGAGTTCAACGCCATTCACCCCTTCGCACCCGTGGAGCAAACCCAGGGCTATCAACGACTGTTCGAGGATTTAGCCACTTGGCTCGCCGATATTACGGGGCTACCAGGGGTCTCTTTTCAGCCCAATGCCGGTTCCCAGGGGGAATTGACTGGTTTGCTTGTGATCAGAAAATACCATCACCAGCGGGGTGAACCCCAGCGTCACATCTGTTTGATTCCCCAGTCGGCGCACGGGACGAATCCAGCTAGTGCGGTGATGGCGGGTTTCCAAGTTGTACCCGTCGCCTGTGATAAGCAAGGGAATGTGGATATAGATGATTTACGCACAAAAGCCAGTCAATATAATGACCAATTGGCCGCCCTCATGCTCACTTATCCTTCGACCCACGGGGTGTTTGAAACCGGGGTGCGGGAGTTGTGCCAGATCGTGCATGGGTTTGGCGGGCAGGTTTATCTGGACGGCGCAAATTTGAATGCCCTAGTGGGATTGTGTCGTCCCGGGGAATTGGGATTTGATGTGTGTCATGTCAATTTACATAAAACGTTCTGCATTCCTCACGGGGGCGGGGGGCCGGGGATGGGGCCGATTGCGGTGGCTGAGCATTTACGGGAATTTCTCCCCACTCACCCGGTCATACCCACAGGTGGTCAGTACAGTATTGGCACGATTGCGGCGGCTCCCTGGAGTAGTGCTAGTATTTTGCCCATTTCTTGGATGTACATGGTGATGATGGGAAGTGAGGGGCTGACCCAGGCGACTCGGGTCGCAATTTTGAATGCGAATTATATTGCCCAACGGCTGGACTCCTATTTTCCGGTGTTGTATCGGGGTAAACATGGGTGGGTGGCGCACGAGTGTATTTTGGATTTGCGTCCCCTCAAGGCTCAGACGGGGGTGGAAGTCGAAGATGTGGCCAAACGGTTGATGGATTATGGGTTTCATGCGCCCACGGTGTCCTGGCCGGTGGCGGGGACGATGATGGTAGAGCCGACGGAAAGTGAGTCTTTGGCAGAATTAGACCGGTTTTGTGAAGCGATGATTGCTATTTATCAGGAAGCAATGGCGATTGCCCAGGGGCAGGCCGACCCTCAGGATAATGTTCTGAAAAATGCCCCTCATCCGGCGCAAGCTGTTACTACAGACATATGGCATTATCCCTACAGTCGTCAACAGGCCGCCTATCCGGTGCCGGGGTTGCGGGAGTATAAATTTTGGCCGCCGGTGGCGCGGATTGATAATGCCTACGGGGATCGGAATTTGGTCTGTAGTTGCCCGCCTATGACGGATGACGACGGTTAGGGATGTGTGCCCCCTGGGTCGAGGTGCTGGTGGATGTCCCCGGCACAACCGAAGTATTCACCTATCAGGCCATTACGGGTGTCACACCGGGAGATGTGGTGCAGGTGCCCTTGGGAAGTCGGGCGTTGGCGGGGATTGTCCTGGGTTGGATGAGTGAATTACCAGCGGAACTCACCCCGGCACAAGTCAAACCGATTACAGCGATTGTTCAGACAAAGTTATTCCCTCCTGATTACTGGCCGTTATTACAACAGGTGGCAGACTATTATCAAACCTCCCTGGCTTCCGTATTGCGATTAGCATTACCACCAGGAGTCTTTCGCCGGAGTCAAACCCGGGTGAAATTAACCGCAGACCATCCTCCCCCGCCCCTGTCGGTCAAAGCGCAAAAATTGTGGGAGATTTTAAGCGCAGGCAGTGGGGATTACAGCCGCCGTTATTTGCAGCAAAAAGTTTCCGACTGTAGCTCTGCCCTCAAGGAATTGTCTAAGTATAATCTTATTACTTCATACTGTTATTTTCCCGCTTCACCCCAAGCCCAGTACCGGCAGTTAGCCACCCTCTGTACGGCGGACGCAACGGAGTTACCCCCAGCGCAAAAGCGGGTGGTGGATGTATTGCGCCATCAGGGGGGGGAACTGTGGGTGCATGACTTACAAAAGCAACTAAAAACGAGTGCAACAACCTTACAAAAGCTAGAAAAACTGGGGGTAATCACCCTCCAACAACGGCAATGGCTAAGGCGGGAGATGCAGGGGATTACCCCGGATCAACCTCAGGATTTAACCCCTGCACAACAGGCGGCTGTCACGCAAATTTTGCAGACTATTGCAACATCACAATATACGGAAATTTTACTGCATGGAATTACGGGTTCCGGGAAAACGGAAGTGTACTTACAAGTGATTGCGCCGTTACTCGCCCAAGGTCAGCAAGCGTTAGTCCTGGTTCCGGAAATTGGCTTGACACCCCAACTGACGGAGCGGTTTCGGGCACGGTTTGGGACGCAGGTGTGGGTGTATCACAGTGGCTTGTCCGAGGGGGAACGGTATGACACCTGGCGGGCGGTGTGGCAGGGGGAAGCCGGGGTGGTGATTGGCACGCGCTCGGCGGTGTTTGCCCCTTTGCCGCGGTTGGGGTTAATTATTTTGGATGAGGAGCATGACAGCAGTTTCAAACAAAGCCAGATGGCTCCCTGTTACCATGCTCGCACCGTGGCGCAATGGCGGGCAAAAGCATTACAATGTCCGATTTTGTTGGGTTCGGCGACCCCCAGTGCGGAAACCTGGCATCATTTGGCCGGGGGCAACCACTACCTATCCCTACCGGAACGGATTCCCCCCCGGCCTTTGCCACCCATTCATCTGGTGGATATGCGGGTGGAATTGGTGAAAAAAAATTTCTCGCTGTTCAGCCAAATTGTCCAGCAGAAATTAACACAATTACAGGACAAAAACCAACAGGCTATATTGTTTGTACCCCGGCGAGGACACAGTACGTTTGTTTCCTGTCGGGCCTGTGGGTATGTCTTACCCTGCCCCCGGTGTGATGTGTCCCTGACCTATCACCAAGCGGAATTGGCACAGGAGCCATTATTATATTGTCATTACTGCAATTGGCGACAGGTACAACCCCAACGCTGTCCGGCCTGTGATTCGAGCTTTCTCAAGCATTTTGGTTGTGGGACGCAACGGGTGGTGCAGGAGTTGGAGCGACTTTGGCCGCAGTTGCGGGTGTTGCGCTACGACCGGGACAGTACGGGGACGAAGGGAGCACACCGGGAGATTCTGGAGAGGTTTCAGAGTGGGGCGGCGGATGTACTGGTGGGAACCCAGATGCTCACCAAGGGTTTGGATTTGCCCAATGTGACCCTGGTGGTGGTGTTGGCCGCCGATGGGTTGCTGCATTTGGGGGATTATCGGGCGCAGGAACGGACGGCGCAAACCCTCTTGCAGGTGGCGGGGCGGGGGGGGCGGGGGGAGCAACCGGGGGAGGTGATTATCCAAACCTATAGCGATGAACATCCGGTGTTGGATGCAGTACGTTGTTATGATTACTCGGGTTTGATAACCCAGGAATTAGACCAACGCCGGGAACTGGGGTATCCCCCCTGGGGACGGTTGATTCTATTGCGTTTGAGTGGGTTGAACAGCGATTTGGTCGAACAGACTGCCCATAAATTAGCCATACAATTACAGGATGAAAACGGGGAATGTATTGGCCCGGCTCCGGCGTTTATCCCTCGCTTGGCGAACCGTTACCGTTGGCAGTTGTTATTAAAAAATACTGATAATATCAATGATTCTCCCTGGCCGGACTTGCGTTACTTGCATCGCCTATGTCCGCAGGGGGTGCAGTTATTGATTGATGTTGACCCCTGGGAATTGCTCTAGGAAAAACCACCAGATTGCAAATTTGTTTACCAAAAAAATCATAAACAAGCAAGAACCCTATCTCAATGTGAAGCAACGTATCAAATTGTTTCAGCTAGGGGCAGGATGACAACGGGGCGAGGCTTTTTTGGTAAAAATACTCATAGACCAATTTGTGTGACAGCAACCTATGTTCACCTATGTAAAGCCTGCTATCCGTCAGTTAGAGCCGGAAAATGTGGAAAACCGTACCGTTATGCGCGTGGTTTATGTGTTATTGGAACCGCAATATCAAAGTACCTTAACGGCGGCAGCCCGGGAAATTAATACGCAACCAGGGAATTTGGCAGTGCAATTAAATGGGTATCTGATTGAAGAGTTGCGTTCGCCGGAAAATTATCAACAATTTCAGGCGGATGTTGCCCAGGCAGATGTGTTTATTGCCTCCTTAATTTTTGTGGAAGATTTGGCGCAAAAAGTGGTTCAAGCGGTTACGCCCTATCGGGAACAATTACAGGCGATTGTGATCTTTCCTTCCCTGCCGGAAGTGATGCGTTTGAATAAAATGGGCACCTTTTCCATGGCACAACTGGGGCAGTCCAAAAGTGCCATTGCCCAGTTTATGCGTAAGCGGAAAGAAGCCGCCGGGTCATCCTTCCAAGATGGGATGTTAAAACTATTGCAAACCCTGCCCAAGGTATTAAAGTATCTGCCCTTGGACAAAGCCCAGGATGCCCGCAATTTTATGCTGAGTTTCCAGTATTGGCTGGGGGGTTCCCAGGAGAATATTCGGAATTTCCTGCTCATGTTGGCGGATAAATATCTGCCCCAAGTGGATGAAAAATTAAGCTTTCAAGACCCGGTGACCTATCCTGATCTGGGGATTTGGCATCCCTTGGCGGATCGGATGTTTGAGTCTATCGGTGATTATCTCCAATGGTATGATCAGCGCTGGGATATTGGGGAAGAATTGCGTGACCCCTTAGCTCCTACCGTGGGTTTAGTGTTGCAACGGACTCATCTGATTACCGGGGATGATGCCCATTATGTGGCGATGGTACAGGAATTGGAATGCTTGGGTGCCAAAGTAATTCCCGTATTTGCTGGGGGGTTGGATTTTTCCAAGCCCGTTGAAGCCTATTTTTATCAACCGAATCAACCGCAAAAACCGCTGGTGGATGTGGTGATCTCCCTGACCGGGTTTGCGTTAGTGGGAGGCCCTGCCCGTCAGGATCATCCCAAGGCCATCGAAGCCCTGAAAAAGCTCAATCGTCCCTACTTGGTTGCCCTGCCGTTGGTGTTTCAAACCACTGAGGAATGGCAGGCCAGCGATTTGGGTTTGCACCCCATCCAAGTCGCCTTACAAATTGCGATTCCCGAACTGGATGGAGCGATTGAACCGATTATTTTATCGGGGCGAGATGGGGCAACGGGGAAAGCAATTGCGCTCCAAGACCGCATCGAATTATTGGCGAAACGGGTGATGCAATGGGCAAACCTGCGCCGCAAACCCAAATGCCAGAAAAAAATTGCGATTACCGTCTTTAGTTTCCCACCGGATAAGGGGAATGTGGGTACTGCGGCTTATTTAGATGTGTTTGGTTCTATCTATCGGGTACTCGAAGCTCTCAGAAATAATGGTTACCACGTGGAAGAAATGCCTGCGGATGCTGAGGCACTGATGGAAGCCGTGTTGCATGACCGTCAGGCATTGGTGGGCAGTCCCAACTTGAACATCGCCTACAAGATGTCCGTGCCGGAATATGAGCGGTTTACCCCCTACTACGAACGGATTGGGGCACAGTGGGGAGCGGCTCCAGGGCAATTGAATAGTGATGGGCAGAATTTGCTGATTTATGGGAAACATTTTGGTCATGTATTTATCGGGGTACAACCGACCTTTGGGTATGAGGGCGACCCGATGCGGTTATTGTTCTCCCGTTCTGCCAGTCCTCACCATGGGTTCGCCGCCTATTACACCTACTTGAATCACCTCTGGCAGGCGGATGCGGTGTTGCATTTTGGCACCCACGGTTCCTTGGAATTTATGCCGGGGAAACAGATGGGTTTGTCGGGGGATTGTTACCCAGACAATTTGATCGGGGAATTGCCGAATTTCTATTACTATGCGGCCAATAATCCCTCGGAAGCGACGATAGCCAAGCGCCGGGGTTATGCCACCACCATTAGTTACCTGACTCCGGCGGCAGACCAGGCGGGATTGTATAAGGGTTTGCGAGAACTCAAAGAGTTAATTGGTTCCTACCAAACCCTCAAGGATTCCGGTCGTAGCGAGGCCATTATTAACAGCATCATTGAGCAATGTCGTTTGGTAAATTTAGACCAGGATGTGCCCTTACCCCCTGGTGGAGCCGAGAGTTTAACGCCAGCACAACGGGATGAATTGGTGGGTCGCATTTACCGGCAGTTGATGGATATTGAGTCCCGTTTATTGCCCTTTGGGTTGCACGTGATTGGTCAGCCCCCCTCGGCGCAGGAGGCGATTGCCACCCTGGTGAGTATTGCCAAAGTGGATCGCCCGGAGGATGGTTTGGCGAGTTTGCCCAGGGTTTTGGCGCGCAATTTGGGGCGGGATTTAGATGATATTTACCGTCTTAATCACCAGGGAAATTTGGAGGCCGTGACATTCCTGGAACAGTTATACAACGATACCCAAAAAGCGATTGAAACCCTCGTCACCACCGTCACGGATCAGGAAGGGCGGGTTGGCCGCACGGCTCGGTTCAATTTCTTTGGTTTGGGGGCGCAGGAACCCTGGTTTCAGGTGTTAAAAAAGGATTACCCACAACTGGAGCAGGTGCAGTTGCAACCCCTGATGAATTATCTGGCGCAATGTTTGGAATTGATTGTGGCGGATAACGAATTGGGTGCCCTCCTGAGAGCCTTAGAAGGGGAGTACATTGTCCCCGGACCGGGGGGTGACCCGGTGCGGACACCCGAAGTCCTACCTACGGGGAAAAATATCCACGCCCTTGACCCCCAATCCATCCCCACCTCGGCGGCGGTGGCGCAAGCCCAGGTGGTGGTGAACCGGCTTTTGGATCGCTATCGCCAGGAGCAGGGGGGGGCGTGGCCGGAGAGCATTGCCTGTACATTGTGGGGCACGGACAACATCAAAACCTACGGGGAATCCCTGGCGCAAATTTTCTGGTTGGTGGGGGTGAAACCCATGCCCGATGCCCTGGGGCGGATGAATAAATTGCACCTCATTCCCTTAGAGGAATTGGGACGACCCCGCATTGATGTGGTGGTGAATTGTTCAGGGGTATTTCGGGATTTGTTTTTGAATCAAATGTACTTGATTGACCAGGCGATTAAACTGGCCGCCGAAGCGGCTGAACCCCTGGAATTGAACTTTGTGCGGAAACACGCATTAGAGCAGGCAGAGCAATTGCACATTCCCCTGCGGCAGGCGGCTACTCGGGTGTTTTCTAATGCTTCCGGTTCCTATGCGGCCAACGTGAATTTAGCGGTGGAAAATAGCACTTGGGAGCAGGAAAAGGATTTGCAAGATATGTACCTAGCCCGCAAATCCTACGCCTTCAATGCGGATTCCCCCGGCACGATGCAGCAAAATTCCCAGCTTTTTCAAAGTAGTTTGCAACGGGTGGATGTGACGTTGCAGAATTTGGATTCTGCGGAAATTTCCCTCACGGATGTGTCCCATTATTTTGATTCGGACCCCACTAAAGTGGTGTCGGGTTTGCGTCAAGATGGGAAGCAACCCCAGGCGTATATTGCCGATAGCACCACCCCTGATGCGCGGGTGCGGAGTTTGAGCGAGACGGTGCGCCTGGATTCTCGCACCAAATTACTCAACCCCAAATGGTACGAAGGATTATTACAACATGGGTACGAAGGGGTGCGGGAAATCGCCAAACGGTTAAACAATACCCTGGGCTGGTCAGCGACGGCGGGGGCGGTGGATAACTGGATTTATGAGGATGCCAACAGCACCTACATCAACGACCCCCAGATGCGGGAGCGGTTGTTGGAACTCAACCCCCATTCCTTCCGCCGCATGGTGGGAACGCTCCTGGAAGTCCATGGGCGGGGCTACTGGCAGACCAGCGAGGCCAATATCCAGCGTTTACAACAACTGTACCAGGACATCGAAGACCGGATCGAAGGGGTGTCCTAGTTGCGGTTCCTGGGGATTGACCTGGGCTGGACTTCGGGGGCATCGGGTCTCTGCTGTTTGGCCTGGGCAGGTGATGCACTTGTATTGTTGGATTTAGACTGTAAACAACCGACGCAGGACATTCTCACCTGGGTGGACACCTGGGCACCGGCGGAGCAACCGGCGGGGGTGGCGGTGGATGCACCCACCCTGATTCCCAATGCGACGGGAATGCGCCTGCCGGATCGGTTGACCCACCGCTATTTCCATCGCTACCATGCGGGGTGTTATCCGGCCAATTTAGGCCGTCCCTTTGCCGCCCGTACCGTCGGGTTTGGGCGGGAGTTGGGCAACCGCCACTTTCGGCATGGCACAGAAATTCAGCCCCAAATACCGGATCGGTGGCAGATTGAAGTATTTCCCCATCCGGCCATGGTGCATTTGTTTGATTTAGATAAAATTCTCAAGTATAAAAAAGGAGCCATCGCAGAGCGGCAACTAGAATTAAATAAACTACGCACCTTATTGTTAACGCTCACCGCAGCTGAACCCCCATTAAAATTAGCAACTTTACCGGAAATTCCGGAAAAAACGACCCAATTCAAAGCGGTCGAAGACCAACTGGATGCCCTGATGTGTGCCTACGTGGCCGCCTACTGGTGGTACTGGGGTACCGCCAAAAATCAGGTTTTAGGGAATGAACAGGAGGGCTATATTATCGTGCCCCACCGACGCATGGCGGGGTGAACCCCTAGCTCGCCAGATATTCCCGGATGTTGACCCGGCGGCGGCGCAGGTGTTCCAGAGCCTGTTGCTCCAACTGGCGCACCCGCTCCCGGGACAGGTTTAACCGTTTGCCCACCTTGGACAGGGACAGTTCCTTGCCGTCTTGCAACCCGAAGCGCAGGCTGATCACCTCCCGTTGCTGGGGCGTGAGTTCGGCCATCAACCGCTCCAAGTCACCCCGCAGCGCTTCCCGGGTGGTGAAATCCTCCGGCGAAATCCCCCGGTCTTCCAGCAATTCCCCCAGTTCCGTATCCTGGTTGTCGCCAATGCGTAGGTCCATGGAAATGGGTTGGCGCGCCATGATCAGGTATTCCCGGATTTGGGCTGGTTCCAGTTCCAGGGCTTGGGCAATCTCCGACGGGGTGGCGGAACGCCCCAACTGCTGGGACAATTCCCGTTGGGTTTTTTTGATCTTGTTGAGTTTTTCCGTGATGTGGATGGGCAGACGGATGGTGCGCGCCTGCTGGGCAATCGCCCGGGTGATGGCTTGGCGAATCCACCAGTAAGCATAGGTGGAGAACTTGTAGCCCCGGGTGGGGTCGAATTTTTCCACCCCCCGTTCCAAACCCAGGGTACCCTCCTGGATCAAATCCAGCAGTTCCAGATTGCGTTTCTGGTATTTTTTGGCAATGGACACCACCAAACGCAAATTCGCTTCGATCATTCGTTGTTTCGCCCGTTGTCCCCGACGCAGGGTGTCTTGCAAACTGGTGACCGTAACCCCAGCTTGCTCCGCCCAGGGTGCCACATCGGGGGTTTGACCGGTTTCGGCAGTCATTTTATCCCGCAGTTCCACCAACTGCATCATCTGTTGCACCTGCTTGCCGAAGACAATTTCCTGTTCATGGGTCAGCAGAGGCACCCGGCCAATTTCCTGGAGGTAGGTGCGTACCATGTCCGGCGTAACGGCTCCCCGCCGCCCGCCCGCCGGTTCCAATTCACCAGGGGGGGTGAGGGGACTGTCCAAATCAGTGAGGGGTTCGGTGTAGTCAGTCATAGGTTCAATCATGGGGTGGGGGGGCGACAGAAAGTTGAGGGGCAATCGGGATAGTGCGAGGTAAATCCAGTTCAATGCGGTCGGGCTGAGGTGATTTCCAGTTGCCAAAACACTAAAATAGGTCGGTGACCCAAAAACATCAACAGGTCGCTAGGAATGGCAAAACCACAAAGAAATTGGGGTCGTCGTCGTTGGGTTGCTATTATCATGGTAAACCAAATGTATCCTTATGTAAATTCATACGTCCGACCGGATGGTTTGGATTGACTCCTACACGAGGTTTAACCCTTCTCATCCTTTAGTATCTCAGAAATGCATAGTGGGCAATGGGGTGGGTTCCCGCACCTGTTTGGGAAACGTTCTCACGCCAGCCAAAGTTCCCTAAAAACCTAAATCCCGGCGGGCGGATTGGGCACGGGCGAGGATTTTTTCCCGATCCCGTTGGCTGTCCAGATAGCCCAATTCCTGGTAGAAGGCCGTGTCGTAGGGGCGGGTCTGCAAGACTACGGGCATGGGCACCGCATGACCCAACACCAGTGCCTGCTGTTTGGAATCCAGTTTAGCCAGCACCGAACGTAAGCCCTGGCTGCCGGAAACCCCGGTAAAAATGGCATCAATGTCTTTTTCATCGTTCAGTAGGGCGGTGATGCGGGTGCCAATTTGGGACATGACCTCGTTATCAATCCCCGAAGGCCGTTGATCCACCACCAGGAGGGTGACAAAATACTTCCGCATTTCGCGGGCGATGGTGCCAAAAATAGTCTGGTGCGCCACGGCGGGGTTCAAAAACCGGTGGGCTTCTTCGATGGTAATTACCAACTGCTGGGGGCGGTCATTGGGGCTTTTGGTTTGCAGATATTTCTCCGCTTTTTTCACATAGGAACTGTGAATTCGGCGGGTAATGATATTGGTCGCCAGCATATAGGCCAGCAGGTTGGATTGGGAGCCAAATTCCACCACCACGTGATGCCCCGCATCCAAGTCCCGCAGGATTTGATTCACATAGTTGTTGGCCGAACCGGAACGGATGTAGGTGAGATTTTCTAACCGTTGGAGTTTGCGTTGTAAGGCCATAATCGCCGCCGGACTGCCCCGCCGGGTCTGGCAAAATTCCTGAATCTCATCGTTGGATAATTGTAATAAATGGGAAATCCATTGGTTATTAAATTCGGCTCGGAGAATGTTGGCATTTTCCAAACTGGCTTCGGACAGATTCAACACCTCCCGCAGCAGTTCTAAATCCTCAACTTCAATTTGATCCAAACTAATCCACAGGTCTTGGGCATGGCGTACCCCCCGCCGCTGGGTAGAGGCCGGGTCGAGGGTGTAGATTTTGATTTGGTCAGGAAATAGCTGTTGCAAACCCTTGACCATGGACACGTCTTTACCCTCTTTCATCGCTTCCCAGCCGTATTCCGAGTGCATATCAAAAATCAAATTCACGGCGGCCTGTTTGTGAATAATGCCACAGAGCAACAAGCGGGTTAAAAAGGATTTGCCGGTGCCGGATTTGCCAAAAATGCCATTGCTCCGCTCCACAAACCGGTCCAAATCCACGCAGATCGGCACGTCCATATCCAGGGGGCGACCGATGGCAAAATTGCGCCGGTGCGGGTCATCTTCCCAGCCAAATACGGAACGAAAATCCTGCTCGGAAGCATCATAGACCTGGCTGAAATGGCTGGGCACGGTTTTCACCGGCAGGAGTTCCATCGGCTGATCCCCATCCCCGGTAATCAGGGTCAACATGGGGCTAAGATTGACCGTGGAATAGGTGCCGGTTCCCGCCAAAACCTGGGTGAGAAATTGATTATTGGGAGCGGGCGGATCGGCGAGAATCCGGGGGCTGGCGGTACCCAACACCACATCGGTGAGCATACAGAAAAACCGTGCCCGTCGCCCCTGCACCACCAGAAATTTCCCCACCCGTAAATCTTCCACAGAAATATCAGGATGTAACCGGACTTCTAACCCTTGGGTGAGTGACCCTTGAATGACAGAACCGAGGGGGGGCATGGTGGTCATAAACGGTTTTCGTACCTTCAATAAATTGGTTCTATACTAATCTGATTTGCCCTGGGATGGGTGCTTTTAGCCCAGAATAACCCCAAATTTGCAGAAAAATTTTTGCTATCAATTTGTTACCCGTAGGTAACTGATGACCCGGAACCCCGTCTGCTATGGTAGGGATGCAGTGACCCCAGGAGGGTAAAGATGGCAGTCCTAGAGCGTGTACCGGATGTGGTGTTCAAGACCCGGGTGCGGGATGAGTCCGTGGGTGGACCCAACCCCTTTCGTTGGCAAGACCTGACCACCCAGGAGATTTTCGGGGGCAAAAAGGTGGTGTTGTTTTCCCTGCCGGGAGCCTTTACCCCCACCTGTTCCAGTACCCATTTACCCCGTTATGAAGAACTGTTTGATGAGTTTCGTGGCCTCGGGATTGATGCGGTGATTTGTCTGTCGGTGAATGATGCCTTTGTGATGTTCCAATGGGGCAAACAACAGGGGGTCAAAAATGTGTTTTTGTTACCCGATGGTTCCGGGGAATTTACCCGCAAGATGGGGATGCTGGTACGCAAGGATAATTTAGGTTTTGGGATGCGTTCCTGGCGTTATTCCATGTATGTGAATGATGGGGAGATCGAAAAAATGTTCATCGAACCCAGTTTTGGCGATGACTGTCCCATTGACCCCTTTGAAGTCTCCGATGCGGATACCATGTTGAACTACCTCAAATCCCAGAAATCCTAGGGTGAGGTGGGGATTAGGGGAATTTTGCTGGCCAACTTAGCGTCAAGAAATTCCTCTACTCCTTTTCCATCTTGTTTCTTTATTGGAATTAAATTACTTCTGTGAGTTGAGTATTGAGCGTAACGTAATTAATCCCGTAAGGCTGAAACTGTTCACTCAAAGCATTTCTATCCGTCTCTGACAGTCGCACTAAACCCCACAACAGATGTTCCGTGCCAATCAATTTTTTATCTTGAAGTCGCACAATTTGCAAAGCCAGTTCCAGTACAAATTTGCTTTGGGGACTGAATTTGAGATTTTCTCGGAATACAAAAGAATTTTCATTGATTGGCACATCCAACGTCACACCATGAGCTTGTAATAAGCGGGCTGCAATTGTGCTGGAATCAGCCAATAAACCAGCCAGTAGATGTTCGGGTTCAACTTGAGAGTTCTCTAATCGTACTGCCTCATTGCGGGCGAAATTGATAGCCTGGATTGCCGGTTCCGTGAACCGCTCTCCCCCAAACTCAAAGCCAAGGAAATTTTTGACCCGCTCAACGAATGTTTGCATGGAAGTCTTCGCCTCATAAATAAACACATCTTCGATGGCAACATTAAACAAGTGGGCAAGCCGGAACGCCATGTCCAAACTAGGTTCAAACTTACCCAATTCAATCCCATGCACCGCCTGACGACTCACGTTCAAGGCTCGCGCTAGGTCAGATTGTGACCATTGATGTCCTTGTCGCAACTCCTTTAGCCGGTTTTTCATCGGGATGCTGGTCAGTTGTCAAGTAATAATTTACGATGCGCCGCCATCCAATGTCAAGTGAAGCTTGACAGAGTATCTCTGATGCTGATTTCATCTGGGGTATGACAACCCGGTTAGCCTCAACATTCGTGCGGGTGGGGTCGCCATGAGGTGTAGCAGTGACTCAACTGGAACGCTGAAGGTTCTACACTAGTACCAAGTGATGATTTGCCGCCTATGAGACTCACCAGCAAAAACCTCGACCAGCGCTTGAATACCCTCTACGATGCCGTGATCGCCGGGGGGGGAGCCGGGGGGCTGTCGGCGGCCATTTACCTCGCCCGCTACGGTTTGAAATGTTTGGTGATCGAAAAGGGCAAAGGCCGCTCCATGTGGATGCAGGAATTACGGAATTATGTAGGACTTGACCCCCATACTGCGGGGCGGGATTTGCTCAAACACGGAACCGATACGGCCTTGGTCTGGGGGGCAGACCACCTGCGGGCGTTTGTGGACGGGGTAACCGATCAGGGTGAATATTTAGAAGTTCAGGTTAAAGTGGGCAAAACTCACCCCACCTTGGTCACTTTTAAGGCTAAATACCTCGTCGCCGCTACAGGAATTATTGACATCTTACCTAAATTAGCAAATATGCAGAATGTTTATGATTATGCGGGTTATACCTTACACGTTTGTATGATTTGTGACGGGTTCGATATGTGGGATCAAAAAGCGATTTTGGTCACCGCCCGAGAACCCCAAATTGAAGCCGCTTTTGTCCTGAATTGGTTTACCCCTTACATCACCGTTTTAACGGATGGTAAATTTCCCGTCAGTGATGCCATGAAAACCCGCTTAAAAGAACATGGTTATCCCCTGATAGAAACCCCCATCGCCCGGTTTTTGGGAGAAAATCATCAACTCCAAGGGGTAGAATTTATCGATGGTCGGCGGATTGAAGCCACCACGGGTTTGGTGAATATGGGTTCGATTTATCACAACCATTACCTCAAAGCCATCCCCGAACTGACCTGGGATGGGGAAAACCTAGTCACGGATGAATTTTGTCAGACCACCCACCCCCGCATTTTTGCCCTGGGGGACTTGAAAAAAGGGGTGAATCAGGTGGCGGTGGCGGTGGCTGATGGCTGTTTGGCGGCCACCAAAATCTGGCGCATGATCCGCCGCTCCCAACCGCCCCGGGTTTGGGCAGAGCAGGTGGTCACGCCCGAACCCCTACCGGCGGGTTAAAATTGGGGGTAGCAATTATTCCCAGTATCAGTAATGCAATCAACCATACAAGCGCAACTTAAGGCATTACAGGACTGGTTCCAACCCTGGGAACGGGTGGTGGTGGCCTACTCCGGCGGCGTGGACAGTGCCCTGGTAGCCAAAATTGCCCAGGATGTCCTGGGAGAAAGGGCAATGGCCGTAACGGCGGTATCTCCCTCGCTCCTGCCGGAAGATTTAGCCGCCGCCCAGGAACAAGCGCAGTATATGGGCATTACCCATCATTTGATTTGCACCCACGAATTGGAGAACCCCAACTACGCAGCCAATCCCGTCAACCGCTGTTATTTCTGCAAAAGTGAACTGCACGATAGCCTAAAGATATTAGTACAAAATTACATCTCAACCCAGATCATAGATGGGGTGAATGCGGATGATGAACAGGATTTTCGCCCAGGAATACAAGCAGCTAGAGAGCGGGGGGTGCGTTCCCCCTTGAGCGAATTAAGTATCAGTAAATCAGCAGTACGAGAACTGTCTCGATATTTGGGGCTACCCTGGTGGGACAAACCGGCGCAACCCTGCCTCAGTTCCCGGTTTCCAGCCGGGGAAGCCATTGATGTCCAAAAATTGTACCGGGTGGGACGGGCGGAACAATACCTACGGCAATTGGGCTGGCGGGTGGTGCGGGTGCGCTCGGTCGGAGAAACGGCCCGCATTGAAATCCCCGCCGACCAAATGACCGCCTTTGTGCAAGTCATGGATGTACCGGCCTTGGTCAACCATTTTCAGCAGTTGGGATTTCGTTGGGTGACGCTGGATTTAGAGGGTTTTCGCAGTGGTAAATTGAACTCGTTGACTCCTACAACTGTAACCAATTAAAACCAGATACAAAGTTTTATTAAGCCTACAAACAATTGTAGAGAGAATCTATCGCCACACTCGATAAATAGCTAATTTTTTTGAAAATGTAATCTAAATCACCTTCACCAAATTGGGAAATTTCCTAAGATGTGATATGGGTCTAATGGAGAGTTTAATCTGCTAGAAATTGCCGATGGATTCCGCATCTTGCATTCCCATGAAATGTTACTCCTTGACCGGCAACCGTTCGCTTCCCACCCCATGTACTCTTATTTGAGGTAGTCAATGTCTGCGAATCATTGGTTGCGGCTGTGGATGCCTGTGAAACTCTGGCTCAATCGGTTAGAAATTCAAGACCCCCACTTAGCGCACCGTCTGTGCCAGTGGATTCCTGCCCAATGTCCGTTTCAAAGGGAAATTCGCTTCCAGGGGCGGTGTTTAATTCGTATTCCTGCCCTCTGTCAGTTCAATCCCGTTTATGGAGAACTGATGCAATTGCGGTGGCGGGCTTTGTGTTTCCTGGCCGACCAATGTGGGGAAGATGTTAGTTGTTATTGCCATTGATCGTGAGGGAACCTCTATTAATAGGCTACGCCACGCAAGCTAATGTCGCCCAGCGACACCCAGGCTATCAGTAACACGGGCATTCCAGCGAGATAATGTTTTGCTGGTTCTAATAAATAGAGGTGTCCCAATCAGATTGCGATGTAAATTGCTTTTCTCAGGCAAAATTGACCGCCAGAAGCCCATAACCCGTGGAGGAAAACGGGAAAATCCTTCCAGATGGGTTAACCTTTGCCCCAAATTGTAAATATTTTGTTAATTTTATAGGATTGTCCCTCAGAAGAAGGTTGTAGCATGACTCTAGTTTAGGTAAGAAAGTTCGTTTGGGTAGGCGATGGCTATGCTCCTTTCCCCCGATATCGCTCCTGTCTCTGGTGATGTTCATGACAGAATATGATCAGACTCATGTATTGCCCTCCGGGGCTGTGAATACTTCCCCCCAACCTATGCAACCGAAAGTGCCTTTTCCCCCGGAGGTCCGGGAGCTGATTGCCAGTCTCAAATTTCATTTCCGCAAAAGTTTAACCGAGATGCCCCTGGAGGTGGCGTTACTGGCGATGCGAGAGGCATGGAAGGGATGTAATGGGGAGCAGGATGCGCCGCCCCCACCGCCGATGCCTCGTTGAACCATGGCACTTGCTCTGACCGATGTTGCCGCCCTACCCGAATTAGCCCATGTGGATATTTTGGTCGTGGGCGGGGGTACGGCTGGGGCGGTGGCGGGGATTGCCGCTGGACGCACGGGCTATCGCACCCTAGTGGTGGAGCAGTTGGGGGCTTTGGGGGGCACCCAAACCGCCGCTTTGGTCACCCCGATGATGCCTAATCAGGTGGATCAGGTGCCCTTGAATGGCGGAATTGATGGGGAAATTAACCAGCGCCTGAATGATTTACAGGAATCGGGGGTCTGGAAGGACGGCAACCGGGGCTGGTTTAACCCGGAATCCCTGAAGTGGGTACTCGAAGAAATGGTGCTGGCGAGTGGGGCGGAACTTTTGTATTACAGTTTTTTTGAGGATGTGATCGTCGCAGACGACCAGGTGTTGGGTGTTGTGGTGACCAACAAGGCGGGGCGGGGTAAAATCCTGGCGCAACGGACGATTGATGCCACCGGGGATGGGGATGTGGCCTATCGGGCGGGGGTGGACTTTGCCAGTGGCGACCCGGAGACGGGGGTGAATCAGCCGTTTTCCGTGCGGTTTCACCTGGGTAATGTGGATTTAAGCCGGTTGGCGGCGTTTTTGCGTGACCTGGGGCGGCATGACATTCTGGAGCAGGCGGTGGGTTCCCAGGTGCCCTTGATCCATACGGCGATGGTGTGGGAGCGGGGCTGGACGTTGGAGCCGTTGTTTCGGCAGGCGGTGGCGGACGGGGTACTCCTACCGGAGGATGGGGAGTATTTTCAGGTGTTTACGATGGCGGGGCGACCGGGGGAGTTGGCCTTTAATTGCCCCCGCATCAGTGGCGAGGTGGATGGCACCAATCCTTGGCATTTGACCCGGGCGCAGGTGTTGGGGCGGCGGGCGATGCGGCGGTATGGGGAATTTTGTCGCCGCTATCTGCCGGGGTGTGAAAACGCCTACCTGGTCATGGGTGCGCCCTTGGTGGGGGTGCGGGAATCCCGGCGGATGGTGGGGGAATACGTTTTGACCGAGGCGGATGTGCTGGGGGCGCAGAAATTTCCCGATGGGATTGCCCGGAATAATTACCCGATTGATATTCACCGCCCGACCAAAGACCAACGACCGGGGTTGACCCGTTTGCCGCCGGGGGCGTACCACGAAATTCCCTACCGCTGTTTGGTGCCCAGGGGGGTGGAGCAGTTGTTGGTGGCGGGGCGGTGTTTGTCGGCCACGTTTGCCGCCCAGGGTTCCGTGCGGGTGCAGTCGAACTGTCGGGCGATGGGGGAAGCAGCGGCGGTGGCGATGGGTATGTCCCTGACGGATCAGATCACCCCCCGCCAAGTGGATGGGGTGCAGTTGCGCCAAAAACTGATTGCCCAAGGAGCGAAATTGTAAAGGAGCCAGATTGTAAATGACAAGTTATCCCAAGAAAAATTATTACAATGTCATAATTCACGACCGCCAAAAGGGGGTGACCTATCGGGCGGAAGTGGCGGAGGATGAATACCTGCTGACGGCGCTGGAAGCCCAGGGGATCACCCTGCCCTTTGCCTGCCGGAATGGGTGCTGTACCACCTGTGGGGTGCGGGTACTGCGGGGGGAGGTGAGTCAGACGGAAGCCCTGGGGATTTCGGCTCCGTTGCGGGCGCAGGGTTATGCCTTGGCCTGTGTGGGTTATGCCCGGTCGGATTTAGAATTGGCGACCCAGGACGAGGATGAATTGTACGAGTTGCAGTTTGGGCAGTATTTTGGCCGGGGACGGGTGCGGGTGGGATTGCCCCTGGAGGAAGATTAGTGGTTAGGCCGGTTTGCTGACGATATTTAACCCCTCCCCCACCCAGGTGTGCAACCAACTGCCGGGGGTGAGGCGGGCGTAGATATAGTGCAGCAGGTGATCCGGGCCATCCGCCTGCCAGGTCATACCCTGGTGCAGATAGGTGCGGGCGACCCGTTGCAACCCGTAGCTGGTGATGCCCCCCCATAGCCCTTGCCCCAGGATGCCCATTTCTAGCCCATCCGCCACCCCCAGGAACCCCACAGTAATCGTGCTGATCACCAGAGCGGTGACGACCCTGCCGATCCCGTGGCGGGTGATGGGTAGGTGTAACCGGCGGCTCAGCCAGACCAGCGTCACCACATCCGTCGCCAGGGAGACCGCCAGGGGCGCCAATCCCCCCGGACTGAGGGGTAACAGTAGCGATTTCACCAGCACGGGTGCCCAGGGGATGGGGGTTTGGCCTTGTTGATTTGCCCACGCTCGCTCCTGGGCGGCCATGTCCCGCAACCGATTCACCGTGCGGATGGCACCTTGGGTAGCCAAAAGGTCGCAGACCAGGCTTTGCAGGGGGGTCACATCGGCGGGCAAGGTTACCGTATCCCACTCCACCCGCCCATCCGGCCATTCCCGGCGTAGGGGTTGGGGTTGGGGCAATAAACGCACGGCCACGGTCGCAATGATATTCCCTTGGGCGTGGGTGGGTGGCGGCGATTCTCCCCCCCGCAGATTGACCACCCGCACCACGGGACGACCCCAATTTTTCAGCATGACGGCCAATTCCGGCGCAGCGGAGTCGGGGGAGGTCACCACCCAAAAACACACATCGGCCTGCGCCAGGGCGGTTTGGATCACGTTGGCGTGGTCACTCGTCCAACCGGGGGTATCCGTCCAGAGTACCGGCGGTTCCGGGGTGAAAACACTCACCGGCCAAGGAGTGGTTCCCGTTGCCAGGGGTAAAGGGTGCAGGAGGTGGTACAAAAGCGTGGATTTTCCCACCCCAGCGGCTCCCACAATCACGATGGACAGATGCTCCGAGGCGGGCGCAAAAGTCTCACCCAGTCCCGGTGGATAGCGTTGGGTGCGGGCGTGCATTTGGGTGGCGATGGATTGCCAAAACGTGGCATCGCTCATGGAACCGCCTGCATTCAGGAATTGCCGCCATTGTACCCTTGGTTCCGAAAGCCGCTATCCTGGAAAGCGGGTTTTGACCTATTCCTCCACACTTAAGTTATGCAGATGCGATGATTTGGCGATTATTTCTCATCGTTAGCCTAGGGCTAACAGCGCCACCGGTGCTTGCCCAAACGGCTCCCGTCACCGTACCCGCCTCCCGGCAAAATGTCAGCCAACTTCTACGGCAGGGACGGGAATTGGTGCGCCGGGGTGACCTGGCGGCGGCACTGGAACTGTACCAGCAGGTCGCCGAATTGTCCCCGGATAATGGGGCGGTTTTTGCCGCGATTGGCTATATTCATACCCAGCAACGCAACTGGCCCGCCGCCCTGATTGCCTACCAGCGAGCCGTCACCCTCAGCCCCAAAAATGCGGACTTTTTCAACGCCCTCGCCCTGGTGCAGGCGGAACTGGGGGAATATCTGGAGGCCAGTGGCAGTTACAACCGCAGCCTCCGCTTAAACGCCCGCCAAGTGACCGCCTACCTGGGCTTAGCCGCCACCCAAGAACGCATGGGCAATCCCCAAGCCAGCTTGGCTACCCTGGGGCGGGGGCTGGTTTTGAACCCCAAATCCGTCGCCCTCCACGAAGCCCTGGGGCGGGTTTGGCTGAAAACCAACCAACCGGAACGGGCTTTGGACACCCTCACCCGTGCCGCCCAACTCGCCCCCCGCAACACCACCATTCAGCGGTTGATCGCCCTCAGTTGGGCACTCAAAGGCGACACCCCCCGCGCCAAACAACTCCTGCTCAACGCCCTCGCCCTCAACCCCCGGGATGCGGAAATCTACTTCCAACTGGCGAAACTCCAAGAAACCACCGGCGACCTGCCCGGAGCCATCCGCACCTACGAACTGGCCGCCCAACTCCAACCCGCCCGGGCGTACACCACCCTGGGGCAGTTGTACATCCAACAGCAAAACTGGGCACAGGCGGCGCTGGCCTACCGCCAGGTGATTGAACTGGAGCCGGAATTGGCCGTCGCCCACCACCAACTGGGGCTAGCGTTACACCGACAGAAAAAAAATCTGGAGGCCGAAAGCGTCCTGCTCACCGCCCGCAGCCTCTACCAACGGCAGGAAAACGCCACCGGTCTCAGCCAGGTCGAACAACTGCTCAACCAGGTCAAGCCCCTCCCCAAATCGAAAATTAAACCAAGCAAAAGACCAGAACCCACCGAACCCGTACCCTATGATGGGTATTAATTCGGTATCCCCCCATTTGCTATGGCAGATCAGGACACATTAAAACGCCAACCGCCCCCCCGTTCCGTCCTTTCTGAACGGGAGGTAGAGATTGTCGAACTGGTGGCCGCTGGCTTAAAAAACCAGGACATTGCCCGCCAACTGGAAATCAGCAAACGCACCGTGGACAACCACATCAGCAACATTCTCACCAAAACCGCCACCGAAAACCGGGTCGCCCTGGTACGCTGGGCGCTCCAGTCCGGCAAAGTCTGTGTGGATGGGGTCAACTGCTGTATCATCCCGGAATGAGCCAGCGCACCCTCTACCAGCCAGAGCTACCCCTGGGCGTTTACCGGGAATTGGCTGCCCACTGCGCCCTTTTTGGGATTAGCACCACCTTTTTACCGCCCGAAATCCCTTTCGCCTACCAGCACAGTCAAATTGGTGGCATCATCTGCACTTGGCAAACCCCCGCCCAGGGTGAACGGCTCCAACAACTTTTGGATTACTACGCCCAGCGGTATCAACGCCCTTGGCAGGAGGCGGCGCAGGAAACTTGCTAAAGGAACTTGTTAAACTTGATGAAGTCAATCCCGCCCCCTTCTGGACTTCGTGTTAGCCTGCTAAAGGCATTCCCATTTGTATCTCACTGAGAGATTGAGACCCTAATGAATTCCACTCCCACCCCCAACCTGCGGGCAGAATTGCGGGAAGACCTGCGGGATTATGTCGCCCATCTCCAGGTGCACATGGCCTTACAGTTTCGGAATTTGGTACCCTCGGTTTCCCCCCAGAGTCAAGATAGTCGGGAGCAAATGTTGGGACAGACCCAGGCGGATTTAGAAAAGCGGATTTCCCGCCAAATGTTGGGTTAGATGCTGGTTATTGCCCTGGCCAAGGGTTCCCTGCTCGCCGACAGCATTCACCGCCTGTACCAACTGGGTTTGGATTTTCGCCCCCTCGGGGCGGCGGATAATCGGTTTTTACAAATGAACGAACCCCACACCGGCACCCAAGCCCTGCTGGTACGCAACCAGGATGTGCCGGTTTATGTGGCGCGCGGGCAAGCGCACCTGGGGATCGTCGGCTACGATGTCCTGCGGGAATCCCAGGCGGAGGTGGCACAATTGGCGGATTTGGGGTTTGGCCATTGCCGGATGTCCGTGGCCGTGCGCCGGGATAGCCCCTACACCTGCGCCCTAGATTTACCCGCCTATAGCCGGGTGGCCACCAAATTCAGCCACTGCGCCCGGGAATTTTTTGCCGCCTTAGACCTGCCGGTGGAACTGGTGCCCCTGGCGGGTTCCGTGGAATTGGGACCCATTACCGGCATGGCGGAAGCGATTGTGGATTTGGTCGCCACCGGTCGCACCCTGCGGGACAATGGCCTGGTGGAGCGGGATGTTTTGTTCCACAGCACCGCCCGCTTGATTGCCCATCCCCTCAGCTATCGCCTCAACCAGCACGGGGTACAGGCGTTAGCTACCCAGCTTGAGGGCATCCAGGTACATCCCGGCGATAAAACCAATTTTGAGCATATTCAGTAGGGAAAGGGGCAACCCCACCCTGCGCCGACTGTAGACCCAACGGTTCAGGATTTCCGTAGCCACCAGCAACACCGCCATCGCCACAATGTCAAATTGGGCAAGTGCCCCCAAACTCGTGCTGATGGCGCTGGCCAAAAACGTGCCCAGGAAGAACGCCACCAGGTAGAGTGACCAGGTGGAGAAGGGCAACCTCAGCCACCCTTGCGCCGTTTGCCCCAATTGGTTGGCAATCTGATTAAGCCGGGTTTGTTGCACGACGACTCCGCCACCAGGCGAGGGTAGTACTGGCAATAAAGATACTGGAATAGGCTCCGGTTAAAAAACCGATAATCAAAGCCACCGCAAACCAGCGCAGGGTATCCCCCCCAAAGAGTGCAATCGCCACCAAACTCAACACCGTCGTCAGCGTGGTATTGATCGAGCGGGTCAAGGTCTGCGCCACCGCCGTATCCACCACCTGCTGGATCGGCCAATCCCCATGCAATTTGAGCAATTCCCGTACCCGGTCATAGATCACCACCGTATCGTTCACGGAAAACCCCACAATCGTCAGCAAGGCCACCACAAACAAACTATCCACCTCTACCCCCCACACCAACCCCAGCAGGGCGAACACCCCCGCCGTCACCAGCACATCATGCGCCAATGCCACAAACGCCAACACCGAATAATCCACCTGAAACCGGAAGGTTAGATACACGCCAATCCCCAAAAACGACAGGAGCAACGCCAACACCCCACCGGTCAAAATTTGGCGGCCAAACGTGGGACCAATGCTATCAATCTGGGTTTTACTGGTGTCCAACGTCCCCATCACCTGGGCTAATTTCGCCTGCACCTGCTCCCGTTCCTCCGGTTGCAGAAAGCGCGTCCGCAGGGACACCCCTTGCCCCCCCACAATTTGTAAACTGCTATTGGCCAACCCCAACTCCTCCAACGCCGTCCGCAAGGGCGGCAAGGTCAACTCCTGGGGACAACCCTGGGCACAATCCCGCTCCAACTGCAACCGGGTACCGCCAACAAAGTCAATGCTCGGACGCAGGGGAAAACCCGTCTGCATCCACAATACCCCCATCGCCACCCAGCCAGCCAAAATCACCGCCAGGGAAATACCCCACCAAAGCCGCTGCTGTTGGGTCACCCGCCACATCATCTCGCTTGCACCGCATTTTGTGTGAACTGAACCAATTTTAGAGGGAAACGGGCGAGGGCGGACGGCGTACCCTTCCTTACCCATTCCCCGTTCCTCATTTTTGAGAAAAAATTTAACCTGTACTCCCAGTTCTATCCCCACTAATTTCCGGGGCAAAAAACCTCTAAAGACGCAAATAGATATGGACAATTGCCCCAAGACGGTCGGCCATTCCCGTTATAAAACTATAAAATCCCGTCTCATTTCATTGAGGATTGCAACGAATTGTACTGGTCTGGAAATCTCTCTGGTACGATAACCTTTACTGATCTGGGAGGGGTCATGGCTGACAAGGTTAGGCATTTGAGTGTCCGTCTCAGCGATGATGAGAATCAAGCGCTCGAGTATTATTGCCATCAGACAAGCCAATCAAAAACGGAAGTGATCCGTGAATTTATTCGCTCTTTGGTCTATAGCAGTTCCGCCAATTCTAGCCCAAAATCCACCTGACCCCCCCCCGGAAGAATCCTGGTTGGCGTTGATTTCCCTGATTGCCAGCTTGGTGCAGGGGATGATTTTTCTCCTGGGGTTCACGTTTTCGGGGCTGGTCTTGATTGGGCAGTGGCTGGCTTCCCTTTTTTCCTTCGCTTTGGGGTTGGTTTGGGCATCCGTCCAGGGGGTGTTGACGGCGTTGCTCCTGCCCTTTTTCGCCACAGGGGTGGGAATGCTCGTGCCCGTGGTGATTATTTTGGTGGTGGTCGTCATCTTGGCGGCCTAGGGGCGGTAGCGACCCGGTTGAGAATGTTAAAATCCGAGTGATTTTTTTACAGATATTGTCCATGCACCTCCAAACCCTCAGCCAGCGGTACGCCCAAGGGGAAAAGGATTTCAGCCGCTTGCATCTGGCCGGGGCAGAGCTGAGTGGCCTGACCCTGGCCGGGGGAAACCTGCGGGGTACCAACCTCCAGGGAGCCAACCTGCACGGTGCAAACCTGAGCCGGTGCCGCCTCGATGGGGTGAATCTCCGGGGTGCCCGCTTGACCATGACCAATCTGCGGCGAGCGAATTTGCAAAAATGCAATCTCAGCCTCAGTTCCTTGGTGTGGAGCGACCTCACGGGTGCCAATCTCCAAGGGGCAGACTTACAAAATACTATTTTTGACCAACCCCGACCCCACCTGCCCCGCTGGGCGATGATCTTTTTGAATGTGTTGTTTTTCATGACAATCACAGTACTTTTTCTCTACGGTCGCTGGGGGGCAGGGCTAGGATTCCTTGGCCTGGGGCTGTTGGGTAACCTGGCGGCCATCGGCTGGCGGAGTGCCACGGGTGCTAATTTGCGGGGGGCTGACTTGCGGGGAGCCAACTTGACCGGGGCGCAGTTGGGGGGGATGTATCTCCTGCACGCCCGTTGCCAGGGAGCCACCTTACCCAATGGTTGGCGTTACCAATTTTGGTTGAATTTGTTTCCCTGGGACTGACCATGAATGATACCAATCGGATTACTCAAGCTGTACAAAATTTATACAATACCTATCCGTTTCCCCCGGAACCACTGACCGATGGGGCACCACCGGGCTACAACTGGCGCTGGAGTGTCCCGGCGGCACATCATTTCGCCCTGGGCTGGGTACCCGCCACCGGGGCTGACCTGGCCATCCTGGATGCGGGCTGTGGGACGGGGGTAGGCACGGACTATTTGGCACACCTGAACCCCACCGCTCGGGTGACGGGGATTGACCTGAGTGGGGCGGCCTTGGGGATTGCCCAGGAACGGGTGGCTCGTTCGGGCGTGGGAGATCGGGTGCAGTTCCGGCAATTAAGCCTGATGGATATTCAGCAACTAGATCAACAATTTCAGTACATCAATTGCGTGGGCGTGTTGCACCACTTACCCGACCCCCAGGCGGGTTTGCGGGCGTTGGCTGCGGTTTTGGCTCCCGCTGGGTTGATGCACGTTTTTGTCTATGCCCTGTGGGGACGCTGGGAAATTCGTTTGATGCAAAAAGCTATTGGCCTGCTCCAACCGCCGGGGGATTACCCAGCGGGGGTGGCACTGGGGCGGCAGTTATTTGCCCACCTACCGGCGGAGAATCGCCTGGTGCGGCGGGAACGGGAGCGGTGGGCTTTGGATAATGTCCAGGATGCTACCTTCGCCGATATGTATGTCCACCCCCAGGAAACTAATTATACTGTACAAACATTGTTTGACTTGATTGCGGATTCGGGCTTGGAATTTTTGGGGTTTTCCAACCCCCGTTATTGGCAATTGGAGCGGTTGTTGGCTCCCCTGCCGGAGTGGTTGGAGACGGCGCGGCGGCTCCCCCAACGTCAGCAGTACGAATTGGTGGAGGCGCTTGACCCAGAGTTGACCCATTTTGAATTCTTTTTGGGGCGGCCACCCCTGACTCGCTGCGATTGGGGGGATCCGGCCTTGTTGCGGCGGGCGACCCCCCGGCGTTCCCCCTATGTGATGGGATGGCCGGGGCGTTCCCTGTTGGATTATGACTACCAAGCGGTGGATTTGACCCCGGTGCAGGAGCAAATCCTCGCCCGCAGTACGGGGGGGGTCACGGTCGGGGAATTATGCACCCAGATGCAGGAAGCAACGTTAGAACAGGTGCAGGATTTACACCAGCGACAATTACTTTGGCTCCAGCCCTAGACGAGGTCGCCCAGGGCAGAAACTTTTACTAACCCCCGGGGGACGGGGGCAAGCCCTGACAGAAACCGGAAGAAATGGGGCAGGGTTTTGCGGAAATGGATTGATAGTCCCCCTGGGGGGATTCAGGGGGTATCCGCCTCAGTGCTAATTGAAATGACTTTATGCCGTTGAAACGCAGAGTTTACTGTTAGCTTGCGTGGCATAGCCTACTAATAGAGGTTCCCCCTAGGAAGAAACGCTTGAAAGCCCAAAGCTTCTTGCGAGTCTCAGGAATTGAAAAGTAGACAAAATAACCATCCCTGCGACCGCCCCAATAGCATGGATTTGCCGCAACCTAACTCTGCAAAATCTCCCACAAACCAGTCGCCGGAGAAAATTCATATAAAGCAGAAAAGACACCGACGACTGGCCGTGTTTCGTCTCGGTGTCTCTTCTGGTTCGCTCCTCACACACTGAAGTAACTATACCAGCAGGTTTACGGATTTGTCACCGTCTTCATTGATAAGAATTTCTGGGGGTGAAATGCCAAAAATGCCCAGAATATGTGATTTTACTAATTCTTAACCGCCAAGGCTCCCCCTGGTACCAGGTCTTCTAGGATGAAACGAATCCCCCGAAAGTAATTGAATAAAGGGTTTTCCTGCCATTCTTGACTGACAAAATACTGGATAAGTTCCCCGGAACGGCGGCTGGCGGGGGTGCCCAACAGGCCAAGATAATAGCCCGCACTGTGCTGGCTGTCGGGGCGTGCCAATTGGGGGAGTTGGTTGAAGCGTTGGATAGTCCGCCAAAACTGGTTTTGTAAAACGTTCCAAAAATCCGTGTAACGCATATTGCTGAAGGCTTCGGCCACCAGGTCGTGCCGGTCTTGGATCAAAATGGTCTGCCCCCGCAGTCCCGCAGGCAATTCTTCCAGGAGAATGACTGGCCCATAGCCCAGGATAAAGACCTGCTCCTGCCAACGCGTATAACCACCAAAAAAATGCGCCAGGATATGGGTGGCTAAGGCGGTGATGATCAACCCCTGGCTGTGGGCGACCACCAGCACCGGCACCCCCGTATGGATTCCCTGGGCAAGTTCGTAGGCGAGGCGTAGAGTGGCACAGGAGGCTCCCGCTGGGTAATCTCCGTAAAGGTATTTGAGCAAATCCTGCCAGGTGAGTTGGTTGATAAAGGGAAGTTGGCGCAGGAGTTCCCCATCCAGTAACCCCGTCCCGGGGGCGGCTTGGGGGAGGTATTGCCGCAGGTCTGCCGTGGGGGATAATTCCGGGTGGCTCAGCAGTTGCTGGAGCAGTTGGCTGTAGCCCGCCAGCCGTTGCTGGGTTTCCCCGTTCCCCTGCTGGTATTGCCACAACTCCGAGCGGCCCAGAATGCTCTCCAGCACATCGGTTTGCCAATCCACGCTGGCATTGTGTACCCCTCGGATGTGCGCCGTGGGTGCCATGCGTTGCAGGGCGTGCAAGTCCCGTTGTTGGTTGTCCACCCCGGCGGTGACCCCATTGATGTGTAAAATCAACCGGCTCCGAGCCGCACCGGGATGCAGTTCCAGTACCGCACCATCTTGCGTCATGGGTCTTAACCTACTGGCTCACAATCCACTGCACCAGCAGACGCACCCCAAACCCGGTGGCTCCCGACCCCCCGTAGGCATTGCCCTTTTCACTCCACACCGGGCCGGCCACATCCAGGTGCGCCCAGGGGGTTTTCTGCACGTACTGTTGCAAAAATAATGCCCCGGTGATGGAACCGGCACTGCGACCGCCCGCATTTTTCATATCGGCGATGGGGGATTTCATGCCCTCAAAGTACCGATCCTCCAGAGGCATCCGCCAAATTTTCTCGCCGGTGAGCGCAGAGGCTTGGAGCAAACCCTCGGCCAGTTCATCCTGGGAACTCCATAACCCGGCAATGTCATCCCCCAAGGCGACAATACAGGCTCCGGTCAGGGTGGCCAAATCCACCATGGCATCCACCGCCAATTTTTCCGCATAAACCAGGGCATCCGCCAGGGTCAGCCGTCCCTCCGCATCGGTGTTGTTGACTTCAATGGTTTTGCCATTGCTGGCGGTGAGAATATCCCCCGGATGCATGGCTCGACCGTTGATCATATTTTCCGTGGCGGCAATAATCCCATGTACCTGCACGGGGGGTTGCAGTTGCCCCAAGACCTTAAAACAGCCCAAAACGGCGGCAGCACCGGCCATATCCATCTTCATGGTTTCAATGCCGCCCTGGGTTTTGAGGTTCAATCCCCCCGAATCAAAGGTCACCCCTTTGCCCACAATGGCCAGGTGTTTTTGGGGGGTGACCGCCGGGGTATAGGTCAGATGGATGAATTTGGGCGGCGTATCTGCTCCCTGCGCCACCCCGAGAAAGGCTCCCATGCCCAAGCGTTCACAGTCCTCCCGCTCCAGGATGGTGACATCAAATCCATAGGTCTGGGCTAGGGAGAGGGCGGTTTCCGCCAAGGTCGTGGGGGTGACCAGACTGGCCGGAGCGGCCACCAATTCCCTAGCTAAAATCACCCCGGACACCAATTTTTGCGCCTGGGCAATCCCCTCTGCACCCCCATCTATCCCCAAAAATTCCACCTGTTCGAGCAGGGGTGGTTTCTCCTCCGGGTCGGATTTGAAGCGATTGTCCTGGTGCAGGGCGAGTAAAACTCCTTCCGTGAGGGCGCAGGTCAAGGCATCGCTGGTTTGATTGGCGGTGGGCAAAAACAAGCCCAAACGGCTGGATTTGTTGGCTTTAGCGGTTTTGGCCGCCGTCGCTGCCGCTTTGCGATAGGCTTCTAGGGTAGCGGTTTCGGCCTTGCCCAAACCCAATAGGGCAAGTTTTTTCACCGGGCTGGTGGCAGGCAAGCGGGTCAGACTGGGACTCCCGGCTTTACCCTTAAATTCGGTTTCCTGGATCAATTCCTGAATCACCCCCCCCAGTTGGGCATCGAGGGCAGCCACGTCCCCGGTCAATTCCACCTGGTCTTGCCAAAAGCCGATACACAGTAGGTCGCCAGTCCAGTCCTGGGGGTGAGTGGTCACCGTCAGCAATTCCATAGTTCTTCCATCCATACGCCATAAATTCTATTGTAGTTCCTGGGCAGAAAGGGGAAACCGATTGCTATATTGTTTGACGGCATCTCCCAGGCACCATCTATGAATCTTTTGGGTGAAATCGCTCAGAAATTAGCTCCCCCCGGTTACAAGCGTTTGGCTGGCTCTCTAATCCGGCAGATCACCACAGTAAAATCTGTGGCAAAAGCATCCCCGGAAGCGGAAGTTCGTGACCGTTTAGCCCAGAGCATTCCGGGCAGTCGGACTGAGGTGAGTACCGAATTTGGCCGGATTGATATTCTCACCCCTACCGAAGTTATCGAAGTCAAGCGAGCAACCCAATGGAAACAGGCGATTGGACAAGTGGAAATTTATCTACACACTTACCCAAATCACAAGCCTCGCATTCATCTTTTTGGTAAAACGAAGCACCAGGCGATGATTCAGGCAGTGTGTCAAACGAAAGGTATTTGTTGTACCTTCGCCTCCGAAGATAGTCCTTGAGATACTGCAATTGCCATATCTCAAACCAGTTTTAATAGGCCATCTCTATAGCAATACTATCTGATTGGCAAACAAAGATTCAGAAAAACCAAGGACGGGGGTTGCGCCCCTGCGACCGCTGTTCTAAATCCATTTAGGATTGCTATATTACTCTTACTTTACAACACTTCTTCAGCGAATATATTCCTTAAGAATACTATTGCGGTTGGGATGGCGCAGTTTCCGCAGGGCTTTGGCCTCAATTTGGCGGATACGTTCCCGCGTGACATTGAAGGTTTGGCCGATTTCTTCCAAGGTCTTCATCCGGCCATCATCTAACCCATAGCGCAGGCGCAATACATCCCGCTCCCGGGCACTCAAGGTATTCAAGACGCTTTCCAAATCTTCCCGTAATAAATGCTTCGCCACCTGGTCTTCCGGGGTCTCCCCGTCCGCTTCAATAAAATCCCCCAACCGGGAATCTTCTTCCTTACCGATGGGGGTTTCAAGGGAAATGGGTAGTTGGGCTGATTTGGCAATAAATCGGAGTTTTTCGATGGTAATTTCCATGCGGGTAGCAATTTCCTCCTCCGTGGGTTTGCGCCCCATTTCCTGGGAGAGAATCTTGGTGGTTTTTTTAATACGAGAAATAGTTTCGTAGAGATGCACCGGCAGCCGAATTGTGCGGGACTGGTCGGCGATCGCCCGGGTGATGGCTTGGCGAATCCACCAGGTGGCATAGGTGGAGAATTTATAGCCTTTTTCGTGGTCAAATTTTTCGGCAGCCCGAATCAAGCCCAGACTGCCCTCCTGGATCAAATCCTGAAAGGACAGCCCCCGGTTCATATATTTTTTAGCGATGGAAACCACCAAGCGTAAATTGGACTGCACCATCTTTTCTTTTGCCCGATAACCCTGGCGCAATTGCCGCTGAAAATCCCCCAAGGGCAAACCCACCAACTCCGCCCAAGTCACCTCACTGGGGAGGTAGCCGTGCTGGTGAATCCAGTCCTCCCGCTGCCGTTCAAATTCCAGCAACCCCGCAATCTGACGGGCGAGTTCAATCTCCTCATCTGCCCGTAACAGCCGAATCCGGCCAATTTCTTGCAGATACAAGCGAATCGAATCCTCCGTGTAGGGATTTTTCTTCGCCCCCGCCCGTTTGCGCCCGGAGCGGGTCGGCGTAGTACTCTCCTCGTCCGTATCGTCCAGTTCGTCCAGGAGTTCCAGGTCGCTTAGGTCATCCCCAGGGGCATCGCCCAAGTCATCGAGGGACGGGTCAGCAAGGGTTGGGAGGACATCGCGCACCTGGGTCATCTTAACGGGTACTCCTTGGTCTAAAATAAGGGTGGACAACCGCCTATGTTAGCAGGGGATGACCGGAATGGAAGGAATCCTACTTCCCGTCTCCCCGTAAGGCATTTTTATTGTAATCCCGGCAACAGGAAAACCAACCCTATTTTGGCCTTTTTTTTACGCTCTGACCGTGAAATCACCGAAAAATATCCGCCCAACCGTTATATAACGTTACATTTGCAAGCCAATCTGGGCGGCCACCTTTTGCACTTCCTGGGTGAAGGGGTGGTCGGGGTAGCGCAGGCAGAAGACACCACTACTGGCCAGTTGTAACATTTCATCATTTTCAAAGAAAATCCCTGCCACGGTCGCCTGGTAGCTCTGCTCTACCTGTTGGCGAATCACTTCGGGGGCAAAGGCTTGGGGCATTTTATTGACCAGCAGTAGAAGTTGGGGAATGTCCAGTTTGCGGGCGACTTCGACGGTAACGGCGGTGCCCTGGTAGTCCTGGCGGTCGGGGCGCAGGATCAGCAACAGGCAATCGGAAATGGCAATGGAAAGGAGGGTTTCCTCGTTCAAGCCGGGGTGGGTGTCAATAAATAGGTGATCCAACTTGAGGGTTTCTACCAATTCATCAAACCCTTGGCTCAGCAGGCTCATATCAAAACCTTCCCGCAACACCCGGGCGATTTCCCCGGCGCGTAGACTGGAGGGAATTAAAAAAATTTGCCCGGAATTGGCGGGCAACACCTGGGTGACATCCACGGCGGCTTCTTCGATGCGACAACGACCCCAGAGGTAGTCATTCAAGGAGAGGCGCATATCGTCCTCATCGAGGCCAAAGATGGCATGGATACCCGGAGATTGAATATCCGTATCCACAATGCCCACCCGCCGTCCGGCCATCGCCATCGTGACCGACAGATTGGCGGTGAGATTGGATTTGCCCGTACCACCCCGGAAGGAATGGACAGAGATGATTTGGGACATGGTTTTGCTCCTCAACCACCATCTGGGCTGATCTTATCAGGTCTGGGTCGGGTATATTGAAGGCGGCACCGACACCATACGCTTGTCTTTGGGGAGAACATTTATGTCGCTGAAAACCAAGATTTTTTTGGGGTTGCTGGTTTTTGTCCCGGTGGCGTTCTGGGTGGAAACCTTGCCGGTTTCTCCTCTGGTGGTGTTTGCTATCTCCGGGTTGGCAATTGTGCCTTTGGCGGCGTGGATCGCCAACAGTACTGAGGAAATTGCGGTGGTGACCGGGCCGACCATCGGGGGTCTGTTGAATGCCACGTTTGGCAATGCGACGGAATTGATTATTGCCGTTGTGGCGCTGCGAGCGGGTTTGGTGGAGATTGTCCAAGCCAGTATCAGCGGTTCGATCATTGCTAATTTGCTTTTAGCTCTGGGTCTGGGAGCGCTGCTGGGGGGCTTGCGGGTGCCGGAATTGGCCTTTCAATCAGGTTCCGCCCGAATCAATTCCTCTTCTTTGTTGTTGGCGGTGACGGTGCTGTTAACGCCCACGTTGATTGTGGTGACATCCCCTGCCCTGGAGGCGGGTTCGATCCAGGGATTTTCGGTGGTGACTTCCATCCTACTGTTGGGTTTTTATGCCATGAGTATCTTGTTTTCCCTCAAACGCTCCCAAGCGACCGCCGAATTGGTGGCCGCCGAAGCCGATGGGACGGGGCATGGGGAGGAAGCCCATCATCACAACATCAATATCCCGCTCCAGGTGGGAATTTTGTTGGTGGCAACCGTGGGAATGGTGTTTGTTTCCGAAATTTTGGTGGGCAGTTTGGAAAAAGCAACCAAGGATTTGGGGTTGAGTGAATTGTTTAGCGGGGTGATTTTGATACCCCTGTTCGCCGGGGTGGTGGAATACATCGCCTGTGTGACGTTTGCCTGGAAAAATAAGATGGATTTGGCCTTTAACGTGGCGATTGGTTCGACGGTGCAAATCACCATGTTTGTCGCACCCCTATTGGTATTGACTAGTTCTTTTTTCCCAAAACAAATGGATTTGCAGTTCAATATTTTTGAAGTATTAACGGTGGCGATGACCATTTTGATTACCAATTCTATCGTGCATGACGGTGAGATGAATTGGCTGGAGGGGCTGTTATTGTTGGTTACCTATGCGGTGTTGGGGACAGCCTTTTACTTTCATGGTTAGGGAACTTGAGGTTTTAGAACAGGCGTTACACCGGGCGGGGGTGCAGGTGCAAGCGGTGGTCGCTACCGGGCTACAAACCACCTACAAAACCGGGGATGACCCCCTCACCCAGGCGGATGTGACGGCTAACCAGGTACTTCAGGAAACCTTGTTGGGGGCTTTCCCCGGCGATGGTTGGCTTTCGGAGGAAACCCGGGATGACCCAGGGCGGTTGACCCAATCTCGGGTGTGGGTGGTGGACCCGATTGACGGCACGCGGGAGTTGGTGCAGGGGATTCCCGAGTATGCGCTCTCGGTGGCTTTGGTGGTGGATGGGGAGCCATGCCTGGGGGGCGTGTTGAATCCGGCCAAAGGGGAATTATTCCTGGGGGTGGTGGGGGAGGGGGTGACCGTCAATGGTCAGCCGGTGCGGGCGGATCATCCCCTGGGAGAACCGCCGGTGGTGTTGGCGAGTCGCTCCGAGGTGCAGCGGGGGGAATGGCAGCGGTTTGAGGGACAGATCGAACGGCGGGTGGTGGGTTCAATTGCCTACAAGTTGGCCTTGGTGGCGGCGGGGCGGGCGGATGCGACCTTTAGCTTGAGTCCCAAGCACGAGTGGGATGTGGCCGGGGGCGTGGCCTTGGTGGTGGCGGCGGGCGGGGTGGTGACGACGGTGGCGGGGCAAGCCCTGCGGTTTAATCAAATGCCCCCCCGTTTGCCCAACTTGGTGGCGACGACGGTAGCGGCGCAGCCGGTGATGCGGCATCTGACCGCATTAGGATAGAGGGGGAGCAGTGCGGGGGGCGGGGATGAAAACGGCGCAGGACTTGCGGCAGTTGTTGCAAAGCAAGTGGGGCTATGCCTACGATGTCCAACTGCGGCCATTGCGGAATCGGATGTACTTTCAGGTGATGTGGCGGTATCTGGAGCAGGTGTCCTTCCCCTTGAGTGAGGACGAATATCTGGCGCATTTGCAACAGGTGTTGTTGTACCTCCATGAATGGCAGGTGGTGGAGCAGGTCTGGCTTTGGTTGGAGCAAACCCGGGAACGGCCTCGCCTGGGACGGGCGGTGAGTTTGCCGCTCAGTTTGGGGCAGCGGGCGGGGGAGTGGTTGGGGGAACGGGGGTAAATGCCGGCAGCGGATGTCCTGATTTTGACCAACGGGCCGGGGGAGGTGGCCACCTGGGTACGTCCCGTTGTCCAGCAATTGCACCACACCTGGGGAGATCATCTGCGGATTTCGGTGGTTTTGTCCCCCTGTCCCCACAGCACCGGGGAGGAGACCCAAATTCTCCAACAATTGCCGGGGGTGGCGCGGGTGCAGGCAGCGGCGGATTTTTGGCCGTTTCTCCTCGGGGGACGTACCGCCGCCGGTTGGGATTGGTTGCCCCGGGGGGTGGTGCTATTTTTGGGGGGTGACCCGTTCTATACCCTGGTCTGTGGCCGCCGGTTGGGTTACGCCACCCTGGCCTATGCGGAGGTGCAGGTGCGGTGGCCCCGTTGGTTTTCGGCACTGGCCTTGGCCAAAAAACACCTGTTGCGCCAGGTGCCCGCTTCTTGTCAACCCCGGGCACGGGTGGTGGGGGATTTGATGGTGGCGGCGGCGGGAGAAGCCGTCCCTACCGCCCGACCGGGGCAAATTGGCCTATTACCCGGCTCCAAACCCAACAAACTCACCCAGGGGGTACCCTTTTGTCTGACGGTGGCGGCTCAATTGTATGAGCACAACCCGGAGGTGGTGTTTGTCCTGCCCGTGGCACCTACGCTCACGCTAGCGGATTTGGCTGGCTATGCCGACCCCCAGCAGAATCCCATTATCAACCGCTTGGGTTGGGAGTCGGCGACCCTGGAGCACCTGGGTCAAGAGCCTTACTTGGTTCTCAAAAATGGCCTGCGGGTGCGCTTGGTGCAGGCGTTCCCGGCCTATGGGGTGGTGCGGGAATGCGGTCTCTGTATTACCACCGTGGGGGCGAATACGGCGGAACTCTGTGCGTTGGGGGTGCCGATGATTGTCCTCGTCTTGACCCATTTGACCGTGGGGGAGGTGGCGCGGGCGTGGGATGGGATTCCGGGGGTGTTGGCGAATCTGCCGGGGCTGGGTCAGGGGTTTGCGACGGCTTACGGTTGGTGGATGCGGCGGCGGCTGGGGTTGTTGGCTTGGCCGAATATCTGGGCGGGGCGGCAGATTGTCCCGGAGTTGGTGGGGACGATTGCGCCGGAAACCGTGGCGGAGATGATCCATCAATGGTTGACCCAGCCCGCAACCCTCGCCCAGATGCGCCGGGAACTCTTGCAGGTGCGCGGGCCGTTGACCGCCGACCGGGCGGTGGCGGAGATGGTGGGACAACTGCTGGCAAATGGTAGGATAGGGTGATGGAATTTACAGGTTCACCGTGTATTTTTATTACGACCCTCCCTATTTACTTTTGGTCATGGGGCTGTTAGCGGCTCTAACCGCAGGCAGTGCCTTTAATGCGTTGCTCAAACAGTCGGTGCAGTCCTGGCAAGCCCAGCATTCCACCCGGACATTGGCGGATTTGCGGCGACAGCTACAGCTACCGATTGTGGGCATTGCTGGGGGAATGACCAGTTTTCTGGCCGCCGGGGTGAATATATTTGGGTTTCCCTGGCAGTGGGCGTTGGGGGTGGCGGTAGGATTGACCGTGGTGACAACCCTGCTGATTTGGGGGCAGTTGAATCGTCTATTGGTGGAGTTGGAGCGGGGGAATGGGGCGGCGTTGTCCTTGGATAATTTATTCATGTAATGCCCGCCTGTGCAAATAGTTGGGCTGCTTCAAATTTTGGTTAAGACAGTTAGCCTAAAGTAATTGACATCGAATGGGTCGCAGGGTATCGCCCCCAAAGGAGGCACCTACGGTTTATAGTTCTATGGTTGCGCCACGCAAGCTAATGTCTTGCGGACACGCAAGCTAATGTCCTGTGGACACGCAAGCTAATGTCCTGCGGACACGCAAGCTATCAACATCTTGAGGCAACAACTTTACCCTACTTATAGCAATACGATTCGATTTGCGAACAAAGATTCTGGAGAACCAGTGACGGGGGGTGCCCCCCTGCGACCGCCATTCTAAATTCAAATCATACTGCTATAGCTATAGCGGAGTTGAGACGTTAATATCTTTTCATACCTCTGTCGCTCCTGTGGTTGTCTGTATAGATTAACAAGATATCTACACATGGAATTTGAATGGAATCCAGACAAAGCAGAACTAAAGAGAAACATGGTGTTTCTTTTCAGGAGGCTGCAACTGTATTTAATGACGCTCTATCCGTAACCTTCCCTGATCCCGACCATTCTATTGGAGAAAACCGTTACGTTATCATTGGTATATCTCGGTTCGGGCAGCTTTTAGTCGTCGCGCATACCGACCGAGGCGGTAAAGTACGGCTCATAAGTGCCCGAAAAGCAACCCGACTGGAGAGGAGGTTCTATGAAGAAGAAAGTTGAGAACGAAATGGAAGATGAATTACGCTCTGAGTATGATTTTTCCCAGATGCAGGGAGCTGTTAGGGGTAAGTATAGCAATCCTAAATGAATTTAGGACAGTGTTCACAGGAGGGCAAACCCCCGTTTGCCTGTATTGCGAAGCAATTGTTGGCTCTTACTTCCTTCTCCCTTATGGGAGAGGGGCAAGGGGTGAGGGCTAGAAAACTGTCCTAATTTGCACCTGTAGGGCTATATGTTGAGCGATATCGGGCAGGGACAAACCTAGTGCTTCTAGAACCCGATGTTGCCCAAGCTTTTCCCAATGATGCAGCAGTCAATGAAGCCTTGCGGCTGTTGATTCAGGTTGCCCAGCGCCAGCAGCCCAACACTGCGCTACCGCATTAGTTTTCACCCCCCTGACCCCCCTTAGCAAGGGGGGAAATGGTTTCAAAGTCCCCTTTGCCAAGAGGGATTCAGGGGGTATCCGTCTCAGTTCTAATTGAAATGGCTATAGTTTTCAGAGATGGCTACAGGGTGGCAGATTGGATGGTTTGGCGTACCCAATCAGCGGTGAAAGGAGCCAATAAAACCCCATTCCGGTAATGCCCCGTTGCCCAAAGGATGCGCTGGCATTGGGGGTCAATGTGTAAAATAGGTGCCGTTTGCCCCACCGGTCGAGGCCGCAACCCATACCATTGTCGTTGCCAGGATTTTCCCTGCAAAATAGGACAGAAATAAGTGGCTTTTTGCCAGAGTTGTGCGAGGGATTCCGGGTCGGGATGTGGCGGACGTGATGGGGAAAATTCTACGGTTGCGCCCACCCAAATGGCTCCCCCGGTCTGGGGGACAATGGCCGTATCCTTGCCATACAAAATGGGATATGTCTCCAATTCGGGACATAAAACTTCGATGGCTTGCCCCAGAACCGGTTCCAACTGAAAGGGAGCCGTGAGTCCCGAAAGTTGGGTAGAACCCAACCCCGCACTGATAATCAGCCAGTCGCACTGATGCTCCTGGTCAGGCAATTCAAGTTCGATGGGTTTTCCCGGAATCACCTGTAATACCGGAGAATGGTAGTGAATGTGTGCGCCCCGGCGTTGCGCTAAATCGAGCCAATGCTGGGTGAGTGCCAAGGGCTGAATTTGCCGTTCCTGGGGGGCGAAAATGGCACCGATTAAAGGGGTGGGGTCAACCTGGGGGAATTGCGTTACCACCTGTTCAGGGGTGAGGGGGTGCAGCGTCCAACCCTGGTGTTGTCGCCGGGGGATTTGGGCGAGGGCTTTCTGCCAAGCCTGCGGGTCATCGTAAAGATGGAGTATCCCCCGTGGATTGCCCGGGATTGCGGTTGGCATCTGGTGATAATGCTGCAAACTGGCTAAGCGTTTCTGTGCCCCCCGTTCGCTCAGGACGGCCATGAGTAGCCCCAAAGCGGCTCCCGTGGCTCCTTGGGCAGGGGATGACTCGGCTTCAAAAAGATGGATTTCCCAGCCCGACACGGCGGACAATTCCCAGGCGATGGCTGCCCCGATCACCCCCGCCCCAATGATGGCGATCCGCTTCACAGGACGAGTTGCACCTGGGAACCCTGCTCGGTTTTGCTGACTTCGATGCGGGTTTGGAAGGCTTCTTTCAGGTTGGGCATATGGGTCACCATCAGGATGCAGGCGTATTCATCGCTAATGGCACTGATGGCGGCGATCAGCCGGTCACAGCCCTGGGCATCCTGGGTGCCAAATCCCTCATCTACGATTAACAATTGCAAGGTGGCTCCGGCTCGCTGGGTGAGGAGGCGGGCGAGGGCAAGCCGGATGGCAAAATTCACCCGGAAGGCTTCCCCACCGGAGTAGGTTTCGTAGGGACGGGTGCCCTGATGGTCAGCGATGAGAATGTCTAGGGTTTCCATCAGTTGGTTTTTCTGACTGCCGCTTTTTTTCGGTTTTTGGGTGACAAAGCGCACATGGAGTTGGTGGTTGCTCAACCGTCCCAAAATGTGATTAGCCGTGGCCTCCAGTTGGGGCAAAATTTGCTCGATCATCAGGGCTTGAATGCCATTTTTTCCGAAGGCCTGGGTCAAGGCTCGATAAACCTGGTACTGGTGTTCGTGGCGCCGGAGTGCCTGTTGGTATTGGTGGTGTTTTTCCCGTAGTTGTGCCAGTTGTTGGAGTCGCTCTTGGAGCGTGCCACTGTGAATGTATTGGGTTTGTAATAATTGCTGTTGTTGCTGGATTTGGGTTTCTAAGGCACTGATGGTGGCTTCCAGGTCGGGGAGTTGGGCGAGGGTGGTGTGGATGGTGGCGAGTTGTTGTTCTAGTTCTTGCTGCCGGTGGGCGTGGGCGTGGGCGGTGGCGGTGAGGGTCTGTAGCTCCTCGATGACCTGGGGGTATTCCTGTTGCGCCCGTTGCAGTTCTTGGTAGCGCAGGGGGGCTGCCTGCTCCTGCTGTAATTGCTGGCGGATGGCTTGGTGGGTGGGGGCATCGTAGGCTAAATTGGCGAGTTGTTGCTCGATTGCGTGCAATTGGTAACGCAGGGGGGAATGGTGGGTGGTTTCGGCAATATGATGCTCTAACTCTTGGCATTTTTGGGCGAGTTGGTGTAGTTGTTGGGATAGAATGCCGTACTCTTTTTCAGCATTTTGAATTTCGGCTTGCTTCATCTCTACCCAACGCCATTTTTCCACTTCCCCCCGGGCGCAGGTGTGGGCTTGTTCGTTGTAGTTGATGGCTGCTAAATTCGCTTGAATTTGCGCCAGTTCGGGGCTGGTTTCTGGATGGGTGAGGGCGGTTTTTAGCTGCTCAATCCGTACCTGAGCTTGCTGAATTTGGGTTTGGAGTTCCTGGCGTTGTTGCATTTTCTGGTTGAGTTGGCCCTGTTTTTGGTTGAGTTGTTCCCGGGCTTCGCATTGTTTTTTGACTTCCCGGTATTCCTGACGTAATACATTAATTTCCCGTTCACTGATCGTAATTTGTTCCTTGGTGAGCCAGATGGCTTCTTCGAGTTCCCGCCGTTCTAATTCCTGTTTTTTTTGTACGACTTGCCAGTGCTTGGCATCGAGGGGATGGGCGCAGAGGGGACAGAGGGCTTCCGGTTGTTTGAGGAGTTCGTTTTTTTGGGCGAGTTGGCTGAGTTGGGTTTCGTAGTTTTGCAGACGGGTGTGGAGGCTATCTTGAAAACTTTTGCGCTCTTTCCCTTTTTCTTCTACGTGGTCTAAATAGACCTTTTTTTTATCCAATTCGGTTAAGTGATGCTGAATGGCCGCTAATTCCTGCCCTAGGTCGCCCCATTGGTCAAGTTGGGTCTGCCAGTGGTGGCGTTGCCGTTGCTGTTCCTGGAGTTGGGCTTCCTGGCGGGCACGGGTTTGCTCTTGCTGTTGGCGCAGGGTTTGGTAGTGGTCGTAGAGGGGTTTGTACTGGGCGGCCTGCTGATCCAGGGATTGCAGTTGGGTGCGGGCGGTGGTGAGTTGGGCGAGGGCGGGGGCAATGTTTGGGGCGGTTTGGCGGATCAATTCCAGTTTTTCCAGGTGCTGGCGCAGGGTGTGGTGTTCGGTATCAGCCTGCTGTTTTTGCAGTTCTAATTGATGTAATACCTGTTGGTATGCGGATTGCAATTGGTTGTATTCCTGCTGGAGTTGTTGCTGCTGTTGGGATTGGTGGTTGAGTTGTTCTTCCCGTTTTTGCAGGTCGGTATAGGTGTGGTACGCCTGGGTGATGACCCCGGCTTGGTCTAAACGCTGTTGGAGTTGGGCGAGGTGCTGGTGTAGCCGCTCCTGGCGGGCTTGGGTTTGCATTTGATCCTGGCTGAGTTGGGTGCGTTGTTGGCTCAGCCATTGGTGCTGTTCGACCCACTGTTGCCGTTGGTGTTGCTGGGTTTGGGATTGGTGGAGCTGGTTTTGTAACTCGGTGGCGATGGTTTGGATGCGCTGAATCTCCTGTTGGAGGGCTGCATACTGCTGTTGAATGGCCGCTTCCTGTGCCAATTCCTGGGCTTGGGTGGCTAGGGTTTGTTGGTGAGTTTTGGCGGCAAATTCCTGGTCGTTGGCTCGTTTTTTGGCCTGTTCTGCCAATTCATCGTAGTGGTCCAGTTGCAACAAGCTCGCCAGGACTTCTTTGCGTTTGCTGGGGGTTTTGAGCATAAATTCATCCGCTCGTCCCTGGCGCAGATAGGCAGAATGGATGAAGGTGGGATAGTCCAGTTTCAATTCCCGGTTAATCACCTCCTGGGTATCCTTAATTGCCCGTTGGGTCAGGGGTTGCCAGCGTTCCTGCGCCCATACCTGAAATTCCAGGGTGCTATGCCCCCGCTTGCGCGCCCGGATCACCCGGTAGGTCTGGCCGCCACTGCTAAAACTGAAGTCCACCTGGGCTTCCGTTGCCCCGGAGCGGATCACGTCATCGGCACTGCTGGCGCGGGATTCCCCCCACAAAGCCCAGGTCATGGCCTCCAGTAACGAGGATTTACCCGCACCGTTGGGGCCACAGATGCAGGCGGTATGCAGGCCGCTAAAATCTAAACTGGCCTGACGATAACTCAGGAAATTACTTAGGGTTAGTTGCCGGGGAATCACACAATCCGGGGCGAGGGAATCAATGAAATCTCATACACCAATCCAACCCCATTATAGGGTAATTTTCCTGTGGTTCCAAGGGGGGCATGGGAGGGATGGGAAATATTTTGCTACCGGTTTTTGCCAGGGGGTTGCTAACGGCCTAATAGCCCCAAATGATGTAATTCGTGCTGTAATTTCTGCCCCTCCGGTGAACCCTGTTGCTGATATAAAGTAATGGCTTGCACCCAATGGTCTTGGGCGGTCACCAAATCCCCTAATTTACACAGGACAACACCGAGGTTTTGGTGCGCTGCCGCCATGTTGGGTTCGAGGGTGAGGGCTTTTTGGTAGGCTTCTGCCGCCGCTGGCAACAGGTTGAGTGCCTTCAGGGTCAGCCCCAAATTGTAATAGCCGGTGGCCCAGGTAGGGTCAATCTGAATGGTTTGTTCAAACAGGGTGCGGGCGGGGGTAAGTGCGCCCTGTTCCTTGTGTAAACTGCCCAGATTGGTGTAGGCTCCCAGTTTCACCAGGGGCGGCACGGGGGTGTGAATCGCCCGCTCGTAGTAGGTTTGCGCCCGGTGCCACTGCCCCTGTATTCCATAGAGCAGTCCCAAATGGAAATGAATTTCGTACTGCACCATCGGTTCCGGGGGTTGGGTCCCCTCGGCCTGGGTCAGCAACGCCAACGCCTGGGCGAGTTCCCCCTGGGCGAGGTGCCATGCCCCCAATTTGGCGCTAAGGTAGGCATCCTGCGGGTCACGGGCAAGCGCCTGGGTCAAAATCCGTTGCATCCGGGCGGATTTATCCTTGGCCTGGATGGCTTTTGGGGTGTAGCCCCGGTGTTGCAGGGTCACGGACGGGATGGTGCCTACCCGCCAGTGGGGTTCCTGTTGGCGAATCTGGCTGACGCTATCGTCAATCAATTCGTGGTACGCCCGCTGAAAGCGAATATTCCGCCGGTTGCGAAACAGGCGAGACACGAGGGAATAGGGGGTCTGGCGAGCGCCCCACTCCTGACGCAGTAAATTCACCGCCAGTAGGTCGGGGTGCGCCACCGCTTCCCGGATCAGGGGGACGGCACTGGGCAATAGTACCTCATCCGCATCCAGCACCAAAATCCATTCCCCACGCGCCAACTCCAGGGAATAGTTGCGGGCGGCGGCAAAGTCGTCCTGCCAGGTAAATGTGGCGACGGTGGCTCCCGCCTTCTGGGCAATGCTGACCGTATTGTCCTCGGAACCCGTATCCACCAGGATCATCTCCGCCACCACCCCCCGCACGCTGGCGAGACAGGCGGGGAGCGTAGCGGCCTCATCCCGGACAATCATGCACAAGCTAATCGGTACGGTCATGCTGCCACTGCCTCAAAAACACTTTGCATTGATCCGATCACCTCACCCCGGCGTGACCTTCTACCCCCGGTTATACCAACTGTGGGCGGCAATCCTCAAGTGATGCCGCTCAAAGACATCTCATATTCCTTGCAACCGGCAGAAAATCATCTCGCTGGAATATTCATAGACTGCGTGTCACTGTCCAATACTAGCTTGTGTGGCGCAGCCATTATTACCCAGAACCAGAGACGGGGGAATGCCTGCGCCACACTGCGTGGAGCACCCCTGGGACTGCTTATTTTGTTAGCTTGCGTGGCATAGTCTATTATGAGTGGCTATGCCGTTTATCCTTGCGAGTGGAGTAATAGAACCGCATGGAGACTTCCCATTGCAGTTTAATCACTGGTTCGATCAAAGCATCAGCATTATTTATTTAAGGATTAAATGAACATGGAAGAGTTAGTACCGCACAACGTCTACTACAGGCTTCTGCTATAGCAATCCTAAATGAATTTAGAACAGCGGTCACAGGGGTGTAGCCCCCGTCCTTGGTTATTCAGAAATTTTGTTCACAAATCGAATAACATTGCTATATCTAATGAGACATTGCCAGCATTTCCATATCAGGTTATGAAAATCGAGAATTCCCGCCAGAGCGATTTGGTGACTTCTGCGTTGGGTGTTTCGAAAGGGTTCCTTCTCCAACCAACTAAGCTAGCATAGCAATATGGAACTCCCAATCCACCCAACTGTTCGTCCCGTTAATGACACAACCGAGATGGAGGTCGTTTATCGGATTACGCATGATGCGTATGTTGCGGAAGGATACTCCGACCCTCAACCCAATGGTCTTCTGATTTACAATTCTCACTTGGATGCCATCCCCGAGACGACCGTTCTTGTCGCTGTCCACGAAGAAGAGATCATTGGCACGATCAGTTGGACATTGGACAACCCATCTGGGCTTCATGTGGATGATGATTTCAAGACTGAGTGTGATTTAATTCGCCGCGAAGGCAAGTGTCTGGCAGGCTCATGGCGAATTGCGACCCGAAAGCGTTACCAGAACCAACGCACCGTTGTAATCTCCCTAATTCAAGCCGTTGTGGACGACTATTTACACCATGGCGTTGACACCTCAGTGTTTATCTTCGATCCCAAGCATGAGCGTGTTTACCAGAAGCTCCTGGGTATGCGGACTGTTGCCCGACGGGATGCCTACAAGTTGACCAACACGCCTGTAGTTTTGATGCGGGTGGAGATTGCTGAGTTACCTGCTCGTTGGCTCCGAAACCGAACAACCGAGCTTAGTCGATAATCATGCTGAAATGGGCTTTTAGAGGTTTGGTGTATTTGGAGCCGTATGGCGTTATTGCGGGTCTTAGCGCTGGTGGACTCGGCATGGCGTGTGTGTTTCTCTCCCAAGATGTGTCATCTGGTCGGGAAGTGCCGTTTGGTTGGGCATTACTTGTTTTCATTCTTTTGTTCGGTTTGATGATGGGCATCTACAATTTTGACAGATGGAAGGATCACGCAAGTGACTTAGACACCCCTGAACGAATTGCAGCTTGGAATTTGAGCGGCACGGCAGTATTTCTCCTTACGGGTTTTCCCTTCGCTGTTTCGGCTGGAGCCATCATTTTCACGGCGAGTCCATACACTCGCTTCCCTTCTCTATGTTTACTTGCATCCCTCTCTCTACTGGGGGTCTGTTACACTTTCCCACTGCTTAACCGATTGCCCGGAGTTCCCGCCCAAATCCAATTCCGGGTAGTGCTATGTAAGTAATGATTCATTATAGTGGTGAATGAAGTTAAATAT
>CAYZTU010000014.1:0-71562 GCA_964481635.1 uncultured Synechococcus sp.
TCTCCTCTTAACTCGGTCTCTACCCATTTTAACCATTACAAAACTAGGACTACCTAAAAAGCAGCCCAGTTGCTGTAAGTACTTGGTGGGGCTATCAGATAATCGCAACAGGCAAGACTGTATAAATCTTCAATAATATGACCTGTACCAAAGTAAACAATAAATTCCGAGAAAAATGATCTTTGTGAACGGAAATCCTCATCGGAACAGATGAGAAAAGCCACTTTCTTAGTTGTAAAAAAATCTGTCATTCTTTTCATGGTAGATTTCCAAACAGGGAGTGGATAGAACCCACCATATATCCGATAGTCACCCGCTCGAATGTGTAATCCAACGACTATATCAGATGATTGACGAATTTGATTACATAAATTTTTAACATTTTCTTGAAATTTAGGTAGGGGTGTAAACCACTCTCGAATTAACTGACTATGCTTGACAAAATATTGAGGGGCACGAACATACCATCCTCGGATAAAAATGATTTTTTTGACATCTATATCATCAATCATTACGGGTGTCCCCCAATCGGTATCATACGATGGGAAAAACTGGTAATCAGATCGTAGCTTAGGGTATAAATTGGTTAATTTTCTGATGACACGAGCAAAATTGTAAATTACAGAGGGAACTAAATTGTAATTAAGTGGTAAATTATCTAACCAGGATTTGGTTGCAGGAAATCGCACAATATGTGGGTTGTTTACTGTTTGAACAAAAAATTGAGCATATTCATCAAATGTAATATCAATAACACGATGACCCTTCTCTACTCCATACGCAATGAGGTGACTCATTAGTAGTAAACGGTTCCCCAATCGTCCACATTTTCGGGTAACAATTATCATTTCAGGTATGCCCCACTCATGTAGCCATCACATTCAAATTGTGAGAATAGTTTTTCTACTCAAATTTTTATATCCAAAGAGTAAAAGGTCGCAGAGCAAAGTCCCACACTGGTTTTTGAAAGCCTCTTCAGTCCTTGCAAATTCCATGAGATCGCTATATTGTTACTTTATATGAGAGCAAAAACTCTTTGTGCATTATACAGCAATCTAAAATGAACTGTAAATAAAGGAGATATAGAAATCTTGTCTTACCAGTTTTGTCCGTTCAGAATCCAAATAGGATTGCTCTATTTTAGCGTGGGCAATTTCATAATTGATTGACCCCGGCGGCCATCAAGCGGGGTGGGAGAATAAACTGACGCTTGCGGATAATGGCTTGCGCCTGGTGCGTCAAATCCTCGAGCGAGCGGGATTCAACGGTTAACTGGGGGGTCAGCCGTGCCGTGACCAAGGGATTGACCAACAGCAATTCCTGCCGCAATGGGGTTCCCAACACCTGGATCACCGCCAACAACACCCGTTCGTACAAATACTGCGGAATCGCCACATCACAGCAAAAAGGCACCGGCTCCCACCCCTCCCGAGCTAGGGGTTGCTGGATGTGCAAAACCATGGCTGTCTGCAACGGGTCATGGATGTGCAGGGATAATTCCTCACCAGCGGTAACCCAGCCTTTCACCTGGAGCGTTTGGTGCCAAGGGAATCGGCAACGGTATTGCCATTGTAATGCGGCAATTTGGGGTGGTTCTGGGGTGGCCGTGACCCGAAAAATCAACCCATCACTCCAGGATTCCCAGGTACGGCTGGGTCGCTCCTGCCGACAGCGGACTTCCCAGGTTCCGGCTTCCCACCTTGTCCAGGGCATGAGTAAGGCCAACCCCTGACGGTCAATGGGCACCTCTTGTTGACGGCACCGTTGTCGCCCGGAACCCGTCGGCCACAGCCATTCCACCGTGGCGGTTTTGCCCGCAGGCGGGGTCGTCCGTCCCCACAGGCGATAGACCCCAGGCAGGAGGGGGTGTTGCCCCTGGAGCCAGCAGTAGCTGCGGGGGGCATCCTGACGTTGGAGCAAAAACTGCCACGCCATCAGGTGACCTGAACTTGCTTTTCGGGGCTAATCAGGCGGAGGAGCTTTTGCTTGATTTGGGTGTCGTACACCTCCCATTTCAAATTGGCGTAGTTGGGATTGTCATTCAACCCCGCCAAAAAACCCATGGGTATTTCAAAGCCCCCGGCTTGCGAGCGTCCCCCGCCAAAAAAACGCCCCTGGGGGTCGTGCCCAAAGGCATCTTTGAGAAATTCATCCGGGTCGAGGGTTAGTTTACTCGTCCGCAGGGAGCCGATCACCAATTCCCGCTCCCGGTCTTTGTCGTAAACGATGCCGTATACCACCGCTGTATGAACGTTGTCCTCGGTCACCAAAAAATCCGCCGCCTGGGGAATCGCATCGCGGGCATCGTAGCGCAGATAGCCGACCCCGGAAAGGGAAAAATTGTTTTGGATCATGCGATTTTTCAACGCCCGTTCGATCACATCCATGGCCTGTTTACTGCGATTCACCTGGAGGATCGAGCGCAGGAGCTGGGCATCGCAATAACGGCTCAGGTAGGCCACCGCCAGTAGGTCGTCCTCCTGGGCTTGGAGCAGACCATTGGTATCCGAACGAATGCCGTGGATCAGGGCGGTGGCACATTTGATGTGTTCCCCCACGTTGCGATCCAAAGCCAGCAATTCCCCCTGGAGATACTGGGTCAAAATCGTCGCCGTCGCTTTAATCTGGGGGCGAACGTCCACAAACTCCGCCGCAATATCCCCTCCCGCATGGTGGTCAATCACCGCCATCACCGGTAGTTCCATCTGGTGTACCCACTGGGTCAACTGGCTGGTCGCCCCCTGGTTATCCACAAACACACAGCCCTGGTAACCCTGCCAATCCCGGTCTTTCAGGGTAGAAGCTGGCCAATTTTGCACCGGCATCCCCGTCAATTTCACCAGCGCAATATTCTCCTGATGGCTGATCGCCCCCGCATAAACCAGGTCACAACGAATGTCGTACTGCTGAGCGATCAGGAGATAGGCCCAGCCGCAGGAGAGCGCATCCGGGTCGGGGAAATCTTGCAAAATCACCAGATGCCGTTCCCCCCCGTGCTTGGTCAGGAGCCAGTGCAGTTCATCCAGGCGATGGTCATTAAACCGGCGCACCCGCTCCACAGGCGGCGTGGCCAGCACCATACTGCCATTGCCATTAAGGTTGTGGCCGTTGGTCAACTCCACCGGCACCTCAGACTCAACCGCTAGGTCGGATTCTAATATGGCTGGATGATTCGGGTCGGTCGGTTCGCTACTCATACCAGACCTAGAACAGGAGAATAGTCACCATTGGTGATGCCCAATGCCCCTTGGGTAATGGTACTCCTAGTGTAAACGATTCCCAGTGGCATTTCCCTAGGTGTATGTATAATGACGGCCACCCCAGGGTTCGCCTATTCCTGGCGAGCCGAGCGCACAGCGGCCACAAAACAGGCCACCCCCGCCGGGGTACTCAAACCCAGAATACCCCAGGTTAGGGGTGCCCCCAGTTGGGGATGCCCATAGCTCAATTCAAATACACAGCCCACGGCGGCAATCGCCAGGACGCAGGCTCCCAGGAGGAAGACGCCACTCAAAGGGGTCAAGGGACTCATCACGACCGCACCCGCCGTACATCCGCCAGGGAGAAGCGATTCTTACTCAATTCCTGGGCTAGGGCGAGGGGATTTTCCACCCGATCCACAAACATCACCCCCTGCAGGTGGTCAATTTCATGCAAAATCACCCGCGCCGTGAGGTCACTGAAACACCGCCGGTGCAATTTCCCCCCCTCATCCTTAAAACTCACCGTCACCTGCGCCGGACGCTTCACCGGCAAAAACACCCCCGGAATGCTCAGACAACCCTCATCCCCCACCGCCAATGTGTCCCCTTGGGCTTCCACCACGGGGTTGATCAAAACCAAGGGCGGGGTCGCCGGATTCTCTGGGTCAATATCCAACACCAACATCTGCTTCAAAACCCCTACCTGGGGAGCGGCCAAGCCAATCCCGTCTTTGCTATACATGGTCTTGAGCATCTCCGCCACCAACGCCCGCAATTCTTGGTTAATCTGGGTGACCCGCTTCGCCGCTTGCCGCAATACCTTGCTACCCAACACCTCCACCGACAGGGGTGGGGTCTTCAACTTAGTCTTAGTTACGGTCAGGGTGGAACTGGTCATGGCTATTTTGGAAATCCCCTTTCCTACTGTAGCATGGGGATATTTCCCCTGGTGGGCACCTATGGCGGAACCCAAACGCACCATCCGATTCCAGTTCCCGGTTACCCCAGAGCGGGTGCCCCAGTACGTCAATATTGCCCTAGCCAACCATGTCAATGATGATGTAGTGCTTGATTTCGGCTTTCTTGACCCCTTTTGTTTGCCCCCATCGGTGTCCCCCAATGGCCCCGAACCGAGTGGGGTGCCGGTACAGCCGGTGGTGCGGGTAGCCATGAATGTGCGGGTGGCAGAACAGTTGTATCAACAACTGCATCAAACCTTGGGTGACCGTCGCCGCCAACGCCTCCCCGGGGTGAAACACTATCCCCACCAGCCCCCCACCAACCCCACGGATGGCGTTTGAACCTTGGCCATGTCCCTCCTGCTGGTAGAAGATGACCCGGAACTGGCCGAACCTTTAACCATTTTGCTAAAACAGCAGGGTTACCAGGTTGAAGCGGTAAAAGACGGACAAGTTGCCTATGCTTTGGCAAAACAAAATACTTACGAATTACTGATTTTAGATTGGATGTTACCCCATCTGGATGGGTTAACCCTTTGTCACCGGTTGCGGCGGGAGGGTTTGACGACCCCGGTGCTATTCCTCACCGCCCGGGACAGTCTGACGGATCGGGTGCAGGGATTGGATGCGGGGGCGGATGATTATTTGGTCAAGCCCTTTGCTTTTGCGGAATTGGCGGCACGGGTGCGCGCCTTGCTGCGGCGACCGCTGACGGGAGCTACCCCCATGCGGTTGCAGGTGGGTACCCTGGTGTTGGAGCCGGAACAACGCTTGGCCTATCGGGGACAGCGGCAAATCATTCTCTCGGAGAAAGAGACCCAACTCCTCGCCCTGCTCATGCAACATCCGGGGCAAATTTTGTCCCATGCCCAGCTTATGGCCAGCCTGTGGCCGGGGGAATCCCCCGCTGACCGGAATTTGTTGGCGGCGCAGGTGCGGTTATTGCGCCGGAAACTCGAGCAACCCCCGGAACCCCCGTTGATTCAGACCTTGTACGGACGGGGCTACGGGCTGCTCCACCCCTGAAGGATGGAATCTGGGGTATGATAAACTCACCTGCGGGTGTGGGTCGTTCCAGCAATAGAGTGAGGTGTGTCATGCGTAAAAAACAATGGTTGTGGGGATTGGGGTTAGCGGCTTTGGTATTGGGAATGCCGAAACCAGCCCAGGCGGCTCGTTCTGTGAATTTTTGGTTTAATATCCTGCAAGTGGTGAATATCTCGGTGCCGGATTTGCGGCGATTTGTGGATAAAAATGAAGTTTCCCCCCAGTTACAAAAAACCCTGCGCCTGCTCCCCGAAAAAGACCGGCAGGGGTTTGAACAGGTGCTGCGGTTTAAGTTGCCCTTGGAAACCCGTCGGGTAATTCGGATTGTGGATTCCCCCGCCGTGGAAAAGGCATTAACCCAAATTCCGCCCTTGTTTTTGCCCAACCAATCCCCCTCGGTACTGCCGGGGATGAAAGGGGCGATTATCCTGGCCTCTGTGCCCCGGGATCGGGGAGGATTCCGGGATCGGGATGGATTTGGGTTGGTGAATATCCTGGAAGCCTATCCTGCCGCAGAAATGAATATGGACATTCCGGCCATGTTGCGGTTGGGTCAACAGGGCTTTGACATCCAGAAACTCCTTGGGGGCGGTCTGGGTCGCTAGATGGAGATTCTGGTCACGGGAGCTACGGGGTTTATCGGCTCTCGGCTGGTGGCTCGCTTGGCAGAACGGGGGGGGCGGGTGCGAATTTTGACCCGTGACCCCCAACGGGCGAAGCAACGATTCCCCCAGACGCAGGTTTTCCCGGTGGCGGCGTTGGCTGAAGCCGTTGAGGGCTGTACCGGGGTTGTCAATTTGGCTGGGGAGCCGATTATTGGCCGCTGGACGGCACAATGTAAACAGGCGATTCAAACCAGCCGGGCAGGGGGGACGCAACGACTGTTGGCCGCCATTGCCCAGGCCAAGGTGCGCCCCCAGGTGTGGGTCAATGCTTCAGCGATTGGGTACTACGGGGCGAGCGAGACGGCGGTATTTACGGAGGATAGCCCGCCGGGGGATGATTTTCTCGCCCAGGTGTGCCAAGATTGGGAGCAGGCCGCACAACCGGCGCAGGCTTTGGGGGTGCGGGTGGTGATTTTTCGCATTGGTATTGTTTTGGGGAGAGGGGGTGCGCTGGAGCGGATTTTACCCCCGTTTCGGGCGTTTTTGGGCGGGCCGATTGGTTCCGGTCGCCAGTGGTTTGCCTGGATTCACCGGGAGGATATGGTGAATTTGATCTTAACCGCCCTAGAAAATGCATCTTGGGTCGGGGTGTACAATGCCACGGCACCCCAACCCGTGCGGATGGCGGAATTGTGTCAAACCCTGGGGCAGATTCTCCAGCGGCCTTCCTGGTTGCCCGTGCCGGGGATGGTGTTGGAACTCCTATTGGGAGATGCCGCCCAGGTGATTCTCACCGGCCAGCAGGTGTTGCCCCAGCGGGTGCAGGCGATGGGGTTTGATTACCAGTACCCCACCTTGACCCCGGCCTTGGCTAATATTCTCGACCCCGCCCAGTCTTCCTGACTCCTGCGCCTGATGGTGCAAAAATATAAAGTAAAACTATAAAGTTTTGTAAGGGAATGGGTGGGAAAAAACACCATTTAACCCGGTTTAATAACAAATTATGTCCACCCTGGTCGAAATGGGGACAAGCGCAAAATGGCTTTGCTAACTTGAAGTCCTGAACAAAGCACTTTGGGGTTGGCCGTGAAGCGATTAGCAGACGCATGGATTGACCAGTGGTGTCAAGAGCAAGGCTGGACGGAGTGGGTCGCCAGCGGTGGGACTTATTGGGCTTTTCCTCCCCAAGCCGTGATGCCGGTGCCGATCCCAGGCGAAGTGCTGCGGGAGATCAAGGCTACCTATGGGTTATCGCCCCAGGAACGTTGGGCGGTGGCGGTGGTGCTTGCGAGTACGTGCGTGGCGCTGTTGGGCAGTTGGTATAGCCATTGTCCTTTACCTTTGGTGGGGGCATTTAGCCTCGGGGCACTGCTGACGGCGGCGATGGATGCGGAAATCTAGGTCACTGGGGTAGCACTCACCCTGGCATTGCGAAGATCGCTGAACAGGTAATCATCGGACTCGCAGGCCACGGCTTCGTCCTGGTTTGCCAAAAGCTTGACGTGACAATCTCGCCCTGCTTAACCACATACAGTCATTAACTGGCGGATGGATGCGCTCAGGGACGCAAAGAATATTGCGGGTTTTAGCGGCTGATAGGGGGTTGCCTCTGTTATATGGTCATTTCAATTAGAACTAAGACGAATACCCCCTTAATCCCCCTTGTCAAGGGGGACTATCAATCCATTCCCCCCCTTAGCAAGGGGGGCTAGGGGGGTCAGGGGGTGAAAACTGATAATGTCTCAAATTTAATCAAAACGGCTATATTTCTTCAACTCCCGAAGAAATCCTTAAAGATTTGCAATGAGAGAGGGAGGAGCATTTATAACAGAAAGTAATTTTACTCATCAGTGTCCATGATTGGTACCCAATTCACTGTCTCTGATGCCTCTCGGGGATGGGTTCCCCAGGTCATCGTCCGGCGATGGCTCTGGTTTTTGGCAACGGCGACCTGGGGCTTGATGGCTCTCGGTAGTGCGACCCGGGTGATGGAGGCGGGGTTGGCCTGTCCCGATTGGCCTCTGTGTTTTGGGCAGGTGGTGCCCGCCCAACAGATGGATTTGCAGGTGTTTTTGGAGTGGTTTCACCGCTTGGTGGCGGCCACGGTGGGGTTGGGGGTGGTGCTTCTGGTGGGGATGGGTTGGGGGTGGCGCTCCCATTTACCCCGGTGGTTGCCCTGGGGGGTGACGGCGGCGTTGGGTTTGGTGCTGTGGCAGGGAATTTTGGGGGGGTTAACCGTGACCCAAATGCTGCGGTTTGATATTGTGACGGCGCACCTGGGGACGGGGTTGGCGTTTTTCAGTCTGTTGTTGACCCTGGCGGTGGCGTTGAGGGAAGTGCCGGGGTTGGTGCAACCTTTGCCCAAATTTTTACCGGGTTTAGCCCTGGTCACCGCTTTAACACTCTATGGTCAAAGTCTGCTGGGTGGGCTGGTGGCTTCCCGTTGGGCTGCCCATCAGTGTTTCCTGGGACGGGAACTGTGCCAAGTCCTGCACTGGCATTTGCTGGGGGTGGTGCCAGCCACGGTCTTGACCCTGGCGGTGGGGGTTATCACCCTGCGGCACAAGCGAGTGTCCCCCGATTTGGGACGCTTGGGGCATGGGGTCTTGGTGTTGTTGGCAATCCAGATTGGCGTGGGGGTGGCAACCTACCAATTGCGCCTCCAGGTCGAGCCGCTGACGGTGACCCATCAGGCGGTGGGTGCCCTGTTGTTGGGGAGTTTGGTGATGTTGACGGTATTATTACAACGTATGACTGTCCAGCCAACCCAAAGCAATCTCTAAGGAGCTTTTATGCAGGCAACTTGGTGGGAAACGGGAAGTAGGGTGCAGGACTATATCCAACTGATGAAACCCCGGATTATTGTCCTGCTGTTGGTCACCACGGCGGGAGCGGTTTGGTTGGCTTCCCAGGGGGAGCCGGATGCGGGCATTTTACTGACAACTCTATTCACTGGGACGTTGGCCGCCGGGGCAGCCAATACGATTAATTGCCTCTACGACCGGGATATTGACCAGGTGATGGTGCGGACTCAAAAGCGACCGATTCCGGCGGGACGGATTACGCCGGGGCAGGCGTTGGTGTTTGCGGTGGTGTTGGCGGTGGGGGCGTTTGCCCTGCAAACCTGGCGGGTGAATGTCCTGAGTGCCCTGCTGGAATGGGCGGGAATTTTGGTGTATGTGCTGGTTTATACCCATTGGTTGAAGCGTTCCAGCCCCCAGAATATCGTGATTGGTGGGGCGGCGGGGGCGATTCCGCCTCTGGTGGGCTGGGCGGCGGTGACGGGGGAATTGTCCGCCTGTGCTTGGATTTTGTTTGCGATTATTTTTATTTGGACTCCGCCCCATTTTTGGGCATTGGCGTTGATGATTCGGGATGATTACGCCCAGGTGGGGGTGCCCATGTTACCGGTGGTAGCGGGTTCGGAGCAAACAACCCAACAAATTTTGCTGTACACTTTACTGCTGATTCCCACCAGTTTACTTCTGGTCTATCCCTGTGGTGTGGTGGGGGGATTGTATGCTTTGATTGCCTTAGTCTTGGGCGGGGTGTTTCTCTACAAAGTATTTCAGTTGTTTGTCCAACCCCAGGATGTACCCTTAGCACGGTCGGTGTTTAAGTATTCGATTTTGTATTTGATGCTTTTGTCCCTGGGGATGGGGTTAGACCGTTGGCCGTTGATGCATACGTGGCAAAATGTGCTGGTGCAAAAAGCGGCGAATTGGTGGGGGTAAGGCTGGGATAAACTAGGGAACAATCATATCAATTCCCTGTGGCAGAGCCATTCCCGGCCACGCTGGACTCCATCGCCCAAACCCTGGCGGAGTTTCGTCAAGAAGTGAACAGCCGACTGGATAAGGTGGAAAGCCGGTTAGACTGAGTAGAAAATCGCTTGAATAAACCGAAGAACCGTCTGGATGCCCTAGAGGGGAATTTTCGGGAATTTCAGGTCGTGGGTGTAATTTACCAAAAAGCCGCTGACCGGGTGGCGAATTTGGCGTTTACGGTCGTGACTGCCTCTGCCGCCGTGATTGTCCTGGCACCTGCCGTTAAGGTGTTGGCTGAGTATGTGACCCGTTTGCCCTAACTGCCGGTCGCTTTTTTGGGTTTGGGCGGTTTTGGGGCAACTTCGGTAGGAATACCGTACTGTTACCAGCCGGGGATCAAAACTGCCCTAGACCGTTTTCTGATAAACTCTTAATGAAATGTAAAAAACTGATATACACATCCCATGAATATTTTGGTGGTTGGGGCGACGGGCACCCTGGGGCGGCAGGTGGTACGGCGGGCATTGCAGTCAGGGCATCGGGTGCGGTGTTTGGTGCGGACGTTACCTAAGGCGACTTTTTTGCGGGAATGGGGAGCGGAACTGGTGCCGGGGAATCTCTGCCGCCCGGAGAGTTTAATCTATGCCCTGGAAGAAATGGATGTGGTGGTGGATGCGGCTACCGCCCGCCCGACGGATGGAATTGGCATTCGGGAGGTGGATTGGCAGGGCAAGGTGAGTTTAGTCCAAGCGATGGTCACTGCGGGGGTGAAACGCCTGCTTTTTTTCTCAATTTTGGGGTGTGAACGCTATCCTCATGTGCCGTTGATGAGTGTTAAGGCGGCTACAGAAACATTTTTGGCGGAGTCGGGGTTGGATTACACGATCCTGGCACCGGCGGGGTTTTTCCAGGGGTTGATCGGCCAGTTTGCCATTCCCATTTTGGAAGAACAGTCCGTCTGGTTGACGGGGACTTCGGCGGCGGTGGCCTATATGGATACGCAAGATGTGGCACAGTTTGCCCTGCGCTGTCTGGACGTGCCGGAAACGATTGGGCAGAAATTGCCAGTGGTGGGTGCGAAAGCTTGGACTTCCGAGGAGATTATTGCCCTGTGTGAGCGGCTGAGTGGCAAAAATGCCCGGGTTCTCCGTATCCCTCTCGGGGTTTTGACCATGACCCGGCAGGTACTCCGTAGCTTCCAGTGGACGTGGAATATCGCTGACCGCTTGGCCTTTGCCGCCGTGTTGGCTGGGGGAGAAACCCTGACGGCGGAGATGGCTGGGGTTTACACCCAGTTGGGCTTGTCCCCCCAGGACATCGGTAGTTTGGAGGGGTATTTGGCGGAGTATTTTGGCCGGATTTTACAAAAACTGAAAGAGCGCAACTATGAACTGGATCGGCAAAAACGCAAAGAACAGGAAAAACGTAAACGCCGTCGTCCCTTCAAGACCTCAGCCAAAACCGGCAGTTGAAGCGTTCATTTTATAATCACTTATTACAACCGGGCGGGTGGCCGTGGTGGGCAAAATCGGCATTATCTACAACGATGACAAACCCCAAGCGCAGCAGGCCGCCGGGGAATTGCAGGCATTGCTGGAACAACGGGGGCGCAAGGTCTGTTTGGCGACGGGGGTGGGCGGCTTGCTGGGCTATGCCCAACCGGGGAGTCCCGTGTGTCACACGCCGATTGACTGGCTGACCCCGCCGGGGTTTGACCGGGATGTGGAATTTACCATCGTCCTGGGGGGGGATGGTACGGTGTTGTCCGCCAGTCGTCAGTGTGCCCCCTTGGGGATTCCTTTGTTAACGGTGAATACGGGACATCTCGGTTTCTTGACGGAAACCTACTTAGAATCCTTACCCACTGCGCTGGATGCTCTTTTGAACGGGGATTATCAGGTCGAGGAACGCATTACCTTAGCCGTACAAGTTTGGGAGGGACAAACCCGGATTTGGGAAGCCTTGGCCTTGAATGAGGTGGTGTTGCACCGGGAACCGCTGGCGAAGCTCTGTCATTTTGAGGTGCAGGTGGGCAGCCATGCCCTGGTGGATATTCCTGCGGATGGGGTGATTTTCTCCACGCCCACGGGTTCGACGGCCTATGCCCTGTCCGCCGGGGGGCCGGTGTTGTCGCCGGGGGTGGCCGCCCTGTTGATGATTCCCATTTGTCCCCATTCCCTGGCCTCCCGCGCTCTGGTGTTTGATGACCGGGAACGGGTACAGATCGTGGCGGCGAACCGCTCCCGCTTGGTGTTGGTTGCCGATGGCAATGCGGGCTGTTATGTCCAGCCGGAGAACCACGTCACCGTCCATCGTTCCCCCTACCAGGCGCGGTTTGTGCGCCTGAAGCCGCCGGAATTTTTCCATCTCCTGCGCCAAAAATTGGGCTGGGGTTTACCCCACCAGGCCAAGCCCAAACCCGTCTAACTCACCTGCGCCGTTTGCGCTAAAAAAGCCAGCACCTGTTCGGCGGGTAAGGGTCGGGCAAACAGATACCCCTGAGCCAAGGGACACCCCAACCGCTGGAGCCAGAGCCGTTGCATTTCCGTCTCCACCCCCTCCGCCACCACGGTCAGCCCCAGACTGGCACCCAAATTCACCATGGCGGCCACAATCGTCTGCGCCCGGGGACCCATCCCCACCAAAAAGGAGCGGTCAATCTTCAGGTATTGAATCGCCAGGTGATGCAGCCGCCCCAGGGAGGAATAACCCGTGCCAAAATCATCCAGCCCCACCAGTACCCCAAATTCCCGCAGGCGAGACAGGGTATCATGCACGGTGGCCAAAGCCCCCACCAACACCCCTTCCGTAATCTCCAAAACCACCTGCTCCGGCTGTAACCGGGCTGCGCCCACGGCGGCCACCACCTCCGGCACAAAATCCGGGTGGGTCAACTGCACGGGTGCCACATTGATATGCATCTGCAAATGCCTCATCTGCGGCAACTGCGCCTGCCACTCCCCCAACTGGCGCAACGCCCGCTCCAACCCCCACCGCCCCAGGGGCACCACCGACCCATTCGCCTCCGCCAAAGGGATAAATTCCCCCGGCCCCAATAAGCCCCAACTCGGATGTTGCCAGCGCATCAAGGCTTCAAACCCCACCGTGGCACCCGTCACCAAATCCACCACCGGCTGATAATGCAGGACAAATTCCTGCTGGGTCAAAGCTAAGGCCAAGTCATACGCCCGCCCCTGAATATAAGTCGTTTCCGAATCCTCGCCCATCGCCTGCCCTGTGGGTTCCGCCCTAATCACCACCGCCCGCACTCCGGGGTCAGCCAGTTCATTCTGAAACGTCAACTTCACCCCAACCCACCGCCCCGGCAAGGAACGCAGGTAACATTCCTGGCTGAGGACAAGGGCTGGTTGCTCAAATAGCCGCTGCCAAACCGCCTGCATCGCCGCCAAATCCTCCGGGTGGAGATAATCCCACCAGCGATGCCCTAACAGTTCCGCCCCTTCTTGCCCAAGGATAAACCGCCATATCCCCCGGGCAGCAATCACCACACCAACTTCATTCACCAGTAAAACCGTTTCCCTTGAGGCCAAATGAGACAGCATAAAATTCGATGAGTGTGTGAGGATAGGTTAAATCGCAGTTAATTCAGGATTAAATCCTCAAAAAACTTGGATTTCTGCGAACCATTGAGCTATTTACGTTACTTAATAAAGTAGCAGACTGGCGATCGGGAATAATCCGTAAAAATGCCCAAAAAATTCGCTCCCCCATCTCCGTAAAAACTCCCTGATTTAACCTAAAATTAACCCCCAGGGGACAATGTGATAGTTTTGTTATGACAAATGAATTAAATCATTAAAAAATTGGTAGAAATTTTGGGGTTATCTCAGTCATAAGGGCACCTTTATTGATTGCAACCAGCAGAAGATTATCTCGCTGAAATGCCCATAGCCTGCGTGTCGCTTACGACATTATTACCCAGAACCAAGTGCGGGGCTACCCCCCTGCGACCGCTATTTGTTAATTAATAGAGGTACCGATAATCAACCACAATCAATGAAGACGATAGGTTGCCAATTTTAACATTCAAGTTCTAAAACCAGCGGCGTATGGTCACTCGGTTGTTCCCAACTGCGGGGTTCCCGGTCAATCCAGCAGTTTTTTGCCTGAGAACATAGGGAAGAACTGAGCAAAATATGGTCAATTCGCCAGCCGTGATTGCGCCGAAACGAACCAGCCCGGTAGTCCCACCAGGTAAATTGCCCCGCCTCCTGGGAAAATAAGCGGAAACTGTCCTGAAAGTTTAAGTCTAAAAACCGGGAAAACGCCTGCCGTTCTGGAGCAGAAGCCATGATATGTTCAGCTTTATTTTCCGGGTCATAAATATCCATATCCTCAGGGGCAATGTTCCAATCCCCACAGATACATACGGGCAAATTGAGCGATGAAAAATGACGTAAATACTGATTTAACATATTTAACCAGCGCATTTTATATTCATATTTTTCACTGCCCACGCTTTGACCATTGGGAACGTAGATATTGATGATTTCTACACCTGCAATCTGCGTATGAATCAAACGTTTTTGTTCGTCCAAATCCCCCACCCGTTCCCACCCTAAAACCGGCGTAAATCCAATCGAAATAGAACTGGGTAAGGTCTTACTCAAAATAGCGACCCCATTGTAGGATTTTTGTCCAGTAATCGCACAGGTATAGCCGGGGAAACTATCGTGGGGAAATTGTTCATCTATCACTTTGGTTTCCTGTAAACATAAAACATCTACGGGATTTTTTTGTAACCACTGTTGAATATGCCCTAATCGAGTCCGAATTGAATTCACATTCCAGGTGGCAATTTGCATGGTTAATCCTAACTTAAACCAGCCGTAGTATAGCACCGAATGCGGGGTGTTTTTTCAATACTAAAGTACCCATACGCAATTCCTGATTTTCATACTAGACTAAAGCTGTCGGGTTCATGAATGGGGGAACGGTATGCCTTGGGGGATTGGTGTGGGCGTATTTATCCTTGCTATCTGGTTGCTTTCGGGGTTGAAAATTGACCGGGAGTACCAAAGGGGGGTAATTTTCCGCCTGGGACGCTTGACGGGGATTCGTGGACCGGGATTGTATTGGTTGATCCCAGTTTTAGAGCAAAAAATGCCGGTAGATATCCGTACCAAAACCGTTGATATTCAACCGCAAGAAACCGTTACCGCCGATAGCGTCACTATCCGGGTCAATGCGGTTTTATACTATCGGATTGTGGATGCAGCTAAGGCGATTAATCGGGTGGAAAATTACCATCAAGCGGTGTATTTAGCCGCCCAAACCACCCTGCGAAATGTGGTTGGTCAAAACATTTTGGATGATGTGTTAAAAAATCGGGATAAGGTGAATCTGCGTATTCAAGAAATCGTGGACGAAATCACCGAACCCTGGGGGATTGACATTGAACGGGTAGAGATGCGTGATGTGGAAATTCCCCTGGCAATGCAACGGGCGATGGCCAAAGAAGCGGAAGCGGTGCGGGAAAAACGAGCCCGATTGATCAAAGCCGCCGCCGAGCAGGACGCTTCGGTACAACTAGCCGCCGCCGCTAAGGAAATTACGGCCAACCCCGCCGCTTTGGAATTACGGCGTTTGCAAATGCTGACGGAAATTGGGGCGGAAAACAACACCACCACCATTATTATGGTGCCTGCGGATTTTGTGAATTTAGCGAAACGTTGGGCAGAATCCCCCCCTTCTTCCCCTGTATCCCCTGCAGGAGAACCCCCTCGTTGAGGGTACTTCATTCATCAGTTATGCGACGCAGGCTCATGTTACTTTGTGTCGATGCCAATGAATAAATAGTGATTTTAGGGCACCTCTACTGATGGAGGTCAGCAAGAAATCATCTTGCTGAAATCCCCAAATTTCGGGGAACCAAGAACGGGGGTCGTGCCCCTGCGACCGCCTGTTGTGGATTAATAGGGGTGTCTTTAAGTCAACAATATAGTGCCGATTTTTTGAAAATGTGGGTGGCCTCTCTCCCTATGGGCTTTACACTGTGAGGAGGAAGTCACACCCAAGGGCTAATCATGGCTAACCGTCTCGTCCATGCCCAGAGCTTGTACCTGCGTAAACACGGCCATAACCCCATTGATTGGTGGCCTTGGGGCGAAGCAGCGATTGCCCAGGCACGTCAGGACAACAAACCTATTTTTCTTTCGATTGGGTACTCCAGTTGCCACTGGTGCACGGTGATGGAAGGAGAAGCCTTTTCCGATGCGGCGGTGGCGGATTATATGAATCAGTATTTTTTGCCCATCAAGGTGGACAGGGAAGAACGCCCCGATATTGACCACATTTACATTCAAGCGGTGCAATTACTCATCGGGCAGGCGGGGTGGCCGCTGAATGTATTCCTTGACCCCCATGACTTGGCTCCCTTCTACGGCGGCACCTACTTCCCCCTTACGCCCCGCTACGGTCGCCCTGGTTTTTTAGACCTCCTGCGGGCGGTGCGCCAACGGTACGACCAGGGCAAAGACCAGGTGGAAATGGTCAAATCTCAGATTTTGGAGTATCTGGAATCTCCTGGCAAACTGCAAACACTTAGTACATTGGATAAAAATCTGCTGGACAATGGCTATCGCAAGGCCACCAGCATTTTGAGCTACCAAGGGCCAGGGAATTGTTTTCCCATGATTCCCTATGCCCAGGCGGTGTTGCAGGCGAGCCGCTTGGGTGCGCCCCTGACGACGGAGCATCCAGCCGTGCAACGGGGGATCAATCTGGTGCTGGGGGGCATTTTTGACCATGTGGCGGGGGGCTGGCATCGCTATACGGTTGACCCCACTTGGACGGTGCCCCACTTTGAAAAGATGTTGTATGACAATGGCTTGATTTTGGAATACGTCAGTAACCTGTGGAGTGCCGGGATTCAGGACGATTCAATCCGGCGGGCGGTGGTGAAAACGGTCACTTGGTTACGAAGAGAAATGCGCTCGGAACAGGGTTATTTTTATGCCGCCCAGGATGCGGATAATTTTGTAAACCCGGAAGACCTAGAACCGGAGGAAGGGCGGTTTTATGTATGGAATTACCAGGAATTACAGCAATTATTAACCGATGCAGAATTACAAGGCTTAAAAGCCGCCTTTGATATTGAATCCCAGGGCAATTTTGAAGGTTTAATCGTGCTACAACGGTTACACGGGGGAGGGTTAGGCCATGAGGTGGAATCGGCCTTAGAAAAACTATTCCAAGAACGGTATGGTTCTGCCCCAGAATTATGCTCAAAATTCCCACCAGCCGTAGATGCCCAGCAGGCAAAAACTAGCAATTGGCCGGGTCGGATACCGCCAGTTACGGATACCAAAATGATCGTGGCCTGGAATAGTTTGATGATTTCTGGTTTGGCGAGGGCTGCCGTTGTCTTCCAAGAAGTGAATCATGCAGAACTAGCAATTCAATGCGCTGAATTTATCCTGGATTCCCAATGGGTGAATGGGCAATTTTACCGCTTGAACTATGACGGGCAGGTGGCGGTGATTGCCCAGGCGGAAGACTACGCCCTCTGGATCAAAGCTCTGTTAGATTTGCATCAAATGTCAGTGAGTTTATCCAATGGGGAAACGGCAGAAAATTGGTTAGCAAAAGCCCAGGAATTCCAGTCTAATTTTGATGAACAGTACTGGAGTGCCACATCACCAGGTTATTACGGTACGGCAGCGGGCGCGAGTGGGGATTTGTTGGTGCGGGAACGCCCCTGCGAGGACAATGCGATTCCGTCCGCCAATGGGGTTGCCCTAGCCAATTTGGTACGCTTGGCGATGTTAACCGGGGATTTGAGCTATCTGGAACGGGCGGAGCGGGGATTGCAGGCGTTTGGGCAAATTATCCAGGAAGCCCCCCAAAGTTGTCCCGGTTTGCTCACCGCTTTGGATGGGTGGTTCTATCCGGTGCAGGCAAAGGCTAGACCGGAGATTTTGGCGCAGATTAGTCAGCAATTTTTCCCGACAACCGTATTACAAATTGCTACGGATATTCCCGGCATGGCCTTGGTGTGTCAGGGGTTGGCGTGTCAGGAACCGGCGACTTCTTTGGCAATGGCTTTGGAACAATTAGCTCGGTGTCAGTCCTAGCTCCAGGGATAGATGAAAAAAACTTATCCCCCTGTGCGTTATCGTTACAGGATGAATTGCCCGATATTCCATCACCCACCGTTGACCCATGTGCCGTCTCGTTGCCTATCTTGGGAAACCCCTGCCCCTGAAACGTCTGATCCTGGAGCCGCCCCACTCTCTGTTAGTACAAAGTTATGCGCCCCAGGAGATGACCGCTGGGCTACTCAACGGGGATGGGTTTGGCCTGGGCTGGTACGACCGGCAACTGCGCCCCCAACCCTTCACCTACAAAAATATCCTGCCCATCTGGAATGACCTGAATTTGCCGGGGCTGTGTGAGTACGTGACCACCGATTGTCTCTTGGGCTATGTGCGGAGCGCCACCCCCGGTTTGGCGGTGGACTATAGTAATTGCCAGCCGTTTGTGCAAAATCATCTGAGTGCGGTACACAATGGTCGGGTAGAGAATTTTCGCAGTACATTATACCGCCCATTACGCAGTCAACTCACGGATGAAGATTATCTCAACATCCAAGGATTGACCGATTCGGAACATCTATTCGCCTGGATACTGCATCATTACAAACTCACTGGGGATTTGGCGCAGGCGTTGTACAACAGTTTTATCAGCCTGCTGGACTTGGTGCCGGAGGTGGATGTGACGTTTAACTTTATCCTCAGCGATGGGCAGAAGTTGATCGCCTGCCGTTTGGCGCACGGTAGCCCCGCCCCCAGTTTGTACTACCTCACCGACCATCCCGATTACCCCGGCGTGGTGGTCGCCTCAGAACCGCTATTCAAGGATGAGCGCTGGGTCAGTTGTCCTGAGGGAGGGGTGTTGGTGGTGACGGAGCATCTCCAGGTACGGCAATGGTTTCCTGCTGAAGTAATGGCACCAAGCGTTTGAGTTCATCCCGTTGCGCTGTGATCTGTAGGGCATTGTCCTGTACTTGTACGACAACCTGTTCCACCCGGCTCGCCCCCCGCCAGTAAAATACCCCCGCCACCGGAGCCAGCAAGGCCAATCCCAGGGGTTTCACACCCCAATCCGGCACCAGACTCGCCAACACCAGCCCGACGCAAAATCCACTTAAGCCCACCATGAGGGAGAGCAACAAAGCCAGCGGCCAACTGGGAGCCACCCGCCCCTGCCACACCAGTTGGGGAAGCCCCGGTTCTCCCCCCGCCAAGCGGTAGCCCCGCTGTTGCAAAAACAGGCGCAGTTGGTTCATGGTGGTACCGACCGTGCCTTGCAACGGAATACTTTGGGTCTGGGTACGGTCTTTCACCGCTGCCCGTATAAAAAAGACCAGCCCCACCAGTAGCAGTGCGGTCAACAAACCCGTGGATGCCAGATAGATGGATGCCATCACCATAGGAACGTTGGTTACCGAAAGGGGAACTAATCCCATCATGCCCGATATTGACTCCAATCATCCTGCCCCGTCAGGACTTTCTAGAAATGCCAGTACCGTCTCTGGCTCTAACCAATCATCCTCAATTCTAAAACCTAGTTTTTCTAATACCCGCACTGAGGCGATATTTGCTTTATCGGGACATACCACCAATCGCTTCAGCCCCACTACTGCAAACGCATACTCCACCCATGCTTGCGCCGCTTCCGTTGCATATCCTTGGTGCCAATAGGCTCGACCCAACTTATACATCACCTCAAATTCAGCCGTGATATTGCCATCTTTATCCTCAAATTCGTGGGGATTTAGGCCGCATTGACCGATTAACGTTAGGTCGGGTTTGCGCTCGATGCCAAAACATCCAAAACCGTAGATTTCATACTGCTGAATATAGTGTTCAATGACTTCAATACGTTCATCTAAGGAGTAGGCATAGCCTGGATCAAACCGCCAAACTTCCGGGTCAGCATCAAAAAGATCGTTTAGATAGGCCGCATCCTCCAGCCTTAAAGGACGCAACTTTAACCGCTCGGTTTCTAGGATGAATGGTTCCATGAAGAACCCGTAGGTGTTTCTCAACCATATTATTACCAAACAGGTTGCGAACCCGTTTGCTAACTAGACGGCAACTGCTCCAGATAACGCAATAGGTCAGCCATCGCCTGAGGGCTGGGCTGAAACTGGGGCATCGGCGGAGTTTGTCCCCCCGTCACCTGGCTAATCACCCCCATGGGTGACCGGCGCTTCACCACCCCATGCAACGATGGCCCCACATGACCCGCCCCCTGCACCCCGTGGCAACTGGCGCAATTTTGCAAAAAAATGTCCCGCCCCTGGTGGGCATCCCCCACAATACTTAATACTTCCTTAATATACGGGTCACGCAAGGGTAGGATACTCCAGCCGCACCAGAGGCCATACATCAGCAGAGCTAAAGCCATCCATCGCAAGATAGTCCGCCACCAGGGGCTATCCGCCGGATTTAGAGGCTTGGGTTGAACGGTTTCCACAACGCACCTTGGTTCATACGATAGCCAGTCCACAAGTCGCTTAAGCAGGGGAAATGCCCCAGAACCCTGTTATTAAATGAGAGATTGCTTAAAGGATTCAAAACATATTTTAACAATAAGGGGAGCGGCTGTGTACTAACCCGCCATCGCTGTTATTTATGAAATTATTTTGCTAAAATTATCAACTGTGTTTAATTCTTAGGCTGGTTAATCCTATGGCAAAGCGTGTCCAAGTGGTTTTGACGGCTCCGGTAGTGAAGTTGGGAGCCGCCGGGGAGGTGGTAGAAGTAGCTCCCGGTTATGCTCGCAATTATCTGATTCCCCAGGGGAAAGCGGTGGCGGCCACGGCCAATGTATTGCGCCAGGTGGAACGCCGCCAGGAGCAGGAGCGCCAGCGGAAAATGCGCGAGAAAGAGGAAGCTCTCGCCCGCAAAACTGCTCTGGAAATGATTGGGCAACTCACCATTGCCATGACCGCCGGGGAAAATGACAGTTTGTTCGGGAGCGTCACGGAAAAAGACGTGGCCGAGATGATTCAAGCCGGGGCGGGGCAAGCGGTGGATCGCCGGGAGATTAGCATCCCCGATATTCGTAAACTGGGCACCTACGAAGCGCAAGTGCGTTTGCACCCGGAAGTCATCGCCACCGTGAAATTCAAGGTGATCCCTGCCAAGGGAGCCGCCTAGGGATTTGGGTGAGGGGTTGTTGGGTACGCACTGCTTGGGCAGCCATTTGACCGAGGTACGCCCCGGTACAGACCTGCTGTTCTTCAATCCGACCCACCGTAGCGGCCAAGCCGGGGAATCTAGCCGCACCACCAATGACCGCTCAATTATTGATGTGCGTTAAGGAACTCCCCACCCCGTAGCGAAATGTCACGGTCGGGGGTAGAGGGTAAGCCCAACCCCAAACACCCCGCCCTAATCCCCGCCGATGACCACATCTCGGATCAGCAAACTCGGCCCAGCACACCCCACCGGCAAGCCATTTTGCCCCCCCTTGCCACAGCCCCCCGACTCATCCCAGACCAAATCATCCCCAATCCCCTCAATCTGCGCCAGAGTTTGAAACACATTGCCGGTCAGGGTCACATCCCGCACCGGCTCCGCCAATGTTCCGCCCCGCACCCGCCACGCCTCCCCCGCCGTGAAGGTAAACATTTCCCCGTTGGTCATCCCCCCCAACCAATTGCGGGCGTAAATCCCCTCCCCCATCCCCTGGAGTAAATCGCCCACCGAGGCTGTCCCCGGCGCAATCCAGGTATTGGTCATCCGCACCAAGGGCGGGTAATGGTAACTCAAACAGCGGGCATTCCCCGTCGGCTGCTCCCCCAACTTCCCCGCCGTTTCCCGGGAGTGTAATCTGCCCGTCAACACCCCATCCGTAATCAGTTGGGTCACCGTTGCCGGTACCCCCTCGTCATCGTAGGCATAACTGCCCCGATGCCCCGCTAGACCCGCCCCATCAAAAATTTGCAATTCCTCAGCACCAAACCGGCGCCCCAGGGTCATCACCTCCAACATATCGGGATTTTCGTAGAGCATATCCGCCTCCGACAAATGCCCAAACGCTTCATGCACAAACAATCCCGTCAAAATCGGGTCAATCACCACCCGGTACACCCCCCCCTGCACCTTGGGCAAGGATAACGCCTGCACCGCCCGCACCGCCGCCCCCCGCACGGATTCATCTAACCCCACCAAATCTTTATAATCGCACCGGGAACCCGTCGTCTCTCGCCCCACCTGCACCATGCCATCCCCAGTCGCCGTCGCACTAAAACGCATCTCCATATCCACCCAGGACTGGTCAATCAGCGTTCCCTCGGAAGTAGCCAGAATAACCCGGTGAGCCGCATCCCCATAGCGTACTGTGGTTGTGCTAATTTTATCCGAAACAGAATTGAGAACCCCTTGGTAATGCTCACACAGGGCTTTTTTCTCAGCTAAGGGCACAGTTTGCGGGTCAATGCCGGTGATAAAATTGCCGCACTGGTGTTGGACGGGGGCAATGGGGGCAAGCTGGGTAACTTCAGCACCCACCGCCTGCGCCGCTGAGATAGCGTACTGCACCTGTTCAGCTAAGGATTCTAAAGAATTAAAACTGCTAAATCCCCAGCCGCCCCGATGACACGCTCGCACCTGCCCACCAATAGATACCCGTTCCCCCAATGCTTCGATGCGCCGACTCCGCAGCACAATATCCGTACTATCAATCCGCTCGCAACGAATACTCAAAAAATCCACTCGCCCTTGGTATTGAGCGAGGGTATCAGTGATCAAGGAGCCATAGTCGGTGAGGTGAGTCATCAATTTAGCCGAGTCTAGGGACGAAAAGGGATGAGAAACTGCTCTAAACCAAAGCGGAATACAGGTGCCAAAACTGCCACAATCACGCCAGAAACAATAACATATCGGGCAAATCCTAGGGTGTCCTTAGAAAGCTGGTAGTACCGTTCATCCCAGCGTTTGACTTCTGCCGTCAATTCCTGCTTTAGGCCATCTACATCCTGCTTCAGTTCATTAACATCTTGCCGCAGTCCTCGCAATTCTTGCAGAACATCGCTGAGGGTTGGTTCGGAAGAACTATTCATGGGGATTACCGATGGGAGTGACTTCCCCAATGATATAACTTTCCATACCCAACCCCGCCCATACCTCCTGCGCTCTAGTAACCTGATTTGGCGGGAGAATCACCACATAACCGATGCCCAAATTAAAGGTTTCTCGCATCGCTAATTCATTTACATTCCCCTGCTGGGCTAACCATCGAAAAATCCCCGGCCAAGGCCAATTTTGCCATTGAATGTTAATTTGCTGATGCGCCCCCAAACAACGGGGTAAATTTTCCGGTAACCCCCCCCCGGTAATGTGCGCCATGCCATGAATTTCCATACCCTGTTCTCGCAGAGTATTCACCGCCGGGACGTAGATGGTTGTTGGTTCTAATAAAACTGCTCCTAGGGTTTTTCCATCTAATTCTGGCGGTTTTTGCACCAAAATCTCTAGCATATTTATATCGTCAGAGGTTGAAGATTCTAAAATTTTCCTCACCAAACTGTAGCCATTACTATGCACCCCGCTACTGGCTAATCCCAAGGCCATATCCCCGATTTGCACTTGGGAGCCATCCAATAATTCCCGCCGCTCCACCACCCCCACACAAAACCCCGCCAAATCATACACCCCTGGGTCGTAAAATCCCGGCATTTCCGCCGTCTCGCCCCCTAACAGGGCACAGCCACTCTGCATACATCCCGCCGTGATGCCCTCTACCACGGTGGCCAAGGTTTCGCCAGCGAGTACCCCGGTGGCCACATAGTCCAAAAAAAATAAAGGCTTCGCATTGCTTGTTAATACATCATTAACACACATAGCCACCAAGTCTATGCCGATAGTGTCGTGTTTGTTGAGCATTTGCGCCAGTTTGAGTTTCGTGCCCACCCCATCAGTTCCCGCCACCAACACCGGTTCGTGATACCCCGCCGGAAGTTGAAAAAAACCCCCAAACCCGCCAATGCCCCCCAGCACACCGGGAATTCGGGTACGCCCTATGGCCGGTCGAATGCGCTCGACAAACGCCCGTGCCCCCGCCAAATTCACCCCTGCTTGCTGATAATCCATCCTGGGCTTGTGAAAATTCCTAATAATCTGTTACAGTCTGTGGGGGTCGTAGGCAATGTTCGCCCTGCTTCCTACTTTGCCACACAAATGCCACCGGCAGGAATAACAAGTTCCAAATTTTCGGAGCATTTTTGTTGTCAATGTATTTACGTTGTGAGGATTCAGAGATGGGAAACACCCTAAAAATAACCGGTGTGGGAACCGCAACCCTTGTCTCTTTACTCGTGGGGACATCTTTGTTAATTCCCGCTCCCTCAGCGGGCGCAGAGGTTTTGAAAGTGGGGGAACGCACCCAAGCTCCGGCACCACTGGTGATGACCCAGCCCCATACCCTGGAAGGCCGGTCGGCGGCCACCCTGTTTGTGCGGAATGTACCGGTACTTACTTTTCTTGGACAGAAGTCTGGGGTTACTGTGGGGAAAAAAGTCGCCAATGTTCAGGTGGAAGGAGACCCCCTGACCCCGGCTACCCAACTGGCGGCACGGTTGAATCGCCTGACCCAGCAACGGTGGGATGCCAAGGATTTGCAAGTAGCGCAGGATGCCCAGAAACAACTTTGGTTGCAGTACAAAAATGAACGCTTACTCCGGTTTGACAACTCTGTGACCTTTGATGGCTTGGGACAAGACCCGGTACAAAATGCCCTGCAAATGACCAATCGCCTACGCTTGCGGTTGGGGAATGCGCCCCCATTGACGGCGGTAACGCCCCCGGTGGGTCAGCCCTCTTTGGCACAACGGGTGGTGACAGCGGCGGTGGGTTCGGTACGTTCCGTTTTGCAGGGTTGGGCTTCGTGGTATGGCCCTGGGTTTCAGGGACGGCGCACCGCCAGTGGGGAACCGTTTAATCCCCAAGCCTTGACGGCAGCCCACCGGACATTGCCCTTTGGCACGCAGGTGCGGGTGACCAATTTGCGGAATGGTCAATCGGTGGTGGTGCGGATCAATGACCGGGGCCCCCACATCCCAGGGCGGGAGATTGATATTTCCGCCGGGGCAGCACAGGCGGTGGGTTTGGTTCGCATGGGTACGGCACCGGTGCGGCTGGAGGTTTTGGGACCCTAAAGTGCGTCTGATCCGAACCTGGGCGGGGTTGCAAACCGCTCTGGCTGACCGGGGGGATGTGGGGTTTGTACCCACGATGGGGGCACTACACGCTGGTCACGGGGCATTGATGGAAGCGGCGCGTCCAGCCCATCGGACGGTGGTGGTGAGCATTTTTGTCAACCCGCTCCAGTTTGCCCCCCAAGAGGATTTCGCCCAGTATCCCCGCACCCTCTCAGCCGACCAGACTTTGTGTGAGCAATGGGGGGTGGATATTCTCTTTGCACCCACGGCTCAGGAATTGCTGGGGTCTGCCCCCCTCACCCAGGTGGTACCCCCGGCCACTTTGACCCAAAATCTCTGCGCCCCCCACCGGCCAGGGCATTTTACCGGGGTGGCAACTATCGTTACATTGCTATTGCAGTTAATTCGCCCCCACACCCTTTACCTGGGACAGAAGGATGTCCAGCAGGTGGCGGTTTTGCAACGGGTGATCCAGGATTTGCGGCTGGGGGTGCAGGTGCGGGTGGTGCCGACGGTGCGAGAGGGGGATGGCTTGGCACGCAGTTCCCGCAATCGTTACTTGACCCCCCTACAGCGGCAGCAGGCGGGGCGGATTTACCAGGGTTTGTTGCGGGCGGAAACCCTATTTCACCAGGGGGAACAGCAGGCAGAACGGTTGGTTGCGGCGGTGCAAACAGAATTGCTCCAGGAGTCAGCCTTGAAAATTCAGTACATTGAACTTGTCCATCCCCAGACTTTAGAGGCTTTAACCCAGATTGAAACCGAGGGATTGTTAGCGGTGGCCGTGTTTGTAGCAGGAGTACGTTTGATAGATAATGTCATGCTCAAATCCCGCTTACCCGTGGTGGCGATTGATGGCCCAGCCGGGGCGGGGAAATCCACGGTGTCCCGGCGGGTGGCGCAACGGTTGGGGCTAACCTATTTGGATACGGGGGCGTTGTACCGGGCGGTGACCTGGGCGGTGTTGCGTGCGGGGGTGGCTCTTGACGACGGGGTGGGCATGGCGGAAGTGGCGGCCAGCACTCAGGTGGAATTGCGCTGGCAACCGGAGTTACGGGTATTTGTGAATGGGGAAGATTGTACAGAAATTATTCGTACTCCCGAAGTGACGCAAGCGGTATCCCAAGTGGCGGCGCAACCGGCGGTGCGGCAGGTATTACTGGGCATCCAAAAACAGTACGGCCAGCGGGGGGGAATTGTGGTGGAGGGGCGGGATATTGGCACCACCGTTTTTCCCGAGGCGGAGTTGAAGATTTTTTTAACGGCTTCGGTGCAGGAACGGGCGCAACGGCGGTGGCGAGAACTCCAGCAACAGGGAATCACGGGTCTGGATGTGGCCACCATTGCCCAGGCGATTGCACAACGGGATGCCCAGGACAGTCACCGGCGGGTTTCTCCCCTGCGGCAGGCGGCGGATGCGGTGGTGATTGATTCCGATGGACTGGACGTGGACGGTGTGGTGGAGCGGATTGTGGCGGTGTGGCAAGCTCGGAGCCAGTCAGCGGCCAGGTTATAATGAAACCAAGCCGCAAGCTCTGGTATGATGCTTGACTTGGTAATTATTGGCTCATTAGTTTTGGTGGCCGGAGCCTTGGGGTTTCGGAGCGTGGAGCTTTTGCCTGCGGAAACCCTCCTGCCGGTGAATAATTTGGTGGGTTTGCGCTGGGTGACGGGTGGGTTTGCGGCGCTAATTCTGGGTTTACCGGCGGGGGTGATCCTCCAAGGGGCGTACCGGCGGTTGGAGCAGCGGTTGCGCCAATGGCCGATTGAGGTGATTTTAACCCGGGCGGTGGGCTTGGTCTTGGGGTTGCTCCTGGCGAATTTGCTCCTGGCTCCCCTGTTTGTGTTGCCTATCCCGGCGGGGTTGGGGTGGTTGAAACCCTTAGCCGCTGTGGTGACGAGCGTTTCCCTGAGTTATGTGGGGGTGGCGGCGGCGGATACGCACGGTTCGGCGTTACTGCGTTTGCTCAGCCCGAATACGGTGCAACCGATGCTGTTGGCGGAGGGGACATTGCGCCCGGCGGCGAGTAAATTACTCGATAGCAGTGTGATTATTGATGGCCGGATTGAGGCGATTTTAGCAACCCAGTTTTTGGAGGGGCAATTGATTATTCCCCGGTTTGTTTTGGCGGAATTGCAAACCCTGGCGGATAGTAGCAATGACCAGCGGCGCAGTCGGGGACGTAAAGGTTTGGAATTGTTAAACCGTTTGCAACAAAATTACCCCCAGCGGTTGGTGATTCACAGTGCGGATTACCCGGATGTGGAAACGGTGGATGCCAAATTGGTGCGCTTGGCGCAGGAACTGAATGCCATGTTGCTGACCAATGATTACGGCCTCAATCAGGTGGCTTCGGTACAAAATGTGACTGTATTAAATGTGAATGAATTGGCGCAGGCGATGCGGGCGTTGGTGCTGCCGGGGGATACGTTGGATTTGAAAATTCTCAAAGAAGGTAAGGAACCGAGCCAGGGGGTGGGATACCTGGACGATGGCACGATGGTAGTGGTGGAGCAGGGGCGGCAGCACATTGGGGATGAATTGCCGGTGGTGGTGACCGGGGCATTGCAAACCACGGCGGGGCGGATGATTTTTGCCCGCCCCAAAGCGTCGTTGAAAACCTGATCTCGATTTTATTGGGGCTTACGGACTCGCAGTCGTTTTTTTCAGCAACCAAAAGGGAAAGGTTTGGGTGGGTTCCAGGCGCACCCCCTGCACGTCCCGGCGGGCAAAGACAAATTGCCGGTCTTGCCAGATGGGAATATAGGGTACATCCGCCGCCATCAGTTTTTGTAATTGTCCCAGGAGAGCCAACCGTTGGGGGGCATTGGTGGTGCGGCGGCTCTGGGCAATAAGATTATTCGCCTGGGGACTGTAATAAAATGACCCAAATGTGCGGCTAGAACCCTCGGTACAGCCTGCTTGAACCGTGCCTTTTTGGCAACTCATAAAGGGTTCCAAATAATTATCCGCATCCAAAAAATCGGGATACCAATCGAGTAAAAATAACGGGTAAAGGCCCTTCTCCAAATTTTGATAGGCGGTGGTGGAATCCACGGGTTGCAGGGTCAATTGCACCGGCAAATCCCGTTCTATAGCCGCTTTCATGGTACTCACTACCTGGATGTGGCTGGGGATATTACTGCGGTACCAGAGGTCAATCCGGGCGGGTTGGGTGAGGGTAATCCCCGCCTGGGTGAGCAATTCCTTCGCCCGCAAAACCGGGGGTGGCTCCTCCGTCACCCGAAACACGGGCTGATAACTGGGCAAACTGCTGGGCACCATACTGAAAGCCGGTTCTACCAAATTGGCAAACACCCGTTCCTGCACCAACTGCCGGGGCATGGCGAGAGCCAACGCCTGCCGCACTTCTTTTTGATCCAAGGGGGGTTGATTCCGATTCAGGGTAAGGTAATTGATCCCCGTGCCGTCACTGCTAACGACCTGAATCTCAGTTTGGGCTTGCAGTTGCTTGATTTGCTCCGGTTCGAGAAATTGGTAGGCCACATCCACCGCCCCGGTTTGCAGGGCGTTGTACAGATTGGCACTGCTGGTCAAAAACTGAATATCCAGGTTGGCACTGGCGGGGGGTGCCCCCCAATACTTGGGAAACCGTTTGAGTTTGAGGGAATCCGTGCCAAAATTCACCAACTGGTAGGGACCGGTACCGACAAAAATCCGGGGTTGAAACTGCCCCGCCCCGATGGTGTAAGCCTTAGGGGACACGGCGCACAACCCAGAAAAAGCCAACAGGCTGGGAAAGGGCGCAAAGGGCTTTTGTAAACGAATGGTTAGTTCATACGCCCCCGTCGCTTGGATGTCCGCCACCACATTTTTCAATAAAAAGGCCGGTCGCCCCCCATTTCCCATAAACCGTTGCAGGGAAAACCGCATCGCCTCGGCATTAAAGGGTTCCCCATCGTGAAAGACAACCCCCTCGCGCAGAGGGATGCGGTAGGTCAACCCATCGCCACTCACCTGGGGCAGGGCAGTCGCCAGTTGGGGTTGTAATGCGGTTGTGCCTGGTTTGTAGGTGTAAAGTCGGTCGCCTAAGGCGAGCAAAACATTCCCGGCAAACACCGTGTAGGCATCCGCCGGGTCGAGGGTGCTGACCTTAGCCGTTGTCCCAATGATGATTTGGTTCGGGTCACGCCCTTGGGTAAAAGGGGGCGGTTCCGGTTGACCACACCCGGCCAATAGACCCGGCAGGAGCCACCAGAACCACCCGAGACTGACCTTACTTCTGCCCCGGCGCATACACCGTCCGAGCCACCGTACCCGTGCCGCCACAGCCCGGATTGTCCGTATTCACCAGGCGCACCCGCATCCGTTCCAGCGCTTGCACAATCGGCACCGAGAACTTCAACCCCTCCACGGAGGCACCAAAAATTCCGGCACTATTCACCGCCACCACCGCCCCCCGGTTGTTGAGCAGAGGACCACCGCTATTACCCCCCAAAATTTGGGTATCGGTTTGGATGATATGCCCCGGTTCAAAGGAATGGATGACGCTGATAATCCCCTTGGTGACGGTGTTTTGTTGCCCAAAGGGCGTACCCATGGCGATCACCTCATCCCCAGTCCGCATCTTGCCGCATAGGGGCACCACCCCCAAATCGCTCACATCCCCCTGAATCTGCATGAGGGCAATGTCAAACGGCTCCGTGGGAATGTTGAACACCGCCATTGCCGCCAAACCCCCGTCCATGATCCGTAAAACCCGCACCGGTCGCCGGGTACGGTCGTAGAGCCGCACCGTCAAGGAAATCGGACGGTCATCAAAAATCCGCCGGTCAAACGCCCGCGCCTCCTGCGCCACGTGCAGGTTGGTGATGATGTAGCCTTCGCCAATGTGAAAACCACTGCCCACCACACTCCGGGTGGGTTCGACCCGCACGGCGGCTGGTAAGTAACGGTTGACGATCTGGGCAGGGGTGAGGGTCTGACTGGGCACCGGGGTCCCGGTGATCGTAATCTCCCGGGCAAAAATCCCCCGGGTGCCGGGGAGGAGATTGGCCTCCGCCGCCGCCAACCGAGGCCCCCCCGCCGGGTCGTCCGCTGCTTCGCTGGGGGCACCCTCCTCCTGCAACTGGTTTTGGTAGGTGCGCCGCAGTTGGGCGGTTCTTTCATCCTGGGGGGCTTTGTCTAGAAGGGCTAGGGCTTTGCGCCATTTCCCCTGCACCACCTGCTGATCCGCCGCTGTCGTCGCCGTCTGGGCAAAGGCCGCCGCACTTTCCGCTTCCAATTGCGCCGCTGCCCGCCAGTCCGTTGGGGTTTCAGCTGCCGTTACGGGTACAGTCGCCGGTGCGGGAGCCACCGCCGGTACCTGTTGGGACTGGGAACGCACCACCCGACTGGTGTAAACCATCCCCCCTGCCAAAATCGCCGTTGCTCCCAGGGGAGCCGCCAGCCAATACCACCGGCGCAAGTGCAAATTCAACGCCATATCAATGTCCTCCCCGGGTTGCCAAATTCAACCGTTGCAAAACCGTACCAATCGGTACCGCAAAACCCACATTTTCCGACCCCAAAATCGAACCGGCCAACTGGAACACGGTGGGATTTTTTACCGCCACTACCCCCACCACGGCTCCCCGCTCATCCAGCACCGGTGCCCCTTGGGAGCCGGAACTGGTGGCCGCATTGATTTGCAGCAGGGTCAGGCGACCGTAGGGACGAATCCCCATCACCATGCCCTCCGTGGCCGTCACCGGCAACGCCCCAATGGGATAACTCATGGTCAATACCCGCTGGCCGATGCTGGGCATTCCCGTCGCCACGGGCAAAGCCGCCAGAGTGCGAGTATCCCCCTTCACCGCCAGTAGCGCCGTATCGGTGGTGGGGTCAAAATACACCAACCGGGCTTGCCGCACCGAACCATCCCCCAATTCCACCCGTAGGCGCATATTGTTGGCATTGGCTCCCTCCAGAAAAACGATGGTGCCATTATCGGCCACCGCCGTGGGTACTCCCCCTAGGGAAGTGAGATTGGTGATAATCAACCCGTTCCCCACGTGAAACCCGGTGGCCTGACGCAGGTCGTAGAGCCGGAGATATTCCGACACCAGAGTGGGGTTGCTGGGAATATTCCCCGGCGACGGTTGGGGCTGACCCAACCCATCGTAAAGGGACAAAATCACCGAAACCGTGGCTTTGCGCGCCCGCTCAATCAGTTCAAAATTGGGCAAAGGTGCCCGTCCCCCCACCGTGGTCGCCACCGCCACCCGCCGCCCGGTCGCCCGCCCACAAATGAGTTGAATATCCGTCAGGGTCATATCCTCCCGTCCGGTCAACGCCCGCAGGGAACGCAGGTCAATTTGGTTGCGGGGGTAAGGGCAAACATTTTCTGAAATAAACGTGTAAACATCCTGCACATTATTGGGGACGAGCCGCTGGGCTACCGCAGGCATGGCGAAACTCAGCAGTAGCCCCAGAGTCAATGGTATCGATCGCATAGGAAACTCCCTTGGATACGGTTAACGGACGGGAGGAGCGGGGGGTAAAACAATCGCTGGAGTCGCCTGCGCCGGAGGCGAGGGGATATGGCTTTGCCGGGGAGCCGGTTTGGGTGGTGCCGCTACCCCGGGCTGGCTGGTTTGGGTGGGCAGGGGAGCCGCCGTCACCGCCGGAGCCGCCGGGGGACTCTGGCTCTGGAGCGTGGGCACCCTCGCCCCGATCGTGTAGGGATTCACCGGGAAATCCGGTTCCTGACCCACCGCCCGAGCCACCTGGTTGCCATCCTGCTCAAACACCACAACCGGTTGCAATCCGCGAGTTTCGATGCGCTTGACGAGCACCAATCCTCCCTCCAACCGCTGACCCGGGCGCACGTAACGCGCCGAAGCTTCGTTGGGGGTTTTGACAATCGCTTGCACCTGACCGCCCACCTGTACCACCCCATGCACCAGGATCATATTCGCCACATCGGCTCCCCGACCTGGAAAATCCGCCAAGGTCGAAGAACCAGGGTCGTAGGGGGGGAGGGGGGCATTCTGCACCTGGGACAAAGGCCCTGGAGGGGGTGCAATATCAAACGGGGGCGGCGGAATTTCCACCACCTCTCCCGGGCGGGTGCCCGTGGTACCGGGGGGAGAAAATGGGTCATTTCGCCCCGCCATCAACATATCCCGCCGTTGGTTGGGGTCTTCCGAAGGGATCAAACCATTCTGGGTCGCTGGAGCGGTCGCCACGGGAGTCGCCCCCGGAGAGGGGCTGGGGGAAGGCGTAGCCACAGGGGTAACAGGCGAACGAGCTGGTGAGGGCGTGGGTGCATTGCTAGCGGTTTGGTCAACGGTCGTGGTACATCCCCCGAGTACCAGCGCCACCAACCCTGTCCAAGTTAGGCAAGTTTTGGTTCGCATCATAGGAGTTGTGCAACCTCACACCATTTTTGATCTTTACTATAGCATTAACCCCTAGAAAGCAAACCCCCCAGCCCCGGAATTTCCCGTGTTTCTCATAAGATTACTGCCTATTGTCGGGGGATGAATCCTCGTTTGAAGTGACAGTTAAGTATTTTTACTGAGCGGCGGCATTCGGCAATCTCCCTGGCATCTGCTACATTTGAGGGTAATCAGTTGTGCGATCACCATGAAGGGCGGATGTGCTAACCGAGTCCGGTTGGCTGGGTGGACGGGGGCTATGACTGCCGCCCTGATGTTGCTTTCTTTTGTTGAATTTACCCCACCCGGTGTTGCCGCTCCCCGGCGACCGGCTCTGCCAGTACCCGCCTGGGTGCCGGAAGACCCGTTGGCCAGTGCCTACCCCATGCCTTGGCGGTGGGTATGGGGTCTGCAAACCCAGGCGCAACGTACCCGTCGGGCGATTCGGGGCACGACCCAGAGTCCTACCCTGATTTCTCCCGATGGGCGTTACAGCGTCTTCAGTCGGGTGCAGGTGGTGGCGCACCGGGATTACACCCGCACCCAGGTCAGCAGTACGTTGCATATCCGCCGTCCCGGGGGAGCCTTGCCGGTTATCCTGCGCCCTCTGGGGCAACCCCGAGTCACTCAGCCGGGGCAAATTTGGGTGTTGGTGCCCGTGTCTTGGTCGGCGGATAGCGGTCAATTGTTGGTGCGGCAAGTGGCGGGTTGGTTTGGTTCTTCCGAAATTTCGGACAGTGCCCTGGTCTGGCAGAGCGATGGTACCGGGGTGCGGACGGTGACCCCCCAGGCGGTGGCGCATACCCATTCCTTGCTGCTTGGGTGGAGCCGGGAAACTCCGACCCATATTTTATTTGAAACCCGGCTTTTGGGCTTGGAGCGGCCATCCCTGTGGCAGGTCGGTCTGGATGGCTTGACCCTATCGGCGCGGGAGGATGAACCGGTGACCTATGGTGTCCCCCAGGGGGAAGCCTGGACGATGCTGGAGTATCGGCTCCTGCGGCGTTAGTTTATTCTTCGGTGCGACCCGCCAGGGTGGGTAGCTCCGGGCGGGGGCGTTCCGCCAAACTCAACGATGGCCCCTGGGAAAATTCCGGTTCGGGCACCAACTCCCGGCGGGCAATCACCACCGCCCCAATCAAGGCCATCAGCAGGAGTACCGAGGCCAATTCAAAGGGCAAAAGGAACCCGCTAAAGAAATGTTGACCAATGCGAACAATGGAACTGGCGGGATGGGCACCGAGGTTCACCGCCCAGGGTGTGGTTAGGATCATCGTCCCGAGGAGTGCCAGCAGCCCAAAACAGACCAGGGTGGTTAGCAAATTCCGCAGGCCGGTGCGGGGCAGGGGGACAAAATCCTCCCGCTTATTGACCAACATGATGGCAAACAGGATCAGCACATTGACCGCCCCCACGTAGATCAAAATCTGGGCGGCGGCCACAAAATCCGCATTTAACAGGATATACAGCCCGGACAGGCTGATAAATACCCCCCCCAGCAGGAAGGCCGAATAGACAATGTTGTTGAGCAAAACCACCCCGAGGGCGGCGGCCAACATCATCACGCTCAAAATGGCAAAACTGACAATCTGCACCCCATCTGCCAAGACCACAGCCCTTCCTCCCGAATTACCTGCCCGTATTGTACGCCCTAGTTCTCCCCCTGCTCGACCAATTCCTCCGGTCGCAGACCCGCCCGCCGTTCGGTGTGGGGCACTTCATGGCCTTCCATCACCCCCTTGGGCAGATAGGCCAACCCCCGGATCGGTTGCACCATTGGGTCTTGGGTCACATTCACCGGCAGACGACCGAGGGCGTGGTTGTCGTAGTTCAGTTCGTGGCGGTCGTAGGTGGAAAGTTCGTATTCCTCGGTCATGGACAGGCAGTTGGTGGGGCAGTACTCTACACAATTTCCACAGAAAATACACACCCCGAAATCAATACTGTAGTGTTTGAGTTCTTTTTTCTTCATTTCTTTGTTGTATTCCCAATCCACCACCGGTAGGTTGATCGGGCAAACCCGCACACAGACTTCGCAGGCAATACATTTATCAAATTCAAAATGAATCCTTCCCCGAAACCGCTCCGAGGGGATCAATTTTTCGTAGGGGTACTGCACCGTTACCGGTCGCCGCTGCATATGGTCAAACGTCACCGACAAACCCTGGCCAATATAGCGTGCCGCCTGCACCGCATCCCGCCCGTATTCCGTCACTTTGGTGAGAAATTTGAACATAATGGCTCTCTCGATGGGGTATCTCTATGATGAATGCCCCCGCCTATTTTCGCAAGGAAGCCTTGGTAGTCAATTCTTTTGGGCGGGAGTATAATGTTAAGAAATATAACAGTTTTGGAGCCACACCCTTCATGGTCAATCTGGCGCAGTTGTCCGAGCAGTTGGAGAGTCCGCAATTAAAAGACCGGTTGTTGGCCTTGGTGGCGTTGCGGGAAGTGGCTGCGGCGGATGCGTTTCCGCTACTGAAAAAAGCCCTAGGGGACGTGAGTTTACAAATCCGCTCCATGGCCGTGTTTGGGTTAGGGGTGAAACCGACCCCGGAATGTTTTCCCTTGTTGGTGAATTTATTAGAAAGCGACCCGGACTATGGCATTCGGGCGGATGCCGCTGGTGCTTTGGGGTATTTGTTGGATGCCCGGGGGGTGGAACCTTTGATCCATGCGCTATATGAGGATACGGAATGGCTGGTACGCTTCAGCGCCGCCGTCTCCCTGGGAAATTTGGGGGATAAACGAGCCTACGATGTCCTCATGCAAGCCCTGGATGCCCCGGAACCGGTGATTCAGCAGGCGGTGATTGCGGCCTTGGGGGAGATTGGGGCGGTGGCTGCCGTGGAGCGTTTGTTAACCTTCGTGCCATCGCAGGACTGGCTGGTGCGCCAGCGGTTGGCGGAAGCCCTGGGCAATTTACCCAGCCCCAAAACCCGGATGGCCTTGCAGTATTTGGCCAAAGACCCCCATCCCCAGGTGTGCCTAGCGGCGGACTACAGTTTGTCTCGTTTGGCGGGTTAGGTTGAGTCGGAAAACACTGCGTCCCACCCGTCCTACAGTCCCATCAACGCTTCCACAAATTCATAGCTAGAAAAAGGCCGCAAATCCATCATCCCTTCCCCGGCACCCACGAAGCGAATGGGTAAGCCCAATTCCTGGGTAATGGCGAGGGCAATGCCCCCGCGCGCCGTGCCATCAAGTTTGGTCAAAATCACCCCCGTCAGTTGGGCGGCTTCGGTAAAAACTTGGGCTTGGCGCAACCCATTCTGCCCCAGGGTGGCATCCAAAACCAACAGGGACTCCACCCGGGCGTTGACCGCTTTTTTATCTATAATGCGCCGGACTTTTTGTAATTCGGCCATTAAATTCTGCTTATTTTGCAAACGTCCCGCCGTATCCACCAACAGTAATTCCACCCCGCGGGCTTGGGCGGCACTAATGGCATCAAATACTACGGCGGCGGGGTCGGCATTGGGGCTGGGATTGCTGATCACCTCCACGCCCGCCCGTTCCCCCCAAATTTTTACCTGCTCCACGGCGGCGGCGCGGAAGGTATCGGCGGCGGCGATCAGGCACCTGTACCCGGATTTGGTTGCCAGGTGCGCCAACTTGCCAATGGTGGTGGTTTTGCCTACCCCGTTGACCCCGGTGATCAACCAGACATTTAAGGCTCCGGACACGGGCGTTAAATTCGGGGCGTAACCCTGCTGGTACGGACGCTCCAATACCTGCCGCAGTAGCCCCCCCATGAGTTTCAAGGCCATCTCCGGGGGCAGGGCTTCTTGGCGAATTTGGGCTTGAATGTGTTGAATTACCCAATCCGTGACCGTCACCCCCACATCCGCCTGCAACAGCAGGGTTTCTAGTGCCGTCACTGCCCGCTCGTCCAGAGGGCCTTGGCCGACAATCGCTTTGAGTTGGTTGAGGAGATTGCGGCGGGTTTTGGCTAAGCCCTGGCGCAGTTTCTGCAGCCAGTTGATTTCCTCTAGGGTGACCTCCTCCGGCTTACGCCCTTGGGCGGCTAAAATTTCCGCTGACCACAGAAAACCCTCGTCCAATTCCGGGGCGGGTGGGGCGGGCATGGTAGCCGGGGTAGGCTCAACGCCGGTCGGTTCCGGTGCAACCAGGGATTCCTTCAAGGCCGCCAACCGACTCTGGCGCAAAGCGGCGGCGCGGGCCAGAAACGAGGTCGGTGCCGGGGGGTCGGCCTCCGGGGGGGGCAGAGTCTCTACCACCGGTGTGGCTGTGGTCTGCTGTTGTTGCCGGATATGTTCATAGGCTCGTTTCGCCCAGGTCACATAATCGGCTGGGGTATCGGCGGTGGGAGTGGCATTGCTACCACGTTCAAACCAGTTTAAGCTCATGGGTCAATCGCAGTCCCCGTTTGACCAGTATAGTCACTTTGACTAGTTGCCGGAAATCAACCCCGGCGCATTCACCGCTGGGATGGGAATTGGGTATCACAAAACGGACTCACTTGTGCGCTGATGCCCGTGTAAAGGTTAAATGATTCCGTGGTTCTCCGGGAACTTGGGGGTTCAGTGTCTAGGATAAGCTCAAGCCTAATATGAGGGTTTGCCATGCAAGGGCAACTGGAAATACAACTGGAACAATTAAGCCATAAAGTCGAAGCCCTCGAGGGACTCATCGAGCGATTCCGTTTAGAACTGTTAAACTCCCTGGACTTGGCGCATCAACCGGCTCAGGCCGCTCCGCAGACCAATTATCTAGGCGGCATATCCGAGCATCGGGATATTCTGGTCGAGTCTCTACCCCAGCAAAGCTACGCCCAAGACGGCCAGGATTTGCCCCCGGAAATGCAAATTCAGCGGTTGATGGCGCAGTTGACGGCGGCCTACAGCCGGATTGCCACCCTGGAAGAACAACTGGTGGCCTGCCGCATCCACAGTAGCCGCTAGGTAGTAGAGAAATAAAGAAGAAAGACTGGTGGCCTATTGAACCTACCTTGTTTCAAGGTGCGCTGGAGGTGATGTCTGAAAGAATAAGGTTTATTTACCGTGATGCGGATGGCAACATTTCTTACAGAGATATTGCCAACGTTTCCAAGACAGAAGAATATGTTCAGGGCTATTGTACTCAGACCAATGGATTTAGGACGTTTCGTAAAAATAGGGTTTTAGAATACATTGATGAAGAAACCGATGTAGATGACCGTCTCAATTATCATATTGCGAGCCAACCTCTACCTGAAAAGCAATCCCCAAAAAGATCAAAAGAACGATCTTTAAGGAATTCATCCCCCAGACTTTCAAACACTTTCAATGCCCCTGAAATATGCTTTACAGGGTTTAAGAAGGAAGATAAAGTTCGATTGGCTGAACTGGCTGAATTATCAGGGATGTTCGTTTGTGCATCGGTTACCAGCCAACTTGTATATTTATGTTGTGGCTATAATGCCGGACCTAAAAAGATAGAAAAATCTCGCTATCAAGGATCAATTATTTTGAGTGAATCACAATTTCTAGAATTGCTGGAGACAGGAGAAATTCCAGAACAATGAGTTATCCATTTTGTCGGCGAGAATGTATGGTAACGCCAAAAATGTCGGAGACAGTAGGAGGCAGATCACAACGCTTTCCTCAAACTGAAGGAATTGACAACTAATCACACAGATTCGGGTAGCAAAAAGTACCGTTTGTCTCTCGCTGTGTTTCTTCTACCTGTTAAGTACAGAGTTATCTCAAAGAGAGCGCAACTAATTCCGTCCTGCGGCTACACCACCATCTACAGGTAGAATCGCTCCTGTAATCCACCCTGAACGATCGCCATCTGCCAAAAATAAGACAGCCTCAGTAATGTCTTGAGCTTGTCCATTTCTTCCCAAGGGATGAAAGGCATTAAAAGATGCCAGTTGTTCGGGTGTCAGGAGATTATCGAATAGTGGAGTTTCAACTACCGCAGGGGCAATTGCATTCACCCTAATTTGAGAAGGCGCAAACTCAATCGCCAAATTTACAGTCAGTGCCTGAACTCCGCCTTTGGCGGTTGAGGAGCCACTGCAAGGGGTAGCAGCAATCGCATTAAAAGCCCACATGGAGCCAATATTCACAACCGCGCCTTTGCCACGCTTTTGCATTTGTCTAATTGCCGATTGTGACATCAAGAAATAACCACGCAAGAGACTCAAATAACTATCTAGATCGGTTTCCGTGTGGTCTAAAAAAGGTTTGGGTTGGAATACTCCAGCATTATTAACCAGAACATCCACGCCGCCAAATCTCTCAATCGCCAGTGAAGTGACTTGATCGCTAGTTTCAGATTGTCCAATATCCCCAGCAACATAGACTACATCTTTACCCGTTGGGTCAATTTCTGATGCAGTTTGCGCCAGTTTATCAATCCGCCGACCATTCAGTACAATTTTTGCCCCTGCCTGATGAAAGGCTAGTGCGGCATTAGCTCCAATCCCAGTTCCACCACCCGTGATGATTACAACTTTATCTTTCAAGCTCATAGTCTTACCTAAATTCAGTACACTCAAGAGCATAGGCTGTAGCATAAAAGCTGACAAGAATGCACAATCTTGTAAGGTAGGTTACTTTATTGAAAGAAAGGTGGCGCAGTATGGAGAAAAAAGTTTTGGATAAAGCCGTAAGTGTTGATGAGGTAATGGAATCAGTCTTTGGCTGTAAGTGGTCACTGCGAATATTGGGGCTGATTCGTAAAGGAGTTTGCCGTCCTAATGCGATTCAGCGAGAGTTGGTAGGTTTAACCCCCAGAGTTCAGAATTACTATTTTCGCCGTATGGTGAGTTTGGGAATTTTAGAAAAGGTCGTCTATCCTGAAGTTCCCCCTCATGTGGAATATCGATTAACGGATTTTGGGAATCGCTTTTTACCAATTTTAGACTCGATCCAAAATCTTCAACATCAGCTTGAATCGGAGAGATAAACTTTAAATTCTCCTTGGTTTGTTGAAAAGACAAGAGAGATAACAAATCACTGCACCCGACCGTATGGTAAACTATTCATATCATCTTAAAGTCAATGACAGCGGGTAAGTTCAACCGATAGGGCAACCATCTCTCGCCACTTCTGTCATAATTATTCATATTAGGAAACTTCATTAATATGCGGTCGGGTGCATGGTGGCACATAGTCGTACCGGTAGCGATTGGGATTACGATGTACTGATTGTGGGCGGTTCCCTGGTGGGGCTGACCCTGGCAGCTTGGTTGGGGCAAAGCGGCCTCCGGGTTTTGCTGGTTGAGGCGCAACGGGGGATGGCGGGTGTCCCTTCCCGGGTGTATGCCCTGATGCCCTTGACGCAGATGATTTGGGAAAGCTTGGGGGTTTGGACGCAGATCGCCCCCCGGGTGCAGCCCTTTGACCACATTGATTTGTCCGACCAGGGGTGTAACTCGGTACACTTTACCCCGCCGGATTTGGGGGGCAAGCGGGCATTGGGTCATGTGGCGGAACATGGGCAGATTTGGCCGGTTTTGCGGGATTTTGTCACCCAGATTCCCAGCGTCACCTACTGGGAAGGAATGCAATTGGTGGACTTTAGTATTGGTAAAAATGTTGTCACAATTCGTGTGCAAAGTGATGATAAAATAATATCATTTACCGTTGGTCTCCTGGTGGGGGCAGACGGGGCGAATTCGTGGGTGCGGCAACAGGCGGGCATCGGTGCCTGGGGCTGGCGGTATGGGCAATCCTGCCTGACGACGGTGATTCAGGCCAGTCATCCCCCGGTGGCCTACGAGCGGTTTTGGCCGGCGGGGCCCTTGGCGGTGTTGCCCCTGCCCCACCAGCGGTGGGGAATTGTCTGGACGTTGCCCCATGCCCAGGCGACCTGTTATGTTGGCTTACCCCTGGGGGAATTTCTGGCGAAATTGGCTCCCCTTTTGCCTTTCCCGGATATTGCTTTGGCCGGAGAGCGGCGATGTTTCCCGGTGGGGTGGCGGCAGGCACGGCGGTATGTGGGGCGGCGGCTGGCACTGGTGGGGGATGCAGCCCATGGTTGCCATCCCGTGGGGGGACAGGGTTTGAATTTGGGGATGCGGGATGCGGCCACCCTGGGGGAGGTTCTGGTTTTGGCGTACCAACGAGGGCAGGATGTGGGCGGGGCAAAAGTACTGCGTCAGTATGGGTATTGGCGCTGGCCGCAAAATCTTTTCACGTTGTTGTTTACCGATAGCTTGAACCGGGTGTTTTCCCAGGGGTGGTGGCCGTTGGTGCCGGTGCGGGCGTGGGGGTTATGGCTCCTGCGGCGGCTGGGGTGGGTACGCCGTCTTTCTTTGCGGTTGATGGCGGGTTTGTGGGGCAGGTTGCCGGGTAATTTATGAGTTGATTTTAAGCTGATTGATCAGCGATTCATTGGCTGATGCGCTTATCCCCAATTCCCCACCTATGACCATCCTTCCTATCCGTGGTGCAGGATTTTTGTAGAAAATTGTACTGGTCTTAGCGGCGGTAAGATGTTATGCTAAACGCAGTATTTTGGTAGGATAATTTTGGTCGTTGCGGTTTATCCGGGGAGTTTTGACCCGATTACCCTGGGTCACCTGGACATCATTGAGCGGGGCAGTCGGCTATTCACCCAGGTGATTGTGGCCGTCCTCGCCAACCCCAGTAAGGTACCCCTGTTTTCTGTGGCGCAACGGCTGGCGCAGATTCGGGGGGCGACGGCGCATCTGACCAATGTGGGGGTAGACCGCTTTGATGGGTTGACCGTGACCTATGCCCAACGCTGTCGGGCGCAGGTGATCCTGCGGGGGTTGCGGGTGTTGTCGGATTTTGAGTACGAACTGCAAATGGCGCACACCAACCGCAGTCTTTCACCCCAGATTGAAACCGTCTTCCTCACCACCACCACCGAGTACAGTTTCCTGAGTAGCAGTCTGGTCAAGGAGATTGCCCGCTTTGGCGGCCATATTGACCATTTGGTTCCCCCATCCCTCGTTGCGGAGATACACGATGCTTTCCCCGTCCCCCGTGAATGATGTGACCCAACTGGCGATTCTGCATCTGCGCCAGGAACTCGACCGCCTGGAGGAAATCCTCGTGGCCGATAGCCCCCGGGTGCCCCTGAGTGGCCGGGTGTTGGTGAATGAACAGATGATTTTTGCCCACTTGGATCACCTGCGTCACCATCTGCCCGCCATGGTGTTGGAGGCGGAACAGGTACTGCAACGGCGGGAGGACATTTTGCGCCATGCCCAGACCCAAGCCCAGCAGATCGTCCTGAGTGCCGAGCAGCAGGCGGCTCGGATGCTCGATCAGCATCTCCTCAGTCAACAGGCACAGCAGGAAGCCCAACGCCTGCGGGGACAGGTACAGCAGGAATGCGCGGCCCTGCGGCAAAATACGGTCGCCGAATTGCACCATTTGCGCCAACAGACCGAGGCGGAATTGGCACAGCAGCGTCAGCAAACCGAGGCGGAGCGGCAACGGTTGATTCAGGGGGCGGAAACCTACGCCAACCAGGTGTTAACCCTCCTAGAGCAGGTATTGGGCGAAAACCTGCAACGGGCACAGCAGGGACGACAACAGCTACTGCAACGTCATTCCCCCTAAAAGCGGCCAATGGCTCCAGCCCCGGTGTAGATTAGGGATGATGCGAGAACCCAGCCATGACCCTTGCCGAGGCTCCAACCATTGCCAGCGTCAGTGCCCAACTGGAGCAAAGTCCCCATTACCTGCGGATTAAAAAGCTCTTGATTTTTACCTGCACCGGCACCTGGGAAACCCACCCCGACCGTTTGGCGGCCATTGACGTGCGGGATTTGGTTGCCCAGACCCTGGAAGTCCGTCCCACCATGCGGGAATTGCGCCCCACCTTGGAAAATCTGGTTCGCAGTTTGAACAAACCCGTGGAATACCTGCCGGTGGCGGAGACGATTTTGCGCTCCATTGCGGTTTTGTACCCCGATGAAGACCCCACCGAGTGGTTTCGCACCCAGGCTCCCCGCCCCCAAACCTCGGTTTTACCGCTCCAGGAATGGTTTGATTTACGCCTCGAACTGGTGAACCGCACCAATCCCCTGCGGATCAAAATTCTCATCGCCCGTACCCTGCGCCAAGGGGAGGTCGCCCCCACGACCCCGTGGTTGATGGTCAAAGGACTGGAACTGGAGCGACTGCTCCCGGATTTATTGCTGGCCTGCCCCGACTATGCGGAACTGTGCCAACGCCTGGAAACCGTCGCCATGCAGTTGGAGGAACCGGAGGAGTACCAACAGGTGGTCGGCACGTTGTTGGAAGTGCTGGAGCCGGTGTACCAACGTCTGCACAAACTCCAGACCATCTCCGATGCGGAGGTGCCGATGCCCAACTGGTCGCCCCCCGCGGCAGAGGTGTCAGCCGTGGTCATCGGCCCTGAAATGGAATTGGTGCCTGCGGCAACGAACCTGGTGGAGCAAGAACCCGCCCCAGAATCCCCCTCCATGGAGTCGGTGGTCGCACCGATGTCGGCACCGGAAGTGGCACGGGTCAGCGACCTTTTTCAGCAGGAATTACAGGAACTTTCCACCGAGGCGGAACTGCGGCGGCTGGTTTCCACGGCGGTACATCAGGTGATTGGGGATATGGAGCAGGTGTTTCGCACATTGGAAGCGGATTTGGAAACCGCCACCCGCCATTTACCCCCCGCCACCCGCTACCGTTACCTGCGGGAATTTGTCACCCAGGTGCAGGAAATGGCCGACCGGTTTGCCCAAATCCTGCACCGTCTGGAACAGCGAGGTCAGTAACTATGGATGCAGCGGAATTACTGCAAAGCTATAGCGAGGGTAAAAATGATTTTGCCGGGGAAGACCTGCGGGGGATTCGCCTCAACCAGGCGGATTTGATCAATATCAACCTATCCCGGTGTGACCTGCACGGGGCGGAACTGGTGTTTGCCTACCTGAGCCGGGTGAATTTACAGGGAGCCAAACTCAATAACGCCAATCTCAGCGGTGCCTACCTCGCCCAGGCCAACCTGGCCGCCAGCGACCTGAACACGGCGCAACTCCACGGCAGTGTCCTGTACCGGGCAAACCTGGCTCGCATCAACGGCATCTTTGCCAATTTTCTGGATGCCAGTCTGGTGGAAGCCGACCTGCGGGGAGCCAACCTCTCCAGTGCCAACCTGCGGGGGGCTTGTCTGCGGCAGGCCAACCTGAGTTCCCCCCGCAAGGGGAGTGAGCGGGTCAACCTGCGGCGGGCTGATTTACAAGGAGCGGACTTGCAGGGAGCCGACCTCTGCGGAGCCGACCTCTGCTGGGCCGACCTGCGGCGGGCGAACCTCAAGGGTGCCAAACTTCTGCATAGCAACCTCGCCAACGCCAACCTGAGCAATGCCATCCTGCACGAGGCGAACCTCAACGATGCCGACCTGAGCGAAGCCATCCTCAATCGCACCCAACTTGACCAGGCGCAAATGGTGCGGGTCATGCTGATTGAGGCGGATTTGACCGATGCCCGCCTCAGTCAAGCCAACCTGACGGAAGCCAAGGCCAGCAAAGCCGTTTTTTTGCGTTGCCAGATGAATGAGGCGAAACTCACCCGGGCAGACCTGAGTCTGGCGACCCTGCGGCAGGCGCAATTGGTTCAGGCGGTGTTCCACGAAGCCTACCTGACGAAAACCGACCTGCGAGATGCGGATTTAACCCAGGCCAACTTGCTCAAGGCTGATATCGGCGGTGCCAACCTCACGGGAGCGACCCTCAGCGGTGCCACCATGCCCGATGGCCGGGTGGTGACTTAAATCAAGCGAGCCGGTACCGGTTGGGTCAGACAGTGCAAGCCCCCCAGCCCCTCGATAATCGCCCGACTGTCAATTCCCACCACCTGCCGAGTTGGGAATAATTTTTGCAGGATTGCCAAAGCAATTTCATCCTGGGGGTCATGGAATACGGGCACCAACACCACCCGATTCCCGATGTAAAAATTGGCGTAACTGGCCGGTAACCGTTGCCCGTGGTGCATGACCGGTCGGGGCATGGGTAGCGGGATCAAAGTCCAATTCAGTGCCGGAGCCAGGGATTGCAACCGCTCCCAGTTCGCCTGCAAAGCGGGGTAATTGGGGTCGTTGGGGTCAGTTTCCACCGCCACCACCAGGGTATCCGGGCGGACAAACCGGGTGGTCACATCCACATGGCCGTCCGTGTCGTCCCCCCGAATTTCAGCGTTGAGCCAAATCACCCGCTCCGCCCCAAAATAATCCCGGAAATATCCCTCCCAATCCTGGGTCGTGAAGCCGGGATTGCGCCGGGGATGGAGCAGACAGTCCTGGGAGGCCAGCAAAATCCCCGCCCCGTTCGATTCCACCGCCCCCCCCTCCAAGACCGGAGCCGAGGTCATACAGGGAACACCGAGAATCGCCGCCATCTGCGCCCCCACCCGTTGATCCCGCTCCCAGGGGGGGTATTTTTCTCCCCAGGCATTGTACTGCCAATGGGTGGCTGCCAATTCCCAACCCATCTCCCCCCGTTCCTGGATAAAAATGGCACCGTGATCCCGGCACCAGGCATCATTAGTAGGCAGTATATGCAGTATAATGTTATCACTACTACCCACTAATGCCCGCACCCGCTCCCGATGTTCTGCGTCCAGGACATTGATATGGACGGTTTCCCCCCCGCTCAGGGATTGGACGGCTTGCGCTAGAGCCGTTTCAGCGGCGGCCAACTGCTGCGGCCAGGTTTCCCGGTTATGCGGCCAGGAGAGCCAGGTGGCCTGGTGCGGTTCCCATTCCGCCGGTAAACGTCGTTGTGGCTTCACCCGGATTTAGCTCCCATACCCACCGGCTTGATTGTACCGTCTGGGGATATGCAGGCGATGGGGGGTGGGGGTAGATTGATGTTCTCATTAGGGAACCTCTACTAATAGGCTACGCCACGCAGGCTAATGTTGCACAGCGACACGCAGGCTAACAAAATAAGCGGTCGCAGGGGCACCGCCCCCGTCCTTGGTTCCTCAGAATCTTTGTTCGCCAATCAGATAATATTGCTATAGCTTGCTTCTGGTTCCAACAAATAGCGATGTCTTCCTGTAAAATTTGCATTCACATTATGCTCACGATGCCCATAGGATTACCCGGTAACCCAATGCCATTTCTCTGACAGAACTTATGATAGCTCGGTTGGCCGACAGGAATTTCCCCGATGGGGGGGCACTGGTTGCGTGCATTGAGCAGGACTTATTGCCCCATCTCTCCCTGGAAAGTGTTGGGCACCACACCCCGATTGTTGTACATACAACACCTGCGCCCTGGCGATGGCTGGGAGCGGGTAACTACGCCGCCGTTTTTGAGCATCCGGCCTATCCCGATGTCGTCGTGAAGGTGTATGCTCCCGGCAGATTTGGACTGGCACAAGAAGTGGCGGTTTATGAACGCTTGGGCATCCATCCGGCCTTTTCTCAATGTCATGCCAGCGGGGCGAATTATCTTGTCCTCAAGCGGCTGGATGGTGTGACATGGTATGACTGCCTGCATCAGGGTATCCCGATCCCACCCCAGGCTGTCCATGATATTGATTTAGCTCTGGATTATGCCCGCAACCGGGGACTCTTTCCCCATGATGTCCACGGGCGCAACGTGATGGTATCCCACGGTCGGGGGGTCGTGGTGGATGTCTCTGATTTTCTCAACCCTGCCCCTTGCCGTGCTTGGGAGGATGTCAAATGGGCTTATCGGTGGATTTATCAGCCCATTGTAAAACCCCTAGGGTTACGTATTCCCTACGTCTGGCTGGACGGGGTGCGCTGGGGGTATCGGCGTTATCGCCGGTTGTCCGCTACCCGTGGGTTGTGATGTACCGTCCGCCCAGTAGCCCAGGCAGTATGACCCCAGGTTTACCCCACCGTGCCTTCCAGTTTGAGGCTCAACAATCGATCCGCTTCCACCGCAAATTCCATGGGTAATTGGTTAAACACATCCCGACAGAAGCCGCTGATCATCATGGCTACCGCTGCTTCCGTGTCCAACCCCCGTTGTTGGCAGTAGAACAGTTGCTCTTCCCCAATTTTCGAGGTCGAGGCCTCATGCTCCACCCGGGCAGTGGGATTGTGCACCTGCATCACCGGCAGGGTATTGGCCTGGGAATGGTGGCCGACCAGCAGGGAATCACATTGGGTGTAGTTGCGAGCATCCTGGGCTTTCGGGTTCACCCGCACCAACCCCCGGTAGGTATTCTGGGAATGCCCCGCCGAGATGCCCTTGGAGACAATCCGGGAGCGGGTATGCCGACCCACATGCACCATCTTGCTCCCCGTATCCGCCTGCTGGTAATGGTTGGTCAAGGCCACGGAGTAAAATTCACCCACGGAATGGTCGCCCACCAGCACACAACTGGGATATTTCCAGGTAATGGCCGACCCGGTTTCCACCTGCGTCCAGGAAATTTTCGAGTGATGCCCCTGGCACAGTCCCCGCTTGGTGACAAAGTTGTAAATCCCCCCCTTGCCCTCCTTATCCCCGGCGTACCAATTTTGGACGGTGGAGTATTTGATTTCGGCGTTATCCAAAGCCACCAATTCCACCACGGCAGCGTGCAGTTGGTTGGTGTCGTACATCGGGGCGGTGCAGCCTTCCAAATAGCTCACATAACTGTCCCGATCCGCCACAATGAGCGTGCGTTCAAACTGCCCGGATTCGCCATTGTTAATGCGAAAATAGGTGGATAATTCTAGGGGACAGCGCACCCCCGGCGGAATATACACAAACGACCCATCGCTAAAGACCGCCGAGTTTAAGGCCGCATAGTAATTATCCCCAATCGGCACCACCGCACCCAGGTATTTTTTCACCAACTCCGGGTATTCCTGCAACGCTTCCGACATGGAGCAGAAAATAATTCCATATTTGGCTAAATCTTTTTTGAAGGTCGTCGCTACGGAAACACTATCAAAAATAGCATCCACCGCCACATTGCTCAGGCGTTTTTGCTCCGTCAGGGGAATGCCTAATTTTTCAAAAGTCTCGAGCAACTCCGGGTCAACCTCATCCAAACTTGCCAGCTTCTTATTAGGTTTGGGGGCAGAATAGTAAATGATATTTTGGTAATCAATGGCGGGGTAACTCACCTGCGCCCAAGTCGGAACGGGCATGGTCAACCAATGGCGATAAGCCCGCAGGCGAAACTCCAGCATAAATTCCGGCTCCCGCTTCTTAGCGGAAATCAACCGAATCACATCCTCGTTCAGCCCCCGGGGAATCACATCCGCTTCAATGGGGGTGACAAAACCATACTGATAGGGACGGCTGACCAGTTGATCCAGGGTGGATTCCTTGGCCGGTAGGGGCGTAGATACCATAAGCTCTCTTCAACTCAGGAGTTTCGCAACGTTTGCGTTGCTTTAGTTTTGATTATAGGACACTTTAACAACTTGCGCCTTGTCAAAGTTGCTTTAGAATGAAGTTAGTTTCCCCGTCTTGTACCCACCGGGGGTGTTGCCGTGGTGCCGATTGAACAAGCGTCCACTAAACAGGATATATTAACTCACTTATTGCGGCGGGGACAAGCCACGGCTCAAGACTTGGCGGAAATTTTGCGGGTCACCCCCCAGGCGATTCGCAGACATTTGAAGGATTTGGAGCAGGAGGGTTTGATCCAACACATGGCTCAAGGTGGAAGCATGGGACGACCCCAGCACCAGTACACCCTCAGCCGCCAGGGGCGGGCGCAGTTCCCTCATCGGTACGGCGAGTTTGCGATGGATTTGTTGACCACCTTGCATCAAACCCTGGGGCAGGAGCATCTGGGGCGGATTTTGGCGCAACAATGGCAAACTAAGGCGGTCGCCTACCGAGAGGCTTTGGGGCAGGGGGATTTGGCGATGCGGATTCAGCGGTTGGTGCAGTTGCGCCGCTCCGAGGGCTACATGGCGGAGTCTCAGGCCACGCCCCAGGGGTTTGTGGTCACGGAACACACGTGCGCCATTGCCGCCGTGGCGGAGACGTTTCCCCGGGTGTGTGACCATGAATTAGAATTATTCGCCACCGCCCTACCGGATTGCACCGTGGAGCGCACCCATTGGATTGTGGACGGGGAACACCAATGCGGTTACCTCATTCGCCCCCAAATACCTACCCCGTGACCACGCTGTAGGGTTGTCCCAACTGTTGCAACTGCCGCACCAGCAAGCTTAAAAATAAACCCACATCCGTCACCACCCCCACGGATTCGAGCGAACCCCGGTCAGCCAATTTGGTCACCACCGCCGGGTTAATATCCACACAAATTAGCTTCACCCCAGAGGGAGTCATATTCCCCACCCCAATCGAGTGCAACATAGTCGAGAGCATTAAAATCATCTCTGCACCTTGGATGAGTTGGCTATATTCCGCCTGGGCTTGCACCAAATCCATGCGGGTTTCCGGCAGAGGGCCATCATCCCGAATCGAACCCGCCAAGGAAAAGGGTACCCCCTGCTGAATGCACTCATAAAAAATTCCCGACGTGATCACCCCCGCCGCCACCGCCGCCCGGATACTGCCATGCCGCCGGATGAGGTTAATCGTCTTCAAATGATGCCGGTGTCCCCCCCGCACTACCCGCCCCCTCGCCAAGTCCACCCCCAGGGAGGTGCCGTACAGACTTTGTTCCAAATCATGCACCGCAATTGCATTCCCCCCCAGCAGAGCTTGCACGTAACCTTGGCGGATCAACGTCGCCAGATGGGGACCACCACCGGTATGAATGGTCACTGGACCGGCCACCACCACGGTTTTGCCGCCCCGCTCCCGGATGCGGCGCAACTCCCAGGCGATTTCTTCCACAACGAGTTCCACCCGCCGCTCGCTGGATACGCCGGATTCCATAAAGCCAAATTCCTGACCCCGCTCCTGATTTTGTTTATGCAATGTATGGATTCCATCTACCCCGCACACCACCCGGTCGCCCGCCTGCAAATCCCGAATTAAACGGCAGGTCGCCGTTGACTCCGTGACCACAATTACCCCATCCATCCGTTGATTTTGCACCGTCAGCCATTGGTTGTGGTGGTAAATTTCCGTGGGGTAGATGGTGGTGACGTAGAAATCTTCGGGAGCCACGCCCGCTTGGGTCACGGATGCCAAGCGCACCGGGGTTTCCGGCGCATCGGGCAGACGGGCACCCAGGTCAATCAAATTTTGCAAAATGCTGTCCAATAAAGCTTCCGTCGGGGCGGAAACCCACAGATGGACGGAGGACGGGTCGGGACGATGGGCACCCAAATTGAACTGCTCAATCTGAAAACTGCCCCCCCCATCGGTAATCCGATCCAAGGCTTCCGTGAGTAAATCACTGTCCACCAGATGCCCTTGTAGGGACACCAATCGTTTCGTTACCCCGGCCATTGCGGGCACCAGATGCACCGGTTCATCCAGGCGCAGGGTCAAGCATTTGGCTGCCCCCCCCGCCTTCAAAAATTCGCTCAAATCTGTGGTGACTACCGTAAATGCCAATTTTTGCAAACGCTGTTGCAACTCGACACTCATCTGGTTAGCGATGATCACCCGGTTAATTTCTACCGCATTACAGGCGAAATGAATGGCATCCACTTCACTCACCGGAATCCGTTTGTCCGGGGGAATCCGTAGCTCGATTAAATGGTTGGAATAGGTATCAAACGCCGGGGGATAATAGAGTAAATAGCCCTCACTCAAGGGGCAAAAACAGGTATCCAAGTGATAAAAACGCTTGTCAATCAAATGCAGGGATAACACCTCTAACGATAACCATTTGGCCAGATACGGATGGGATTCCAGCATAGAACGAAAGCCATAACCGCACCACAACCACCCCTGACCCCGGTCGATCAGAGCATCTCCCGCCCCCTCAAAGGCAATCCCCTGGGGCAGTTCCCACACCTGATAACCCTGAGCCGTAAACCAATCCCGGAAGTAGGGCTGCTCCCCCTGGCGCTCCGGGTGATAAAACTGGCTCAACACCACGCTCTGATTGACGATCAAACCCGCATTGGCGGTAAAGACCATATCCGGCCAACCCACCGCCGGGGTGAGAATCTCTACGGGCACATACTGGGTGAGAATTTCATGTAATTTTTGCCACTGATGCATCGCCCGTTGTTGGGAAGAACGCTGGACATTCCCTTCCATCCAGGGATTAATCACATAATTCACCTGGTAATGATCCGGCGGGCACATCAGGTAGCGCAAACAATTCATAGAAAATCAGGTAAGGTACAGTCCCCATTCTATCCCCAGGATCGTCGCAAGAATGCGAGCAGGAGCAACAATTTTTCACCCACCGAAGCTGAAAAAAAATGGCATTTGGTGTCCAGGAATACGGACTTGAGGTAGCAGAATATCCCCCTATCTTCCCTGGGGATCAAGTCCGATTAACAGTGCTAGCCAGCCCCTGTCAAAGCCAAAACCGACACCCGGGCGGCCACCCGCCCCGCCAGTTCCCGCAGTGCCACCGCCGAGGCCAATGCCGGTTGGGCAACCACCACGGGCACCCCCGTATCTCCCCCGGAGCGCACGGGCAATTCCAAGGGAATTTGGCCTAACAACGGTACGCCCAAACTGGCGGCCAACTGGGTGCCGCCGCCTTCCCCAAAAATGGCATAGCGTTTGTCCGGGGCATCGGGCGGGCTGAAATAACTCATGTTTTCCACCACCCCCAGCACCGGCACCCCCAACTGGCGGAACATTTCCAAGCCCCGGCGGGCATCAACGACAGAAACGGTCTGGGGGGTGGTGACAATCACGGCTCCCGCCATCGGCACCGCCTGCGCCAAGGTCAACTGGGCATCCCCGGTGCCGGGGGGCAAGTCCACCAGCAAATAATCCAATTCCCCCCACTGCACCTGGTAGAGGAATTGGCGAATCACCCCGTTGAGCATCGGGCCGCGCCAAATAATGGGTTGGGCAGGGGTGACCAAAAAGGCCATGGATACTAACTTCACCCCGTGATTTTCCGCTGGGGTCAGCACCTCGCCCTGGGGACTGTCGTTCACCACCAACCGTTGTTGACTCACCCCCAACATGATCGGGTCGTTGGGGCCGTAAATATCCGCATCCAGCAAACCCACCTTTGCCCCGGTTTGTGCCAAAGCCACGGCCACATTCACCGCCACGGTGCTTTTGCCCACACCACCTTTACCGCTGGCGATGGCCACGATATTCCGCACCCCCGGCACGCCTTGGCGTTGGGGGAGGGACTTTTGTTGGGGGATTTCCGCCGTGGTGACAATTTCCACCTGCTGAATCCCCGGTAACGCTAACACCGCCTGCCGACAGTCATCCTCAATAAATTGGCGGAGGGGGCAGGCGGGGGTGGTCAAAACCAAATTGAATGACACCCGCCCCTGGTGTACCTGTACCTGGCGGATCATATTCAGTTCCACCAGACTCCGCTGTAACTCCGGGTCTTGCACGGGACGCAATACGTCCAACACCTCTTGGGGGGTGACCGACTGGCTCATAAATTTCTCTCTCTCAGGCTCCATTGGGCATGGTAACCTACTTGTCCTGTTGGTGCAGGCTCCATTGGGCACGGGCTTGCACCACCGGGTCGGCATCCTGGGTGAAATGCTGCAATAGCGCAGCCAGCCGGGGCGTTAACCACAGGGGCACTTCCCCCCGTTGCCACAACTCCAAAGCCACCACCACGGCGTACCGTATCCCCCAATCCCCATCCCGACTCACCGCCTCTAGGATGTGCATCACCTCCGCCTGCGCCACCTGGGGCTGCGCCAGATCAGACCAGGTTATCCTTCCCAACCCCCGCAGAGCCGCCCGCCGCACGCTGGGGGCAAAATCCGACTGAGCCGCCTCCTGTAGGACGGGCAACGCCTGGGGGTCGCCCATTTGGGCTAAAACCCGCACGGCATAAGCCCTTGCCCCATAATTGTACCCGTCCAAGCGTGCCAGCAACTCCGGTACCGCCCGCCGTCCCGCCCGCAATAACCCCCCCATCGCCACCTGCGCCACCGCAGGATTGTTGTACCCCAACACCTCAATCAGGCCAGGAATCACCTCGGGGTGGTCGCTCCGCTGGGCTAACTCCTGCACCGCCGCCAGCAAATCCGCCGGGGAAGCGGCATTTTTCAGCCGTTGTTGGAGTTGTTCCCAAGCTGACGGGTGGGGAGCATCCATCGGTCGTTCCAGGGGTGGGATGGGCATTTCTATTTATGCCACAGGGGAGGGGACGGGTTGGCTCCGCCGGGAATCGTTTAAGATCAGCCGTGGGGGATTCAGGGGCACAGCGTATGGGCACGGGGGCGACCAATACATCCATCCTGATCGTGGATGATGACCCCATCACCCTGACCCTATTAGGAAAATATCTCACCTATCAGGAGTACAATGTCAAAATGTTTGCCGAACCCGAGTCGGCTTTGCTTGCTTTGCAGGAACAGACCTGGGACTTGGTGTTATTGGATTGGCTCCTGCCGGGCATGACGGGTTTGCAACTGTTGCACCGCCTGCGCCAAACCTACCCACCGGGGGTATTGCCCGTGATTATGATTACCGCACGGGAAGATAGTGCGGATATGGTGACCGCCCTCCGGGCGGGAGCCAACGATTACATTACGAAGCCTTTGAATTTGCCGGTGGTATTGGCGCGCATCCAAGCCCAATTGGCGACCGTGCGGACGGTCACCGCTGCCACCCCCGACCTGTTGGGGGGACGTTACCAAGTGCAGCGTCCCTTGGCACAAGGGGGCTTTGGTTGTACCTATCTCGCCCAGGATTTGCACCGTCCCGGTACGCCGTGGTGTGTGGTCAAAAAACTTTTATCCGTGGCGGCGGGGGAACCAGAAAAACTGCAACGGGTGCGGCATTTGTTTCATCGGGAAGCCCAGGCATTGGAGACTTTGGGGCATTATAAATATATTCCCCGTTTGCTGGCTTATTTTGAACAAAGTGGGGAATTTTATTTGGTTGAGGAATACATTGAGGGTGAATCCTTAAAAGCCCTATTTGCTGCCGGAAAAGTCTGGTCATATCCTGATTTGTTTGGCTTTTTGAAAAATCTGTTAAAAACCCTGAAATTTATCCACCGTCATCAGGTGATCCATCGCGATATCAAACCGGATAACATTATTTTTGACCAGCCCAGCGGCCATTATATTTTGATTGATTTCGGGGCGGTGCAGGAGACGTTACCTGGGGCTGACCCCCATACCAGCCCCCTTTCCATTGGCACCCGGGGCTATGCACCCCTGGAGCAGTTGTTGGGTTATCCCGAATTTAACAGCGATTTGTATGCACTGGGAATGGTGAGTATGCAAGCCCTGACCGGCCTACCTCCCACGGAATTGCCTTGGGATCACAGTACAGGGGAATTGGACATGACCCCCTGGCGCACCCCCCAAACCACGCCTTTGCTTGACCTGATTCAGGGTATGACCCGCTACTATCCCCAGGATCGGTATGCTTCGGCGGCGGCGGTATTGAAGGATTTAGGCAAATTGGAGCCGATTTTACTGCGTTTGATGGAGTAAGGCAGTCCATCCCTTTAGGGGATGGTGGGCAAGGGAATTTCATCGCCACATTCCCAAGCGGTTTCCAGCCAGGCCATTTTTGCTTCTTGGATATTGGCAACCGCTTCTGCGAGGGTATCCCCTTGAGAAATGCATCCCGGCAAATCAGTCAACATCACCGTGTAGCCGCCATCGGCTTCGGGATAGAGGGTAATGGGATAGTTCAAGTTGAAGTAGTCTGGTAATGCTTCCGGTCTAATCTGAGTTTTCATGGTTCCAGTCCTCTAAATTTGGTAGTGTGACAATTTGCTGGACGTAAATACCTTTCACCATTTTGCCACCCTTTTTTGGTACGGTGATTTTTAGTCCATTGGCATTACGAAAAGTATGATGACTACCTCGGGAGCGTTTTTCTACAAACCCAAAGGATGCCAATATAGCAATACGATTCGATTTGCGAACAAAGATTCTGGAGAACCAGTGACGGGGGGTGCCCCCCTGCGACCGCCATTCTAAATTCAAATCATACTGCTATAGATATTGGACATCATCAAAGCGAACTTCGGGCGGGTCTTTGAGAAATTGTTCAATCAGCTTTTGGAGTTTGCTCATTACCTCCTCAGTCTGGCCGCTCTGAAACCCATTTTACTGCAGCCTACGGACTAGCTTGGCAGAGGTGTTGCAGGGTTTCCCAAAATTGGGGGTAGGAAATCTGCACACAACCGCTGGGGGCAAGCTGGGATGTCCCCTGGGCACGGGTGGCGGCAATCGCTAAGGCCATGGCAATCCGGTGGTCATCGTAGGTCTGTAATGCCGTACCCACCAGGGCTGGGGCACCGCCGTGGATGGTAAGGCCGTCCGGGTATTCTTCCACGACCACCCCCAAGCGGGCGAGTTGGGTGGCCATGGCCGTCAAACGGTCGCTTTCTTTCACCCGCAGTTCAGCGGCATCTCGGATCACCGTTTTCCCCTGGGCAAAGGCCGCCGCCACGGTGAGGATGGGAATCTCATCAATCAAGCGGGGGATCAACGCTCCCCCCACCGCCACCCCCTCCAGGGCACTGTACTGCACTTGAATATCCGCAATCGGTTCCCCGGCCACGATGCGTTGGTTGTGACAGGTGATCCGGGCACCCATGGCTTCCAGGACTTCCAAAATACCGGTGCGACTGGGATTGACCCCCACATTGGTGAGGACAATATCGGCTCCTGGGGTAATCGCCCCCGCCACCAACCAAAAGGCCGCCGAACTCATATCCCCCGGCACCACGACCGGTTGCCCCCGCAACTGCGCCCCGCCCCGGAGGGTGACCAGGCCATGCTCCCAGGTAATATCGGCTCCCAACGCCCGCAACATGCGCTCCGTATGATCCCGGGAGGGGATGGGTTCCCGCACCTGGGTGAGGCCATCACACCCCAAACCCGCCAGGAGGATGGCGGATTTTACCTGTGCCGAAGCGATGGGGCTGGCGTAGGTGATGGGTTTTAAGGATTGTCCCTGCACGGCCAAGGGTGCCCGCGTGCCGCTTTTGCGTCCCCAGACCTGCGCACCCATCTGGCTCAAGGGGGTGATCACCCGTTGCATGGGGCGACCCCGCAGGGAAGCATCCCCGGTCAAGGTGAAAAATTGCCCCGCCCGTCCCGCCAATAGCCCCAATAGCAGGCGCATGGTGGTGCCAGAATTGCCGCAATCCAATACCTGCGCTGGTTCCTGCCATTCCCCCGGTTGGACTGTCACGGTTCCCTCGTTGAGGGGTGAAATACTATGCCCCAAGTCCCGCAAGCACTGCGCCGTACTTTGGGGGTCGGCACTGGGTAAGATGCCCGTAATGGTCGTGATCCCCTGCGCCAAACAGCCCAAAATCAACGCCCGATGGGAAATGGACTTATCCCCCGGCACCGCCACGGTTCCCCGGAGGGTCAGGTCAGACGGGGGGCTAATTTGCACCCACTCTGGGGTGAGGTGGATCGGGGCAGGCATTAGGTCACGTTACTCACGCAGGCTCGGCAACCGGTTCCGGGGCGGGTTCTCCCTCGCTGGCCTGCGCCAATTGATCCCGCACCTGGTCAATGGTTTCGTTGAGTTGGCTGATTTTTTCTTCGAGGTTTTCCCGCAGGTTGCCCCCCCGACCCGGAGCTTTCACGGCTTTGGGACGGGATTCGCCGGTCAGACGATTGGCAATGATCACCCCCAGCACCCCACCAATCACCCCCCCTAGGAGGGTACCCACGATTAAACCTTTGCCAAATCCATCGCCACGGGGTTCCATGCCATCGCCTCCCAACACTGGTATTAGTTTACTCCGTTCCGAAGCTCCGGTCACCCGCATCCCCCAACCCCGGCACAATAAAACCTACCTCGTTCAGGGTTTCATCGATCCCGGCGGTGTAAATCTGCACTTCGGGATAGTGGCGGCTAATTTTTTGCAAAGCGGGGGGAGCCGCAATCACCGCTACCACCCGGATATGAGCCGGTTGTGCCCCCCGTGCCACCAGGGCTGCCAAGGCCGCCATCAGCGTGCCCCCCGTTGCCAGCATCGGGTCAAGCACCAGCACCCGGGTTTGGGAGTCGAGTTGGGCAGGTAGTTTATTCAGGTAAATGGTTGGTTCCAGGGTGGCCTCATCCCGCACCACGCCGAAGTGATAAACCCGCGCCAAGGGGAGTAAATTCTGGCTACCTTCGAGTAACGTTAATCCCGCCCGCAAAATCGGCACCAACACCACCGGCACCTGTGGGTCAATAAACGTGGCCGTGGCCGTCGCCAAGGGGGTTTCCACCGTGGTCGCCGTCAGGGGTAACCAATCCCGCCGCACCGCCTCGTAGGTCAACCAGCGACCCAATTCCCCCAAAGCAGGTCGGAACAATGCCCCCGGCGTATGGCGATCCCGCACGACTCCTAACCAGTGCTGGATCAGGGGATGGGGTGGTACATAAACCGTGGCTTGTAGGGTCACAGACCAGAGGGGGATAGAACTAAAGTTATTATCCCGAACCGGGGGACATCTGGGCACCTCTATTTATCGGAGCCAGCAAAAAATCATCTCCCTGGAATCCTGACATAACGGAGAACCAAAGACGGGGGAATGCCTACGGCACACTGCGTGGAGCACCCCTGCGACCGCTGTTCTAAATTCATTTAGGATTGCTATATGTTCTGCAAGTAGCTTAGAAAAAAGCCGTCTAACAATTCAAATGTAGGCGGACGGTTGAACGTTATCGGGTATGACACAGAGGTGATCTGTGGCGGGTGATGAGCAACGTTATTCGGTGCTAAAACGTATCCGGCTCTAAGCCCTGCTCAAAATGCTCCCGCTTCGTATAGATGGGGATAAAGCGGTGAATCGCCACCGTTTCTAGGAGAACTAAAATTTGGGGTTGGGGAGCCACCAAAAAAGTTTTGCCGCCCAGGGCTTGAATCTGTTTACTGCAACTCACCAGGGCACCCAACCCCTTACTGTCCATAAAATCCACGGTGCTGAGATTGATGCCCACGACCTGCGCTTGACCAGCCACCAAGTCTAGGCACTGTTGCTTAAACGTTTCCGCCGTTGCCGTATCCAAGCGGGTCAGGGGAATTTCCAGGGTTTGGGGGGGGGAACCAAACAATTCCTTAGTAATGGGGGAAAATAAGGTGCGTTCCATGACTTGAGGATACTCCAAATTGATTTTATTTTAACCAACTTCTTGACACCTGAGACGGCTGAGGTGCTAACAAAGGTCAGCAACGATAGGGTTTCCGCCAATGGTTTACCCAGTCAACGGTAATCTGGTGTGGCGGAGCAACTCAGAACCAGTTTTTAGATGGCAATCCTCAGGACACCTCTACTTATTGCAACCAGCAGAAAGCCATCTCGCTGGCATCGTGATATTATCAAAAACCTGTGTGGCGTAGCCATTGTTACCGGGAAGCAAGGACGGGGGTTGTACCCCTGCAACCGCTAAGCAACCACTAATTTTAATTTATGGAGATGCCCATAAGGTGCGTCCATCCGACTCCTAAGCTACCCTGGAGGAGGACAATTTCCCCCCAAGTTATGCCAACCCTCCTATTCAACGGTGTCACCTTTCCGCATATTTCCGCAGTGATTTGGGACAAGGATGGCACCCTGGCGGACACGGTGGAATACTGGCGGGTGGTGGGGCATCAGCGGGTGCGGCGGCTGGATGCCCAAATTCCAGGGGTAGGGACACCCTTACAGGCCGCCTTTGGGTTGACAGATACGACCCTGGCACCAGGGGGACTATTGGCGGTGGGCAGTCGCTATGAAAATGAAATTGCCGCCGCCGCCTACATTGCTGAACAAGGGCGGGACTGGTGCAGTGCGTTGCAGATGGCGCAAGCCGTATTTCGCCAGGTGGAGCAGGAATGTCCACAGATCAAAACCATCCCCATTCACCGGGGTGGGCGGGAAATTTTAGGGCAGATCGCTCAAGCGGGGTACAAGCAGGCGATTCTCTCGGCGGATTTAACGGTCAATGTGCACGCCTTTGTCCAGCACAATCAATTGCATGATGTATTAGATTATCACACCGGCATTGACACTGGGCCGACCAAACCTGACCCAGCACCGCTATACAAAACCTGTACGGCTCTGGGTTTAGAACCTGCTCAGGTAGTGATGGTAGGGGACTCGCCCGTGGATTTGGAAATGGCACGTCGGGCGGGTTGTGCCGGAGCCGTCGGGGTGAGTTGGGGGTTCCATCCCACCCAGGGTTTAGCCCCGCTGGCGGACACGGTGATCACCGATTGGAGCCACATTCAGGTGTTACCCTAAAGGGCACCTAAGAGGTGTTGCCCAGATTCAACTGCTGAAAGGATGGCGATAAAATCAGTACATGGTTTTAACAACTTCTACCGCCAGCATTCATTACCCAACGGGGGATGGACAACCTGTGGCCGAGACCTATGTGCATTTTTGGGCGATTGCCACCCTTGCCCAGGTGCTGACCCAGTATCTAGCGAGCCAACCCACCCCTCAACCGAGACCCCGCTACCGGGAACAGCCCGGCACCGTGCTGGCTAACCAGTTTATGTACTACGCCCAGGATTTACCCCGCCTGCGAGTCGCCCCGGATGTGATGGTCATTTTTGATGTCGCCCCCGGTGGACGGGACTCCTACAAAATCTGGGAGGAGGGGCAAATTCCAGCGGTTATTTTTGAAGTCACCTCGCCCAAGACCCATGAGCAAGACCAGTACTTCAAGCGGGAATTATATGAACAAATGGGAGTGCCAGAATATTGGCTATTTGACCCAAAGGGGGAATGGATGGCAGAGCAGTTGCGGGGTTATCGTCTGATTGGTGAGGAGTACGTGGTGAACCCCGAACCCATTAGTCATCAGTTGGGATTGCGGTTGGTGGTGGCGGCAACGTCCCTCAACTTTTATCGGTTGGGCGATGGGGACAAGTTGCTGACTTTACCAGAAATGGCACAACAGGCTGAATTAGAACGACAACAGGCTGAACGTCTGGCGCAACGATTGCGGGAGCTGGGTGTGGATTCTGAATAACCCTAGCCTAAACAAATATTTCTGTTAGGACAATCCCCTACCCAAAAGGGTTTAGAAAGGGCAAACCACTTAACCATAAACCACTCAACAATGATGAACAACACTCTCACCCATCATCCCCTACTGGGCAAAATCATTGATGAATTAACCGATGATTTTCGGCGCATTGATGGGTTGGTGAAACATAATTTTATCCGGGTGGTGCAGGCGATGAATGCTCATCGGGTGGGAGTGCATCATTTTCAGGCCACCACCGGCTATGGTCACGGGGATCAGGGACGGGATATTTTGGAACAGGTCTTTGCCCAAATCATGGGTGCGGAAGCGGCACTGGTGCGTCCCCAATTTTTCTCCGGTACTCATGCGATTGCCTGTGCGTTGTATGGCATCCTCCGACCGGGGGATGAACTTTTAGCGGTAGCGGGTGCCCCCTACGACACCTTGGAGCCGGTGTTGGGCATTCGTGAATCCGGTGGCGGTTCTTTACAAGATTTTGGTATGACTTATCAGCAATTAGATTTAACTCTCGAAAATAAAATCAATTGGGGGAAATTACCCCAGATGATTCACGCTAAAACCCGTGTTGCTTTTATTCAACGTTCCTGCGGTTATACGTGGCGACCGAGCTTAACTATTGCCGATATTGAGAAAGTCATTGATAGGATTAAAAAAATCAATCCAGCAGTAATTTGTGTGGTGGATAATTGCTATGGTGAATTTGCGGAAATCCAGGAACCCACCATGGTTGGGGCAGACTTAATCGCTGGCTCTTTGATTAAAAATCCCGGTGGTACCATTGCTCCCTGTGGAGGATATGTGGCAGGAAAAAAAGAATATGTCATGTTAGCGGCGAACCGTTTAAGTGCCCCGGGAATTGGTGTCGAAGCGGGCGCATCCTTGGGGTTAAACCGCTTGTTACTTCAGGGTTTATTTCTCGCTCCCCAAATGGTGGGAGAAGCCCTCAAATCCGGGTTATTATTGGCGGCAACATTTACCGAACTGGGCTATCCAGTGCAACCGATGGTGGACAGCCCCCGCACCGACACGATTCAAGCCATCCAACTGAGTGACCCGGCACGACTAACCCGGTTTTGCCGAGCATTACAACGGCTGAGTCCAGTGGGAAGCTACCTCGACCCCGTGCCTGCTCCCATGCCCGGTTATGAAAGCCCCTTAGTCATGGCGGGAGGCACGTTTATTGATGGCAGTACCAGCGAATTTTCCGCCGATGGACCCCTGCGTCCGCCCTACATTGTTTTCTGCCAAGGGGGAACGACGTGGCTTCATTGGCTGTGGGCGTTGGAGCAATTACTACCCGAAATGGAGCCTAATCCACAACCATAAATACATCGCTTTTTTCGTAGCGAACTTTCGGGCGTTGAGCGTTTTTATCATCTACCGCACGGTAGCCCACCGGGCAAACGACAACAGAACGATAGGCAGTGCTATTTAAGCCTAAAATTTCATCGTATTTAGCCGGAATAAACCCTTCCATCGGACAGGTATCAATCCCCAAAAAAGCGGCTGTAGTCATTAATTGTCCCAGGGCAAGATAGACTTGTCGAGCCGCCCATTCTTCGAGGTTCAGAGGATAAGGAGGTTGCGTCAAAAATCCTTTGATCACATTCCCAAAACCCTGTAAATTTTCTACAGGGATACCTTGAACTTTTGCCATGTAATTGATGTAACGGTCAACATCATCGGAGCCAATGTCCTTCTGGAGAGCTAACACAACTAAATGTGACGCATCCACGACTTGTTTTTGCCCCCACGAATGTTCGACTAATTGGGCACGAATGGCTGGATTATTCACTACAATAAATCGCCAGGGTTGCAGGCCGAATGAAGAGGGAGCTAGGCGTAAACTTTCTTCCAAAATCGCCCAAACTTCCGGGGAGATTTTGCGGGTGGGGTCAAATTTTTTGGTGGCATACCGCCAACCTAACTGCCGCTTAGCTAAATCTGGAGATATGGAATCTAAAACCATTTGTGCTGACCTCATTTTTTTCGCTAACTACACTATAGCTAAACAAAATTGGGGGTTGCTGACGAAAAAAAACATAAATTTTGCCAAGCCGCCTTCACCCCTTACCCAGAACCAGAGTGGCCGTTGAACCTGTCTTTTCGGCTGGGTGGGCGTAGGCTCCAGGAGATGAATGACATCGGCAATGCCTGGGATGGGTTCGTCTGACCAGACAATCGCTCACAAGACCCTTGCTCAAATATAAAAAACCTTAAAAACCAGAAAGAGAGCCGACGACTTGCCGTGTTTCGTCTCGGCTCTCTCACTGGTTCGCTCCTCACACAAATACAATGTACCAGGACTGTTAGGGATTTGTCATCCCCTTTCTTCTACAATAGCTATACAATTTTCTTATGTTAAACATTAAATTGTATGAATAATTGCAGTTTTTACTAATGATTTCCCCGCCACCAGAGGTACTGCGGGTCGCAAAATTCCGCCAGGGTGAGGGGCTGAACTCCCGCCTGTGCCGCCAATTGCGCCTGGTGGGGCGTGGTGTACCCCCAGGTGGCGAGATATAGGGGAATATTTTGCAATGCCGGTACCTGCTGCACAGCGGTGAGGGCTTCCCAACGGTCTTCCACAAACCCGCTCACCCCATACTGCTGGTGTAAGGTTTGTAAAATCGCCGTTTTCGGCTGGGCTACCGACTTCCCATAAAGCCATTGGGACGGCCATGGGATGCCCACCCCGTGAAACAATGCCTGCACAAACCGTTCCTGTTTGGTGGTGACGATGACCGGTTGAAACGGTGCGGCGGTCAACCAGCCCTGCACCTGCGCCACCACGCCCCCGTAAAATTCATGCAGTGCTAACCACCCCGGCTCGTCCCGCTCAATCCAGGCATCCCGCACCCCGTCCACCGCTTGCCCTAACCCCTGGGCAGTCCAACCTGTAGCCACCAACAACCGCTTTTGCACCTGCGGCCAAGTGATTTCCATCTCCTCCAGGTCTTCCCCCCCGACCAACCCATGCAGGAGCAAAGGCATTTCCCACCCGTGGGTAACCACCGGGCGTAGGCGGTAAAACCATTCCCGGAACGGCTCCAGATGACTTGTACAGCCGATGTCCGGGCACAATTCCCGATAAACCTGGGCACTGACGGCAAAATACTCATTCAACCCGTCACAGAGTACGCCATCAAAATCCAGGGCTAGTACCAATTGGGGCATATTTATACTGGGGTGCAAGGATTCGAACCTCGGAATGGCTGGACCAAAACCAGCTGCCTTACCACTTGGCGACACCCCATTGCGAACACATTGAGTTGGGAACGCATTAGCTATATTAACAACCTTGAATCAAACCTGACAATGGGCGTATCCTAAAACCATGCGCTATGGGGACGACATCGCACGCTGGATTAATCGCCTGACTCTGGGGGCGGGCGGGTTGGCAATGGCACTGGTACCCCTTTTGGTCTTGGTGGGGACGTGGAATGTGCTGGGTCGCTACCTGGGGCGGTGGCTGGGCATGAACCTCACCTCCAACGCCCTTTTGGAATTGCAGTGGTATCTATTCAGTGGGATTTTTTTGCTAGGGGCGGCCTACACCCTGTACCACAACGGCCATGTGCGGGTAGATGTGCTGGTCAATCGCTGGTCAGCACAGCGCCGAGCCTGGGTTGACCTGCTGGCTACCCTATTGTTTCTGCTGCCGTTTGTGGCTTTGCTGCTGTGGGTCACGACCCCCACGGTGATTGCCGCTTGGCGCATCGGCGAGCAGTCCCCCGACCCCGGCGGTTTGCCCCGGTACTGGGTGAAATCCCTACCTTTGCTCGGTTTTGGCCTGCTCATGCTCCAAGGCATTGCCCAGGTGATACGGTTGGGGCAATACCTGCGTCACCCTCAGCGTTGATAGTAGGTCGGTTGGGTCGGGGAAGTATCGGGATAACTCACCTGTTGTTGAAAATCCTGCCGCAGGCTCTGAATCCCCCAAACCACCCCGATGGTGGCAGCCAACGCCAGGGATAAACGCACCGCCTGCACAATCTGCTCCCGCAATTGTGACATGATATTAAGCTCCTGAAGGATGAATAATCTCACTCTAAGGAGAAAAACCCCGGGGCGGCGTGATAAGCATCACCGAGAACCCGCAAAATCGAGCCGATTTCCTCCCTTTTTCCCCATGGAAACTCTGACCAAACAGTAGTTTTCTCCCCCGACTGAGAAAGAACTTAACATTGCGTTACTTTTGGGGACTGGGGGGAACCCCTTGGCCTACGCTGAAGGAAACCCCTGACTGGAGTTGGTTACCATGACCTTACCTTTGCTTACCTACCGACCCACGACCCAAAACCATCGGGTACGGAACTTTGGCCAAGCCGAGTTGAACGAAGACAGCCCCCGGATTTATCGCCTGGAAGATGTGGGTACGGCGGATGAAATGACCGGGCTGATTTGGGCGGCCTACCGGCAAGTTTTTAGTGAACATGTGATCCTCAAATTCTGTCGCCAAGTCACCCTCGAATCCCAGTTAAAAAATCGGGCGATCACGGTGCGGGATTTCATCCGGGGTCTGGCGCAGTCCACCCCCTTTTACCGCCTGGTGGTCGCAACCAACAATAATTATCGCCTGGTGGATGTGTGTTTACGGCGGATTTTAGGCCGTCAAGCCTACAACCAAGACGAACGAATTGCCTGGTCTATTCGCATTGCTACCCAGGGATTTAATGGGTTTGTCAATGAATTGGTGGATAGTGATGAATATACGGACAATTTTGGGGATAATGTTGTCCCTTACCAACGCCGCCGCCGGGAAGGCCGTCCGTTTAATTTGGTCACGCCCCGATATGGCAGTGATTATCGAGCCAAAGAAGGCATCGGCCAAATTGACTGGAACCATGTGCTGATCCGCTACTACCAAAAACGGGCGCAGGAGCGACTTAAATTGTTCCCCCAAGCCGGTGACCCCCAGCAATATCGCACCCTGGCGCGGACGGTGGATACTTGTCCCCAAGCCAACCCGGTGGTGGCGGTCGGGGAATTCGATTTTCTGGCGAAAGTTCCCCGGCGGCGTTAGTGACCCGTTGGTCCATCGGCGGGGAACGTCGGGGGCAGATGCAACTCGCCCCCACCCCCCGGGAATTGCCATTGGGTTGCCTCAGGCAGTGAATTAACCTCGTTTTTGCCAGGGGTCTAGGATATCTTTTACCAGGGCTTCTTCAATCCACACCCGGGACACGACCATCAAGGGTAAGGCTAAAATGAGTCCCGGCAACCCCAAAAAAGTTGTGAAAAAAATCTGCGCCATCAAGGTCAACGCCGGGGGTAATTCGAGTTGTTGGGACATCACATAAGGGGTAACCAAATAGGCATCGGTTTGTTGGATAAAAAAGTATAAAACCACCACCGCAATCGCCTTCCAAGGAGCATCCAGGGACGCAATCACCGTGGGAGGAATCAAGCTTAAGGTTGGGCCAATATTGGGAATCAAATTAAACAAACCAGCGATCAAGGCATGGGCAAAATACAGACGCACTCCCAGTAAAGATAAACCGACAAAACTAAGAATTCCCACCACTGACATGGCCGTCAGTGTCCCCAACATCCATGCCCGCAAATTCACTTCACAGCGTTTGAGAATGGTGTCCACCCGATTGCGATAGAAGGAGGGGAATATGCGAATAAAGCCCTGGCGATAGGCGGCGGGGTCAGATAAAAACATCACGGCCAAAACTAGGATCAACAAAACCGATAGTACGCCGCCTAAAGTATCAAAGAAGAAATTAATGCCCCGGCTGAGTAAGGGATTAGCAAAGGACTGGAACTGGCGTAGCAAATCACCATTAGTTACAAAATTGAACAGGGATTCTCCGAAAATTCGCATCTGCAATTCCTCTAACCAACGGGATACCGCTTGAAACCCCTTAGGTAACAGTTTGATGAGTTCTTCAAATTCTTTGCTAAAAGGCGGGACGATTAAAGTGATGAGGGTAATGATAATTGCGAGTAAAACAAACAGGGTTAAGGCAATAGCTACCCCTTGGGAAATTCGCCACCGGCGCAAAAAATTAACTACCCCATCCAAGGCCACTGCCACCAGTACCGCTGCAAAAACCAACAGCAAAAGAAAACGGATTTCCCACAGAATATAAAGCGAAATAGCGAGGATAAATAGGCCAAACCACTGTCCTAACTTCATAGAATTTCCCTTCCTAAAATGGGTTGCAATACATCTGGAATTTTGATTTGACCATCGGGCTGTTGATAGTGTTCCAAAATGGCCGCCATCGTCCGCCCTACCGCCAGAGCCGAACCATTTAATGTATGCACAAATTCCGTTCCCTTTCTGCCCGTTTCCCGATAGCGAATCCCGGCTCTACGAGCTTGAAAATCCCCAAAATTTGAGCAACTCGAAATTTCCCGGTAGGTTTTTTGGGCGGGCAACCAAACTTCGAGGTCATAGCATTTTTCTGCCCCAAATCCCAAATCCCCGGTGCATAATTCCACCACTCGATAGGGTAGTTTTAAGGCTTCCAAAAGCCTAGATGCATCCTGCACCAAATGTTCGTGTTCTTGGGCAGAGTTTTCCGGGTGGACAATTTTTACTAATTCAACTTTATTAAACTGGTGTAAACGAATCAAACCCCTCGTATCTCTGCCATAACTGCCCGCTTCCCGGCGAAAACAGGGTGTCCAAGCGCAGTGATAAATGGGTAATTGTGCCGCAGTTAAAATCTCCTCCCGATACAGATTGGTCACCGGCACTTCGGCGGTGGGGATCAACCATAAATCATCCTCCCGGCAGGCAAAACTTTCTTGGCTAAATTTGGGGAGTTGTCCCGTACCTGTGAGGGCTTGACTATTTACTAAAAACGGTGGCAAAACTTCGATATAACCCCGTTGAATATGCTGATTCAACATCCATTGAATTAACGCCCGCTCTAAGGCTGCCCCCGCACCCCATAAAGTTACAAACCGACTTTGAGCGATTTTGGTCGCCCGTTCCGTTTCCCATAAATTTAATTTCTCGGCTATCTCCCAATGGGGCAAAACATCGGTATTTCGTTTATACTCATCCCCCCAGCGGGAGCGTTCAATGTTTTGGGTTTCATCTTTGCCTATGGGCACATCCAGGGCGGGCAAATTGGGTAATTGTAATAATAATTCCTGTAGATTTTGCCGCAGTTCCCGCTCCTGTTGTTCGAGGGTTGCCAAAGTTTGCTTGAGTTCTTGTCCCCGGTGTCGCAGATTTGCCAGCGTGGTTTCATCCCCACCGGAGCGCATCAGGTGACCAACTTGCTTGCCAATGTCATTACTTTCTGCTTGCAGATGGGAGCGTTGCTTTTCCACCAAACGGGTCTGTTCATCCAGATCAAGAATCGGTTGTAAATCTATGTTTCCCTGGCGGGTCGCCAATCGCTCCGCCACCTGAGTGGGTTGTTCCCGAATAAGTTTGAGGTCTAGCACGATGGTTTGCCCTCTGCGCCATCCCTGATTGTACCGGAAGCAGGCGCAAAACTCGGACAGTCGTGACATGAACCCAGAGGATTCACGGCACATCGTACTAATTCTGATAGAGCATTATACTGACAACGGCCATCGCCAATGATCCATTGCCCCTGCCAGCGATTCCGGTCGGGATGAGCGATTTGCACTAACAAAGCCATCTTATGCAGTTGATAGCGACCGCCCCGATATTGATAACAATGCCGCCGTTCTAGGACGGTATAAAGTTGGCCGTTCACTTCCACCGGACTGCCGGGTTGGGGTCGGTCGGGGAGCCAAAATTCTCCCAAAAGCTGGGCGGATTGGTTGAGTAAAATCTGCGTGGGGACGGACTCCAGTGACATAACCAACAAATTATCTGTGTATTTAATTTACCGCAGCGGCTTGGGGGTATACGTGCCCCGGATAAATTGATAAACGTCCTGATAAAATTCCCGCTCCTGGGGGTCGGCATGGATGACCATGCGCTCTAAGGACTTTTGGCCTAGGAAGTAGGCACAGGCGGATTTTTGCATATAACCGTAGGTCACACCCCCATTCAGATATTCCCGAAATCGTTGCTGGCGTTCTCCTTGGACAGCAATGGGTTCATCCAATTCTAGGTAGTATTCGATTTCTAAACCGGCTTGGCGTTGTTGGGCGCACTGGGCGGCTTGGGCTAAATTCACACCCCGTTGATAAAACATATAATTGGGTTGCAAAAAAGCCAGATCAAAGTAATAGTTTTGGTAGTCATCTAGCAGGTGGATATTGTAGGTACTATAGAAAGGAATCCAGAAGAATTTATAGCCCATTTTATGTATGAATGGACGTAATTCTTTGAGCAACCAATGGTCATCTACTTCCCAACTACGAAATACGGTTTCAAACATCCAATAGACCCCTAAAATATGCACATATTCGCATGAGGGTAAGCGTTTTTTTAATTCCTCAATAAACCAACGACAAGCTGCGAGGCGGTAGCGGGTAGCTTGGTCTAAATTTTGTCCCTGCGTAGAAAAATTCCAGTTACAGCGACCAAAATTAGCCTGGGTAATATGGGGATAGGGTATCATCAAAACCACATTCCGTTTACCGGGTAAGGGGGTGGAAATGTGGGGGATGAGTTCCCCAATTGTTTGGTTGAGGGTCTGCACGGAATCTACATAAAAATCCAGCAACTCTTCCCATTCTTGGGCACCCGCCGGTTGGGGGGAACAGGCGGCAAAAAAATCCCCTTCCCCACTCATGCTCATACCTAAATTAATATCCGCTCGGTAATCCCGCCCATATTTACTACCGATATTTAAAAACAAAAAGGAATCAAACAACCAATCCTGCCATGTTCCCGGTAAGGATTGATGGGCGACATAAAAACTCAGGTCATCTACCGTCCACGGTTGTTGAGCATCACCATACATCAAAGCCAGATGGTGTAAATAATTAAATTCTGCTTGTTGGGGGAGAAAATAGGCCATAAATTCGGGTTGATTTTGGGATAAACGAACGGAATTGAGGGGTCTTTGCCAATATAGCAATATGATTTGAGTTTTGCATAGTGGTCGCAGGGGTGCAGACCTCGCACTTGGTTCTATGGCTACGCCACGCAAGCTAATGTCCTACGGACACGCAAGCTATCATAATCTTTGTTCGCTAATCAGATAGTATTGCTATAGTAATTGGTGCAAGTTATCATTGTAATCAAGATATACAAGCTTACTTAGAAAGAATTAACGGTGACAGAATACCATCAATATGGCCTCTAAGATGTATTTGATTACCCCCGTATGCGCCGGAACAAAATCCAGTAGAGACTGTCTGGTTACAGGACAAAAAAGAGTTGAGATAATATTGGGAAATAGGACATTCGTTCTGGGTGGTGAAATGGTTATTTGAACATCTACTTCATCAACAGATATTTGATTTCAAAAAGCTGGGTCAATTATATGGTGAATTCTCATGATTCATCTGTGATATCTATAGGGATATTGCTGGGGAAAAACTCTTAAAGGAAGTAGAGTTTCCCGCAAAGCCAAATCAACACCACTCTCAAAGCTATCTTCTAAAGCATCCGCCATTGTAGAACTCAAACTAGGTTGACACCGCAGGTGGCGACGGATGGCACGGCGTTGTTCCCGAATTGTTAAGAACCAACTGCGGCAACGCCCCTCGGGTTGCTACTCCCATTTGAGCAAACGCCCACCAGCCCGGCAAGACGGCTGATTAATTCCCGGTACTCCTGTTTGTCCAAAGATTCTAATTCCTTCTGTAGATTTTCCCAATCTAGTTCTGCGACGGTTCTGGCGACTAACGCCTGTGCCTGCCACTGTGTCCAAGCATAAAAGTCATTTTTGTATGGATCAACTTTGTTCATCGTGATAAGATACCGATATTGCCTTTGATTTTATAATAATTTATGCACATTGTTTTCCGAGTTGACTCTTCTCGTATAATAGGAACGGGACATTTAATGCGTTGCCTGACTTTGGCAGAGACATTACGAGAAAAGCGGGCGGATTGCATCTTTATCTGTCGGAATCACCCCAATAATATTTATTTTCTAATTAAAGAAAAAGGGTTCCCTTTACATTTATTAGAAACTCCATCAGAAATCAATGAACCATCAGATAATTGGTTGAGGGTGGAGCAACTAGAAGATGCCCAACAAACGATAGAAGCTATTAAACATCTATCAATAATACCTGATTGGTTAATCATTGATCACTATGGGATTGATATTACTTGGGAGAAACAACTAAAAGAGTATGTAAAAAAAATTATGGTCATTGATGATTTGGCAAATCGCTCTCATTATTGCGATGTATTACTAGATCAAAACTATACTCATCGCTGGAATCGCTATGAAGGACTAGTTCCTGATGATTGTTGCGTTTTGCTGGGACCTGAATACGCAATTTTACGCCCTGAGTTTCTGAAAGCACGGCAACAAATAGAAAAACGAGGTCGTCCACCTTTTGACCCCCGTAAAGTTTTGGTTTTTTTTGGTGGTATTGATTCTCACAACTATACAGGTCAAGCACTAGAAATTCTGTCTACAATTGGTGACTTTGCTCCTGAAGTAGTCATTGGCATACAAAATCCTCATTGTGAGCGGATTCAACAGCAAATGCAGAATTTTCCGACTGGTGAACTACATATACAGATAGATAATATGGCGGAAATCATGATGCGATGTTCATGGTATTTAGGTGCAGGAGGTTCTGTCACTTGGGAGCGAATGTGTTTAGGTTTAACCGGGATTGTTGTTGCTATTGTAGATAATCAAATTTCTGTTTCTACGGCACTTGCATCGGATAATTTTCACATTCTAATCAACTCAATTCAAGATATTTCAAAGGACAGACTGCACGATTTTTTTGTTCAGACACCAGAGTTGCAAATCTGGAATATGAATCTTGTTAGCACTTATGGTCTAGATAAAATTTGTCTTGGAGTATTTGGAGAGATCAACCTAGAAAAGCTAACTATTCGTAGTGTTACTATACAGGATATTTTCACTCTTTTTTTATGGGCTAATGATCCTAAGGTTCGCAACAATTCTTTTAATGCCAACCCAATCTCCTTGGTAGAGCATAGACAATGGTTTCTGCAAAGATTAAAAGGTTCGTCAACAAAATTTTATATTCTTGAGTATGGACATCTACCTGTCGGCCAAATCAGATTTGATTTGGATCAGAACATTTGGTTCATTGACTATAGTATATCCTCATTTTTGAGAGGATACGGAGTCGGGCAAGTTCTATTACAGAAAGGTGAAGAAGCCCTCCAAAAAGCAACTCGAAATTCAATAAAAATCCAAGCAAAAGTAAAGAAGACAAACCTAGCATCATTGACTTGTTTGAAAAGAAATGGATATGTAGAGATAGAAAGAGATTCTACATTGGACTATATCGTGCTTCAGAAATGAAACAGAAAGTGCTGGTTCTTGCTGCTCACCCCGATGATGAAATTCTGGGCTGTGGAGGCACTCTAGCTTTACATTCTGCTAGGGGTGATCAGATTACTATTATGATTATGGCAGAGGGAATTACCAGCCGTAGTTCTATACGAGATGTGACATCATGTAGAGCCAAATTAACTAATTTACAGCAAATAGCACTACAAGCAGCTCAAGTCCTTGGTGTTTCAGATGTCCGCTTTGCTGGTCTGCCAGACAATCGCCTAGATAATCTAGACTTATTGGATATTGTAAAAATTATTGAACAAGTTATTGATGACATCCAGCCAGAAATCATCTATACTCATCACTACGGTGACTTAAATATAGACCACCAAATCATCCATCAAGCCGCTATGACTGCTGCTCGTCCTCTGCCCAATAGTTCGGTGAGGAAGTTACTTTTCTTTGAAGTACCTTCGGCAACTGGCTGGAATACTCCTACATCTCAAAATGCTTTTATTCCTCAATGTTATATTGATTTATCGCAAAAAGTAAATGGGAGTGAAACTGCACTTGATTATAAGTTGAAAGCTCTCAAGATATATGAGAGCGAAATGCGTCCCTATCCTCATCATCGCTCCATCGAAACAGTACAGTATTTAGCTTATTGGCGAGGTTCTTCTATTGGCATACTAAGTGCCGAGTCTTTTCAAGTTGGGAGAATTATTTCTAGATGATGAAAGCTATTGTTATTGGTGGTGGCATTACTGGATGTGTAACGAGTTCATTTCTAGCTGATCAAGGATTTGCCGTAGACCTCTATGAATCATCAGATCAATTAGGTGGTGTATTAAACGATATTGACTTAAATGAAAATCTCTACTATAATGATTGTCAATATCTGCAAATAAATTCACCTTGGTTGAATGAATTAATCGAAAAAACCAAGCTTGATATAATCGAATTTCCTCATCGTTATGGTAGTTTTACCTGTGGCAATCATGCTCAAATAATTAGCAACAGTTTTGCGGGGCCAGTATTCCAATATCAACTAAATGGCACTGAAGCTCAAACTATGCTGAAGAAAGCGCAAATGTTATCTGAAGATAGTACTCTTGCAGAGCGAATTTGTTGTTACCCTGACC
>CAYZTU010000015.1:0-71330 GCA_964481635.1 uncultured Synechococcus sp.
ATCGGTTGGGCGATGGGGACAAGTTGCTGACTTTACCGGAAATGACACAACAGGCCAAGTTAGAGCGGCAACAGGCTGAATTAGAGCGACAACAAGCCGAGTTAGAACGACAACGGGCTGAACGTCTGGCGCAACGATTGCGGGAACTCGGTGTGGACTCGGAGTGACCCTGGCTGAATATATTTCCTACGCCCCTACCACGTATATTTATCCAAGTAAACTGATACCCCATGACGACCCGAATGTAGCGTTGATTGTGCAACATATATGGCAATACGATTCGATTTGCGAACAAAGATTCTGGAGAACCAGTGACGGGGGGTGCCCCCCTGCGACCGCCATTCTAAATTCAAATCATACTGCTATAGCAATCCTAAATGAATTTAGGACAGTGTTCACAGGAGGGCAAACCCCCGTTTGCCTGTATTGCGAAGCAATTCTTGGCTCTTACTTCCTTCTCCCTTATGGGAGAGGGGCAGGGGGTGAGGGCTAGAAAACTGTCCTAATTTGCACCTGTAGGGCTATAACTTTCTGCTGATGGCAATAAATAGAGGTGCCCTAAAGTACCTACTTAGCATACTAACCTACTCCCCCCGTGCCGACCGCCACCGTTCTGCCCCCCAGCGGGTTTCCAACCCCATAATTAACCAGCCCACCTCCTGCGCCAACTGGGTCACCGCTTGCTGCTGTAATTTTTGTTGACAGGTTTGTAAAATCTGGATCACCGCCCGGTCATTCCCTAACCCTTCTTGAGCAAAAGCCATCAATACCGAACCAAATAGATAACGCAATTGCTCCGCTGTATTTTGCAATTTTTGCGCTTTTTTTTGGGATATTTGCGCTAGGTTCCATACCTGGGAATAATCCCCTTTTCTCAGAGCTAAAATGGCCTTTTGTAACCCCTCATCCCCCGCCACCGGCGTATCGCCCTGTTCCAACATTTGGGCGTATAAATTTGAGTAAGCATCCTCGGCGGGAGTCACCGGCGTTTCGCCTAAAATCGCCTGCCGCCAGAGTTGCACCTGCACCGCCCGATCCAACCAATTATTCTGCACCGCCAGCGCCAACGCCTGGTCTAAATGGGCCAAAGCCGCCGCCGGTTCGTCTCGGAACCAACACAATTCCGCTTGATAGCAGAGAAAATCCAGCCGTAAACTGGAGTCAGTCATGACCGGATTTGCTAATAATTCCCCCAAAGAATGGTGCATTTCTTCAATGGTGGTTTCCAGGTCAATCGGTTGAGCGGTAATATCCGCCTCTGCCAAGAGGTAATGCAGTTGTTGTGCTAATTTTTGCACCTGGGATTGCTGGGCTTGGGCAGCTAAATCTGCCACCTGTTGAAAATACTGGGCAGCCAGTTCCCATTCCTGTTGCCCTAAATGCAATAACCCCCGCTGGACAAGGATCAGCACCAGCCCCGCCCCATCCCCCCGTTGTTGCGCCGTTTGCTGTTGGTCGGTCAACTGCGCCATCAAGGTCGCCAACGGGTCAGGGTGCATGGGGTCAACCTAACTGCCGGGGGCAACCATGGCCTGGTTTACCCACAGTCGCAGCCGTTGTGCCACCAGTTCCGGGTACTCCAACATGGCGAAATGACCGCAATTGGGCAATTCCCAGACAATTTCTTCCCCAGAGCGAAACCGGGGATGGAAACTCGCCAAATGCCGCACGTACAAACAAGGCATAATCTCATCCCGTTGCCCCCCCATCAGGTATAAAGGTTGGGACAAATTACTAACAATTTGTGGTAAACGATGGACTTCCGCCTCGGTCGTAGAAGTAAGCAGCGTCCCCTGAGCGGCCTGGGAACAGGCACACAGCCAATCCTGCAACCGCTGTTTGCCCCACTTGGTATCTAGGGGTTGGGTTACACTACTGCGGGCAAATAACCAACCCCAAAACGGCAGAAACCGCAACCAGCGGGGGCGAAACCGCACCAACTGCACCCCCACCTGGCGAAAGCGGTCAAACTCCTGCTGGAGATAAATGCCCCCGCCCGCATTCACCCCAATCACCCCCGCCACCCGCTCTGGATATTGCGCCGCCGTCAGTAATGCCAAACTTCCCCCCAAGGAATGCCCCACCAACCAACAGTGATTAATGCCTAAATAGGCGAGTAGTTCTGCCAAATCTTGGGCATAACTATCCAGGGTAAATTCAGCGGTTTTAATCGTTGGTTGGGAGGTACCAAAACCCCGTAAATCATAACTTAAACAGGTAAAATCTGTTTTCAACAAATCAATCAATGGTTGCCAATAATGATGACTTAAGAGCCACCCATGAATAAACACCAAAACCGAACCTTTACCCACCAAATTGTAGGTATGAGGGACACTGCGAATGCTAATAGTGGGCATGGGATTAAAGTTTAAGAATGTAAGTTTATCACCCTTAACCAAGCGATGAACACCTGTATTGATTGGCTCCAGCAACCCATTAGCTCACGAAAATAACCCTATTATCGAGAATCAGACACGGGGATGACATCCCTGCAACCACTTAATTCTCAACAAATAGAACTATGCCAATTTTAACAGATAGCCACCCCCCGCACTACTGGACGACCACAAAGACCACTTCCCCGTTTTGCGCCACCGGCTCATAAAACACACCACTACAATCAAAAAATTGTGAGCCTTCAAAGGTAAAGGGTTCACAGCCATCGGGCAGAGCCGTAACCACCGCATTTGCTGGGGGAGCCACTACCACATACTCATTCCCCGTTTGTTGCAGGAATACCCCATCTGAATAAATGTACGGCGTACTGCCCACGTACACAGTCTGATAGTACGGGGGTAGGGATGCCAGGGTCGCACCGACCACCAATCCGGTTCCCAGAGCAAAAGCCCCCCATCCCGGCGGGCGATTATAACCATTTCCGTACCAACCACCCCCCCGCCAGGTACTGCCTTGAACGCTAATACTAGGATTGCGGTTGATATTAACCGTATTGCCAATAACATTACGATCTCGGTTCACGTTGGTGATGCGGTCGCCGGTATTGATATTGGTTCTATCCCGGTTAATGTTGCCGGTGTTGATATTGGTTGGCCGATCCCCAGGTCGGGCAATGGGTTGATTAACGCTGGGGCGGTTAATTTCTGGGCGGCTGGTCGGACGAGTAACCCCCGGGCTGGGGCGGCTGACATTGCCCCGATTTTGCAAATCCTGGTTAAAATTGCCCGCCCGTGACCGATTGCTATTCCGAATATCATTGGTCGAGGGACGGGCAGCAGGACTGCGGCTTGGTGTGCTTATTGACCGACTGGGCGCAGGACGGGCGGCAGGAGCCGAGGGGCGTGCTCCACCACCCCGGCGTTGCGCCACTTCTAATGCCTCTCCCCGGGGGATCACCAGCCCCCACGCCAGTAACCCCACGACCCCAACAACGGTGACTTGGCGGTATGGTTTCATCTCATTACTCAGAAAAACGATTGATTTGACCGACCCCAGCCGGGGGGCGAAACTGAAATAGGCTGGCACGAAACTGGGGGTTAAAGTTCCACCGGGAAAAAATGGCGGTGTATTGGGGTGAACCGGGAAGTTGATGGTAGTTAATCAGAATTTTCTGCACCGTGGGTTCCCGGCCATCGCTGATCCAGACTTGCACATCCCGCTCCCCGGTTTGGTAAAGCACGTGGTGGGCAGGTACCCGGTTCACCATTCCCATCCCCAAATAGCGGGTATTTCTAACGGCAGGGGCAACCGCAGCGTAGGGGTCACTCACCACCAAGTTCGAGAGGGGAATATCCAGGCCAAATTGCTCATAAACAGCGTCAATGGCATCATCAATAGTCCCGGCCAAAGGCCGCTTGGCATAAAACAAGGCATCCGCATCTTGCAAGGTCATGGTCTGACCATCAAAGAAAAATCGGGTCGCTCGCAAATCCCCCGTGTAATCCACCCGCAAACGGTTGGGGCGTTGCACATAGACCTTTTGAAAGGCACTGTATTGGACTTTTTGCCCCGATTCCAGGACGTTATCAAACTGAATATCGGTTTCAAAGCTAAATCTGGGCTTGCTTTTCAGGAAATTAGTTGCCCGTTGTAGCAGTACAATGGAATTCTGGGGTGGTGTATAACGGCTGGAGCGAACCGCAGGAGATTGTGCTTGCGCTCCTAATGAAGCAACTATAGCTGTCCCCCCAATGATCACCCCGGCATAAATCCCCGAGAGGACGCATATTTTTACATATCTCATTTCTAGATTTCTCGAACGAGTCTAGGGCGTGGTCGCTTCCACACCTCTAAGTATATTTTTTTGTCAGCACCATACAAGGGGATCGCTCAAAAGTTGATAGGATTTTTAATGTTAGGGGCACCTATATTTATTGCAATCAGCAGAAAGCCATTTCGCTGGAATGCCCCTATTACTAGGAACCAAAGACGGGGGAATGTCTGCGGCACACTGCGGGGGGCACGCCCCTGCGACCGCTATTTCTGGATTAATAGAGGTGCCATTAGGTTAATCATCCTCGCCCAACCGGTTCCCTACCAACTGGACTTTGTGACCCCTGGGAGTAACCCTTGTTGCGCCATTTCCCGCATGGCATTCCGGCATAGGCCAAAATCCCGGAAATAACCGCGGGGACGACCCGTTGACCAACAACGATTTCGCAGACGGTTCGGGGCACTGTTGCGGGGGAGGCGTTGCAATTGGCGGTGGAGTTCTAGCCGCTCTTCCCAGGTCTCCGCCACGATAAATTCAAATTTAAGCTGCTCTCTCCGCTCCCGGTGTTTGTCCACCAGATTCTGCCGCCGCTTTTCCCGCTCGACCATGCTTTTTTTTGCCATAAGTTAACCAATTTATTAAGATCGCAATTTCTAATCTTACGCAAATTTAGTACCTACCGTCAAGAGCCTAATAGGGGCGTTAATGGTTGTACCCTAGATAGGAAGTGCAACGACCTAATTTATGGCCACATTTCGGACGGGACAACGGGTGCGGATCGTGCGTCTGCCCGCCTACGTGAAAACGGCGGAACCCATGCCGATGTTGCGCCCGCCCAACGTGATTACCTTGGGGGAGGAGGGGGTGATTTTGGCTGCCAACCCCGGTGGGGAATGGAGCGTGCGTTGCCAGCGGGGTGCCTTTCTGTTGGGAGCAGCCTACCTGGAGGCGGTAGAAGCATGAATGAGGGGAAAGACCAAAGCCACCCGCTTTACCACACCGACCGGCAGGTGGTGGATCAATTGTTGACCAGCGAACCCAGTGACCATGCTCTCGCCGAATGGGCACGCCTGCAAATTCGTTATCAATATTTTCCGGGTGGCCGGGACATTCAGGGGGATTTGGCCGCAGTCCTCAGCCGTTGGGAACTCTCCCAGGAAGAGGTATTTCAGCGCACCCGTGCCATCCACCACCAGGGCAAGGTCTATCGCAGTCGGGCGGTCGGCCAAGAGGACTGGAACTGACCCCATGCGTTGGCCCTACGTTACCGCCGGAATTCCCGATGAGGCGTTTGAGCGACTACCGGGGATTCCCATGAGCAAACGAGAATCGCGTGTATTGATTTTGTCGCAACTTTGTCTGAAAAAAAACTCAATTCTCTGGGACATTGGGGCGGGTACGGGCACAGTAGCGGTGGAATCTGCATTATTTTGTACAGACGGTCAAGTGATTGCCATCGAGCGGGATGAGGAGGTGGTGGGGTTAATTCAGCGCAACGGCGAGCGATTTGCAGTTGCAAATATGTCTATTGTTACCGGTCATGCCCCAGACTGTTTGGCAGAGATTGTTCCCCGCCCGGATCGGATTTTTTTGGAGGGAGGGCGACCGGTGGATGTGGTACTACGAACGGCTTGGAGTTACTTACAAGCGGGCGGGCGGTTGGTAACAGCGACGAATAGTTTGGAAGGGTTCTACACCATGATGCAAGCGTTGGCGGCCTTACAAGCGCGTAAAGTTGAGGTGATTCAATCGGCAGTCAATCGGTTAGAAACCCGTGGAATGCAACAGGTTTTGGTGGCACTAGACCCCATTTTTATCCTCAGTGGTGAAAAACCATGAATGTTCGAGAAAAGATTAGTCAATTACTCTTAGAAATCAACCGTTTACGTTACCTAGAAATAATCGAACTAAGCACCTGGCAAATTCGGTCAGAAAATAAACAAAAGCATTGGCAACAGATAAATGTACCCGCAGCTTGGGGGCGGTATGATCAGACGGTTTGGTGGCGAAAAAATGTGACGTTACCCTTGACCTGGGCGAATCAAAAAATTGCCCTCCGTATGGACATACCCGAAGGATTGGTATTTATTAATCACCAGGTTTATCAGGGGATTGATACCAATCACTCAGACATCATACTACCCGTCAATATCGCTCCAGAATTTACCATCCAAATTCAAGCCTATGGCGGTCGTAAACATGAACTCAGTGAATGTAAATTCAGCGAATTAGTGGTTATCAACCCAGAAGCAGAAAAACTGCATACCTGGCTGGAGCATTTATTCGCCATAAGCGATGATTATATCTGGGCGCAAAAGAGTTTAGCAAATTTGATGGAATATATTAATAATAAATTAAATATATCTGAGTTAATTATGCAATTATCCCGTGAATTAAATGCCCAATCAGAACCACAAAGCACACCAAAAATTCATCTAATTGGGCACTCCCATATCGATATTGTCTGGTTGTGGACACTCAAAGAAACCCGCCGTAAACTTGCTCGTACATTTACCACGGCATTAAATCTGATCCAAGAATTTCCTGATTTTTATTTCATGCAAGGACAAGCGCAATTATACGCCTATTTCAAACAGGATTATCCTGAAATTTATCAACATATTCAAGCCCAAGTCAAAGCAGGACGCTGGCAGATCGAAGGAGCCGTGTGGGTCGAACCCGATGGGAATTTGATTGGCGGTGAATCCTGGGTCAGACAGCTTATTTATGGCCAGAGATTTTTTCAACAAGAATTTAATATAAGTTGTCACATCCTTTGGCTACCAGATACCTTCGGCTATCAAGGTAATTTACCACAATTACTCAAGCAAGTAGGGGTTCATTACTTTTTTACGACCAAACTGAACTGGAATGATACGGGTGAATTTCCCCTCGATTCCTTTTGGTGGCAGGGTATTGATGGGTCACAGGTATTAGCGCATCAACCGCCTGTAGGACTGGAGGGATTGCTGAGTATTCAGGATTTAGCCAAAACGGGTCAGCAGTATCAACAAAAGAGCGTCGCCCCGGTAGTTTTACAAACTTTTGGCTATGGGGATGGGGGTGGAGGTGTCACTCGTAAGCATTTACAGATATATGAATTAACTCAGCCAGCCAATTTCCCCTTTCCACATCATATTTCTAGTCCCATACAATTTTTTCAAAATCTAGAAACATATGGAAATGATTTACCCATTTGGCAGGGAGAACTATACTTAGAAAAACATCGGGGCACTTATACTACCCACAGTCGAGTGAAACAATTACATCGGCGGGCTGAACGGGAATTATATGTAACTGAATTATTGGCAACCTTAGGGTGGTTATGTAGCGGTAAATATCCTAATGAATTACTTGAAACCACTTGGAAATTATTACTTTTGCAACAATTCCATGATATTTTACCAGGTACATTTATCCCGGATGCTTATCCGCAAATTCTTCAGGATTTTGAGCAGATTTTTGAGGATTTATCATCTATTCGTACAAGAGTTTGGGAGTATTTAAAGAGTAGCTTATCTCAACCCTACACATGGACAATTTTTAATCCCATTCATACTCAAGAAAATGTTTATGTGGTTTTAACATTACCTAAATCGGATATGGAGCAAGATACTAACCAGATTTTATTGAAAACAAATGGACAGATTATTCAGCATCAAGTATTAAATGAATCTAGCCCAATTACCAGTTTATATCCAGAGTCCAATGAGGTTATGAAAATCCTATGCTTCCTACCCAAATTAGACGCTTTTAGCTTTACAGAAATCAAACTAGAAATCGTAAATCAAACCCTAGTTAACCAGAGTGAATTAACAATTCAACCCAATGAATTAGCAAACAATTACCTAAAATTAGCTTTAGATTCTCAAGGTAATTTAACTGAACTATGGAATAAGCGTTTACAGAAAAATATACTACACTCGGGTCAAGTGGGTGGAGAATTAAAAATATTTCTTGACCAACCGAAGCAATGGGAAGCCTGGGATATTGATGCAGATTATAGCATCCATACATCCCCCAATTTAGAGTTAATTTCTAACCAAATCATCGAACAAGGCTCACTACGCTTTGGCATTGAATTTACTTATCAAGTTCAGAATGATAAGGGTTTCGATTGCCAGATCAAAAAATCTATTTATTTATATCAAGATTCGCCCTGGATTGAATTTTTTATTGATGTGGATTTGACCCATAACCAATATGTTCCCTTCCTGTTAAAAATTTTATTTCCCTTTGATTTAACCTGTGAACAAGCCACTTTTGATATTCCCTTCGGGCTGATACAACGTTCTACCAGTAACCCCCTCCAATTTGAGGTTCCAGCACTCACTTGGGCGGACTTATCTACTGATGACTGGGGTGTGAGTTTACTAAGTCGAGATAAGTATGGATTTAGTGTTACAAATAATACATTGGGTTTAACTCTCATGCGGGTTGCCCATTATCCCCACCCGATTGAACCTTGGCATTTAACTGATACAGCCATTACCGATACGGGGGTTCACCAATTTTGCTTCCGTTTGTATCCCCATCCTGACACTATTACCACTGCTCAGACCGTACACAAAGCCCAGGAATTTCTATACTCACCCCTCGTATTCCCAGGTAGTTTGAGCCAAAATTATACACCAATTATCACGGTGAATGCACCTAGTTTAGTGATTGCTTGCGTCAAAAAAGCAATGGATTGTGAGGGTATTATCATTCGTATTTATGAAGCCTATGGTCAACCCGTTACCGCTGAAGTCCAACCCCAAATTAACGTCCAAGAAATTTGGGAATGTGACCTTTTAGAAAATCGATTAAAACCTATCCCCAACCCGCAATTATTTAGCTGGGATTTTACTCCCTTTATGCTGAAAACCCTATTACTCATTCCCTGAAGATGGCTCAGTCAAAATCGTCAACATTTGCGGGGGTGTGGCATCCGGAGGATAAAGCAAACTCACCTGCACCATGCGCCGTTGCCCCGGAGTGATATTCATTTCTACTAAAGGTTCCATGGGTTGCCCCCGCCGCAGAACCAAATGACTATCCCGCACCTGTGGCAAACCCGTATCATCAATGTAACGCACTCGTACTGTTCCCCGAAAGAAAATTTGCCCTGCTGGGGGTTGCCAAAACCGTAACCCGCCCTCATTCACATCGGTTTTCAGGGGGGATTCTAACCCCAGGGTAACCCGCCGAGTTTTTGGCTGGCGATTCACTAAGGGGATAGTGAGATTATACTGTACAACGTAATTGCCATGAGTGCGGTAGGCGGTGTCGGGATAGCGCACTAACATGGGAGCTGTCTGATCCTGTCCCGTACCCATGCGTCCACGATGGAGCAGGCTAATTCCGTAGGAAATTGCCCCGCCCGGAGCCGGAATTGCCAGGGTATTTTGCCCTGGATCAGCTAAGGTTCCCTGCCAACGAGTCCCCAAGGCCACCCCGCTCACCCGCCCATAACGAAACTGTCCCGGCGGCGCATCTAGGGGCGTGGGAGCCAGATCCCTGGGGCCAGCCAAGCTACCTTGACGCAGTACATTTTGCCAACGTTCTAAACCAGGCGGCTCCTCCCTACCATCGGGGGTAACGGTCACAAATAAACCTAAACTAGCGGCATAGACAGGTTGATCCGAGTACAAACGCAGGACGACCGAGCGGGCATTGCGGGTCACGCCGAGTTTTTGGGTGGGAATGGGTTGGTTGAGCAGTACCCGTTCCGTGCCGGGGGGGATGGTGATAGATGCCAGCCCCAAGGATTGCCGCCCCCCCCGGAGCAAGAAATCCGTTAACCGGCTGCCAGGACCGCTATACATCCAGCCCAAGGGATTGGGTACCAGGTCAGGGAGGGTGATGAACCCGGCATCGGGTCGGGTCAAAAAACTGGCGGCCTGACGCACCACGACGGTGGCGGGTCGGAGGCCGGGATTACCTAAAATAAAGCCTAAATAAAAGGTGCGGTTATTTTTTGCACCTACGGAATCTGCCAAATGGTGCAAGAAAACATCAAATTCCCCCTGAAACCGATAATGCAAATGCGCCTGGGGGCTGTGCATTCCCTGGGACGGAAATGTGGATAATAAAATGCCTTCCGTGAAGACCAATTCCGGGCTATTGCTGTTAAATAAAGGCACCCGATTTAATCTTCCCGGTAACGGTCGCACGGTCTGGGGACGAAATAATTCCTGGACGGCAGGTGCCTGGGCAATGATGGGTAAAAACAACGATCTGAACTCCTACTAGCGTTACTATAGCAATCCTAAATAAATTTAGAACAGCGGTCGCAGGGGCGCAACCCCCGTCAGAGAAGCACCTGCGGTGTATGGTTCTATGGCTATGCCACGCAAGCTAATGTCCTACAGACACGCAAGCTAATGTCCTACGGACACGCAAGCTATCAGAATCTTTGTTCGTCAATCAGATAGGATTGCTATATCAGAATATTTATTCGCAAGTCAGGTGATATTGCTATAGTCCTATAATTTGACTTGGAAATAGTGGTCGCAGGGGCGCAGCCCCCGTCCTTGGTTCCCCAATAATATGGGCATCCCAGCGAGATAACTTTTGGCTGGTTCCAATAAATAGAGGTGCCCTAGAGATACCCGAAATTAGCTCTATTTTCCTCACGATAATCAACCCGGTGGAATGACAGCAATCGCATCAATTTCTATCTGCACATCCTTGGGTAAACGGGCGACCTGGACACAGGCTCTCGCTGGGGCATAATCGGCGGGAAAGTATTCGCCATACACCTGATTCACAGCAGCAAAATCCCCTAAATCCATTAAATAAATCGTGGTTTTTACGACCTGTGACCAATCACAACCCGCTGCTTTGAGTACCGCCCCCAAATTTTCCATCACCTGTCGGGTTTGGGTGGCAATATCTTCCCCCACAATTTGCCCCTGGGTATCCAAGGGAATTTGCCCTGATAAAAACACCCACGTTCCCTGCGCCCGCATCGCCTGGTGATAGGGGCCAACGGGTTGGGGAGCGTCAGGCGTATGAATGGGTTGGGGGTTCATCAAATTCACACCGGGGGACAGATGCCATAGTAACGAAATTGTAAATAATCCTGAACCATTTGGCTGTGGTCGAAACACAGGGGGTGGGGCACCTCCCAGGGCAGGAAAATCCCCACACCTTTGGCATCATCCCCCGCTTGCGGTGTACCCGTAGCCGTGGCAATAAATACGGTGGCAATCGTGTGCTGGCGGGGGTCACGCCGGGGGTCGGAATAGGTGTGAAATTGGCGCACCAACTGCACCGCCAAACCCGTCTCCTCCTGAGCCTCCCGCCGGGCGGCCTGCGCTAATGTTTCCCCGTAGTCCACAAATCCCCCCGGAATTGCCCAGCCGAAGGGTTCGTAGTGGCGTTCCACCAGCACTAGGGGGCGGTGGGGGCGGTCTAGCAACTCGATGAGGATGTCCACCGTCGGGGAGGGATTGCGGGGGTTATTCATCCTATTCTTCCTGCATATCCACGTACAATTGGCGCAGTTGGTCGGTCAATTCTTGCCCCATCTGGTCAATAAATTCCCCGGCTTGGTTTTCGTCCATGGCGTACCGTTCGCTCACATCCGGGTCGAGGAGATAATCCCGCAGACTTTCTAGCATGATCTCCGCCATTTCCTCGGCAAATTGATCGGCTGTGTTGGGATAAGGTGCCATAAAGTAGGGAGAGTAAACATCATCATTTTATTGTTACCATGCCCCAGGAATTCCGCCTATCCTTGGACGTGATTAAGTTTGATGAACAGGGCTTAGTCCCGGCGATTATTCAGGATCACCTGGACGGGATGGTGCTAATGTTTGCCTGGATGAACCGGGACTCGTTGCAAAAAACGCTAGAAACCGGGCGGACTTGGTTCTACAGCCGTTCCCGCCAAGCACTCTGGCCGAAGGGGGACACCTCCGGTCATATCCAGTGGGTGCAATGGTTGCGCTATGACTGCGACCACGATGCTCTGTTAATCGGCGTGGAGCAGGTGGGGGACATCGCCTGCCATAAGGGGGAACGCAGTTGTTTTCATCTGATTGACCACCCGAATGCCCCGGCGCACCTGCCCCCTGGGGATATGGTTGCCCAACTGTATGAGGTGATTTGCCAACGGCGGGACAACCCCGAAGCGGGTTCCTACACCCACCATTTGTTGGCGGGGGGAGAAAATCGGATTTTGAAAAAACTGGGTGAAGAAACCGCCGAATTGATCATGGCCTGCAAGGACCGGCTACCCGAGGCTATTGCCAGTGAATGCGCCGATTTGTTGTATCATACCTTGGTGGCTCTGGCGGCGCAAAATGTCCCTTGGCGGGCGGTTTTACAGGAATTGCACCGTCGCCGTCGGTGATACAGTAGCTAAGAATCTCATTAAGGAATCCAATCATGTTGCGTCATCTGCTTCCCCTTGTGCCCATCGTTTTGACCAGTACCGTAGCGGTTGCCCAACCCCGCACCTTTAATGTACCTGTGCAAAAGGGCATCACGGTTAGCCTGACCAACAACACGGGTTTGCCCGTCAGTATCGAAGTTCCCGGTCGCATCGGCACCCGGACTTTGGCCAACCGTGCCGTCTTCAGCCTGCTGCTCAAACCCAACGACAGTGTGCTTTACACCCCCACGGGCAACTTCCTGATCCGTGCCGCCGCCAGTTTTGATGCCCGCCGCAATACCCTCAACTTGGTTTTAACCCAGACCCGCACGATCGGCCAAGATACCCGCAGTCTGTTCGTAGACCCCCGCAACCAGATATTAATTTTCTAAAGCAACATTTCTACAGCCATCCTTGCGGATTGATTAAATCGGGTAAGGTTGTTGCCGCAAGATGCTCGAAAACCCAAGGGTTGCGCCCTGCAACCCAGGTCACCTCAGCCTAGGCGTGCCCCGCTGTCGTGGCCGCCGGTCATCGCCCCAGTCGCTCATGGCATCTACACCAGATTTTCAAGAGAACGCCGTGCCTGATTTACCCCACGGATAGGGTTTGGGTTTCGTGGGCGCGTACTAGGGCATAAAACTCTTCCCCTTCGATGGTTTCCTGCTCTAATAAACGCTCCACCAACTGATCCATCAGAGGGCGATGGGCACGGAGCAGACGGCGGGCTTCGTGATAGGCACGTTCGGTCATGGTGCGGACTAATTGATCGACCTGATTGGCCAGCTCGTCCGAATAATTAGGGCGTTGCCACCACTCGGTTGCCTCCTCTAAACTCACCAATCCCAGCTCCGACATCCCGTAACGGGTGACCATTTCGCGCGCCAGTTCCGTAATCATTTGCAGGTCGTTACTGGCTCCCACGGTGATTTCACTGTCCCCAAACACCTCCGCTTCGGCAGCCCGTCCCCCCAAAGTGGCAATGATTTGGTTCGCCATCCAACTGCGGGTGTAAAGACCGCTATCCACCCGCTCCTCGTTAAACACCTGCTGGCTAAAGCCGCCAATGCCCCCGGAGCGGGGAATAATCGTCACCTTGTTGAGCGGGTCGGTATCCGGCAGCAGGGCAATGAGCAACGCATGGCCGATCTCGTGGTAAGCGATTAAACGTTTTTTCTTGCTATCCAGCAAGGGATTCAGCGTCAACCCAATCGTCACCCGGTCAATGGCATCTTCAATTTCCAGAGGAGTCATCGCTTCCTTGCGACGGCGGGCGGTGAGGATGGCCGCTTCGTTGAGTAAATTCGCCAGTGCCGCCCCAGAAAATCCCGGTGTGCGGCGGGCAACGGTTTCCAATGAGACATCCGGTGCCAGCTTTTTATCCCGGGCATGCACCCGCAAAATGCCTAAGCGTCCCTGAAACGTGGGTAAATCCACCATCACCTGCCGGTCAAACCGCCCCGGACGTAATAACGCCCCATCCAACACATCCGGGCGGTTGGTGGCCGCAATCACGATCACGCCCGTATTACCCTCAAACCCATCCATTTCGGTTAACAGTTGGTTCAGGGTTTGTTCCCGTTCGTCGTTGCCCCCGCCGATGCCAACCCCCCGTTGCCGACCCACCGCATCAATTTCATCAATAAAAATAATGCAAGGTGCCTGCTCCTTGGCCTTGCGGAACAAATCCCGCACCCGGGAAGCCCCCACCCCCACAAACAATTCCACAAACTCCGAACCGGAAATACTCAAAAACGGCACCCCCGCTTCCCCGGCGATCGCCTTGGCGAGCAGCGTTTTCCCCGTTCCCGGCGGTCCCACCAGCAACACCCCGCGGGGAATCCGTGCCCCAATCGCCGTAAACCGATCGGGAAACTTGAGAAAAGTGACCACCTCCTGCAACTCTTCCTTGGCTTCCTCGATCCCGGCCACATCATCAAACTTGACCCCGGTTTTGGCCGCCACCTGAAACCGCGCCCGGGATTGACCAAAACTTAATGCCTGCCCCGGCCCCCCCGGCGCATTGCTCAACCGCCGCAGTAGGGCAATCAGCAACAATAACAACACCAAACCCAACAGAATATTCGCCAGCAACCCCATCACCGCCTGATTATTCGGTTGATCCACCACGGTTAATTTCACCTTGGCTTGGCGAATCTGGCGCAGGAGTTCGGGGTTTTGCTCAAATAACTGCACCTCCAGGGGCGGCTCATTGGGGGGACGGTCTTTCAAACGCACCCGTGCCACCTGTTGTTGCCGGTTGATGGCGATTTCCGCCACCTGGTTCTGCTGAATTTTTTGTAGCAACTCCGTATAACTCAAGCTCAATTCCGTCGGTTGACGCACCTGCGCCAGCCCCGGTGTGCCGGTCGTCAATGCCAGACTAAGCACCGCCGCCGATAACCAACGGTGGGGTCGGACGCTGTCTTTTGCCGTCATAGCTCCTCGAATGCCAGACCTTTATCCTATCCTAGCTTGCCTGCCGATTCTCTCTGGCACCGGGCATCGCATGGGTCACCAGCAGATGCCGATCGGCACCCCAAGCGACCCAACCCGAGGTTTGAAACCGTCCCAACAAGCGGGTACACGTGACCCGGCTGGTACCAATCGCATTGGCTAAACTCTGATGGGTCAGCCGTACCGTCAAACGCACCCCCATGGGTACGGGTTCCCCCACCTCCTGTGCCAACAGCAACAGGAAATGCCGTAGCCGGTCTTCCACCCGCCGTTGCCCCGCCGTAATCGCCAACAATGCCTCCGTCTGGCGCAAACGCCGCATCAGTTGGAATAACAGCACTTGCGCCAACGCCCCCGAGCGTTCTAGCTCAGCCATACTCAGCCACAGGCAATACACGTCCGTCAACGCCCGCGCCTGGTAAGCAACCAACCCGGTTAAGGATAACCCCAAGGGCATCCCCGGACCCGCCAAACCCACCAATACCTCATCCCCATTACTTTGCGAGGTACTCAGTTGTACCACGCCCTGACTGACCTGCCACAACCCATCCCCCTCCAGGGGTAATAGTTCATGGCGGGGAAAAAAACGCCCGTGCCGCACCCTGCCGGTGAGTTCCAAAGTGGAACCCACCAACTCCCGCCAACTCATTTCCAGGGCAAAAACGCCGGAATCTTCCCGCATCACCACGGTCATGGCGCACCCCCTATTGAGGCTTGATATTGGACACCATACCCCCCGAAGATCAACGATATGTAATCAAAAGGTTAGGGTTCGGTTAAGAAATCCCCGCAAAAAATTAGGGAATCACGACCCAACGCACCTGCCCCTGGGCGCAACCGGGGAGCGGCAGTTCATTCGTGGGGGTATCCCCCGGCGCAAATAGGGTTAGGGGGGTCGGTTGTTCAGCCGTAATTGGGGTGGGTCGCATCCCCAAACAAAATAAAGCTTTGGGACTTAGAGATGACCACAATTCTCCCGCTGTGAGGTGTGCCGGTACCACCAACCCCGCCCAGAGGTAGCCCAACGCCCCCGCCAATCCCGCCATGCGGGGAGGAGCCAGCCCAAAGGGTACCATTTTTTCCTCGTAGGTATGCGCCTGATGATCCATGGCGATGGCATCAATTACGCCGGTTTTCACCCCCTCAATCAACGCCAGCCGATCCTCCGGGTTTCCCAAGGGCGGGTCAAAGCGCAGGTAGGGGTTGTAATCCCCCAGATGGCTGCTATCCCAAAGCAGATGCGCCCAAGTGGTACTGGCGGTGATGGGCAATCCCGCCGCTTTTGCCTCTGACAGCAACGCCACGCTCCGCCCGGTGGAAATCCGCATCAAATGCACGGGGGTGGGGATGGCGCACACCAGTTCTAAAATTGCTGCCAGAGCCGTGGTTTCAGCCGCCACGGGCACATCGGGTAAACCCAGGGTTAGACTGGCAATACCTGAGCGGGCGACTCCCAGAGGATTGAGGGTTGGGTCGCCTGGTACAAGTGCCACGGGCTTGCCCCAGGGTTGGGCGTAGGTCAGCATTTGTTGCAGTAAACCTAAGTTAGTCGCGGGTTGCCCATCGCTGAACCCCACCACCCCCGCCCGAACCAGTTCCGCCAATTCGGCCATGTGTTCCCCCCGCAAACCTTGGGTTAAAGCCCCCCAAAGGTGCAATTTAAGGGGAATCTGCGCCTGCTGCTGGTGCCACCATTCGGCGACCGCCCCCTGATCCACCACGGGTTGGGTGGCCGGGAGCAGGGTTAAGCGGGTAAAACCCCCTGCAATGGCTTGCTCTATGAACTGGGCTAGGGTTTCCCGTCCCTCGTGGCCGGGTTCACTACTTTGGCTATACAAATCCACCAGCCCTGGCCCCAAAATACACCCCTGAGCCGGGTATTCTATTACTCCATCCTGGGCAGGTAAATGGGTTTCAATAGCGGCAATCACCCCATTGCGTAGCCAAACATCGGTGATTTCATCCCGTTGCCCCACCGGGTCAAGCAGCCGCACCTGCCGCAACATCAGATTGGCGGTGGCGGGGGTTAGGACTCCAGCCGGTAGCCCAAATCCTGGAGTAGGTGGGGGGTTTGTCGCCATTTCGGTTCAACTTTCACAAAAAGTTCAAGGTACACCGGGCCGCTCACCAATTTTTGCATTTCCTGGCGGGCTTGGGTGCCGATGGTTTTGAGCATTTGCCCTTGATGGCCGATGATAATCGCTTTTTGGGACGGACGTTCCACCACAATTGCCGCCCCAATCCGGGTAATTTTCGGGGTTTCTTCCACCCGCTCCACCACCACGGCCACCGCATGGGGGACTTCCTCGCGGGTCAGGTGCAAAATTTGCTCCCGGATCAACTCCGCCATGATGAACCGCTCGGGCTGATCCGTGACCATTTCCGGCGGGTAGTAACAAGGGCCGGGGGGCAGAGATTGCAATAACTGCGCCTGCAATTCGGGAATGCCTTGCCCCGTCACGGCGGAAAAGGGCAGACATGGGGTCGAGGGCAACAGCACTTGATAGCTGTGGGTCAGGGTTGAAATCTGCTCAGCAACGAGTAAATCCTGTTTGTTTAAGCCCATTAAGACCGGGGTTTTTTGGGTATCTAACCACTCGGCAATAAAACTATCCCCCGCCCCCGCCGGTTGGCTGGCATCCACGAGAAATAAAACCACATCCACCGACCGCACCAGGGTTTGGGCATTTTTCACTAAAATTTCCCCCAGGCGATGGTGGGGTTTGTGAATGCCCGGGGTGTCCACCAAAATCATCTGCCCCTGGGGCACGGTGACAATCCCCCGCAAGCGGTTCCGGGTGGTTTGCGCCACGGGCGAAGTGATGGCAATTTTCTGCCCGACTAGGTAATTGAGTAACGTGGATTTGCCCACATTCGGTCGCCCTACCAAAGCCACAAATCCCGAGCGAAATTCGTTTGCTGGGACGGCATTCACGGGGTTTGCGCCCCATCCACCAGTTTCAGGGTACGTTGGACACTTTCCGGGAAAATCACGATCAAATCGCCGGTTTTGGCTTGGTTGAGGGCGGTTTGGATGGCTTCGGTTTCGGCCAAAATCACCTGAAATATCCTGGTGGTGGCGGTTTCTGCCACCCCCATTTGCAACCAGTTGGCGGCTTCACCCCGGGGGCGACCCCGGGTATCATCATCCTCTTTGATAATCACCCGGTCGAACAACTGGGCGGCAATCCGACCCATTTCCCGCAAATCCTCGTCCCGGCGGTCGCCCGGCGCCCCGATTACCCCGATACGCTCGCCCTGGTGCCAATGCTGGACAAATTCCCCCACCGCTCGATACCCGTGGGGATTGTGGGCGTAGTCAATCAGCACATGGAAATCCTGCACCGCCAGTAAATTCATCCGCCCGGGGGTCTGCGCCACGGAAGCGGCAAATGTCCGTAAACCTGCGGCTAATTGGTCTAAACTCACCCCCACCCGATAGGCGGCCAGGGTGGCGGCCAGGGCATTAGCGGTCATGAACCGCACGGTACCGCCTAACGTTAAAGGCACCTCCTGCACGGGGATCACCGGCAGATTTTTCTCCCCTTCTAGGAGGGTGATCTCCCCGTTGATCACCGTTGCCCCCAGTCCTCCCTGCTGTTGATGTTGTCGCAAAACCGGATGCTCTGGGTCAAGACTGAAATAGGCCACCGCCCCCTTCACCCGTTGTGCCATGGCGGCCACCAACTCGTCCTCGGCATTCAGCACCGCCAAACCATCGGGATGCACCACCTCCGCCACCACACTTTTCACTGAGGCCATTTGCTCCAGGGTATCAATGTCATAACTGCCCAGGTGGTCATCGGCAACGTTCAGCACCACCCCTACTTGGCAATGGGGAAAGGCCAACCCGGAGCGCAAAATTCCCCCCCGGGCACTCTCTAATACCGCCAGTTGCACCGTCGGGTCATTCAGGATCAAGCGGGCACTCTGGGGGCCGGTATTATCCCCCGGTTCCGCCAAAAAATCCCCAATGTACGTCCCGTCCGTGGTGGTAAAGCCCACCACCTGACCCATCTGTTTACACAAGTGTGCCGTCAAACGGGTGGTGGTGGTTTTGCCATTGGTGCCCGTGATCGCCACGATGGGAATCAACCCCTGCGTCCCCCCCGGAAACAGCAGGTCGAGAATCGGTGCCGACACCTGGCGGGGGGTGCCCTGACTTGGTTGCAGGTGCATCCGCAACCCTGGAGCCGCATTCACCTCCACCACCACCCCATCCACCTGGCGCAGGGGCTGGGTAATATCCGGGGTAATCAGGTCAATGCCCGCAATATCCAACCCGACCCACCGGGCTGCCCGTTCACACAGCCAACGATTTTCCGGGTGAATGGTATCGGTACAGTCAATCGCCATCCCCCCCGTACTGAGATTGGCTGTATTTTTTAAGTAACAGACTTCCCCAGGGCGCAAAATCGTATCCAAACTGTACCCCTGTTGCCGCAACACCCACTCGCTGGCCTGGTTCAACTCCACTCGGGTGAGGATATTGGAATGCCCCTCCCCCCGGCGGGGGTCCTCATTCACCCGTGCCACCAACTCGCTAATTGTACTGCGACCATCCCCCACCACCTGGGCGGGAACCCGTTGTGCCGCCGCCACCACCCGTCCCCCCACCACCAACACCCGGTAGTCCCCCCCCTGATGATACCGCTCCACGATCACCGCCCCAGTTTTGGACTCCTGTTTGGCCAAATCGTAGGCCGCCTCCGCATCGGGATAGGTGCGAATGTTCAGGGTAATCCCCCGGCCATGATTCCCATCCAGGGGTTTAATCACCAATGGGAACCCCCCCGCCCGGTCAATCGCTTCGTCCAAATCCTCAAACCGACGGATCACATCCCCTTGGGGTACCGGAATCCCCGCCGCTTGCAGTAATAATTTTGTACTATCTTTGTCGCCCGCCAGTTCCACCCCCAAAATTCCCGTCATATCCGTCTGGGCGGCCTGTAACCGGCGTTGATGCACCCCGTAGCCCAACTGCACCACATCCCGCACGGGCAAACGCACCCAGGGAATTCCCCGGTTTTCCGCCTCCTGAATCAGGGCATCGGTGGTCAACCCCAGGGAAGCCGCCCGTTGCAATTCCCGCAATTCCGCCAAGTCTGCCGCCAGTTCGCTTTGGGGGTAGCGTTCTCCATTCGCCAGGGTTTCACAAATCCGCACGGCAGCCCGCCCCGCATACCGTCCCGCCCGTTCCTGTTGGTACTCATACACCACATTGTACACCCCCCGACTGCGGGTTTCTCGGGTGCGGCCAAAATTCAAGGGCATCCCGGCCAGCGATTGCAATTCCAAAGCGACGTGTTCCACCACATGACCCATCAGGGTGCCTTCGTGCAGGCGTTGTAAAAAACCGCCCCGGCAACCTGGTGAGCAAAAATGTTCCTCTAGGGACGGCAAGAGTCCCACCAACGCCTCATAAAATCCCCGCAGTTCATCGCTGAACCGTTCATCCAAATCCTCCAAATCAAGGCGTAGGACAATCAGGCGATGGCGGCGAATACTCCAATAATTCGGCCCGCGCAAGGTCAATACCTGGAGAATTTTCATGGTTACCTACGATTTTGCTGTCCATTTTAAGCGGCAACCGCCCCCACACTTGGCTCACTAGATACCATTTTGGGGCACTTCAGGCGGCCAAATCCTGAATCGGGGCGAATCGCCACTGTTCCCCCTGGATGACCGTGTGGGCTTGAAATCCCGCCAGTGGTTCCGGCCAATCCAAACGGTAATGGCTCCCCCGGGACTCCCGCCGGGACAGGGCACTCCGCAGGACTAAAGCGGCACAATCCAGCAAATTCCGGGTTTCCGCCCACAGGCGTATCTGGGCAAAATCCGCCGACTGGGGAGGCAAAAGGGGCATCTGAGTGCGCCACTGTTGTACCTGATGCCCAGCCAAATTCAAGCCCACCTCATCCCGGGCAATCCCCGCCCGTTGTCCCAGCAAAACCGGCAAATCCCGCCGCACTTGGGCGAACCAAGACCAGTCCACCGCCCCGGTCGGTTCCATGGGAATGGGTAAAGGCGGGGGTGAGACGAGCTTAATCCCCTGCAACTGCGCCCCGAATACCAGACATTCCAACAGGGAATTACTGGCCAAGCGGTTCGCCCCATGTACCCCAGTACTGGCCACTTCCCCGATGGCATAAAGTCCGGGGAGGGTGGTGCGGGCTTGTAAATCGGTCAATACCCCCCCCATCCAGTAGTGGGCGGCGGGTGCTACCGGCACGGGTTCCCGCTGGGGGTCAATGCCCCACTGGCGGCAGCTGGCGAGGATATTAGGAAACCGCCGTTCCACCCGGCTCGTTTCTATGGGACGTAAATCCAACCAAACCTGGGTCTGGCCGCTGTGCTGTAGCTCTTGAAAAATCGCCCGACTCACCACATAGCGGGGTGCCAATTCCCCGTCCGGGTGGTGTTGGTACACAAACCGTTCCCCCCGGTGGTTAAGTAAATGCGCCCCTTCCCCCCGTACCGCCTCGGAAATGAGCAGTGCTGGTGCCCCCGGAATCGCCAGAGCCGTGGGGTGGAACTGGACAAACTCCACATCCCGCAGGGTCGCTCCCGAGCGCCACCCCATCGCCACCCCATCCCCGGTGCTGGCCGGGGGATTGGTGGTCGGGTGAAACAACTGCCCCCCCCCGCCCGTGGCTAAAACCACCGCCCCGGCTCGCCAGGTTTGCAGTTGCCCCTGATGCCACACCCGCACTCCGTAGCAATACCCATCCTGCACCCATAGGTCGAAAACCAGGGTTTGCTCCAGCACTTGAATCTGGGGCTGTCGTAACACCTGCTCGGCCAATGTACTCACCAACTCCCGCCCCGTGCGGTCAGCGGCGTGCAAAATTCGGGGGCGGGAATGGGCCGCCTCCAGGGTCAGAGCCAACCCCTCGCCGTAGCGGTCAAAGGCCACCCCCAAATCCAGTAGCCGCTGGATGCACGCTCCCCCCTGGGAGACCAAAAACCCGACCGACTGGGGGTCACACAACCCCGCCCCCGCCCGCAGGGTATCCTGGGTGTGCAAAGACCAGGAATCCTCCGGGTCGGTCACGGCAGCAATCCCCCCCTGGGCCCACCCACTGGCGGAGCCTTCGAGGGGGTCTTTAGTGAGTAGTCCCACCCGCAACCCCCTGGGGAGGGACAAGGCACCATACAAGCCTGCTGCCCCCCCACCAATTACTAACACATCAAAATCCGGGGGTGCAGGCATCATTCATCTCCAGAAAACCCAGGGAAACCTAACGGTAAATGCCGTTGTTGATCCGATCCAACACTAAAGAGGCTTCCGGCTCGGTCAGGGTAAAATCCCCCAGGTGGGATTGCAAAATCTCTTTTTGTGGTGGCGTTAATCCGGGAATCTTCAAAACATCCTCGACCTTTTCGTAGGGCGCATTCGCCACCAGCACCTTCGCTAGGGTCGGATACATCCCCCGATATTTCGCAAAGGCACTCACGTTGGTATTATTCAGGTCAATTTGCTTGCCAAAAGGGGAAGCCAGCTTCGCATCCACCTTATTCAAACCCGAACGTTCCACCTTGGCCATTGCCCAGAGCGGCTGGCTCAGACCCAGCCAGAGAACCACCCCTACCCCCAACCAGCACAACCCTTGCCAGAGACCTTTCATGACGCTCAACCTCCCAAAACACAGCATAACGAATTTATCTCCATCTTAGGATGAGGGGGATAGAGTTTACTCAAGCCAAAAACGGGGGCATGGGGAGGCCGTGCCGTTGCCCATAGCTTTGCCCGGTGTTGAGTAATAACTGTGCCACCGTCATCGCCCCCACCCCCCCCGGCACCGGCGTTAACCATCCCGCCACCGCCTGCACCCCCGCAAAATCCACATCTCCGACTAACCCCTGCGCTGTGCGGTTAATCCCCACATCCACCACCACCGCCCCCGGTTTGACCATGGCGGGTGTCATCAGCCCCACCCGTCCCACGGCGCTGACGAGCATATCCGCCTGCCCGGTGACAGCCGCTAAATCGGGGGTATGGGAATGGGCAAAGGTCACCGTGGCATCGGCGGCCAACAGTAATAACCCCAAAGGTTTCCCCACCAATGTACTGCGCCCCACCACCACCGCCCTCTTGCCCGCCAGGGGAATTTGGTAATGGTGCAATAGGCGCATCACCCCCGCTGGTGTACAGCTCTGTAACCCCGGTTCCCCCCGCAAGAGCTTACCCATATTCACGGGATGTAAGCCATCCACATCTTTGGCGGGGGCGATAGTATGTAATAGTTTTGTACTATCTAAATTCGCCGGTAGGGGCAGTTGTACCAAAATTCCATCCACCCGGTCATCCTGGTTGAATTGCTCAATCAGTTGGATCAGTGCGAGTTCGCTGACATTGGCCGGAAATTGCCCCCCGAAGCTGGTGATCCCCACCTGGGCGCAGGATTTTTGCTTTTGTCCCACGTAGGCAGCACTGGCGGGGTTGTCTCCCACCCAAATCACCGCCAAACCGGGCGGGCGACCCACCTGGGGGCTGACCTGTGCCAACCAACATTGCAATTCCGCCTTCAGGTGTTGCGCCAGTGCCTTACCATCGAGGATGCGTGCCGTCATGATTGGGGACAAAGGGGATAAACGTGTTCGCCTCTACCATAGTGCGGAAACGGGTTGATTATGATGGCAGTAGATGACCCAATTTTGAGGCAATCGGGGTTCCCCATGACCAATCCCACGGATGCACAGCAACTGTTGCAACGATACCAGGCGGGCGAGCGCAATTTCGCTGGGGCGGACTTGTGCAATGCGGATTTGACCGGGGCATCCTTATCGGGGGTGAACCTGCAAGGGGCGGTGCTGAGCGGGGCGGTATTAGTCGGAGCCAACCTGAGCGGCCAACTCCAGGGTGCCAGTCTCACTGGAGCGTTGCTGAACCGAGCCAATCTGAGCGGTGTGGACTTGCAGGGGGCTTCCTTAATTGGTGCCAACTTGCAGGGGGTGAATCTCAGTGGGGCTAACCTGCACGGGGCAAATTTACAAGGTGCGAATCTCACCTTTGCCAATCTGCGAGATGCGGATTTGAGTTCGGCGAATTTGAATTCGGCGAATTTATCGGGAGCAACCCTGAAACGGGCGAATTTGCGGGGAGCCGACCTGAATAAAACCCGCATGGTGAGTACGGATTTTAGCCAAGCCACCCTGCCCGATGGCACCGTTCAGCCGTAGGATAGGGAAAACACGCACCCTGCACTATGGCTTACAAAGCAATGATTTTGGCCGCCGGGAAAGGGACTCGGGTACGCCCGATTACCTACACCATTCCTAAGCCAATGATTCCGATTTTGGAACGCCCCGTAATGGAATTTCTGGTGGATTTGTTGCGGCGGCATGGCATTACCCAAATCATGGTGAATGTGAGTCATTTGGCGCATCAAATCGAAAATTATTTCCGGGATGGACAGCGATTTGGGGTACAGATTGCCTATTCGTTTGAGGGGCGAATTGTTGAGGGAGACTTGATTGGGGAAGCCCTGGGTTCCGCTGGGGGGATGAAACGGATTCAGGAATTTCATCCCTTTTTTGATGATACGTTTGTGGTGCTGTGTGGCGATGCTTTGATTGATTTGGATTTAACGGCGGCGATTCGCTGGCACCATCAACGCCGATCCCTGGCGACGATTATCACTAAATCCGTGCCTTTGGAGGTGGTTGCCAATTACGGCGTGGTGGTAACCGATGAACAATATCGTATTCGTTCATTTCAAGAAAAACCCCATCAAGACCAAGCGCTCAGCACCCAAATCAACACCGGGATTTATATTTTTGAACCCGAGATTTTCGAGTATATTCCCAGTGGGCAAGTCTATGATTTGGGCAGTCAACTTTTTCCCCAACTGGTAGAACTCGGCTTACCTTTTTATGCCTTACCCATGGAATTTGAATGGATTGATATTGGGCAAGTTCCGGACTACTGGCGCACGGTGCAGATGGTCTTGCAGGGGCAGGTTCCCCATGTACCGATTCCGGGGCAACAGATTCATCCGGGCATTTATACGGGTTTGAATGTGGCCGCTGATTGGTCAAAAATTCATCTGCAAGCCCCGGTTTATATTGGCGGCATGACCTATATTGAACCGGGTGTGACGATCATTGGTCCGGCGATGATTGGGCCGAATTGTCGCCTGGGGCAAAATGCTTGTGTGGAGCGCAGTATTATTTTTGAATACTCCCGGTTGGGCGATGGGGTACATTTGAAGGATAAACTGGTCTTTGGGCGGTATTGTGTGGATAAAAGTGGGGCGACCATTGATTTACAAAAAGCAGCTTTGGACTGGTTAATTACCGATGCTCGCTGTGAAATACCGCCGGGTGTAGTTCCGGCAACGCACCTAAAATAGGTGATGTATTTTGTGTGTAAAACTATCTTTTGAGGTTCGGCAATGCTCACTCCGGGAAAACAACTCAACCAGCATTTAACGGATATTATTCGCACCCTGTTCGGCCAGCCAGAGTGGTGCCCTGATGAACCCTTAATCGTCCCGGCCAGCAATCCCCAATTTGGTGATTTTCAATCGAATATAGCCTTGGCCTTAGCCAAAAAACTCAACCAAAAACCCCGGGATTTGGCTACCCAAATGATTCAGAATTTTCAACTCAATGAGCTTTGTGAATCCCCAACGATCGCCGGTCCAGGTTTTATCAATTTCATGCTCAAAAATAGTTATATTCAATCCTGGTTAACCCAACAAATTCAAGACCCCCGGTGCGGGGTGCCCTTGGTTGAGGAACCGGAAACGATTATTGTGGATTTTTCCAGCCCCAACATTGCTAAGGAAATGCACGTTGGGCACCTGCGTTCCACAATTATCGGGGACTGCCTTGCCCGCTTGTTTGAATTTCAAGGCCATAGGGTACTCCGCCTGAATCATGTGGGGGATTGGGGCACCCAATTTGGGATGTTGATTGCCTATCTCCAGGAAGTTTATCCCGAATTTTTTAGGCAAGACCGGGAAATCGAGTTGGCAGATTTAGTTAGCTTTTACCGGCAGGCCAAGCAACGGTTTGACGGGGATGAGGATTTCCAGAATCATGCCCGCCAAATTGTGGTGCAACTCCAAGCGGGCGACCCGGAATTACACAAGGCTTGGCAATTTTTATGTGACCTTTCCCGCCGAGAATTTCAGCAGATTTATGACCTATTAAATGTGCAATTAACCGAGCGGGGGGAGTCCTTTTATAATCCTTTTTTGCCGGAAGTCGTGGAGGAATTAAAAGCCCAAGGATTAGCGGTGCTTGACCAGGGAGCCTGGTGCGTTTTTTTAGAAGGTTTTGTGAACCCCGATGGCAGTCCCTTACCGTTAATTATTCAAAAATCGGATGGGGGGTACAATTACGCCACGACGGATTTGGCCGCCCTGCGTTATCGGGTGCAAAAGGATGGGGCGCAGCGGATTATTTATATTACCGATGTGGGGCAAAGCCAGCATTTTACCCAGGTGTTTCAAGTAGCACGAAAAGTGGGTTGGTTGCCCCCGGAGGTGCAATGTATTCACGTACCCTTTGGGTTGGTTCTAGGGGAGGATGGCAAAAAATTCCGCACCCGCTCCGGGGAAACTGTGCGGTTGAAAGATTTATTGGCAGAGGCAATTAAACGGGCGAAAAATGATATTGAAAACCGGTTGCAAACGGAGCAACGCCCAGAACCCCCGGAGTTTATTCATCATTTAGCAAACGTCATTGGCATCAGTGCCGTAAAATATGCGGATTTGAGTCAAAATCGTCTCAGTAATTATAGTTTCAGCTACGACAAAATGCTGGCTCTGCAAGGCAATACCGCTCCCTATTTACTCTATGCCTATGTGCGGGTGCAGGGAATTGCCCGCAAAGGAGCGATTGATTTTACTGAGTTTACTCCTGAATTTACTTTGGAACTACCCCCGGAATTAACACTTGCGAAACATTTGATGCAATTTCCTGATGGGGTCGCCCAAATAGGTGTAGATTTACTCCCCAATCGCCTCGGGCAATATCTGTTTGAATTGAGCCAAAAATTCAATCAATTTTACGACCAATGCCCGATTTTATCCGCCCCTGACCCGCAACGAACTTCCCGGTTGGGGTTAGCCCATTTGACCGCCAATGTATTGAAATTGGGTTTATCCTTATTAGGAATTCCGGTGGTGGAGCGGATGTGATGGGAACTTTTAGCTTGTAGAGACGACAAGCACAGTAACGGAGGTGACGCAGATGAAACGAAAAAACGCTTGGATGTGGGGGTTGACTTTGGCGGTGGGGCTGGGTACTGCCCCGGTTGCCTTTGCCCAGGCGACCAATGTGGAAACCCTGCTCCAAAGAGCGGTAGAACGGGGACAACGGGGGGATTTTGAGGCGGCTATTTTTGAATTAAATCAGGTCATTAAATTAGCCCCCAATAATGCCACGGCGTTTACGCTGCGGGGGGTAGCTTACACCAATTTGGGCAATGCGAAACAGGCGTTGGAGGACTTCACCAAAGCGATTCAACTGGCACCGAAGGCGGCGGCTTCCTATGGCTATCGGGGTATCGTGCGGCGGCAATTGCAGGATTTACCAGGGGCGTTGGCGGATGTGAATGAAGCCCTGAAACTGGAGACCAAAAATCCCGGTCTTTATTCCTTCCGGGGGGCACTCCACGCTGATAGCGGCGACCGGGCTAAAGCCATCAGCGACTTTCAGCAGGCGGCCAAATTATTTGGCGAACGGGGGGATACGCAAGGTGTAAAGGAAATGCAGGAATTTATCGCCATTTTGCAAAAAGAACCTGCTACACCTACCCCCGCTCCGGCTCCAGCAAGACCGGCCACCCAGGCCGCTCCCCTCAAACCCACCCAACCCAAGTGAGCCGTGCCCACCCGGGAACCCTGGTCTGCCCAAGCCCTGTACCACCTGTTCAAATGGTCTTTGCTGGCTCCTACCTTTTGGTGGTATCTGCGGGGGCGAGTGGAGGGGTTTGCCCATGTGCCCCGGCGGGGGGCTTTTTTGGCCGTATGTAATCATGCCAGCGATTTTGACCCGCCCCTGGTGTCCTGTGCCCTGGGTCGTCCCGTGGCCTACATGGCGAAGGCCGAACTGTTCCAGGTGCCGGTACTCGCAACCTTAATCCGCTGGTACGGTGCCTTCCCGGTGCGGCGGGGTACCTCCGACCGGCAGGCGATCCAGGCGGCGTTAACCGCTTTAGGCCAGGGCTGGGCGACGGGGATTTTTTTGCCGGGAACCCGCACGCCCGATGGCCGGGTCACGGAACCCAAGCTGGGAGCGGCACTGATTGCGGCCAAAGCCCAGGTGCCCTTACTCCCGGTAATGCTTTGGGGCACCCAGCACATTCGTCCCCCCCATGCGGGCTGGCCTCGCTCCACCCCGGTCACCGTCCGCATTGCCCCGCCGGTCGCCCCTCCCCCCGACACCCGGCGGGAAACCCTAGAACAGGTCACCTGGGACTGTTGCCGAATTTTGAACCAACTGCATGACCAGGGACGTTAATCACTCTGCCGGTTGTGCCACCAATTTACCCCCCCTGTGACCAACGCCCCCAGCATTAGCAGACCGATGGCCGGTTGCCACAGCGGTTGCCAGAGGAACAGCCACCCCTGCCACAGCCCCGGCCAACTGCCCCGGCTCAGCAATGCCACCCCAAACCCGGCAAACCCCGCCAGCACCAGGAAAAAATCCAGCACCAGCAGGGTATTCAGCCACCGTTGGGAACGCTCAAGCATCCGGCTCACCCAACCCAGTGGGGGATTTGTCTCGGTCGAGCTTAAATATCATTACCCCCAAGGGCGGTAAACACAAATCCAAGGAACAGGAACGTCCGTGGTAGCCCCATTCGTCCGTCCATTTGCCCCCCAAATTCCCCATATTAGAACCGCCAAATTCCCGGGCATCACTGTTAAACAATTCCCGATAAAACCCCGGTTCCGGCACCCCAATCCGGTAGTGGGCGTGGGGTTGGGGCGTGAAATTACACACCACAATCAGATAATTATCTCGGTCTTTGTCGTAGCGAATAAACGACACCACGCTATGGCGATTGTCCGCACAATCAATCCACTCAAACCCATCCAAACTGAAATCCTGGGTGTAAAGTGCCGGTTCCTGGCGGTACAAATGGATTAAATTGGCGAGGTATTGTTTAAGGGTTTGATGACGCTCATATTGGAGCAAATGCCACTCCAAATCCCCCCACACATTCCATTCCTGCCACTGCCCAAACTCCATCCCCATAAACAAGGTTTTCTTTCCCGGATGGGTGAACATATAGGCCAACAATGCTCGCATATTCGCAAACTTTTGCCATTCATCCCCCGGCATTTTTGACATTAAACTGGCCTTGCCATGTACCACCTCATCGTGGGAAAGTGCCAGCATAAAATTCTCGCTAAAAGCGTACCAAATCCCAAAGGTAATATTGTTCTGATGAAACTGCCGAAACCAGGGATCCATGCGGAAATAATCCAGAGTATCGTGCATCCAACCCATATTCCATTTCAGATTAAAACCCAAGCCCCCCACGTAGGTCGGCCAGGATACCATCGGCCAGGATGTTGACTCTTCCGCAATGGATAAAATGCCAGGGAAATAACTAAAAATTACATGGTTTACTTGCCGCAAAAAATCCACCGCTTCCACATGTTCCCTGCCCCCGTATTGGTTAGCAACCCACTCCCCATCCGGGCGGCAATAATCCAAATAAATCATCGAAGCCACCGCATCTACCCGAATGCCATCAATGTGGTATTTATCAAACCAAAATAGGGCATTGGCAACCAGGAAATTTCTTACCTCCGGGCGGCCATAATCAAACACCAGCGTCCCCCATTCCTTGTGTTCACCCTTGCGGGGGTCACTGTACTCGTAGAGATGGGCACCATCAAAAAAAGCCAACCCATGCCCATCTTTCGGGAAATGCCCCGGCACCCAATCCACAATCACCCCAATGCCATTTTGGTGACATTGATCCACAAAATACATAAAATCCTGCGGCGAACCATAACGGGATGTGGCCGCATAATAACTCACCACCTGATAGCCCCAGGAACCATCAAAGGGATAGTCGGCAATCGGCAACAATTCCACATGGGTAAAGCCCATTTCTTTCACGTAGGGAATTAATTCAGCAGCCAATTCCCGATAGGTCAAATAACGGGCACCCGGATTCAATTCCGATACCGCCACTGGCTCCTTTTTTGCAGGTGTGGGGGTGTCAAAAGCCCGATGCAACCAGGAACCCAAATGCACTTCGTAAATAGCGATGGGTTGGGTCAAGGCATCCTGGTGCCGCCGCTGTTCTAACCAGGACTGATCCCCCCAGCTATAGCGGTCTAAATTGGTGACAATTGAAGCAGTCTTGGGGCGGACTTCCTGATAGAAACTCAAGGGGTCAGATTTTTCGTAAATATGGCCTTCCCAATTTTTGATTTCGTATTTGTAAGCCGCTCCTTCTGAGAGTTCAGGAATAAACAATTCCCAAATTCCAGTATGACCTTTACGCATTTGATGCAATCGCCCATCCCAGTTATTAAAATCCCCAATTACCGAAACATTCCGAGCATGGGGTGCCCACACCGCAAAATAAACCCCCGTCACCCCATCCACCTGAGTCAGATGGCTCCCCAATTTTTCATAAATTCGGTGGTGATTCCCCTCCCCAAACAAATGCAGGTCAAAATCGGTTAATTTGGGGGTTTTGAAACAATAGGGGTCATAAAAAAACCGCTCCTGTTCCCCCTCCCGAACCCGCAGTTGGTAATTGGGCAACTCCGCCCCCGGAATTAGGCATTCAAACAGGTGGGCATCCTGCTTGGGGGTCATGGCAAATTCCTGCCGCAGGGTGGGGCAAACCACCCAGGCCGCCTGCGCCAAGGGTAAATAGGCTCGGATATGCCATTGGGGTTGCCCGTCAATCTCCACCGGATGGGGGCCGAGGACGGCGAAGGGGTCGTGGTGCTGGTTGCGTACCAACAAATCCACCTGGTCTTGACTCAGAAGTATGGTCATGTAAAATCCCCCGCCTCAAACTAAGGTTAAAATCTGAAGAAACTTGGAAAATCCTACCAAATCCCACTTCCCCCAGGGTACAGGAACTGTTCCCCCTGTGATCCGTCTGGCGGGGTAGGCGTGATCCCTGACCCCAGGGAGAGGGAGTACTGCCTTTACAATAGGGTCAGCAGTGCATTATGCGACAAAAACCGTTGGGAGGTCTGAAATTTATGGGCAGTACACAACAGATACGGGGCGGGTTGGTTGGCTTAGGGATGCTGGTAGCGATGTTCAGCTTCACCCCCAGTGCCGAAGCCACCCCTAAAAAGTTAAGTTTTTACTGTGGCACCAGCCAAGGTGCCCCCGCCACCCTGGCGAAATCCGGTAGCCGGGTGGTACCCATTATCCGTTGGAGTTCCGATGCCTTCAGCGATAGTGGTTTTTCCGCCGAACGCCGTTGCCAAGAGGTTTCCAAACGTTTCCAGACCTACTACAACGACGGGAGCCTCAGTTTTATTACCACCGGGCGGATGAACGGCCAGAACGTCGTTTGCGTCGCCCGGAGCAATGGCGGCCCCTGTGCTGGGTTGCTTTTTACCCTCAAACCCGGCTCCAACCCCACCCAGGCCATTAACCAGTTATTTAACATCCGCACCCGGGCTTCCGGTCCACTCAACGAAACCACCGCCCGTCCCTACGTTGACTTCAACGAATTTCTCACCAGCGACGAAACCCCTGAACCCACCCCGTAACCCTTGAAACCTCGGATCATCTGGCTCTGGTGGGTGGGGCTAGGACTTTTGGCGGGGGTGGGTGGGTGGGAATGGCGCATGGCTCGACCCACCCGCCGCCCATTGCCCCACCTGGCCGAACCCCTGCTCAACCGACTCGCCCGGAGCGTTACCGTCAAGGTGGTGGTGGGGCAAAATTGGGGTTCCGGGGTATTGGTTGCCCGCCAAGGTGCGACCTACACCCTGGTCACCAATCAACACGTCCTAGAGGGGGACAGCCGGGTAACGGACTACCAAATTCGCACCCCTGATGGTCGCCTCCATCCGGCGCAACCGCTCCAGCGCAACCCGACCGCTGCCGATGTGGCCGCCCTGAGGTTCACCAGCGACCAGAACTATCCGGTGGTCTGTAGTCAGCCCCACCTACCCCAGGTGGGCGAAGCCGTATTTGCCGCCGGATTTCCCTTTCCCACCGAGGGGCAAACCGACCCCGGCTTGGTGTTCACGACCGGTCAAGTGAGTTTAATCCTGCCCCAGTCCCTGGAGGGCGGCTACCGCCTGGGCTACAGCAACACCGTAGAAAAAGGCATGAGCGGCGGGCCGGTATTAAATGGCTACGGACGCTTGGTGGCCTTGAATGGAATGCACAAAGACCCCCTGTGGGGTGACCCGTACCGTTACGTCGGTGGCGGTACCCCCGCCCCGGAATTGCACGCCCAACTAGCGGATTACAGTTGGGGGATTCCCATCACCCAGGTCTGGCGGGGATTGGGCATGACCGCTCCGCCCTGCGAGTCCCCCAGCAACTGAGGGGCGTGATAGACCCCTGTTCACGGTAAAATAAATTGCCACGTCTGTTGTGTTGTTGAGGTTGGTTATGGGGTATCGTGCATTGCTGGCTGTATTGCTCATGTGCTGTTTGACTCTGGTTACTGCCTGTGCCCCAGCCGTGGGCACCACCGCCGAAGGGCTGACCTACGACCAGATCAAGAGTTTATCCTACGAACAGGTGAAAGGGACAGGATTAGCCAACAAATGTCCCCAGTTGAGTGATTTTGCCCGGGGGTCGTTGAGCCTAGATGCCAATCAAAAGTATCAGATTACGGATTTGTGTTTGGAACCCACCAGCTATTTTGTGAAAGAAGAAGCTGTCAATAAGCGTCAGGAAGCCACCTTTGTCCCCACCAAACTCTTGACCCGTGCCACCTCCTCGATTGATGCGGTGGAGGCGGATTTGCAGATTGCCAGCGATGGGGTACTCACCCTGAAGGAAAAAGATGGCATTGACTTTCAGGTGATTACCGTCCAGTTGCCGGGGGGCGAGCGGGTGCCCTTCTTTTTCACCATCAAGGAACTGGTAGCCAAGACCCAACCGGGTCAGACCGTGATCAATACCTCAACGGATTTTTCCGGTACGTTCCAGGTGCCGTCCTATCGCTCGGCGCTGTTTCTCGACCCCAAGGGACGGGGGTTAGCTACGGGCTATGACAATGCGGTGGCGTTGCCTGCCCAGGCGGACGATGCCCGGTTGGGGGGAGCTAACGTGAAAACCATTGACATCGGCGAAGGCCATCTGGATTTACAGGTGGCGCAGGTGGATGGCAGTACCGGGGAGATCGCTGGCACCTTTGAGAGTGAACAACCCTCGGATACGGACTTGGGTGCCCGGGAACCCCTGGATGTGAAAATTCGGGGCATCTTTTACGCCCGGGTTCGCCCCGCCGTCTAACCGCTCCGCCCCGGTCTGCGCCCCCTTCTCGGTGAAAATACGGTTGTAAACCGGGGGGGGGCTTGCTATGCTCATATGTGGGTACAAATCCTGTTCTATCCTCCCCAAGACCTATGCCTCTGGTTGTCAATACGCCCTCGGAACGCAGTGATAGTTATGACAGTGACCTGAAGCATCAGTCCTTCGCCTGGTTAAAATCCTATCGAGCCACTGGTGATATCCGCTTGCGGAACCGTCTAGTCCAGGCCAACCTGGGGTTGGTGCGTCAGGAAGTCTATCGTTGTCAAGCCTGCTCACGGGAGCCTTTTGAGGATTTGATGCAGGTGGGGACGTTGGGACTCATTCAGGCCATTGAGCGGTTTGATGTGGAGCGGGGGGTGGCCTTGAGTAGCTTCGCCCTGCCCTACGTGCGGGGAGCGATACGCCACTATTTGCGGGATCAATGCCCAACCATGCGCCTACCCCGGCGATGGCAGGAAATGCAGCAACGGGCAACCCAATGGGCCGTCCAGTGGCAGCAGACCCAGGGGCGGCAACCGACAGCAACGGAATTGGCGGCGGGTTTGGGGATTTCGGTGCAGGAATGCCAGGAAGCCCAGATGGCTTGGCAAAACCAGTCCCTCCTCAGTTTGGATATGTGTGTGGGGGATGAGGAAGGTCGTCCCCTCTCCTTGGGTGAGCAGATATGCGACCCGGAGTACCGCAGTTTTCAACTGGCGCAGGAAGACCGTCTGCACCTCGAACAATGTTTACTGCATTTGGAGAGCCGCACCCGGGAAATTTTGGAGTTTGTCTTTCTCCACGAATTTACCCAAAAAGAGGTGGCGGATTGCCTCAAAGTTAGTGTGGTGACGGTTTCACGGCATATGAAAAAAGGCTTGAAACGACTCCAGGAATTATTACAAGACCAGGGTGACTGACCCTCACCCGTGGGTATTGGCGGTGGATTTAGGGGGAACCCGCCTGCGTATGGCCGTGGTGGCTCCCACCGGGGAATTACTTTACCAGGAACAGCAACCCACCCCCACCACTTGCCGGGACATTTTGGCGCAAATCTGGGCACTGCTATGCCGGGGGCGGGATTGGGCGGCGGCGCAGGGGGGAACCCTCGGCGGCATTGGCATCAGTACCGGCGGGCGGGTGGATTTTGCCCGGGGGGAAGTGGTGGATGCCACAGCCCTACTCCCGGATTGGCGCAGGATACCCCTGCGGGATTTGACCCTGGCGGAACTCGGGCTACCCACCTGGGTGGACAACGATGGGAACTGCGCTGCCCTGGGGGAATTGTGGTTTGGGGCGGGGCGGGATTGCCACCATTTCCTGAGTGTGGTGGTCGGTACAGGCATCGGTGGAGGGGTGATCCTCGACCGCCAGGTGGTGCGGGGTGCGACTTCCGCCGCCGGGGAACTGGGGCATATCAGCGTCGATTACCAAGGTCCGCTCTGCAATTGCGGCAACTGGGGTTGTGTAGAACTGTTTGCCTCCGGGTCAGGTTTAGCGAATTTGGCACAAACCCTCTGGGAAGTAGGTTTACTAAAATTTACACACAAAATTATTACATCTGCCCAGGAAATCACCACTCAGGATGTGGGAGAGTCCGCCCGGTTGGGTAACCCGGTGGCACAGGATTTGATTCGCCGCTCCGGGCGCATTTTGGGTACGGCTCTGACCAGTTTGCTCCACACCCTCAACCCGGAGCGGGTGATTGTGGGCGGGACTGTACTCGACCTGGGGGAAGACTACTGGCAACCCCTGGTCACCACCGTGCAGGAACGGTCAATGGCTCCGGCCACCCTGGTGCGCTCGCCCTTGCGGGAGGCGGGTTTACTCGGTGCCGCTGCTCTGGTTTGGCAAAATTGTGAGTTTGAAACCATGAAACCGTCCACATGACCGCAAAAAAAGCTGCACCCCAATGATGCAGCCTGCGGATAGGATTTTTGTAGGATGTTTGACTTAGGCTTCCCCGAAAACTTCCAGATCGTCCGGGTCAACAAAGTGACAAATGGCATCATCAATACAGATGACCGCCCAGCCAGCGGCATTGATATTCACCAGGGTGTAGGGGGCTTCATCAATGAAAAAACCCTTGTGATTCCGGGTTCCGGGCTTGACTTGCACAGATTTACCTTGCATCGGGCACCTCCAGGGGATGTGAATGAGTGGGCTGAATGTGAAATTTAGGTTAGCACTGCTACCCCCAGGCCAGGAATAAAGTTTTTCAAAAAAATCTGACGGATTATCACAACTTCCCCCGCAGATGTAACGAGATTGCAAGTAATACATGAAATTCCCCGCATTTATACCTAAAAATCCATCCGCTTTATCCCCTTATTCCCGAATTGTCCCGGAATTTTCGTTATATTTTTTAATAGATACTCTCAGGATTCTTTCACCCAGAGGGTCTTGATATTGACAAATTCCAGCAGACCCCATTCCCCGAGTTCCCGCCCGTAGCCGGATTTTTTAATCCCACCGAAGGGGAGGCGGGGGTCGGAGCGCACCATGCCGTTGATGAACACGGAGCCGCTGGCTAAATCCTGTAGTAGCCGTTGTTGTTCCTGGGGGTCACGGGTCCAGGCACTGGCTCCCAAACCGAAGGGACAGTCGTTGGCGATGGCAAGGGCGGCATCCAGGTCGGGAACGGTATAAATCAGGGCAACGGGGCCAAAAAATTCGATGTTGCGGGCGGTGGGGGGCAAGTGGGTGAGCAGGGTGGGGGGGTAAACATTCCCGGTGCCGGGGGGGATTTGACCGCCGCAAAGCACCTGGGCACCCTGCGCTAGCATCTCGGTTACCTGTTGGTGGAGTTCGTCTCGCAGGGCGGGGGTAGCCAGCGGGCCGAGTTCGGTGCTGGGGTCAAGGGGATTGCCCAGCTTCAAGGTCTGGAACCGCTCGACCAATTCGGCCATAAACCCTGGGGCGATGGCCTCATGGAGGATAAACCGCTTAGCGGCGATGCAGGACTGGCCGTTATTGAGCATCCGGGCGGTGACAGCGGTTTTGGCGGCGGTCTCCAGGTCGGCACTGGGCAGGACAATCAACGGGTCACTGCCCCCCAACTCCAGCACGGTTTTTTTCAATGCGCTCCCGGCGGCGGCTGCTAAAGCCATACCCGCTGGTTCGCTGCCGGTGAGGGTGGCCGCCTGGATACGGGGGTCGGCCATCAATGGGGCAACCCGGTGGGCTTCAATTAATAGAGTTTGCATCACCCCCGGGGGAAACCCAGCCTGAGTAACCAGAGATTCAATGCCCAAGGCACTTTGGGGCACATTCGAGGCGTGTTTAAGCAAAAACACATTGCCCGCCATGAGTGCCGGTGCCAGACAGCGAAACACCTGCCAAAAGGGAAAATTCCAGGGCATGACGGCCAAAATCACCCCCAGAGGTTCCCGGCGCACCCAGGTCTGCGCCACGGTGCCATCGGGTAGGTAATCCAAAGGTCCGGCCTGGTCGTGCAAAAATGCTGCCCCCTGCTCGGCGTAGTAACGACAGACCGAGGCACTTTTGTCCACTTCAGCGAGGGCGGCCTGGAGGGGTTTGCCCATTTCCAGGGTCATGGTGCGTGCCCAGGTATCCCGTTCTTGGTGCAACCGCTCCGCCAACCGATGCAACCCCTGCGCCCGTTGGGGCAAAGACCACCGGCGGTAGGTCTGGAATCCCGTCTCAGCCAGGGCTAGTTTGGCCTCTAGCTCTGCGTCCGTTAAGGGTGTAAAGGTTTGTAAAACGCTCCCGTCCCAGGGATTAATGCTGGCAATCGCCATGAATACCCCCACGATTTCTGGGTTTCACTATATCAGACTGCGGAGAACCCACCCGCCGAGGCCGCTCAGAACCGCCCCCACCAGGGTATTGATGCCATTCACCCATTCATTGGTCAACCAGGGCCAGCGACCCTGCCAGGTGGCTCCCACCCAACTTTCCACCACATTTGCCACCAAGGCCGCCCCCACACAGATGGGAATTCCCATGATGGGTACCATGTCCACCCCCCCGCCCACGAGGGTTAGTCCCAGCCCCCCGACCAGCCCCGCCAAAGTACCTTCTAAGCTCACCGCCCCTTCCGTACCGGGGGGAACCGCTTGGAATGTGGTTAACAAAATCGTGCGCCGACCGTAGGCTTTGCCAATTTCGCTGGATACGGTGTCGTTGAGTTTGGCGGCAAAACTGCCCACAAAAGCCATTTGTAATGGTAATGTCCAGCCATCCCCTAACCCGGCTATCCCCACCGCGCACAGGGCACCCACGGCGGCGGAACCCCAGACATTTTCCGGCCCCCGTGCCCCGCCCCGTTTTTCCGCAATTCCCAGGGCGGCTTTGGCTTGGTAGCCGATTTTTGTAACCAGCGACCCCACGCCAAAATACACCAGCACCACCAGATACCCCCGCCAGCCCAGCGTTCCCCACAGGACTACCCCCAATATCCAGGCATGGACGGCACCCCAACGGGTCAATAGGGTGGGGGGCAGAAAAAATAGCGGCGCAATCAGCACCGTATTCAACAGCACTGCCCCGCCCCAGGGGTGGGAGAGCCAGATATTGAGCAATTCGGGAAGGGCAGACATTGCCATAGGTCATCACCTGCTGAAAACATGGAAAAGCTTGATGTCCAGAGGCAAAATCTTGAGGGCTTTTCTCCGGTGCCTACTTTCCGTCGGGGAAGAATGATTCATCGAGAATTTGCGGCCAACGGTAGGGAAGAACGGTGGGGAAATCCCTATATTCCAAAGGGGTTTCTAAAACAGCGAGTTTAACTCCCGCTTGATAGCCCAGGGTCAGTGCTTCAGCAATATAGGGCTTGAGACTGGGATTTTCCAGCAAAATTTGCTTGATTTCCGAGCGTTGAATATCCATAGTAACTCGCCAACTTTTGGTTCGCATCCCTGGCTGATATTGCCATTTTAATAGATGTCCTAACAGCACCGCCAGACGGTTGCGTAATTCTTTCTTTTGTTGTTTTCCCAAGGCATCAATCTCTTCGATTAAATTAGCAATATCCAATTCCTTGTACTGCTCTTTACCTAACAACTCCTTTTGTTGTTGTGTCCAAGCATAAAAGTCGTGTTCATAAAGATTAGGACGGTTTTGTTGCACCATTATTCTCATATAAATTTTTATTATGAACCCTGCACTTTTATCCTAGCATCCTGTTTCCCTTGCCCCCACCCCTAGGGTAACAACGCCCCATCCAATAACACCTGTTTCAAATCCACGCCCGTCAGTTTGGCACCCCGCAGGTCTGCCTCGGTCAAATCCGCCCCCCGCCAGCGCACTTCGGTAAGGTTGGCATCCCGTAGGCGGGCGAGTTTCAAAATGGCATCGCCCAAGTTGGCACTGCTGAAATCACATTCGCTCAGGTAGGCGCGGGTCAAATTCGCTCCCCGCAGGTAGGCGCGCCGCAGGTCAGCCCCCCGCAGTTGGGAATCAATCAGATTTGCCCCGCTCAGGTTACAGTTGTACATCCGTGCCAGGTTCAGGGTCGCCCCCTGGAAATTGGCACCCAAAAAATTGGTACCGGTCAAGTTCGCCCGCTCCAGGTAGGCATCCACCAGGATAATGCGGCTGAGAATTTTATTACTCAAATCCACATCCCCCAAGCGGACACCACTAAAATCCCGCTCCCCCTCCGCATAGCGAGCGAGTAACTCTTCCCGAGTCAGGTGTAATGGTGCAGGCATGGGTAGGGTCGCTGACCCAAGGCGAAATTACCAAGAAAGTATAACACCCGTAGGCTCATGGTGATTTATATCACGCCACCGCCGTCAGAATGCCCGGTTCACGTTGGCGGGGCACGGTAGTTAAACAGTCCAACTGGGCGCAGAAACGCAAATCCGCCGCCTGCCCCAAACCCAGGAGGCGTTGGCCGTGGCTGGCACGCTGGAGTAATTCTCGCAAATTATCTTGCCATTGGTGATACAAAGCCAGGGCACTCACCGCCTCATCATTGCCGGTGGAGATTAGACTTCCCAGCCCCGCCAGCAAAGCCCCAGCGCAGACCGTATCCTCCAGGGAAAAGGCTCCCTCCCACCCGGAAGCCACCACCCAAACCCGCTCCGGTTGTTGCTTTTGCAAAAGTTCGACCACCGCTTGGCGGTTCACCAGGGCGCAGGTCACCACCTGGGGGGCAGCCTGTACCTGGGTTAGGGCACGGGTACCGTTGGTGGTACTCATAAATAACCGCCGCCCCTGCACCCGTTCCGGTGTGCAATCCAAGGGGGAATTGCCCAGGTCAAAGCCGCTCACTACCTTACCCCCCCGTTCCCCCACCCGCAGGCGTTGCTCCGCAGGCCAATCCTCACTCACCCGCATCAATTCATCTAAATCGGCAAAGACCTGTACCCCGGTTGCCCCGGCGGCCAAAGCCACCGCCATCGTCGTGGTCGCCCGCAGGACATCCACGACCACCGCACAGTCCGGCAACTCGCCCCCTGGCACCTGCTCCGGGGTATGGTACACCCATAGTTTCATCGCAGGACGTACCAGTAGTAGGTGACCATCGGGATCACCGTCGCCAAAATTAACAAAACAATCACCACCGCCGTGGAAAAGTCTTTCTGCTCGCGGGTTTCCGCCACGGTAGCAAAATTCCCCGCCGTAGGTTCGACCGCTTCCGGGGGCGGGCCGGGGTCAGGCTGACCGGATAAAACCAAACTCAACCGTTGTACCGTGTCCAACAGGGCTTGGTTGTAGATATTCTGGCGCACGGGTTGGAGCAGGGTTTCCTGGGTAATGCTTTGGGCGGTGGCGGCGGGGAGTAAAGGGATCACGTCGGCACCAGCCTGCAAATCCGCCGTGGCGGTGCGGGCGACTAAGGTTAACAGCACCTGGTTTGCCCCGCCGTCGGGGAACCAGCGTTGGAATAGCTTTTCCCCAAAACTGGTGGCACTTTCGCCGTAATCCAACCGGCGCAGGCTGACCAAATGCACCTGCACCCCCGTATCCTGACTGAGTTGGGTGAGGCTCCGATTCACCTGGTTGACGGTGCTGGGGCTAAACACCTCCCCCTGGTCTAACACCCACTGGGGCGCAGTGGCGGGCAACTCCCCCACCGCCGTTGCCCAGACGGGGGCAACATTACCAAGCAAAAGCAATAGGGTCAAACCCAACCCCCACAGCCAGCGCATACCCGCTCCCCCAGACTAAAACTGAGAATATCTATTACAGAGTATAAAGTCTGGGGGTTCACCGTGGGTCATGCCGGGGTTAATTTCCCTGGCGGGCGGTGGCGGCCTCATCCGGGTGAATCCCCAAGCGGGTCAGGTTGATCCGCCCCCGGTTATCAATCTCCCGCACCCGCACGATCACCTCATCCCCGACGGAAACCACGTCCTCCACCTTGCCCACCCGATGTTCCGCCAACTGGGAAATGTGGATCATCCCTTCTTTTCCTGGCAGGATTTCCACAAACGCCCCGATGGGAATAATCCGGGTCACCCGCCCCGTGTAAACATCTCCCTCGTTCAACCGGCGGGTCATGCCGTCAATCAAGCGGTAGGCTTTTTGCGCCCGTTGCTCATCGCTGGCACTGATGGTGACCGTACCGTCGTCCTCGATGTCCACCTTGGCACCGGTTTCTTCGGTAATCCCCCGGATGGTTTTGCCGCCAGGGCCAATCACTGCCCCGATCAACTCCTGGTCAATCTTGAGGGTCAACAACCGGGGGGCGTAGGGGGACAATTCGATCCGGGGAGCCGGGAGGGTCGCCAGCATTTTTTCCAGGATGAATAACCGCCCCGCCCGTCCCTGCTTGATCGCCTGCCCCAGGGTGGACACATCCAAGCCGGTGATTTTCATATCCATCTGCAGGGCGGTAATCCCCGCATCCGTCCCCGCCACCTTGAAGTCCATATCCCCCAGGAAGTCCTCAATGTCCTGAATATCCGTGAGTACCTGCACCTGGTCTCCTTCCTTGATTAACCCCATTGCCACCCCACTCACCGGGCGTTTCAGGGGCACCCCCGCATCCATCAAGGCCAGGGTGGAACCGCACACGGAACCCATCGAGGTGGAACCATTGGAGGCCAACACCTCCGAAACTACCCGCAGAACGTAGGGAAACTCGGTTTTGCTGGGCAGAACCGGGACGAGGGCGCGCTCGGCCAACGCCCCATGCCCAATCTCCCGCCGGGAGGGTGCCCGCATCGGTTTGGCCTCCCCCACGGAATAGGGCGGAAAATTGTAGTGATGCAGGTAGCGTTTTTCGTCCTCCGGGTGCAAATCATCCGCCAAATCCTGGGCATCGCCGGGAGTCCCCAAGGTTACAGCGGATAGCACCTGGGTCGAACCCCGTTGGAATACCGCCGACCCATGCACCCGCCGGGGTAGCAAGCCCACCTCACAGTTGATCGGACGCACCTCGTCCACTTTGCGGCCATCCACCCGTACCCCTTTTTCGATCACATGGCGGCGCATGAGTTTTTTGGTTAAAGACTTAAACAAAGCCTCCACGGTTTTCCCCGTCCCCGCCACCCGACGCGGGTCATCCTCCGGTAATGCTCCCAGTGCCGCCGTCACCAGGGCTTTGACCCCATCCAGAGCCTGATTGCGTAGCTGTTTATCGGCAATGGTTTGGTCCAAAACCGCCTGAATCCCCGTTGCCGCCGTCGCATGGATCAAGGCCACCAAATCCACCGGCGGTTCCGGGGCGGGGGGAATGGTGAGCGTCACCCCCAATTCCATGAGCAATTCCTGTTGTGCCCGGATCAACTCTTGAATCGCCTCATGGCCGAAATCAATCGCCTCGATCATGTCCGATTCCGGCAGTTGGTTCGCCCGACATTCCACCATGATTACCCCCTGGGGCGACCCAGCCACCACCAAATCCAATTCCCCCGCTTCCACCTCCGCATAGGTGGGATTGATGATAAACTCATCCCCCAACAGACCGACTCGCACGGCGGCCATCGGCCCCATGAACGGAATCCCCGCCGTGGCCACCGCCAAAGACGCTCCCAATGCCGCCAAAACATCCGGGGGCACTTCCTCATCCAGGGATAAAGTTGTTGCCACCACCTGCATATCTTCCCGCAACCAATCCGGGATCAGAGGCCGCAGGGGACGGTCAATCAAACGACTGGTCAACACCACCTTTTCCGGTGGCCGCCCTTCCCGCCGCAAAAATCCCCCCGGAATCCGTCCGGCGGCGTACAACCGCTCCTCGTACTCCACCATCAGGGGGAGAAAATCAATTCCCTCCCGTGCCGTCCCTTGGGTTGCCGTCACCAATACCGCCGTATCCCCACATTCCACCAGCACTGAACCCCCCGCCTGGGGGGCAAGCTCTCCCAAGCGCAGACGGATTTCCCGTCCGTCAAACGTAATTGACTTTTGCATTGTTTGCTCTCTTTTTTAATCAATCGTTATCCTAACACTGGATGCGTAGGGCATTACATCCCCCAGTCCAGACTGACCCCAGGATTGGCACCGGTCGGAATGTGATAGCTTAATAGAGACTTAGGGATAATCGCCTCTCTCGCCCCACTTATTGTTGTCGTTTTGGAGCCGGAAAAGCCCATGACCTTTTCCACCCCGTCCGCCCCACCGGAACTTGCCCAGGGCAGTACGGTCTATCTCAAGGATGACCGCTGGTCTCATGAAGGGCCTTGGGTGATCCTGGATACGGAGGAAACCTCTCGGCACATGGTTCTGTGTTTACGCCAGAAATTTTACCCCCAGGACTTGTACCGTTCGGTTTGGTTGCGGCGGGAACTCCTGTCCGCCCAACCCTGGCCCACGGAAGCCCCCCGCCCCCGCCCCACGGCTCCCATGAAAAAACCCCAGCGGCCAACCCCATGAAATCTCTATGTTTGGGAGCTATCCGGGGTTACCAACGATGGATTTCGCCCCTCAAGCCCCCCAGTTGTCGTTTTTATCCCACCTGTTCCTGTTATGCCTACACGGCGATAGAACGCTTTGGCCTCGGACGGGGGGGACAGTTAGCCTTGTTGCGGTTGGGGCGGTGTCATCCCTTTACTCCTGGGGGATACGACCCTGTACCGGAAACGTCTCAGCCAGCGGGGGAGCAGGCATGAACTCCACGGCGCACCCCCCAGTGGATTGTCAAACATCGGCCTGTGCGACGGCAGTGTGTTTACAAAGTGTTTACAAAGTCTACAACCGAAAACCGGTGGTGCAGGACTTAACCCTGGCGATTGGGCGGGGGGAGGTGTTTGGGTTGTTGGGACCCAACGGTGCAGGCAAATCCACCACCATTCGGATGCTGACCACCCTGACCCGTCCCAGCGAGGGGGATGTGTGGGTGGCGGGGTGCAATGTGGTCAAACAGCCTTTGGAGGTGCGCCGTCGGATTGGGGTGGTGTTGCAACAGGTGAGTGTGGATGGGGATTTGACGGTGTGGGAAAACCTGGAATTTCATGGTCGTTTGCACCATATCCCGCTGGGGGAGCGGCGGCGGCGGATCAACTACTGGTTAGAGTATGTGGAACTAACCGAGCGGCGGGATGATTTGGCAAAAATTCTCTCCGGGGGCATGAAGCGGCGGTTGCAAATTGCCCGTGCCCTGCTGCATCAACCGCAAATTTTATTCCTGGATGAACCCACGGTGGGGCTTGACCCCCAAACCCGCCGTAGGTTGTGGGCGATTATCCGCCAACTCAACCAGGATGGTGTGACGATTGTACTGACCAGCCATTATATGGAAGAGGTGGAGTATCTGTGCCAACGGGTGGGGATCATTGACGGCGGGAAACTGATTGCCCAGGGCACGGTGGCGGAGTTGCGAGAACATCTAGGGGAAGGGTTGGTGGTCAAACAGTTGGGCGAGCGGTGGGAACATAAGTTTTTCCCCACCTTGGCCGCCGCCAACGCCTACCTAGCCCATTTTGAGGACAAAACCGGCCTGCTGGTGCGCCCCTCGAATTTGGAAGACGTGTTTGTGGAACTCACCGGCCATCAATTGGATTAGCCCCGGACACCCACCCCCGCACCTCCGCATCGGTCAGCGGTTTTTCCAACTTAATATACTCGCTGCGGGCGGCCAGGAGGATATGGCGCATCTGCACCGGCTCTTGGGCATCGGCGGCCAAAAAAGCGGCATTCAGGGCGATATTGCGGATATTGCCTCCCGCCACCCCCAACTGCGCCAGTTTGGGATAATCCAGCCCTTGGGTGGGGGTTTGCGCCGGGAATGACCGCCGCCAAATTTCCGCCCGTTGGGTGGCATCGGGAAAGGGAAACCGGACGATGTAGCGAATCCGCCGCAAAAAAGCCGCATCCAGAGCATCTTTCAAATTGGTGGTGAGGATGGCTAACCCCCGGTAGGCTTCCATGCGTTGTAGCAGATACCCCACCTCGATATTGGCGTAGCGGTCGTGGGAGTCTTTTACCTCGCTGCGTTTACCAAACAGGGCATCGGCTTCGTCAAAAAGTAAGACTGCTCCGCTGGTTTCGGCAGCATCAAACACCCGGCGTAGATTTTTTTCCGTCTCGCCAATGTACTTACTGACCACCGCACTGAGGTCAATTCGGTACAAATCCAACCCCAACCCATGCGCCAACACATCGGCGGCCAGGGTTTTGCCCGTGCCACTGGGTCCTGCGAATAAAACGCTCAAGCCCAACCCCCGCCCGGTTTTACCCCCCATACCCCAGGTTTCATAGACCGTCGCCCGTTGTCGTACCTGCGCTAACAATTCCTTGAGAATGTGTAATTGAGCTTCCGGCAGTACCAGGTCATCCCAGCCCGCCTGGGTGTCGAGTCTTTGCGCCAAATCGCTTAAGGTAGTGCGAGACTGCACCCGACAGGCCGACCAGAGTTTTTGGGGGAGGAGGGCGGGGGTTAAATTTTTTTCCGCCTGCACCGTCTGGCTAATGGCGGTGATTTGACTGCGGTTGAGTTGAAACTGCCACACCAAGCTGTCAATGGCACGGCTGGGTAAGCGTTCTCCCCAACTTTCTTGCCAGAGTTGCCGTTGTTCCGCTAGGGTTAACGCCTGGGCTTCCCAAATGGGGAGCGTGTTTTCCGGCCATGCGGGGCGATCCGGGGTGCTGAGAATGATTGGCGTACTGTTGTATTCCAGATATTGCACTAACATTTGCCCCCGTTCCCCCACCGTATCGCCTTCGATGAGGAGAACCGCCTGAGTAAGTTGGGCTTGGCGTTGCCAGCGATGCAAAACCGGAGCCATTTCCTTGGGGGGGGCGGTCAAGGCGTCGCTGGGTGCCTGCCACAGATCGTAACCCTGTTTTTGACAGGCATCATGCGCCACGTCCCGCCGGGTGGCTCGATCCGCCCCGCAAATGACCAGGCTTTGCCGGGGGCGGGTTTGCCAGAGTTGGTGGAGCTGTTCAGCCAGTTGTTGATGGGATGGAGCCAAAGCCTGGGCGGTACGGACGGGCTGTACCAGGTGCATCAGGGTCGTGTCCAGGACATTTAACCCCAGCAGGTAGTGCAAAATCTGCTCATCAATCCGCAGGGGACTGGTGGACAACGTACTGCCATTACCCAGGGTGATCAACTGCCAGTAGCGCAGGGGTGCCGTGGGCGTAAAGGCACTCCAATGGGCGTGGGGCAGGTATTTGAGTGCCAGGGCAGGGGTGGGATAGTTGCGCTGGGGGTCGCCTTGGGCTTGGGCGCACAGGGGTGCCCAGGTGGCTTCCAGTTCCATGCCAGTACAAAGGATTAAAACATCAACTTCAAAAGGAGTCAGCCCCAAAATTAACCGTAACCGCTCCAACGCCGGGGCACCGTACAGACGGGTTTGCAGCATATTTAATGCCGTAGTTAGATGCAAATGGAAGCGAGCCAGGGGAGCAGTTAACGATAGGGGCTTTTCTGGCTCTAACCCCCGGCGTACCCGTCGTAAATGGGACTCCAGGTGGTGGCGATTGCAGGTAGCCCAGTCCGTCATGGGGAGATGGAAAATTTAGGGGATCGTCACTAGGGGGGTAATGTACTGCTCAAAGGTGGGACTATCCGGGTCGGTATCCACCGTGAGGAGACTTTCGGCACCGGCCACCATCAAACGAGCCAGGTATTCCCCGGGTTGCATCCCCTGGACAACCACCTGCACCGTCGGGGTGGCTTGGGGATGGGGTTCGGCATCAAACAGGTACAGCGCCGGTTCGCTCACCGCCCGTTGGTTCAGCACCAGCACAACCTTTTGGCGGGGGTCAATGGTTCCATCCACCGTAATCGCCATTTGATACTGGCTAGCACCGTTGGGGGCGGGGGGCAAGGGCGTGGTATTTAGAGCAATTACGGTAGGGCGCAGAATAAAGGCTTCCACGTTGGATTCTACCCAGGGCACCCGGGGCGGGCGGCGGACGGTGTGTAAATCCTCGCCTACTCCCAATTCTCCCCGTTCCTGGGCAGGAGTGGGCAGATGCACCACCTGCACCCCCAGCATCCCGGCGGGTAAATCGGCCACCTGGCTCAAATCCAGGAGAATTTGGGTAGGGGTGATTTCCTGGGGGGAAACTAAACTTTCCCCCACGCGCACCTGAACCGTATGGCCTCCTTGGAGATTGCGCCCCAGGATCAGCAGGGGACTGGTGCGGGTGATGGGTTCCCGTGCCCCCAAACGATGACGCACCTGGGTGATCAGCGGCTGTTGGTTAAACGCCTGGGTGGTTGACCGCTGGGAACGCACTGGCAAGGCTCGCCGCCCTGGTTCCTCCCCTTCGATCAAGACCACCGAAACCTTGTAGGCCATCGAGAGGATGTAGGGGGCTTGAAAAAACGTACTCCAGAGATTCGCCAGGTCGTTGAGTTCTAAATTCAGGGGTTCCGCCTTCACCAGTTCGCTCTGGTCGGCCAAATCCGCCCCATCCAGGTAGGGATAACCCGGGTCATGGGTGGTTTGGGCGATCATCTGGGGGGTGAGGATGGCGAAATCCTCCAACGTCCGCACCACGCTCCCCAGCAGGCGTTGGGGTTCCAGTTCCACCTCGTTGCCATAGAAACTCAACAGGTAATGCAAATCCAGGGGTGCTTGTCCCCGTTTGGTCACCTCGCCCTTGCGCTGGCGGGGCGGGATATTATTATTAGCCCAGACCGGGTTGGGGGCAATTTGGTACAAAAATAAATTCACCCCCGCCTCCGGGGTGCCCCCCTGCCCCAGGGTTTCCGGGCGCACCGTCGTCACCCGTGCCCCCGCCACATCCAACTGCACCGACCCCTGCAATAACCGTTGCAGGGTGGCCGTCACCGTGGCAATCCCCAGGTAATTGCTCACCCGTCCCCCCGCAGAAGCGACAATTCCCGCACCCAGTGTTGCCGTTCCCGGTGGGGCAAGGCCAGAATTTCGCTCAACGGCCAGTGGAAGTGATAGCCCAACACCGCTACCTCCCGATGCAACTGCGCCAGGGGGTAGCCCGCCACTCCCCCACAAAATGCACCTCCGGCGGGTTGAGCTTTTGGTAAAGATTTTGCAGGTAGGCAAAGTCCGCCAACCAGAACTGCTCCAGATGGGCGGCGGTAATCGTGGTTAATTCCCCCAACCGCACCAGCCCCCGTGCCAACCGCCCCAGCATTCCCCCCCCTTGCCCCCAAGTGGCTTGGGTATCCAACCAGTATTCATCCAGGGCGGTCAAAGGCCGCATCAGCCCGGTTTGGTGCCGTTCTCCCCCCTCATCCACATACCCCAGGGGCAAGGTAAATTCATAGGTTAAAATTCCCCAATCAACTGCCACCATTCACCTCCGGCGGGGTCAGGCCATTGATTTGCCGGTAGAATTTTTGTAAATAATCCAAATCGGCGGCGAATAAACCTTCAATCACGGCGGGGTTAATTTCCGGCACCTCCCCGAGTTGGACAATCACCCGCGAGAGGATAATCACCGTCGCATAGGCGGGATTGGCCTGCACCCGGGCATCCCGCAGGGGCACGATCTCATCCAACGCCCGTGCCAGACGCATCACCCCGTCCTGATGCAACCGGCCTTCCCCATCCAAATAGCCCTTAGGCAAGTGAAACGCAAACTCGGTTTGTAACATGGCTGTCCCATTTCCCTAGGATGAACCCCCCGGTGCCACCCGCTCAAACACCTCGCACACCAACTGGAGTTCCTCAATCGCCACATCCTTCCCGGCGGCCTTGACATCGGAAATGCGATACCCCGTCGGCCACGCCCCCTCAAACACAAACCTGGCTCCCTCCTGCGCCTCCTGGGTGTAGATCACCAGGGCACCGTTGCGCCGTTGTTTTGCCCATTCCCCCGCTTGCAGGCTACTCACCCACCGCCAGAGGGTTTGGGAGGCGGTCAAACTCCGCACGAGGGTTAAATTGCTGAGCTTGACATTCCCCGGCACCTTGGTGTTAAGAATCCGCCCCATCTGTGCCTTGCGCCAGGGTTGGGGGGACACCTCGTACACATCAATCACTTCCTGGGTGTACTTAAACCCCTTACATTCCTGGAAAAATGCATCCACCGGCTCCTGACTCCCGTCGAGAAACAACCCGACGTAGAAGCGAGAAGTTGTGAGAATTTCCGGGAATTCAGCCATCTAGTTGACGCGCACCAAGCCAGCGTGGGAAATTTCGATGGTTTCTTTGAAGAAATCCGTGCTTTCCGGTTTTAAGGCCGTGGATTTATATTTAGCACAGATCGCATCCCGGAAGTTGAATCGCGCCCCTTCGCTCCCGTCCTGTTTGTAAAACACCAGGGAACATTCGTTGCGGTTGTTGCTCCATTGGGTGCCGCCGCCCTCGTAGCTGTGGGATTGGCAAGCCCAAAACCACTGTTGTAGGACGTTGTTTTCCTGGGAGACGATAAACTCCAGGGTGACGTTGCTGAATTTGGTCGAGCCGGGGGTAATTTGCACAATCGAACGGGCACCCTTGGTTACCCCCAGGGACATCCCCTCCCCCACCACGTTCAGGTCAATTTTCACGCCGCTACATTTGGAAATCAGTAGGGACTGACTACCCGTACTGCCCCCGGAAATTTCAAAGTAGTAGCGTGATGTGGTCAAGTATTCCGGCGTATCGGCCATGATTGGTCAACCTCCTGTGTTAAGTCCCGGTGGCACCGGCGTTGCTGGTCACCCGTTCGATGCGCTCGCAGACGAAATCGTAGGTTTCTACCGCCAGGTCACCCCCGGTGGCATCCGTGTCCGCCATGCCGTAGCTTTTGATCCAGGCTCCGTAGATGTTGTAGCGCACCGCTTCCCTGTCCCCGTCCGGGGCGTAGATGACGATGGAGGCGTTTTTGCGGCTATTGCGCCAACTGGCACCCCCCCCGTCGGAGGCGGGGACGCAGGACTGAAACCATTGGTTGAGCTTTTTGCTGGCACTGGTGGGGTCGCCGCACAGGTAGGCTTCGATTTTGATCGAGGGGTTGGAGGCAAACCCGCCGGGAGTGGTCTGGCGGTTGGTTTTGCCCTGCTTGGTGGATTCGATGGGGTTTTCAAACCCGGTGGTTTTCGAGTCGTAGCTGACCTCGGCCACACTTTTGATGGGCATTTCGGTCAGGCCGTCAAACTCGATGTAGTACTTACTGGCGGATGTGGTGGCGAGTACCATGGTTTAACCTCCCTTACCCTTCATCCTGACCGGTCCACTGGCTGATGCGGAAGATGACAAACTCCGCCGGTCGCACCGGACAGACTCCCACCTCCACGTACAACCGCCCCAGGATCATGGTTTCCGGGGTGTTCAAATCCCCGTCACACTTGACGTAGAAGGCTTGCCCAGGGGTTTCCCCCATCAATGCCCCTTGCCGCCACAACCCGGTGAGGAAGTTGCTGATCGTGCGGGTGACTCTCGCCCACAAATCCTCATCGTTGGGTTCAAACACCACCCACTGGGTGCCCTGCTCGATGGATTTTTCGATGTAGCTGATCAACCGGCGCACGCTGATGTACCGCCATTCCGTAATATCCGGCTCCACCAACGTCCGGGCACCCCAGATGCGAATCCCCCGGTTGGGGAAGGTGCGAATGCAGTTGATCCCCTGAGGATTGAGCAATTCCTGCTCCCGGAAGTTGCACTCGTAGGCCAGACCCAGCACCCCCCTGGGGGTTTCATTGGCGGGAGCTTTGTAAACACCGCGGGTTTCATCGGTGCGTGCCCACACCCCCATCACATGACCGCAGGGGGGCACGGCAATCGGACGACCTGCGTTGCGGGGGTTGGGCACCAAAATCCAGGGGTAGTACAGGGCAGCAAAGGAAGACCGGCGGTTAAATTCTTCCCCCAACCAGAGGCTAATATCCTGGGGTTTGTAGCGGTCCGGGGGCGGGTCAAGCACCACCATCCGGTTGGGCGGGTTGGGCAAATCCCCGGCGGCGGCTCCCTCGCAGGTGCTGACCATCAAATCCATCACCGCATGGACTTGGTCTATATTCAGTAAATTTTCCTGGTACGCCCGCATCAAATCCGGGCAGGCCATGATCGTCACTTCGTCAATTTCCAGCAAACCCCGCACCCCGGTGCGGTCATCCCGATCCCCCTGCATCTGCCACGCAAACGTATCCGCTTGGGGCACCAAGGGCGGCGGACTGATTTCGTACACCCCATTGGTCGGGCGACGGGCTAAAAAGCTCCCCACCTGGGATACGACCGTAACGCTCACCAGTTGAGAAGTCTGCAACGCCGTCACCACATAATCCGCCACCTGGGGGTCAGTCTCAGCATTCATGGTCAGATGGTCGTAGCGCTCCAGCACCTCCCCCGCTTGGGTGACCAGGATGGAGAAGTATTCGCCGGTATTGGCCGTCAAAACCGTGGTCACGCCATCCCCACTGGGCAGGGGCTTGGGCTGGCTGTCCATCACCCGCACCCGCACCCCCCGGTCGCCCAGGGTCGCCAAGCCATTCAAGCCATTCAAATGACTGGATGGTGTGGGGGCAGTTCCCCGCATGGCAAAGCGCAGGGTGGGACGTTTTGCCCGGTTATAAATCGGTGTACCCGCTTCCAACCGGGGGCTGGCCGCTTGCCCCGGCAATTGCGTCCCAATGCTGGCGACCCAACACCGCCCCCCCCCATTCAAAAACCAGCCGTACACGGCAAAGGGCAAATAGGCATTAAAATCTGTGAACCCATCCGAACCCGGCGCAGCGAAATATTGCGTGTACTGCTCCCAGGAGGTGACCAACGTGGGTTTCAAATACTCTGCCCCACCCCGGATGTCCTCCGTAAACCCGACAAACCCCGCCACTGCCGTAGGGACTCCCTCAATCGGACGGCTACCCCGATTGACTTCCTCGATATAAACTCCTGGGGCAAAGTAGTCTAGTCTTGCCATAAGTCACACATCCTTCCGCAAATAATGGCCAGGAACGTCATCTAGGTTGCACATCCCAGAACTTACCTTCCAGATTAGACCGGGCTTCCCCAGAGAGCCATTAGACTTTGGTCGAAGTTTGTGATTGTTCTTTGTTGGCAAGGATTATTTGTAATTCTTAACGAGTTCAGGGCGGTTTCTGCTATCGGCATGAGGCTACCTCTAGGACACCTCTACTGATTACAATCAGCAGAAAATCATTTCGCTAGAATACCCATATAGCAATACTATCTGATTGCCGAACAAAGATTCTGATAGCTTGCGTGTCCGTAGGACATTAGCTTGCGTGGCATAGCCATAGAACCAAAGACGGGGGCTGCGCCCCTGCGACCGATGTTCTAAATTCATTTAGGATTGCTATATTACTCAGATATTACTCAGAAACAGAGACGGGGGTGCCCCCTGCGACCGCTATTTTCTAATTAATTTTTTAATTAATAGAGGTACCCTTTTGCAATTCTCGCAGATGGATCGCCCGTCCCACAATTTTGATTTGTTTTTCTTGAATTAAAACTCGAATTTTTCCCATAAAAAATGATTGTAATATAGGTGGAGAATAGACCCATATCCCATCCTTTTGTTCACATTCGGTAAAAAATCCTAATTCATTTAATTGGCTTTCTAATTTTGCCAAAATTTCCTGGGGATTTTCATGGGTGATTTGTAGCGTTACGGAACGGTTAAAATAGGTGCCCCAGCCCCCGCCCATGACCCCCAAAACGAGAGCGTATTGGTAGGGCAATGATGTCCCCAAATCCAAATGTAAAAACCGGGCAATGGGTAAACTTAAAATCAAGCTGGTCAGACCAAAATAATACATAAACGTGATGAAACCATTTGGTCCTGATGGTAATAATTCAGGTTCCGTCGAGAGAGATGGCATGGTTTAAGGTAACTCCTCTGGCCATAGTCCTTTTTGTTGTAACCAGGTTTGATTGAATAAACGGGACTGGTAGCGGGCACCCCCATCACAGAGAATGGTGACAATGGTATGCCCTCGACCCAGTTGGCGTGCCAATTGCACCGCCGCCGTCACATTAATCCCGGTAGAACTGCCCAAAAATAATCCCTCCCGCCTCAGTAAATGATATACCATTTTTACACATTCTAAATCGGTAATCTGCAGGGCATCATCCATCGGTACATTTGCTAAATTGGCGGTAATTCTGGAGTTGCCAATGCCTTCAGTAATAGAACTCCCTTCAGTTTTTAATTCTCCCGTTTTGACATAACTAAAATAGGCACTTCCCATCGGGTCGGCCACCACACAGCGAATATGGGGATTCTGTTCCTTCAAATAAAGAGAGACCCCGGCAAATGTTCCCCCGGTACCAATGGCCGCCACCCAAGCATTGATCTTACCTGCCGTTTGTTGCCAAATTTCTGGACCAGTTGTAGTATAGTGAGCCTGCCGATTAGCCAGATTATCAAACTGATTTGCCCAAATAGCATTGTCCATTTCTTGAGCCAGACGTGCCGAAACTTTAACATAGTTGTTTGGGTCACGATAGGGTACAGCAGGCACCAATTTTACCTCCGCTCCTAACAATCGCAAGAGATCAATTTTTTCCTGGGATTGGGTTTCGGGAATCACAATTAAACAACGGTAGCCTCGGGCATTACAAATATGGGCTAAACCAATCCCCGTGTTGCCCGCCGTGCCCTCCACCACCGTGCCCCCAGGTCGCAATAGACCCCGTTGCTCCGCATCTTGAATAATGGACAAAGCCGCCCGGTCTTTGACTGAGCCACCGGGGTTGAGAAATTCCGCTTTGCCCAAAATTTCACAGCCGGTTGCGACACTCAAAGAATTTAAGCGGATCAAAGGGGTTTGTCCAATGCTTTCGATGAAGCCGTTGCGTATATCCATCTGACATTTGTACTTACATTTACTGGCTTTATCTGGGAGCCATTGGCAAATAATGATACACTAAAAAGTAATAATTTATTCCCAACGCCCGTGTCTTCCCCAGAGTCAATGCCCAATGAACCGGACAAGGAAGGGTTTATCTATGCCCGCTCTTCCTACCGGGGGGAATTTACCCCAGAAAAGTTGATTTTCAATGCCAATTTACAGGAATTTGCCCAGAGGATAGGCATTGTGTGCGGCTTAGAAACCGGGGGTAAAATCACCAGTGAAGAAGCCTACAAAGAAATCAAGAAACTTTGGAAATCCCTGAAAGAAAGCTGGCAAAATCTGGGATTTCATGAGGAACATGATAGTAATTCTTGAGGTCTAATTTTTAACTTCCAATTCCCAGCAGACGTAGGTTATGGAATACATTTCCCTCGACCGGGATATTCTCTTGATTCCTAATGTCTTTGCCCCACTTATTTGTCAACATATTATTGAGATTATCGACTCCCAGGAACTGAGAACAGCAGGTATCTTATTGGATACCGTGAATACTCAGATTCGCTCCAGTGATATTCTCAATTTAGGTGGAACACAGCCTTTGCTGAAATCTACCAATCAACTCCTTATGGCCTGCCTATTGCCCGTACAAAAATTGCTCCACCGCACCTATGGCATCGGCTTTTATGATATGGAAGCTATCTCGGTTTTACGTTATCAACCGGGGCAGTTTTACCAACGCCATGTGGATAATGTTTTACTGAGTAGTCGGCGGGCGGAAATAGCGCAAGGAATCCCTACCCGTGATTTAGGAATTGTCGGCTATTTGAATGCGGATTTTACGGGTGGGGAAACCTACTTCGACCGACAACAGGTGACGGTCACACCCCAGCAGGGAGCGGTGGTGGTTTTCCCGGCCTATTACACCCATCCCCACCAATCCCTGCCGGTGCAATCGGGGGTAAAATATGCTTTGACCACTTGGCTGTTCCACGGTCGCTAGGGTATTGTTTATCCTAGGAAAATACGATGTGAGTTAGGGGAAGGGTATGGTAACAAATTGGCAGGATGGGTATGTGACCGAAATTCCCTATACTCAAGGTTTTTATCATCATTTGAGTCCAGCGAATCTGAACCTCTGTTTGCTGACCAAACAGGTAAAACAACCAGACTTAAACCAGCCGTTTAACTATTGTGAGTTGGCCTGTGGTCAGGGATTAACTACAAATTTGCTGGCGGCGGCCTATCCCCAGGGGAGGTTTTACGCTACGGATTTTAACCCCACTCATATTGCCCAGGCTCAAGACTTGGCACGAGCCGCCGGACTGACCAATGTAACCTTCAGTGACCAGAGCTTTCAGGAGTATTTGGAAGCAGACTTACCCCCTTTTGATTTCATTAGTTTACACGGCATTTATAGCTGGATTAGCCCCGAAAATCGGCGGGTGATTCAGGCATTTTTGAAACGGAACCTCAAGGTGGGTGGGGTGGTTTATGTGTCCTACAATACCCTACCCGGCTGGACAGTGATGGCTCCGATCCAAAAATTAATGCAGTTTCATCAGGAACGGGGAACGGGGTCGGTGGTGGAACGCTTAAAAATGGCCTTGGAATTGGTGGAATTGTTGAAAACCAATCAAGGGGTTTATCTCCAGCATCCTTGGTTACAAACTCGCCTGGAGCAATTAAAATCCCAGGATGTCAGCTATTTGGTACATGAATTATTTAACCAACATTGGCATCCCTTGTACGTGGATGAAGTGATGGCCGAGATGGGCACAGCGAAATTAAATTATGTGGGTTCCGCACATTTGGTTGACCATGTGGATGCGTTTAACCTCACCCCCACCGCCATTAACCACCTGGCAACTTTAGGCGATCCAGCTTTACGGGAATTGGTGCGGGATTTTTACCTGAATACCCAATTCCGTCGGGATGTGTACGTGCGTGGGCCGGTGGCTATGTCGGGGGAAGCCCAGACGAATTGCTTACAAAATATGCCATTTGTCCTAACGGTATTGCCCAGTTTAGTCAAGCTCGAACATCAAACCGGAGCGGGGCAGGTGCAACTCCAGGCCAGCTTGTACCAGCCGGTGGTGGAGCATTTGGCGCAGGGGGCGGTGACGGTGGCCGAGTTGGTCGCACGGTTATCACCCCAGGGGATCACCCTGCAACAGATTGGTCAGACGTTGATTGTTTTAACCGGGTTAGGCTATGCCCATCCCGTAGTGGGCACTGGGTCACCCACGGAGCAGTTTAACCGGACGGTGGTCGAGCGGGCGGAAACGGGGGGCGAAGTGCAGTTTTTAGCCAGCCCGGTGATCGGCAATGGTGTGAAGGTGTCCCATTTGGAATTGTTGTTGCTGTTGGCCGAACAACGTCAGCAACCGCCGGTGGAATTTGTCTGGCAGATTCTCTCCCGACGGGGATTGCAACTGACCCATGAGGGGAAAACCTTAGAAACCCCCGAAGCCAATCGTAAGTTTCTCAAGGAACAAGCGGTGAATTTCAAACAACAGGGACGACCACTATTGCAACGCTTGGGAATTTGATTTTATTGTAGCAATACAATAGGGAATCTCTATTAATAGGCTACGACACGCAGGCCAATGTCGCACAGCGACACGCAGGCTATCAAAAATAGTGGTTACAGGGGGTTAGCCCCCGTCCCTGGTTCTCCATAATTTGGGCATTTCAGCGAGATGATTTTGTGCTGGTTGCAATCAATAGAGGTGCCCTAATGTGGTATTTGATGACACATCTGATTGCTCAATCTCGGTAATGAAAACGGCAAGCTACTATGATAATGTTGTCATCTAAAACTTTGTAAACGAGACGATGCTCAATACTAACCCGCCTTGACCAGTATCCAGATAAATTTGCCGTTAATGGCTCCGGTTTACCCATTCCATCAAAAGGAGTTCTTTGAATCTCTTTGATAAGTGTATTCAGTCTTTTCAGAAGTTTTTTATCTGTTTCTTGAAACCAGGGATAGTCTTGCCAGCCTGCTTCAGTAAATGTAATCCTCATTCTTCGGTTAGGGACTTTTCAAAAATTTCTCCGGCCTCTGCTGAGTGAATCGAGGTCATCAGACGACTTGCATTTACAGGGTTGGAGAGTAAATACATGGTTTCTTGCCATGCTGAAAATTCATCTAGAGAAATTAAAACAGCCCTATTGCCATTCTCATTACAAAGAATAGTGGGTTGCATATTGGCAATAACTTGATCAACCAGAGTGTCTAAGTTACTCTTAGCTTGATTGGTTGTGATGGCATCCATCTGAGGTGATCTCCTTTCTTTCCATAACTATAGCAATTCCTTTTGAGTTTAGAACAAGGGTCGCAGGGGCGCTCCACGCAGTGTGCCGCAGGCATTCCCCCGTCAGAGAAGCACCTGCGGTGTATGGTTCTATGGCTACGCCACGCAAGCTAATGTCCTACGGACACGCAAGCTAATGTCCTACGGACACGCAAGCTATCAGAATCTTTGTTCACCAATCAGATAGTATTGCTGTATTATTATTTATTCAAATTTTCCCACCCCGATATTCCCCCATAAATCGCACAATCGGTTCCGTATTGGAAGGTCGTAAACTCAACCAGGCGTGGGGAGTGATGAGCTTGATTCCATCCGTAGTATCTAACGTTAAAGAATCCGCATCAAACTGTTGCCAAAGTTGCTTCAGTTCGGGATGCTGCGCCTGGGTAATAGCATTTACCTCTGCGGTTAGATGCGCCTGGAACGTCAATTCGTGGCCGGCAAATTCGAGGGCAATAAAACTACTTTCATCCGCTAAAATTACCCCCATTGGCTGGATTTTTATCTGGGGTATTTTGGCTTGCCAACGCCGGAATAATTCCCGTAATTGCTCCCCATCTAAGCCCTGGGGCGTAAGTTTGCATTTCACACTCTGCCAGGGGGGAATGGCTTGGATTAACTCGGATAACGAACGCCCACTGGTGGCAAGTAAACTTAAAATTAATCCCATTGCTCCCATGCCATCCCGCGCCAGATGCACCTGGGGCACGATGATGCCGCCGCTCCCTTCACCGCCCAAGATGGCCTGATGCCGCTGTACCCCGGCCACCACATTCATTTCCCCGACGGCGGTGCGGATCAGGTTCACCCCCGGATAGGCCGACTCCAGGGCATGGGTGGTTACTGTATTAACAACTACTCTACCTTCGGGATGGCGGTGCAAGCGTTCCTGGGCGCACAAAACCACCGTATGTTCCTCGTTCACCGCTTCGCCCTGTTCATCCACCAGCACCAGGCGATCCCCGTCCGGGTCGGCGGCAAACCCCAGGTCACAGTGGGCGGTGCGAACCAGCCGTTTCAGGGTATCGAGGTGGGCGGGCAAAGGTTCCGGTTCCCGGCTGAAATAGCCGTGCAATTCCGTGTGACAGGCCACTACTTCGCACCCCAACGCTCGCAGAAAGCCCTGCCACAACACCGCCCCGCTATTGCAGGCATCCAGGGCAACCCGAAACCGGCGGGCTTGAATCTGGGGCACCGGCAGAATGCTTAATACCGCATTTTGATGGGCAACAAAGCTATCCGAGTAATTCACGACCGGTAATATGCGATCCAGGGGCACTGCCAGGGTATGGGGAGACTGGCGGTGGGTCTCCAGGGCTGACCAGTCGCCCTCTGGCAGGAAAAATCCCTGGGCATTGAGAAATTTTAACCCGTTCCACACCGGGGGATTGTGGCTGGCGGTGACCATCACCCCGGCGTGGGTGTCTCCCCGGTGGCTGAGGGTGAATTGTACCGTGGGGGTGAGGGTTAAACCCAAATCCATGACCCGACAGCCCACGCTGACTAATCCGGCTCGGACAACATCCGCCACCATAGGGGAAGAACTGCGGCCATCCCGCCCCAAAACCACCGTCGGTTGGGGATGATATTGTTGTATCCACGCCCCAAATGCCTGGGCATAGCTGAGGAGGGTGAGCGGGTTCAGGTTGGCCGCCTGGGAGTCAATTGTGCCCCGCAACCCCGCAATGCCCGCCTTGAGCGTCACACCGCTTCCCCATCCCGTTCGCCGGTGCGGATGCGGATGGCACCTTCGATGGGGGAAATGAAAATTTTACCGTCCCCGATTTCGCCGGTGCGGGCGGCGGCCACCACCTTGTCAATCACCAAATCCACCTGGCTATCTTCCACAATGATTTCTAGTTTTAATTTTTGTAAAAACTCCACCGTATATTCGGAACCCCGATACCGTTCCGTCTGCCCCCGTTGGCGGCCAAACCCCCGCACTTCCGAGACGGTCATCCCGACAATACCTGCATTCACTAGGGCAATTTTGACCTCATCCAGTTTGAACGGACGGATAATCGCTTCGATCTTTTTCATACACTCCTCAATGGCAAGGTAATGAAATGAGCTTGACCCTGCTGTTCTATCATTGCGACGGAGCGAGGACTTGTAACCAATGATACCGGATGGGGGACACATCCCCGTATTACCGCAGGCAGTGCGGGATTATCTACAACCCCAGGCGGGCGAGCATTTCCTGGATGCCACCGTGGGTTTGGGCGGACACAGTGAATTATTATTACAAACCTCGGACATTGACCTGACAGCCATTGACCGGGATGCCCAAGCTCTGGCCTTAGCCCAGCAACGGTTACGGATGAATAGGGTGACCTGGTGGCAGGGCAATTTTGGTGACTATCCGGGCGGGGAATTTGATGGTATTTTGGCGGACTTGGGGGTGAGTTCCCTGCACTTGGACACCCCGGAGCGGGGGTTTAGTTTTCGGCATCCTGGGCCGTTGGATATGCGGATGGATCAGGGGCAAGCCACCACCGCCGAGGCGCTCGTCAACCAGGCCAGCGAGGTGGATTTGGTAACCTTGTTTAGCCGCTACGGGGAAGCCCATTTTGCCCGCCGCATCGCCCGCAGCATTGTGCAAAAACGCCCCTTTACCGATACGGTGACCCTGGCGGCAGCCATCCGGCAGGCGGTGCCCCCTGGCGCACGGTACGGACGCATTCATCCGGCAACGCAAGTATTCCAAGCCCTACGCGTGGCGGTGAATGAGGAATTAACCAGCTTAGAACGATTTTTAGAACGGGCACCAGCTTGGCTGAAACCGGGCGGTCGCCTCGTGATCATTAGCTTTCACAGCTTGGAAGACCGCCTGGTGAAATGGGCATTCCGGCGGGATGAACGCTTAGAAATTCTCACCCCCAAACCCATCACCCCCTCGCCCCAGGAGCAGACGCACAATCCCCGCTCTCGCTCGGCCAAACTGCGGGCGGCACGGCGATGGTAGCTTAGGGTGCAAAGCGAGTGGGACATGGCGTTCTATAATGGGCAAACTGAATATGTGTAGGTAATGTTCCATGACCACCTTGGCCTGTGAGTATCGTCCGGGGTTGGAGGGGGTGCCCGTCACCCAATCCAGTATCAGTTTTGTGGATGGTCAGCAGGGCATTTTGGAATATCGGGGCATTCCCATTCAGGAATTGGCGGCCAAAAGCAGTTTTTTGGAGGTGGCTTATCTGCTGATTTGGGGGGTTTTGCCCACAGCCAGTGAATTGCACGCCTTTGAACACGAAATCACCTACCACCGCCGGGTGAAATATCGGATTCGGGACATGATGAAATGTTTCCCCGACAGTGGCCACCCGATGGATGCGCTCCAGGCTTCGGCGGCAGCCTTGGGGTTGTTTTATTCTCGCAGAGCTTTGGATGACCCCCAGTACATTCGGGCGGCGGTGGTGCGTTTATTGGCGAAAATCCCGACGATGGTGGCGGCGTTTCAACACATCCGCAAGGGGAATGACCCCGTACAGCCGCGGGATGACCAGAACTATGCGGCTAATTTTCTCTATATGTTGCGCGAACGGGTGCCCCACAATTTGGAAGCCCGGGCGTTGGATGTGTGTTTGACCTTACACGCTGAACATACGATCAATGCCTCGACTTTTGCGGCGATGGTCACCGCTTCTACCCTGACCGACCCCTACGGAGTGGTGGCTTCGGCGGTGGGTACGCTGGCCGGACCGTTGCACGGGGGGGCAAACGAAGATGTGATGCAAATCATTGAACAAATCGGTGCGGTTGAGCGGGTGGAATCCTATATCGAGCAATTACTGGCTGAGAAAGCCCGCATTCCCGGGTTTGGACATCGGGTGTATAAGGTCAAAGACCCGCGGGCGACCATATTGCAAAATTTAGCCAAGGAGCTATTTGCCGCCTTTGGGGCAGATAATTATTACGATATTGCCGTGGAAATGGAACGGGTGGTGGTGGAGCGTCTCGGACACCGGGGAATTTATCCCAATGTGGATTTTTACTCCGGTTTGGTTTACCGCAAATTGGGGATTCCCAATGATTTGTTTACCCCCGTGTTTGCCATCGCCCGGGTGGCGGGTTGGTTAGCGCATTGGAAAGAGCAACTCAATCACAACCGCATTTTCCGCCCCACCCAAATTTATGTAGGGGGGCATGATTTACCCTATGTTTCTATCGAAGAACGGGTGGATTAGGTCACATTAATCTGTTTTAGGTTTATCGAATATGTAGCCGTTTTGATTAAATTTGAGATATTAGTTTTCACCCTCCTAGCCCCCCTTTTTAAGGAAGATTCAGGGGGTATCCGTCTCAGTTCTAATTGCCATGACCCTATTTCTCCCTGGGCACCTCTATTTATTGCAACCAGCAGAAAATTATCTCGCTGAAGCGTAAAAATCTAACCACAAAAAACCCCCATTGCTGGGGGTCACGGTTGAAAATTGACATTTATTGCTGCCGCATTGGGTTAGTAGTCAAAGTCCCCGCCGCCGGGAGCCGCTGGTGCCTTGTCTTTGGGTTCCGGCTTGTCTACCACGATACATTCGGTGGTCAGCACCATCCCCGCAATCGAGGCCGCATTTTGCAACGCCGAACGGGTCACCTTGGCCGGGTCAACGATCCCCGCTTCGATCATGTTGCTGTAGGTGCCCTGGGCGGCATCGTAGCCCACATCGAAGGCTTTATCCTTCACCTGGTCAGCAATCACCGCCCCATTCACCCCGGCGTTTTCAGCGATCCGCATCAGGGGGGAAGTCAAGGCCCGACTGACGATCAGGGCACCGGTCAGTTCTTCGTTGCTCAGGTTAGCCTTCGCCCAGCTTTCCAATTCGGGAGCTAAATGCGCCAAAGTGGTGCCACCTCCCGGCACAATGCCCTCTTCCACGGCGGCTTTGGTGGCGTTGATGGCATCTTCTAGGCGCAGTTTTTTGTCCTTCATCTCGGTTTCCGTCGCCGCCCCGACCTTGATCACCGCCACGCCACCGGCCAGTTTGGCCAGCCGTTCTTGCAGTTTTTCCTTGTCGTAGGAGGAATCGGTTTCCTCGATTTGCTTGCGGATTTGTTCACAACGGGCTTTCACCGCCGCCTCATTCCCTTCGGCGATCAGGGTGGTGTGGTCTTTGGTGATGTTCACCCGGCGGGCTTTGCCCAGCATTTCCATCCGCACGCTGTCGAGTTTGGAGCCGGTTTCTTCGGAAATCACCTGCCCACCGGTCAGCACGGCGATGTCTTGCAACATGGCCTTGCGGCGGTCGCCAAACCCGGGTGCCTTCACGGCAGCCACATTCAAAACGCCCCGCAGTTTGTTTACCACCAGGGTGGCCAGGGCTTCTTTTTCAATGTCCTCGGCGATGATCACCAAGGGACGGCCTGCCCGTGCCACCTGCTCCAGCACCGGCACCAAGTCCTGCACCAGGGCAATCTTTTTGTCCGTAATCAACAGCAGGGCATCTTCCAAAACCGTCTCCATCCGCTCCGGGTCGGTGGCGAAGTAGGGAGAAATATACCCCTTATCAAAGCGCATCCCTTCCGTCACTTCCAACTCCGTGCTGGTGGACTTGCCTTCCTCCAGGGAAATCACCCCTTCCTTGCCCACCTTGTCCATGGCGGCGGCGATCATTTGCCCCACTTCCTCATCATTACCCGCAGAGATGGAGGCTACCTGGGCAATGGCTTTGGAATCTTCCACTTGGCGGGCGTGGCTGGCGATCTTCTCGACCACGAAATTGGTGGCCTTATCAATCCCCCGTTTGAGGGCGATGGGGTTGGCACCGGCGGCCACGTTGCGTAGACCTTCTTTGACCATGGCATGGGCTAGCACCGTCGCCGTGGTGGTACCGTCCCCGGCCACATCGTTGGTTTTGGAGGCGGCTTGGCGGATCAAGGCCACGCCGGTATTTTCCACGTGGTCTTCCAGCTCAATTTCCTTGGCGATGGTCACCCCGTCATTGACGATTTGGGGGGCGCCAAATTTCTTTTCCAGCACCACGTTGCGCCCCTTGGGACCGAGGGTGACGGCCACTGCTTCCGCCAAAATATCCATCCCCCGCTCGAGGGCGCGGCGGGCTTCTTCGTAATAGAGAATTTTCTTAGCCATGGGTAAAACCCTCCTTCAGGTTTATTGAACCGTAGCGAGAATGTCTTTTTCCGCCAGTAGGACGTATTCCTCACTGCCGATTTTGATTTCCGTGCCAGCGTACTTGGAGTACAGCACCTTGTCACCGACTTTGACTTCCAAGGGTTGCCGCTCCCCATCCTCATCCCGTTTGCCAGGGCCAACGGCGGCCACTTCGCCAATTTGGGGTTTTTCTTTGGCGGTGTCGGGCAAAAGGATGCCCCCGGCGGTTTTCTCCTCAGATTGACTGACTTTCACCAGTACCCGGTCACCCAATGGGGTCACGGTGGATACATTCAAGGTGATGGTTGCCATAAATGACGCTCCCAATGTCACTAAAATTAAACCTGGAGTGCCAACCTCGGAATGGTTTGATCCTCACTAGCACTCTCGGCCTTCGAGTGCTAATTTAACCTACCGGGTGGTGGTGCTAAGGTACGGGTTCCCGAACTGGTGGGTGTGTGAATTAGGGCAACGTTTTGTGGGGAAGTGTTGCGAAGTGTGGGGAACTGTGGGACTGCCGGTTTTAGGATGGGGGTGACTTTAACTGGAGTGTTGCCCATGAATCCCCTGCTCTTGACGGTGCCGACGACGGTGCCCTGGTCTCCCGGTGTGGCCTTGGTGATGGTCGGCTGTAATCTGTTTGCGGTGGCGATTGGTTACTATGCTATCCAGGCCAAGGGGGTCGGCCCAGCCCTGCCCTTACCGGAATTGTTCAAGGGGTTTGGGGTACCGGAATTGTTGGGAACGGCGGCCTTGGGGCACCTGTTGGGAACCGGCATGGTGTTGGGCTTAGCGAATTCGGGACTGTTGTAAACCCCTGGGCAACCCCGGTTTCTTACAATAGAAATAGTTATTTTCAGGGGTGCAAACGATGCAAGGGGGAATCAGGTTGGGTTCGTTGTTTGGGATTCCCCTGTACCTTGACCCGTCCTGGTTTATCATTGCCCTGCTGGTGACCTGGGGCAACAGTCTGCGCTGGCGGCAGTCCTACCCGGATTGGCCGGATACCTGGGTGTGGGGCGTGGGTCTGCTGTTGGCTTTGGGGTTATTTGGCTCGGTGCTGTTGCACGAGTTGGGGCACAGCCTGGTGGCGAAGGCGCAGGGGGTGAAGGTGCGCTCGATCACCCTGTTTCTGTTTGGCGGGGTGGCGACCCTGGAGCGGGAGTCCCGTACCCCGATGCAGGCGTTGCGGGTGGCGATTGCGGGGCCGATGGTGAGTCTGGGGCTGGCGGTGGGCTTGCTGGGACTGACCCGCTGGCTGGGGGGGGTGGATTCCCCCTGGGGACGGATAACCCAGGAGCTGATGGCGATCAACTGGGTCTTGGGTATTTTTAACCTGATTCCGGGGTTGCCCTTGGATGGGGGGCAGGTCTTGAAAGCCTGTATTTGGCAGGTGACGGGCAGCCCGTTTCGGGGGGTGCAGTGGGCGGCGGCCTTTGGTTGGGGGTTGGGCACCCTGGGGATGGTTTTGGGGATTTTTGCCTTTTTTAATGGGGCGGCGGGGGGGCTGTGGCTGGCTCTCATTGGCTGGTTTATGGCCAGTAATGCCCAAACTTATCGTCAGTATAGTATACTGCAAGAGATTCTCTTAAAAACCCAAGTGCATGAAATTATGAGCCGGGAGTTTCGGGTGCTGAAGGCGGAATTGTGCCTGCGGGATTTTGTAGATTTGTACTGTTTGCCCGCCCAGACCCCGGAGATTTACTTTGCGGAGGCGGATGGCCGTTATCTGGGTTTGGTGGACAGTGGGCGGTTGTCTCGGATCGAGCGCAGCCAATGGTCAGGTACTTCCCTGGGGGCGATTGTGATTCCCCTGGATGAACTGCCCAGTATCCGGGAGCAGGCACCCTTGGCGCAGGCGATTATCACCCTGGGGGATGACCAGGCTTGGCTACTGGTGCGTTCGCCCGTCGGTGGGGTGCAGGGTTTGGTTCTGCGGGGCGATGTGCTGAAACCCCTGGCTCCCTTTTTGGGTATGACGGGAGCGGATGTGGAGCGGGTGAATCGGGAGGGACGTTATCCCCAGGGGTTGAACCTGGTGCCCCTGGCGCAAAAAGCTCTGGAAATGACAACCACCCTCCCGGAAACCCAACATTAACAGCGCTATTAAGCCACCCAACAGTGCGCCACGTACTCGGCTAAGTCCACCACCCGTTGGGAATAACCCCATTCGTTGTCGTACCAGGCCACAACTTTGACGAGGGTGCCATCCATGACCATGGTGAGTGCCGCATCCACGATGGAGGAGGTGTCGGTACCCCGGTAGTCGCTAGAGACCAGGGGTTCTTCGTTGTAGCCCAGGATGCCTTTCAACGCACCTTCGCTGGCCTGTTTCAAGGCTGCATTCACTTCTTCAGCGATGGTGGGCTGGCTGACTTCCACCACCAAATCGGCGAGGGATACGTTGGGGGTGGGCACCCGGAAGGCGATGCCGTTGAGTTTGCCATTCAATTCCGGTAGTACCAAACCCACCGCCTTGGCCGCTCCGGTGGAGGTGGGCACGATATTCACCGCCGCCGCCCGTGCCCGGCGTAAATCCCGGTGGCTGGCATCCAACAGCCGCTGGTCACCGGTGTAGCTGTGGGTGGTGGTCATCATCCCCTTGACGATGCCAAACTGCTCGTGGATCACCTTCACCACCGGGGCGAGGCAGTTGGTGGTACAACTGGCGTTGCTAATGATGTGATGTTGCTGGTGGTCATAGTCCTGATGGTTCACCCCCATCACAAAGGTGCCAATGCCTGCCCCTTTCCCCGGAGCGGTGATCATCACTTTTTTGGCACCAGCGTTGATGTGTTTACTGGCACCTTTTTCATCCACAAAAACCCCGGTGGCTTCGATGATCAGGTCAATCCCCAGTTCGGTCCAGGGTAGGTTTTCGGGGTTGCGGTCGGAATAGCATTTGCAGGTTTTGCCATTGACCGTGATCGAATTCTCATCGCTGGTAATCTCAGCATCCCAACGCCCCAGCATGGAATCATACTTCAGTAGATGGGCGTTGGTTTTGGGGTCGGAAGTGTCGTTGATTGCCACAACGTCCAGCCCGGTGGTCACCCGTCCCGCCCAACAGCGCAGGAAGTTGCGCCCGATGCGGCCAAAGCCATTAATTGCAACCTTAATCACGGTAGTCCTCAACGGTGATGATGGCGTGAATTTGCCCTACATCTTACCACCGTTTGCGCTTTCTCACCGGGGATCAAGGGGAAGGGAGGTCAATGGGTCTGTGCCACTGCGGGGCACGGGGAAGCCCCGGGGGCGAGAAAATGCTAGTACATTCCCTCAAGGGAAAATTCCTGGTATGATAACGCCTGAACCCCGCAGTGGTGCCGTTAAGGAGTTCAGATGCCACCCCGCGCAATTGACCTTTCGGGTCGTCCCTTTCATTTTATTGGTATTGGGGGAATTGGGATGTCGGCACTGGCACACATTTTGGTGAGCCGGGGGGTGCCGGTGTCCGGTTCTGATGTGTCCGTCAACGGCATCAGCACCCGTTTAGAAACCCTGGGTGTGCGAGTGACGGCGCAGGACGGTTCGGCTTTACGGGAACGGGGGGATGTTTTACCCCAGGTGATTTGTTCCACAGCCATTACTGACTCAAATCCCGAATATCAACTGGCACGGGCCTTGGGTTGCCCCCTGTTCCACCGTTCCGAAGTGTTGGCCGCCCTCGCCGGAGAGTACGACAGTATCCTGGTGGCGGGTACCCACGGCAAAACCACCACCAGCGGTTTAATCAGCCATATCCTTTTGCAGTGCGGCTACGACCCCACGATTATCATTGGCGGCGAGGTCAGTACCTGGGGTGGCAATGCCCGCTTGGGACAGGGGCGGTTTTTGGTGGCGGAGGCGGATGAATCCGATGGTACCCTGGTCAATCTGCGGGGGCGGGTGGGGGTGATCACCAACATTGAACTCGACCACACCAACCACTTTGCCGACCTCGCCCAAGTGGTGACAACGTTTCGTACCTTTGCCCAGCACTGCGGCCTGCTGGTGGTCTGTGCCGATTGTGCCACGGCAGCCCAGTTGGCACAGGAATTGGCCACCCCGGTGTTGACCTATGGGTTAACCGTGCCCGCCACCTACACGGTTGGGGATGTGAACTATTTGCCCACGGGGATCACCGCCGAGGTGTGGGAGCGGCAAACGGTTTTGGGAACGCTTTCCCTGCCCCTGTTTGGTCAACACAATCTGAAAAATACCCTGGCCGCCGTGGCGGTTTGCCGGGAATTGGGGGTAGCATTTCCCCGCATTCAGGAGGCGGTGACCACGTTTACCGGGGCACGGCGGCGGTTTGAACTGCGGGGGCAAGGGGGGGGGATTGAGTTTTATGACGACTATGCCCACCATCCCAGTGAAGTTCGGGCGACCTTGAATGCGGCGCGGCAACGGTGGCCTCAAGGGGAACGGCGCTTGGTGGTGGTGTTTCAGCCCCATCGTTACAGCCGCACGGCCAGTTTACTTGCGGATTTTGGCCCGGTATTTGCCGAGGCGGATGTGGTCATTACGGTGGATATTTACGGGGCGGGGGAGGCCAATCCCACGGGGTTGACGGGGGAGGATTTCGCCCAGCAGGTGCGTCAATACCACCCCAGCGTCACCTATGCGCCCACCCTGGAGCAGGTAGAACACCATTTGCGGGAATTATTGCAATCGGGGGATGCGGTGTTATTTTTGGGGGCGGGGAATCTAAATCGGGTGATCCCCCGGTTGTTGGCGTTTTATCAACCGAGTGACCCCCTCGCCGTGGGATGACCGCAACGGAACTCTGCCGGGAACAGGCGGCTTTGGCGGAATTGACCACCTATCGCGTGGGTGGCAGGGCGCAGTGGTTGGCTTTGCCCCGTAGCCCGGAGGAATTGGAGAATGTTGTCGCCTGGGCGCACCAGCAGCATCTAGCGGTGACGGTGCTGGGAGCCGGTTCCAACCTGCTGATCAGCGACCGGGGGTTAGCGGGATTGGTGGTCTGTACCCGCTACCTGCGGGGGGTGCGGTGGGAGGAAACCACGGGACGAATGATGGCGGCGGCGGGGATGCCCCTGCCCCAACTGGCCTGGGAGGCGGCTCGGCGGGGGTGGCAGGGGTTGGCCTGGGCGGTAGGGATTCCGGGGACGGTGGGGGGAGCCGTGGTGATGAATGCGGGGGCGCAGGGAGGCTGTACGGGGGATTTTCTCATCGAGGCGCAGATTCTGCGAGATGGCGAAATCGCTACCTTAACCGCACGGGACTTGGCCTACGGTTATCGCTCCTCCTGTCTGCAATCCAATCCGGCTGTGGTACTTTTAACATACTGGCAATGTACTACCGGCCATGACCCGCAAAACCTTCTCCAAGAAACCAGTGATTATCTACATCACCGGCGCAGTACTCAGCCCTACCATTTACCCAGTTGTGGCAGTGTCTTTCGCAATCCCCCAGCGTACAAAGCGGGTTGGTTAATCGAACAAAGTGGCCTGAAAGGCTATCAAATCGGGCAGGCGCAAGTTTCCCCGATGCACGCTAATTTTATCGTCAATTTGGGGGGAGCCACCGCCCAAAACATCTACGATTTGATCCATCATGTGCAAGCGGTGGTGAATGAAAATTGGGGAATAAAGTTACATCCAGAAGTGAAATTTTTGGGGGAATTTACTGGTGGGAGTTAGCGATTTTTATTGATTTTAGGTACATGAAATTATCCCAGGTACCCATCTATTTGATAAATCAAAAGTATAGCCATTTCAATTAGAACTGAGACGGATACCCCCTGAATCCCCCAAGGGGGACTTTGAAACCATTTCCCCCCTTACTAAGGGGGGTCAGGGGGGTTAGGGGGGTGAGAACTAATAATGTCTCAAATTTAATCAAAACGGCTATATCTCTCAGTCATGCAGAGTGTACCGATATAGCTAAACACGCAAAGGTTGACATAACCTGGGTCGCAGAGCACCGCCCTGGTTAATGGTTATATTGCCTAGCAAGCAGCAGGGAATTTCGTAATGATAAGATTGCCCTGTTTCGCTACACTAGCTCATCCTGGGATTTTTATAGGCATTATCAATTAGTCTCCTCCCAGTCCCCGGCTATCAGGAAACTGATGGCTATAAAACTGGGCATACCTCCCCCCTTGGGCGAGTAGCTCCTCATGGGTACCCATTTCCGTCATTTGCCCCTGCTCCAGCACCACGATCCGATCCGCCCGCCGCACGGTGGAAAGCCGGTGGGCAATGATCAACACCGTGCGATCCTCCATCAGCCGTTCTAGGGCTTCCTGCACCAATACCTCGGATTCCGAATCCAGGGCGGACGTGGCCTCATCTAAAATCAAAATTTTGGGGTCAAGTAAAACCGCCCGCGCAATCGCCAGCCGCTGTCGTTGCCCCCCAGACAAATTCACCCCCCGCTCCCCCACCAAGGTGTGATACCCCTGGGGCAGGGCAGAAATGAACCCATGGGCATTTGCCACCCGTGCTGCCCGCTCCACAGCAGCAAAATCCCAGTCAGTCTGCCCAAAGGCGATATTCTGGGCAATCGTCCCCGCAAAGAGTAGGGTTTCCTGGGGCACCATACCAATCTGGCGGCGCAAACTCTTGAGCGTCACCGTGCGAATATCCACCCCATCAATCAGTACGTTTCCCTGTTGGGGGTCATAAAACCGGGGCAACAGATGCACCAAGCTACTTTTCCCCGCCCCTGATGGCCCGACCAGCGCCACGGTTTCCCCCGGTCGGATCAGTAAATTTAGCCCCCGCAGAACCGGCTGGTCGGGCTGGTAGTGAAAACTCACCTGCCGGTACTCCACCTTACCCGTAATTCCGGGTAACGGTTGCGCCGTCGGCGATTCCTGCACCTGAGGGGTGAGGGCAAACAGTTCCAAGATCCGCTCCACCGAAGCCTGTCCCTGCTTGTACTCGTTGTAGTTGCTGGTGGTGATGGTAATCGGGTCGAAGAGTAAGGCCACCGCCGCCGCAAACGCCACAAATTCCCCCGCCGTCAGCCAACCCCGACTAATCTGCACACTGCCCAGCCAAAATAAAAACAACACACTCATGGCTTCCAAAAAACCCACCACCGGGAATTGCACCGCCTTCAACCGTTCCGCCCCCAGCCGTGCCCGCCGGTTTTGCTCCGCTGCCTGGGTAAACCGTTGCAATTCATAATCTTCGGCGGCAAACGCCCGCACCAACCGCATCCCCGCCAGCACCTCGGTTAACAAAGCGGCAACATCCGCCACCTTAGCCTGACTGCGTTTGGACAGGAGCAATAACCGCTGGCCGAACCAGCCAATCAAGAGCGTCATCAAGGGAGCTACCACGATCGTCGCCAGGGTAAGCGTCCAATTCAAAAACACCATATAACTCAGCACGGCAATCAATTGAAGTACACAGGGCAAAAACTGGTGAAATAACTTATGTACCATTTCCCCTACCCGGTCTACCTCTTCCGTCAGCCGGTAGCTCAAATCCCCCGTGCGAGACTGCTCAAAAAAAGCAATATCCAGTTTTTGTAAATGCTGATAGACCTGGCATCGTAAATCCAATGTCATCCGCAAGGCCACATCCGCCATCAGGGTATCTTGGCCGTATTGGAACAACCCCCGCACCACAAAAAACAGCATCACCAGACCACTGGTGCGGGTAATGGCCTGGACATTCCCACTGCCCACCATCGGTGCCAACACCCCCGCCAAATGCGCCAGCACCGGCATGGACAGCACAAATCCCAAGGTACAGACCAACGCCTGGGAAATGCGCCACCGATAGGGGTACAAGTACGGGAACATTTGCCGCAGGGAAGCCGCCACCATAGGAATGCCCAAAGGATTGAACTTACCCTAGCACGGACGCATCTTGCCCACTCAATAAATAAAAAAGAGTGTCAAGCGCACGCTACGACACCCTCTATCACACATCCTTCAGGAAAATCAAACTTGATACGCCAACTAATCTAATGGTGCTCCCCAGATCCCGAATCGAGGTAATCCCTGTGTCCGATTGGCTTACTAAAAATACCTTAAACCCTCTACCTAGGTAGAAGGTCAAGCCCTAGCCACAATAAAAATTTCTAATGTTTTTTCCTAAATTATATCAGTAAAAACACTGAATAGCAATTCTATGGGATTCGGCAGCACTGAAGCCGTCTGCAAGAACCAGTGCGGGGTGTTGCGACCGCTATTTTTGGATTAATAGAGGTGCCCTTATATCAGTAAAAGCACTGACAAACGGGGGCTATTGAGTCTAAAAATCCGTCTTCTCGGTAAGGTCAAAGATAGTCATCTCAGATGATTGATGAAAATCAAAGAGTACGCAAAAACATGTATTATAGCAATCCTAAATAAATTTAGAACAGCGGTCGCAGGGGCGCAGCCCCCGTCAGAGAAGCACCTGCGGTGTATGGTTCTATGG
>CAYZTU010000016.1:0-63962 GCA_964481635.1 uncultured Synechococcus sp.
TCTGCATTTTACGCCGCAGAGCGGCGGGGAATTGACCCGCAGAGATTAAAAAATATATAGCAATCTCAAGTGAGAGTAGAACAAGGTGAATATTTGTGTATCTTAGGAAAATCAAATTTCTGATGGCTCAAGCAAAACTGAAATAGCCATTTAACAATCGAAAAAGATTTTAGGCGGTGCCAAAAGTTTCTCAAGAAGTTTTTACCTTGTAGCCATACATCTTCAACCGATTTTTGTTCAGGAGAATTTGGCGCAAATAAAATACAAGTTAATTGCCATTCACTCTGTTCTTTTCCCTGATTCATTAACGCTAGAAATTCTTTTACTTCCTGAGACTTATGATAGGCCGCTCCATCCCAAATTAACACAATTTTTTTGCCAGGAAACTTACCTTGTAGATGTTTTATAAAATCTATCGTACTCGCTCCATTCACCACATCATATTTTCGGAGAATAAATTCTTTTATTTGATAATTTAAAGCCCCAAAATAAGTTTGTCTACTCCTTTGATTCAACATGGAAATTTCTATTCGCATATCTGAGCGTCCCCACACATATCCGCAAATGTCGCCCCAGCATAAGTGACACTCATCTAAAAACTGGATAATCAATTGTCCAGACTCAATTTGAGCCTGATTCATGCGAATATACTCTCGGATTTCTTCTCTTTTTTTATCAGTTCTGGCTCAGATTTTGGGTTTATTTTTTGTGACCTTTTCCAGGTAATTCCAGCTTCTGAGAATAAAATGTCGCAAGCGACACGCAGGCTATAATAATAGCTTTTTCTGGATTTGTAAATCACGTCATAATTCAAATCTAAGTGAGTGACTAATTCATCAAGATTCCAATAATCCTTTGTTTTTAACCAATCAATTCAGTAATATCGGAATAAGGCGTATTTTTCAAAGCCATCCTGACAGCTAAAGCTCGTTTTAGTTCTCTCATATCAGGATTGCTCTTGATAAAATCTCCTAAAACAGACAGCATTTCCATTTGATTACCTTCCATCATGACCTCCTTATTCTTTTACTCTTCACTGACAAATATATCTTATAATCTAGTTCTAATCCTAAATCATATTGCTATATATCATTCGCAGGAGTAGATTGTCTGGCAGAAAGGTTACGCCAGCATGAAGTGTGCCGCAGGCATTACTCCACTCTTGATTTTAGTACTAACCCTAGACTTCATGTACTAATGGGCAAATCCTGTAATGCCCGTAGAATCGCTGTATTCGGCTTGGTTATTGGGGAAGCGGGCAAGGAGAATCGAACTCCTATCAATAGTTGGAAGACTGTAAACTTACCCGCGTGGATAGGGGCTTAGGGGTACTAGGCCAATTTTAGGCCAATGGGGTATAAAAGCCGGTTGTGTTACCGGGCGGATAGTTGGGCGGTCTGGGTAACAAAGTTCAGGATGGAGGGCACCAGGTTCCCCAAAACAATCACGGTGCCGGTGGTGATGATGATGGTGGTCGCCATGCGTACCATCCCATCCAAGCCCTTCTGATAGGCGTTCAGTTCAACTTCTAGCTTATCCACCTTGACTTCCAACTTATCCACCTTAGTTTCCAGGGTGGACAACCGGGTATTGATGCTCCGCAGTTCGGTCAACACCTGGTTCTGAAAGTCTTGGGGTTGCAATTCCTGCATGGTGGGTACTCCTATTGATATTCCAAGTGTATCCCCCACCCGCACCACGGGCGCAGGGGGGGCATAGGGTTAGTCCATCGGTAGCGGGTCGCACAATGCCAAATCGTCACCCGTTAGGGCATTCCAACCGGCAAGGAACCCGGTAATCCCCTGGTCAACGTCCGCATTATCTGCATACCGTGCGGCATTGATAATGGTTCCCAGGTGGCTCCTAACGGAGTTCCAAGAGAACCCCGCCGCCTTCAGCTTCGCCTCCACATCCAAATCGGGGTAGGGTTCCACCCCATCCTGGTTCAGGCAAAGTGCGGCCACTTCCAATAATGCGGCTACCGATCGCCCCAAGTCGGTTCGCTTAGTCAGACTGGTAGCTTCCCCCGCCACCAGTAAGACATCTTGGGCAAATTTGGCGGGTTCAAACCCCCGCAAAACAATCACATTTTCAGACATGGTTCTAGGCTCCTAAATGGGTGTATACAAGGAATTGGGGCGGTTTAACGTCATGCCCAGGACGGCAACGTGTAAGCAATCCTTACAAGTTGAATCACTTATCGTACAAATACAATGCCAGCCCAAATTTAGAGGCGGCACGGCGGAAGGCCATAGATTCCGCATTACTGGAAGCGTCACCATAAGCGGTTTCACTTAATGAATTGGTGCCCGTTGCGTCCCGGTGAAAGATACCGTCACTGGCAATAATCGTCAGCCGCCCCACCAGGAATAGATCGGCGGCGGTGGTGTGGATACTGACTATTTCCCATTGCCAGCCGGGGGCGTATTTATCCAACACCAAACAGGCTTTATGCCAGGGGATAAAGCTGATAGCACGTCCCCCCAGTTTCTTGGTTTCTAACAGGCTACTAGGAAGCGGTTTAGACAACGATTCAACTATTTGGGATAGATTCCATTGTCCCGGTGCAGTGGGGGCATTAGGGGCGGTTTTAACGGGGGTGTAAGTCATGGTTTTAACCTCCAAGTGTGAATGAATGCGGTTGTCTGAACATTGTGGACAATCCCCGCCAATCAAGGGACGGGCGGGGGGATTGTACTTACCAATCGTGGTCAACTTCATCCAAGAATTCAGCACCCCAACTGACCAGGTTTGCTTCCTTCTGTTGGTCAAGAAAGTCAGCTTGTCGTTCTGCTAACCACGCTTCGTAATCTTCACGGCTGTAACCCCAATACGGGTCATACTCGCTTGGATGCAAATCGTTAAATTCATCCATGATTAAATCTCCAAAGGTGAATAAGAAACCCCCGGCGGTGAACCGGGGGCGGTGTGCATTATTTAGTGGCGTAGGCTTGTTCCACCAAGCGGTGACCAGTAACATCGTCACCGTTATCCCACCGGATCAGCCCTTCGATAAACTCCAGGGGCGGGTAGTGCCATTTAATTTCGTAAGGGTGTTCCGTCAATCGTTCCGAGCGGCGGGGCTTGGTCATCCCTTGCCCATCGTTGTCTTGGCCTTCCACTTTGGGATAGGCTTTCCACTTCCACTCGGGGCGGCGTTTCACCACATGGTCATAGAATTTGGTGGCCGCCAGCTTATCGGGAAAACCGATGTAGGCAATGGACTTGCGCCGCGCGGCATCTTCAATGGAACCGACTCGACTACTCCACCGTACCCAGGACATCGTGCGACTGATAGGACGTAATTGTGCTTTCAACTTAGACATGGAAAAATGCTCCTAAGTAAAGTAACTTTGCCCCCGCCTAACCCGTGGGGGCATTCTTTTGGGATGGAAGGCTTGCTTTACCCGTTGGGCACCTATGCTCCCTCTGGAACGGTTTTGGGCTTGCCCGTCTGCCCTATTCCCTTTAACCTTCCATATCCTTATAATACCAGTTATAACTGGAAATATCAACTTATTTTAGGGGATAATTCATAAGACTTTTGCATTTATAACGGGAAATGTTAAAGTATTACTTATAGTTCCCGTTTTAGGTGGAAAATGCCCAAAAAGAAAGGTACGCCGGGGGGCAATCCCAACCCGGTCAAAACGCCCGAATTTCTCGCCCATGTGTTCCCACCGGCACCGGACGTTCCCACCGGGGTCAAACTAGGGGAACCCGTAGCGGTTGCGTTACCGCTAGAAATAGATACCGTTATAAGGGGATTGGATAACCGTTCCGTGTGGTTGCGCCGGGTCATCTGTGAAGCCGCCCGGTCGGAACTATTGGGGCAATCTCCATCCACCCCGCCTATAGCACCTCCACCAGTCTCCCCGGCGGGGAATGCGGAGCGGGTGGAACTTTTGGAGGTGGTGAATCATGCCCTGACCGCTAAAACCCAGTCCACCATGCGTTCCGCATTGAACAGACTTAAAACCTACCTGGAGCATCCATAACCTTCCCTTAACCTTACTTTTTGGGGATATTGTGCGGGTATTTTCCCCCTGAAGTCTAGGCGGGGAAGCTATTACGGGCATTATCCGTACTGACAGAATGACCCCGGTTTAGGGTTAAGATTTGGTTAAAAAAACTTATAGGCGGTACATCGGGGGGTCAGGGTCGGTCATGCGCTTGGAGCGTGATTGGTTGCGCTTACGGGCTTTCTCCTGCAAGCGGTTTAGTTCAGCTTGGGCAAAGCTCCTAACCTTAGCTTGTGACCCGGTTGGGAGTTGCTTCAGCAGTTGGATAATTTCATCAATCATTGCCCACCCCCATCCCCCCGGCGTGGGACAAAGGACAAGCAATCGCCCCCGAACTTTGGCGGGTGGTATTCGATATGGCGCAGGGGGTCAAATTTGCCCCTAGACCGGGCGCAAGTTCCCCGCCGGGTACAGTCACCCCTGACGCAAAAATACTTGACCCAATGGGGGCTAGGGGTCATCGGAGCCATTTAACGCTACTTCATCTACAAAAGCCCTGGCGGGTGGCTGGCGGGTGTTTCTATCGGGCTTCAGGGCATCCCAAGGGACGCTGTAACTCGCCAACCACTTGGGAGCTTTGAAGCAAGCGGTCTGTGCGATTTTATCCACCTCCACCACCTGCAACCCGTCCCGGCGGGAATGGCCGCACTGCACCCTTAAACTTCCATTCGACCCAATGTACCTAACACTGTCCCCCACCCTGGGAATATACCCTTGCGAAACTTCGCAATCATGGGTAATGCTACTGTCATTACGTCCACTCCCCCCATTCAATCCCTTGCTGTCAATAAATGAATGCCCCTTCACGCCGCCGGTCACGCAACCATGACCAGTGAACCCCCAACTTTTCAGCCGCTACCTTTTGCGCTTCAAAAATAACCATGACCTGCCCCCTGTGAAATGGGTACAAGCCAACCGTAGCAAGGGGTTTCAGGGTGTTACAACAGGGTTTACCCCATCAAAAATAGGGAGTATTGACCGATTGAACCGGCATATACCCCATCAAATAATCTGTAATTACAAATTATCCCCCGTGTTTACCCCATCAAATAATCTGTAATAACAAAATCTATCAGCTTAACAAAACTTTACAAATACGCCTAACCGGGGGGGATTTTGGGGTCAGGTGGATGCCAAAAATCGTGCCGTTACTCCGACGGTCAACTGCGATTAACCCTAGAGCTTCCATTCTGGTCAGGTGCCGCCCGTGGTTTTTTGGGTCAACTCCGGGCAAAAGTCGTTTCGGTTCCCATCGGGCGGTGCTTCCAAGTGCGATTAAAAAACGCCGTTCTGTGGGAGTAAGTTTCAAGTAAACCTGGTAATGCCCCCACCAAAAATTCAGGCTATCGGTGAAAACTTTTGGATTTTGGTCAATCATCTGGTATGGTCGGTCGCCAGGGCTATATTTTTCCTTCTTAATGGGGGTAATCAGGCTGAATCCGCAGGGGATGGGTTTAAAAACCACGCTATCTCCCAGCGTGACCTGTACCACGCCGCCAAATAGTAAAAATGTAGGCCAAGTGGGTTTTAGGTGGTCAATCATATAGTCAGCACCCAGCTGGTAGCACCGGGACAACTTGCGGGGCAGTCCCGCCCCGGCCATATCCACCCCCCCGCCAGGGAGTAGCTTTGGGTCGCTGTAAAGGGTGGGGTGAATTTCTCCCCGTTGGGCAAATTCTTTGACCTCCCTCCACCACTCGTAAAACTCCAATTCAATTAAAAAATCTTGGGGTATATCAGGTGGTTCCAGTTTGACCCATATCGGGATGAATTTAGCGAGTTCCGCCCCCACCAGTTCCCTTAATTTGCGCCGCCACTTGGGGTTCACAGTTCCGGTACCACCAATTCCCGGCTTGCCCCGGCGTAATGGGCGTAAATTATCTGGGGAGAATTACCCGCCAAACGGCCTACATCCTGCACCGATAAACCCGCCTGTAGTGCAGATGTAATAAACGTATGGCGACAATTATAGGGCTTGCGGAATCTGACCCCTGCATCCTGTAAAATCGTTACCCATGCTTTATTCCTGAAGTTTCCCCAAGTGACCACCCGCCCGGTCGGACTGGGGAACACCAGCCGGTTAGTTCTGGGGGTGCTATCTAACAGTTCCCCCAATTGCCGGTTAATGGGGAACTTGCGGCTACTTTGGGTTTTCAATCCCTGCTTAATCGTGTTCGCACTTGCGATCACACTAGCCTGCTGAAAGTGGATAAAGCCATCATTTATATGCCCCCACTCCAAGCCCAACGCTTCCCCCGGCCTGCACCCGGTCAAAAATAGGAACTGCACCAGGGGCGCATAGTGCCGGTAATACTGCGACTGTTCAAACCCGGCAATGATGGCCGCCCGTTCTTCTGGGGAGAATGGGTCTATTTCATCCCCCGATTTTTCACCCTTGGGGATGGTGACACTAGCGGCCATGCCTGCAAACGGGTTATTCTCCAGTAACCGGGATTCCACCGCCCAACGGCAACAGGCACCAATCAGGGTCAGCAACCGCTTAGCGGCATTGGGGGGATTATTGGCCGTCACCCAATCCCTGATAGCCACTGCCTGATCAATGCCCCGCACCGGCATCCTTGCGATAATCTGTTCCGCCCTACCGTAAATCTTCAGGTCGGTACTGATGGCAATCTGACCCCGGCGGTAATCCCGGTACTTCCGCCATAAATCCAACAGGTCAGGCACCTTGGGTGTAGCAGTAGGGGGAGCCGCTTGGGGCTTGTATTTTGCCAGCGTAGTATCCAGTTCCCCGTAGGCAATATCCTTTTCAATTTGGGCAATTTTACCCGCCACCGCCTTTAAGTTGCTTGGACTAAAGGCTAGGCCAACCGATAGCTTGTACCGTTGGCCTAAATAAGTCCAACGCAGGGCGATCCGCCCGTTATTGTTGACCACCTGCACCGTCCCGGCTTTGGCCTTCATCTGGTCTAACCCCTAAATCCATAGGCCAATCTTAGACCAAATTACCTTACTTTTACTAGGATTTGGTACTAATCCCTACCTTTTGTGTACTAATGGGGCAAATCCTGTAATGCCCGTAGAATCGGCGTATTCGGCTTGGTTATTGGGGAAGCGGGCAAGGAGAATCGAACTCCTATCAACAGTTTGGAAGACTGTAGTTTTACCACTAAACTATGCCCGCATTGGTACTCTAGTATAGTCAATATGACATCACTTGGCACCATGGCGAATACTACCTACGAACAATCCAACTTTGATTGGCAAACTCGCCTGGTGCAACAACGCCTTCAGGAATGGTGGGAGTTTACCGTCGCTAGACTTGATCCTAATCTACCTAGTTTGGATGGCATTGACGTACCGCCATTGTATATTCAACTTTTACTTTGGCTGGGGTTGTTGGGTATTGCGGTGTTCCTGGGATTGCGCTTGACCCGGTGGTGGCAGAACCCGCGCTGGGGGCAATGGCGATGGCAGCGGTCTGTCCGCCCGGTAGAAGCGGTCATCCCCCAGGAATCTTGGCTGGAACAAGCCCAGCGGTGGCACGGGGAAGGCAACCATACGGAAGCAGTACGTTGTTTATATTTTAGTTTACTAGAGTATTTGCAAATGCGGCAGGGGATTCGCCCTTTAGCCAGCCGCACGGATGGGGAATATCGCCGTCTGACCCAGCACCTTGCCCCCCAGGAAAGCTATGATCTGCTCTGGCGGGGGCATGAACGGATTTGCTTTCAGCAGGACACGGTGTCGTTGGAGCAATGGCAAATCTACTGGCAGGCGTATCAACGGGTGGTGAACGATTGACCTTTCCCCTGACGGCGGTGGTGGGGCAGGAGCGATTAAAGCTGGCACTGCTCTTGGCGGGGGTGGATATGGGCATTGGGGGCGTACTTCTGGCGGGGGCGAAGGGCACGGCCAAATCGGTGCTGGCACGGGGGATTCATGCTCTGTTGCCGCCGATTGAAGTGGTTCAGGGTTCCCCTTACCAGGATGACCCCCAACACCCGGAGGAATGGTGGCTGCACCCGACGACCGTGGTAACCCAGGTGGTGCCGCCGCCGTTTGTGCAAATTCCCCTGGGGGTGACGGAAGACCGCTTGGTGGGGGCGGTGGATGTGGCAGCCTCTTTGCAACAGGGGGAGGCGGTGTTTCAACCCGGCCTATTGGCGCAGGCGCACCGGGGGGTTTTGTATGTGGATGAATTGAATTTATTAGATGACAATATCGTCAATATCTTGTTAACGGTTTTGAGCGAGGGGGTCAACCGGGTGGAGCGGGAGGGGGTGAGTGTGGCGCATCCCTGTCGTCCCCTGTTGATTGCCACCTACAACCCGGAGGAGGGGGCGGTTCGGAGCCATTTGCAAGACCGGTTTGCCATGCAACTGGCGGCGGTGCCCTTGGCCGAGTTAACGGCACGGGTTGAGGCGGTGTCCCAGGCGGTGCGTTACGGGGATCAACCCCAGGCAATTTGGGCGGAACAGGCGGAGGATATGGCGGGGTTACGCACCCAACTCCTCTTGGCGCGGGAATGGTTGCCAACGGTCAGGATCACCGCCGAACAGGTGCAGTATTTGGTGGAGGAGTGCCTGCGGGCGGGCGTGCAAGGCCATCGGGGGGAATTGTTTGCCACGCGGGTTGCCCAAGCCCATGCGGCTTTTTGGGGACGCAATCAGGTCATTGCCGAGGATTTGCGGGTGGGGGTGGAATTGGTCATTATCCCGCGGGCGACGACCGTACCGCCAATGGAGCAACCGCCGCCCCCCCCGCCAGATAATTCCCCATCAGAAGCTCCCCCGGAACAGGAACCTCAAGACTCTGAACAAAACCAAGAAACTGAGGAAAACAACAGTCTCCCGGAGGAATTTGTCTTTGACCCGGAGGGCGTGATTCTTGACCCCGAACTCATGTATTTCGCCCAAAAGTGCCAGCCCCGCACCCGTGCCGGTACCCGCAATCAAAGCCTTTCCCAACAACGGGGGCGGTATGTGAAACCGATGTTACCCCAGGGCAATCAGCCCCGCATTGCGGTGGATGCGACCCTGCGGGCGGCGGCTCCCCACCAGAAAAAACGCCGCCAAGCCCAACCGGGGAAAAAGGTAGTGGTCACCGGGGACGATGTGCGGGCGAAACGTTTGGTACGCAGAGCCGGGGCATTGATTGTGTTTGTGGTGGATGCCTCCGGTTCCATGGCCTTGAATCGGATGCAGGCGGCCAAGGGGGCGGTGCTGCGGCTGCTGACGGAGGCGTATCAGAATCGGGACATGGTGGCCTTGATTCCGTTTCGGGGGGAACAGGCGGAGGTGCTCCTGCCGCCCACCCGTTCGATTGAGGCCGCCCGTCGCCGTCTGGATCAACTGCCCTGCGGGGGTGGTTCGCCCCTAGCCCACGGGTTAACCCAGGCGGTGCGGGTGGGGATGAATGCCCGCCAAGGGGGGGAGGTGGGGCAGGTGATCGTCGTTGCCATTACCGATGGTCGGGGGAATGTCCCCCTGGCTCGCTCGCTGGGGCAACCTCCCAACCCGGAGGTGGATATTAAAACCGAATTGTTGGATATTGCGGGTAAAATTCGCTTGGTGGATTTTCGCCTGCTGGTGATTGATACGGAAAATAAGTTTGTTTCCACGGGGTTTGCGAAGGAATTGGCCCAAAAGGCGGGGGGTAATTATTACCATTTACCCCGAGCCAACGAACGCACCCTCGCCCAAGTCACCCAAAATGCCCTGCGGGATGTGCGGCAGGCCTAGGTTGGCCGGGGACTTGTAGGCAACGGCTCCCAGGATTTTGGCCTCAAAGGAACCACTCGCCGGGGAGCGTGCCCTGTGAATATTTATTTTCAACTACTGAGAAAAGTTCCCTAGACCTTATGGGTCACCACAACCCAGGTGTTGGCTGGTTGCTCGCTGTATCTGGGCGGCCAATTGCGGGATGAGGGTATGCGCCTGGACTTGGTGGTACATCTGACCATTGATTCGCACGTTAGGGGCGCATTTACAGGCTTTTTGGCAACCACTCGCTTCGACAAAAACCCATTCTTCCCAGCCCCGCTCCCGCACGATTTGGCCGAGTTCTTGCAACAACTGCCCTCCCCCCTGCTTGCGACAACTGCCCTTTTGGCAGACCTCGACCCGACAGGCGGCCTGGGTACTGGCCATACTTTGGCTGAGGGTGGGCGGACAAACGGCGGACTCCGTACCGGGGAACAAAACAATATCCGTCGCTTGCCAACCCTGGTCATGCCAGCGCACCGCCACTTTTACCCCCATGCCTACCACTAATTCCCGCATAAGCCCTGCCCGCATGTACTTGGGCAGTTTCACCTGATGCTCCTGCTGACCATCCTGAATGCGGATGAACTTGAGTTTGCCTTTGCCCGAAGGCCAAAATCCGACAAACGCACCGGTTAAAATTTGCATAATGAAATTAATATGCAATAGTCACCTTTTAGTATAGGGGTAGATCGTATCGCTTGCCTAGGGTCAAGCCGGAACAAAAACGCCTCCTTGGGGATGCTTTACCCTAGAACCTGATGCGCTTTGTTAGCAGTATGGAACTGATCCGTGTGATGCATCTTGGACGGATGGCCTACCCGCAGGCTTGGGTATGGCAGCAGGAACAGGTGCAAAAACGGCTGGATTGCCCGGAATTGCCGGATGTGCTGGCACTGGTCGAACATGAGCCGGTTTATACCCTAGGGCAGGGGGCATCCTTGGATTTTTTGCGTTTTCCCATCGGCAGTATCGGGATGCCGGTCTATCGCACCGAGCGGGGGGGCGAAGTGACCTATCACGGACCGGGACAGGTGGTTGGGTATCCAATTTTGCGCCTAAAACATTATGGGCTAGATGTACACAAGTATTTACGTTGTCTGGAACAAATAATTATTAATGTACTCCACGAATATGACATTGCTGGAGTACGAAAAGCGGGCTACCCCGGGGTGTGGGTGGGGGATGTCAAGGTGGCGGCCATCGGCATCAAGGTACGGCGGGGGGTGACGATGCACGGATTTGCGGTGAATGTCTGTACGGATTTAACCGCTTTTGAGCGGATTGTGCCCTGTGGAATCCGGGGGTATGGGGTGGGGAATTTGGCGCAATATTGCCCGCAAATTGACCAGCGGGAGGTCAGGGACAGTTTGGGGCGGCAGGTGGGGGCGGTTTTGCGGCGAGCGATGGAGCAGGGGGACACAATTTCGATAAGATGCTAAGGATACCCAATGGAGTTGTGGCATGGACAAACAGGAAATCCTGACGGAAGTGCAAAAAATTGTGGCGGATACGCTGGATGTGGAATTAGAAAAGGTGACCCCAGAGGCCAATTTTGCCAATGACTTGGGGGCGGATTCCCTGGCCACGGTGGATTTGGTGATGAAATTGGAAGAATCGTTTGATATTGAAATTCCCGACAGTGCCGCCGAGCAGATCACGACGGTACAGCAGGCGGTGGATTACATTGCCCAGCAAAAGGTAGCGGCCTAGGTCAATGACAAGTCGGGAACGGGTGGTAGTCACGGGGCTGGGGGCGATTACGCCCCTAGGGAATAACGTGGCGGACTATTGGGCGGGGTTGTTGGCGGGTCGCAGTGGCATTGGTGCGGTGACCTTGTTTGACCCATCCCACCATGACTGTCGGATCGCCGGGGAGGTGAAGGACTTTGACCCCTGTGCCTACCTGGAACGGCGGGATGCCAAGCGGATGGATCGCTTTGCCCAGTTTGGGGTGTGTGCCAGTCTGCAAGCGGTGCAGGATGCGGGGCTGACCATCACGGCGGCGAATGCCTCCCAGGTGGGGGTGATGCTGGGCACGGGCATTGGGGGCTTGCGGATCATGGAGGAGCAGGAGCAGGTGTTATTGACCAAAGGCCCTGGTCGCTGTAGCCCGTTTACCGTGCCGATGATGATCTGTAATATGGCCGCCGGGTTGACCGCCATCCACACGGGAGCTAAGGGTCCGAATTCCTGCCCCGTCACCGCCTGTGCCGCCGGTTCTAATGCCATTGGGGATGCCCTGCGCCTGATCCAGCAGGGGTATGTGCAGGCGATGATCTGTGGGGGTACGGAGGGGGCGGTAACCCCCCTGGGCATGGCGGCTTTTGCGGCCTGTAAGGCCATTTCGTTGCGGAATGACGAGCCAACCCTAGCCTCACGCCCGTTTGACCAGGGGCGGGACGGGTTTGTGCTGGGGGAGGGGGCGGGGGTGCTGATTTTGGAAGCCCTCAGCCATGCCCAGCGGCGGGGTGCCCGGATTTACGCAGAGTTGGTCGGGTACGGCTCCACCTGTGATGCTTACCACATCACCGCCCCCACGCCGGACGGGGAGGGTGCCATCCGAGCCATGGAACACGCACTCAAGGATGGTCATCTCAGCCCCGACCAGGTGAGTTATATCAACGCCCACGGCACCAGCACCCCCGCCAACGATGTCACGGAAACCAAAGCCATCAAAAAAGCCCTGGGGGATCACGCCTACCGGATTGCCGTCAGTTCCACCAAATCCATGACCGGTCACTTGTTGGGGGGTTCCGGGGGGATTGAAGCGGTGGCGACGGTATTGGCGGCCTATCATGACCAAGTGCCCCCCACCATCAACCTCGACCACCCCGACCCGGAGTGCGACCTGGATTATGTCCCCCACCACGCCCGTGCCCTCCTGGTGGACGTGGCACTGTCCAATTCCTTTGGGTTTGGCGGTCACAATGCCACCCTAGCGTTTCGGAAATTTCGCAGCTAGTATGGGCTGGAGTGAGCGGATTCGGGTCTTAGCCCTGGGGTTGATTCAGCGGGACAACCGGGTGTTTTTGTCCGAAGGCTATGACCCGGCACGCCAACTCACCTTTTACCGGGCGTTGGGGGGAGGCGTAGATTTCGGGGAACCCAGTGCCGTCGCTCTGGAGCGGGAATTTCAGGAAGAACTCCAGGCCGAACTGCGGGACATTGCTTACCTAGGCTGTTTGGAGAATATTTTTACCTTCAACGGCAAGCCGGGGCATGAAATTATCCAACTCTACCGCTGTGATTTTGTTGACCCCAAATTTTACCAAATCGAGTCCCTAGAATTTCAAGAAGGGGAACGGCAAAAATTAGCCCGCTGGGTAGCGGTGGAGCAATTATTGCAGGGGGAATTAACCCTCTATCCCGATGGGTTTAGCCGGTATTTAACCCCGGAAATTCCTGGGCTTGACCGAGCCAGACCCTGACCCGCCAACAGTGGGTTAGTTTGCCGTCCAACGGTTTGGGTAAAAACTGATTTTGTACAAACAAAAACTATCTGTACCACAGACTAAAAATCCCTTAAGAATGGGGGAAACACCTTGTCACCAACCCAAAAACCCCATTACACTAGGGGGGCACGTAACGCAGGGTTTCCCATGACCGAAGCACCCACACCATCCCGTCGTACCCCCTACCAGCCCCAGCATCGGCGGCGCATCCTGTGCGTGTTTCCCCGCTACAGCCCCTCCTTTGGCACCTTTCACCACGCCTACGGCTTGATGCCGGGAGTGAAGGGGTTTATGCCCCCCCAGGGTCTGCTGGTGGTGTCCGCCTATATGCCCGAGTCCTGGGAGGTGCGCCTGATTGATGAGAATATCCGACCCGCTCGCTGGTGGGATTATCGCTGGGCGGATGCGGTGATCATCAGCGGTATGCACATTCAAAAACCCCAAATTTTAGCCATCAACCGCAAAGCTCATCAGCACGGGAAAATTACGGTTCTGGGTGGGCCGTCGGTTTCCGGGTGCCCGGAGTATTACCCGCAGGTGGATATTTTGCATCTGGGGGAACTGGGGGATGCCACCGATGCCATGATCGCCCACCTGGATACCCACACGGCACGACCGGAAAAACAAATTATTTTTCAAACCCAAGAACGGGTGCCCCTGAGTGAGTTTCCCATTCCTGCTTATGAAAAACTGCCTTTGAGTCAGTATTTTATTGGCAGCGTGCAATTTTCCAGCGGTTGTCCCTACCACTGTGAATTTTGTGATATTCCGGCCTTGTATGGGAACAATCCCCGCTTGAAAACTCCCCAGCAAATTATTGAGGAATTAGATACCATTTTGGCGGCGGGCAATCCGGGAGCTATTTATTTTGTGGATGATAACTTTGTCGGTAATCGCAAAGCCGTGACAGACCTATTACCCCATTTAATTAACTGGCAAAAAGAGCGGGGGTATCCGGTGCAATTTGCCTGTGAAGCCACCTTGAATCTCGCCCAAAGCCCCAAGATTTTAGCCATGATGCGGGAGGCGTATTTCTGCACCGTATTTTGTGGTATTGAAACTCCCGAACCAGAGGCTTTGCATTCGATTTCCAAAGACCACAATTTGAGTTTACCCATCCTCCAGGGGGTGAAAATTCTCAATAGTTACGGGCTGGAAGTGGTATCGGGAATTATCCTCGGTTTAGATACGGATACGCCGATGACGGGCGAACGGATTTTAGAATTTATCCGTTTGTCCCAAATTCCGATGTTGACGATTAACCTGCTCTACGCCCTACCCAAAACCCCCCTGTGGGAGCGGTTAGAAAAAGAAGGGCGGTTGGTCTTTGATGACAATCGAGAATCGAATGTGAATTTCCTTTTACCCCACGAACAGGTGGTGGCGATGTGGCGCAAATGTATCACCCAAGCCTATACGCCGGAATTTATTTACGAGCGGTTTGCCTACAATTTAGAACATACCTATCCCCATCGGATTCAAGTGCCCAATAGCCCCGCCCGTACCTCCTGGGCGAATATCCTCAAGGGATTAGGCTTGATGGGGAATATTCTGCTTAAAGTGGGTTTATTGAGCGACTATCGGGAGACGTTTTGGCAGTTTGCCAAACCGGCTCTGAAAAAGGGACAGATTGAGTATATTATCAGCACCGCTTTGGTCAGCCATCACCTGATAAAATTTGCCCGAGAATGCAGTCAAGGTCAAGAATCGGCTTCTTTCTATTCCCAAAAGGTACGCCAACCCGTCGCCGTGACCACCAGTTATTAGGGCCTGATGAATAGGGATGGTAGTGTCCCGCAGGTTGAGGCGAGGAGGCTCTTGGGACGGGGGCACATTACTCCCATTTTGGGGAACATTATTAACCCCACCAAAACCGGCAACCGTACCGCCATTCCATTGGCGGGAGCGATTCTCACCGGCGCAGTGATGCCCGATAGCATGATTCATCCATGACCACTGAGCATCCCGGAGCGAATTTCACTGCTCATTTCGGCAATGATTTGCCGCAACCACCGGTTTGCGGGGTCGCTGTCCAGCCGCTTACTCCAAGCCATAGAGACACACCAACACGGTAAATCTAGGGGAATCGGGAAACTACATAACCGATCTGAAACCAAAGTCTGTAAACAGGTGGGAACCGCCGTCAACAGGTCAGACTCGGCAATCACCGGCGGCAAAGCAAACCAATAGGGTACCGTCAGGGCGATCCGCCGTTGGCACCCCTGTAACGCTAAAACTTGGTCAATGATGCCTACCGCATCCCGGCGCAAGGTAAAAAGGGCGTGGGGATAATGAAGATATTGCCCAAGGCTGATAACCCCCTGGTCGCAAGCCGGATGCCCCCGACGACACAGACCCACCCATCCTTCCGTCAACAGGTCGCAGGTCATAATATGGCTCGGCACCTCGGCAAACGTTCCCAGAGCCACATCCATCTCCCCCCCTTGCAATCTCTCAGCCCAAGATTCCTTTTCCAGAGTGACTAGACGCAGGTCAATCAAGGGAGCTTGCTCCGCCAAAATCCTTAACAATTTGGGTAAAATCAAACTCGCCAGGTAGTCGGAAGCCCCCAGAGTCAGAATCTTTTGGGACTTTTCGGGAACAAAGACTTGTTGATTGACCAAGGTGTGGTGAATCATATCGAGTGCCTGAAAGATATGCGGTGCAATAGCCGCAGCCTTACTGGTCGGCTGCATCTCCCGCCCGACTCGTACAAACAACTCATCTGCCCAGAGAGAACGTAAACGCCCTAGGGCGGCACTCATGGAGGGTTGCCCCAGATGCAATCGTTTCGCCGCCCTAGTGACACTTCGCTCGTGGTACAAAACTCTAAACGCCACCAACAAATTTAGGTCAACATTGGCTAATTCCATGGGTTTATTTTGCCTCCAGATTGAATTTATTGTTTTTATCAATAGTTTTTATTTTTACAATCAATTTGATTTATGATTATTTTGCCAGTACAGTGAAACGTAAATCACCTAGTCCAGAAAAACCATGCAGATTCAAGATACCGTGGCTTTTGTCACCGGTGCAAATGGGGGCATTGGCACCATTTTTGTAGAGCAATTATTGGCCTTGGGTGCGAGCAAGGTCTATGCTGCGGCTCGCAGTATTCATAAACTCACGCCCGTCGTTGCCCTCGACCCCGAACGAGTGTGCCCGATTGAATTAGACATCGTTAAACCGGCAGCCATCCAAGCGGCGGCGGCTCAATGTAGCGATGTTAAACTCCTAGTTAATAATGCGGGAACTTCGCTCAATCAAGGGTTTATCAGTGCCCCGGATGAGGATGCCGCCCGCCAGGAAATGGAGCTAAATTATTTTGGATTGTTGTCCATGTGTCGGGGGTTTGCGCCGGTTTTAGCCGGAGGTGCCATGGTGAATATGTTGTCTTTGCTGGGCAAGGTCAATCTACCCTTCAGCGGCTCCTACAGCGCATCCAAGGCGGCGGCTCTCTCCCTAACCCAGGGGGTGCGGGCGGAACTGGCGGCTCAGGGCACGTTGGTGGTAGCGGTGATGCCTGGGACAGTAAACACCGAATTGGCGAAGGACTGGCCTGACCCCAAGGTGGAACCAACCGAGGTGGTACGTTGTGCCCTCGAAGCGGTGAACCAAGGCCAGGAAGATGTTTATCCCGGCGCACAGGCAACGCAGATTGCCGCCCAACTCTGCACCGATCCTAAAGGGGTAGAGCGTTATTTGGGGCAATTTTTACCGGGCATGATCCTGAAGGGTACCCAAGCCTAATCCAGGGGCTTTTTTCAGTGATGGCAATATAGAACCAGTACAAAAGCCTAGATTATTTCGCACTCATAAATCTAAGGAAGTATCGGTAACACCGGAGTCAGCGGTTATCTGGTCGTCATTTCGCAAACTTTAAGTTAAGATTAAAAAAGCTCAACCCAGGGTAATTATTGTGTTTATTCGCCTAGCCAGTCAGCATCGGGAATTTGTCCGGGACTTGGTGATGAATCTCCAAGCCCTAGCAACCGTTTTGGAACGGCAGGGGCGGTTGGCCTCCTGTTATACCTGTGGCCCAGCCATGAATAGTGCTTCCTTTATGGTCAGTTTGGGGGAAGGGCACTTGATTCGGTTTTTGGTGTCCGACTACGGTATCACCTGGACGGAAATGCGCGATGACCGGGAGTTGATGAAACTGGAAGGGGCGGAAGCCATTGCCCAGTTGCAGGAATTGGCTAATCTGGTGCGCCAACCAGGAACCCCTGTGGAGGTTTAAGTTTCCAGCCGTTGCTCCCACAGCCATTCAGCCCATTGCCAAGCGCTGATGAAGCTGGCGGGATTGGCTTTGCCCTGTCCAGCAATATCAAACGCCGTACCGTGATCCGGGGACGTGCGGATAAAAGGTAATCCCAAGGTGGTATTCACCGCCTGGTCAAAGGCCAAAGCTTTCACCGGAATCAATCCCTGGTCGTGATAAAGGGCAATGCAGGCATCCCAGGGGGAGGGGGTGTGTTGCCGCCACCAGGCCCGCGCCGGAGCCACCCAGAGGGTATCGGGGGGGACAGGGCCAAGGAGTTCGATGCCAGGAAATTGCTCCCGCATCTGGTGCAGCCAAGGTTCTAAAATATCCTGCTCTTCCGTCCCCAAATGCCCCTGTTCACCGCTGTGGGGGTTTAAGCCCGCCAGGACAATCCGGGGACGTTCCAGGCCAAAATCCCGATGCAGACTTTGCACCAGTAGGGTCAATTTTGCGGTCAGTAGGGCGGCGGTGATCTGAGACGGCACCTGCGCCAGAGGGATGTGGGTGGTAGCCAGCAGGGTACGCAGAACCCAACCCGTGTGCGGAGAACGGGCAAAAAAGGCCATAGCAGTGGGGGTTGCGCCCGTCACCTGTGCCAAAAATTCTGTTTGTCCAGGGTAGCGATACCCCGCCTGCTGCCAGAAGGCTTTGGCAATGGGGGCAGTGACCAACGCTTCACACCCCAAAGCCAGCGCCGTTTGCAAATACTGCACACTCAATGCGCCCGTGAGTGCAGAGGGTCGCCCCGGTTCGATAGGTTCCGGGGCGGGCACATCCACCAGGTCAAGCTCCGCTGGGTCGGCCACCTGCTGCCCCCACCCCCGCAGACGCTCGTAGGTATCCACGAGTACCGACCAAGAACCAACGACCCGTACCGGCCAACGGGGGGAATAGGTTTGACAAGCCCGGAGGATCAACTCCGACCCAATGCCCGCCGGGTCACCCAAAGTGAGGGTTATGGTCACAAAAAAGGTGTAGGAGCGATGTCAAAAACGCCCAGAACTAGGGCGGGTGTCTATTAGTCTTCGCTGGGAACGACCCCATTCAAAGAGCGATCCACTTGGGTGAGGTGGATATGTTTATAACCGGGCTTGATTTCAAACTCATCCCCCGGCTTTAAACCCATTTTTTGAGTGTAGGCAGCACCGATCACAATTTGGCCATTGCGATGCACACTCACCCGGTAGGTGGGTTCCCGACCCCGACCATCCCGGGCATTATCAATCGCCACACCTTTAGCCAGCAAAACCGCATCCATAAAATCGGATACGTTAATCCGCATCCGCTCACCTTTCACCCGGTAGTAACCACAGTGTTTGGCTTTCTCCCGGCGGGTGAGATGACGCAATTCATCCACCTTTTTTAGGAGGGCTTTTCCCGTAAGTGGCTCCTTGGGTAATTCCGCAATGGTTTCAGTCATATTGATTCCTAGAAATTGATCAGCCTCTAGCATAGCAGAATCAGTTTTATCCTCCTAGAGTTAAAAAAGATTTTTTGGTCAATTTGGAGAAAATTTGGAAAGAATTTGGGGGGAGAATCACCAAAATTGTCCCCGGGGAATATGCCCAGGTCACGTTATGACCCACGACTAACTAAGGTCTTCAGATATTCGGTGTTGACTCCCGATTCCCGTACCAGGGCAATTTTACCCGTGCGCGCCATCTCTCGAATACCGAATTTCTGCAACATTTGCACAATTGCCACCATTTTCCCTGGGTCACCGGTCACCTCTAGGGTGAGCGAATCTTCTGCCAAGTCCACCACCCTTGCCCGAAATACCTGGGCGATTTCAATGATTTCCCGGCGGGTCAGGGGGGTGCCATTCACCTTGATCAACATCAATTCCCGCTCCACGCAAGGGACATCGGTGATGTCTTGAACCTTGAGGACGTGGATCAGTTTATAGAGTTGTTTGGTGAGCTGTTCGATTTCCCGTTCATCCCCAGGGACAACCATCGTGATCCGAGAGATACCCACCTGCTCAGCCGGACCAACGGCAAGGCTCTCAATATTAAATCCGCGGCGGGCAAATAATCCGGCAATTCGGGTCAAAACCCCGGCTTCATCTTCAACCAGGACGGAAAGGGTGTGTTTCATGGTCAATGGTTCCAAAGGGTGGTCTAATTATCCCTGGAAATTGTCCCGATTGGGGTGGGGTTGGGTCATCTGCTCTGGTTGTACCCACCGGTCAAATTCCTGGGCGGTAAAATAGCCCAATTCTACACCGGCTTGGCGCAGGGTTTTCTGTTCTTGATAGGCCTTACGAGCAACCTGGGCTGCTCGGTCATAACCGATGTGGGGATTGAGGGCGGTGGCCAGCATCAAGGACTGTTGCAGATGGGTCTGGATTTGGGGCAGATTTGGCTCTAATCCCTGCACACAATAGCGACCAAAACTGCGACACCCATCGCTGAGCAATTGCAACGATTGCCACACATTATAAATAATGAGCGGTTTACACACATTGAGTTCTAAGTTGCCTTGACTATGGGCCAAACTCACGGCTAAATGGTTGCTCATCACTTGAATACTGAGCATCATCAGGGCTTCCGATTGGGTGGGGTTGACTTTCCCTGGCATGATCGAACTGCCGGGTTCGTTGGCGGGCAGGTGCAATTCGCCCAGACCACACCGGGGGCCGGAACCCAACCAACGGATGTCGTTGGCAATTTTGATCAGGGAACCGGCCAGGGCATTTAAGCCACCGCTGAATTGCACGAGGGCTTCGTGACCGGCGAGGGCAGCGTAGGGGTTACCCGCCTTGACCCAGGGGATACCCGTCCATTGCTGTAATAATTCGGCAACTCGGTGGCCAAATTGGGGATGGGTATTGAGGCCGGTGCCCACGGCGGTGCCCCCCAGGGCGAGTTCGTAAAGTTGGGGCAAACCGGCGGCACAATGGGTTTGGTGGTGGGCTAGATGGGCCACGTACCCAGAAAATTCCTGCCCTAAGCTTAACGGTACGGCATCCATGAGATGGGTCCGACCAATTTTGGTAATCCCCTGCCATTGCTGGGCTTTAACCGCTAGGGTTTGGCACAATTCGCCCAGAGCCGGTTCTAGCTGGGTGCGATAACCGGTGACGGTAGCGATGTGCATGGCGGTGGGAAAAACATCGTTGGAGGATTGCCCCAGATTCACATGGTCGTTGGGATGGACGGGGGTTTTGCGCCCCAGGGGCTGGCCGAGCAATTGGTTGGCGCGGTTGGCGATCACTTCATTCACGTTCATGTTGGTCTGGGTGCCGGAGCCGGTTTGCCAGACGCTGAGGGGGAATTGGTCATCCCAACGCCCTTGGGCGACTTCCTGGGCGGCCTGTTGGATGGGGTGGCTGAGTTCTGGACTTAAACAGCCCAATTCCTGATTTACCTGGGCACTGGCCTGCTTGATCAACCCCAGGGCGTGGATCACGGCCAGGGGCATCCGTTCGGTGCCAATGGCGAAATACTGCACTGAGCGGCTGGTTTGACTGCCCCAATAGGCGTTGTGGGGCACCGACACCTCTCCTAAACTATCCTGTTCGATCCGAAATTCTGGGGCGGATGGGGATTCTGGCATGGTACTTGACATCATGGGTTCGAGTGTTAAAATAGCGCATTACATTTCGGCAGGATAGAGTGGGCAATGTCGCAAGCGACACGCAGGCTATGGTAAATCGGCCCTCGACCCCAACCTTGGAAGGGGTTCTCACCCTCAAAGAACTGGTGGCACGCTCCCAGCGGGAGTACCGCAAGGTGCAGGAATTGCTGAGCTATCTGGGTTCAGCCCTGCGGAATCTGCATAACCTCAACCAGTTTTTGCAGTTAATTCCGGTCATCGCTACCCGGGTTTGTGACGGGGAAGGAGCGGCGTTGCTACTCTGGCACGAGATAGAATGTCGTTTGACTCTGGCGCAGTTCCATTCCCATCGGGAGGAGTGGAATGCCCATCTGCGGCCTCGCTTGTTGGATTACCTGCACCGCTTATCAGCGGGGACAGTCCACCAGCTATTTCTGCAACTGGAGTCCGAACTCCCCCAGATATTGCAGGTGGAGGCCGTGGGGACAGCGGTGATTGTGGCAGGGCAAGAGCAGGGTTGGTTGGTGGTCTTCAGCGACCGGCCTGGGCTGGTGACCAATGATGCCCGCAAGCAATTGTTAAATCTGGTGGCGGATCAAACAGCGGTGGCCATGGAACAAGAGCAACTCCGTCTGGCACTGCGGAAGCGGGAACGGTTAGACCGGGAATTGCAACTGGGTTCGGAAATTCAACAGCATCTACTGCCGGAAACCTGCCCCCACATCCCGGGGTTGCAGTTGGAATCCCGGTACTTCACGGCGCAATGGGTGGGCGGGGATTACTACGATTTTATCCCGGTGGCGGGGGGACAACGCTGGGCGGTAGTGATCGGGGATGTGATGGGCAAAGGCGTGCCAGCGGGATTGATTATGACCATGACCCGGGGGATGTTGCGCTCGGAAGTCCTGCGGGGCAATTCTCCAGCGGAAATTCTCAAGCATCTCAACCAAGTCATGTACGAGGATTTGACCAATTCCCATCGCTTTGTCACCCTGTTCTATTCCGAATATGACCCCGAATCCCACCGGTTAACCTTTTGTAATGCTGCCCACAACCCACCCCTCCTTTGGCAACAGCAATCGGCACAAATCGTGGAGTTGGATACCCCGGGAATGCTCATTGGTCTGGAACCCCAAGGCCAGTACGAAAATGGTGCCGTTACCCTGACCGCCGGGGATGTCTTGGTGTACTACACGGATGGTTTCACGGATGCGGCCAATGTTCAAGGTGCCCGCTTTGAAACGGCGGGGCTACTCCAGGCGGTGCAGGATGCCTGCGCTTTGCACACCACCGCCCAGGATATTCTGGAGTATTTGTTTATGCAAGTCAAAGCCTTTGTCGGTTCCCGGGGTACGGCTGGGGATGATATTACGTTGATTGTCGCTCGGGTCACTGCCTAATCGCCGCTGGCTCGTTCCGCTTCCCGTTGCAACCGTTCCAATTCCTCAGGAGAAAGTTGCTCAATCTGGCGGGCGAGCCAGGCTTGGTCATACTGCTCCCGTTGCTGATGGTAGGTCATGTCTTTGCGAACCACCCGCCGGGAATAGGTCAAAACCCAGAGGATCAAACCCACCGTCAAAGTCACCTGTGTCCACAATCCCGCCTTCAGACTATCCAAACCCACGCCCTGCAAAATCAAGTACAACAATCCCCCCGCTACTAACAGGGCAAATCCCCAACCAATAACATCAATACGTCGCATTTGTGGGCAACCTGTGAACCTATGATTTTTTCAATTGTAACGAACCCTGGGGCAGATGATCATTTCAAGGTTTGACCCGTTGGTACAAAAATAATTTACGCCCTTCTTCCAGAGGATAGGGATTCGGATATTCTTGCAGTAAATGATACCTGGAATAATTGAATTCACGAATTAATGACCGGGTGGTTTCGTATTCAGATTGGGTGATTTTGCCATTCTTTAAGTCCCGGTCAAGACTATCCAAATAACCCGTATCAAAAAATACATAATCAGCCTGGTTAAATAATTTCAGGGCATTGTCTAAATCCTGATGGGAAAAGGTAACACCCCGGAATTGGGAGTCAATCCCGGTTTTTAACATATGATAATTGGCCACGGAAGAATACCAGTACGACAACTCGATAATCAATTCATCAGGTTTGACCTGTTGGGATAAATCAACAGCGATTTCCTGAGTAATCGCTCGCACCTTTTGGGTCATCGCCGCATTTGGACTTGCCGCCGGCCATTTGAGTTGTCCAATTGCCAGTGCCATTAGCAAAGACATCCCACCATAAAAAATTAGTTTTTGCCGTGACGGTGCCGATTGATAAAAACGAATTAGATAGGTAATTAGATATAAGGCCACAAAGAAAATTAAAGCGGGAAAAACAGCACCAAGGTAAGGGGTTTTCGTCTTAGGAATACTCACCGACAACCAAGTAATAAAAAACATAATCAACGCTGTTATCGGAAATTGATGCCAGAAAATTTGGCGATTTTGATACCAAAAGTGCCCTAAAGCCAAGATACTAATCAGCCCAAAAATACCTAACCAATGGTACCCGATCAACCAACGTCCCGCCGCCCCCGATATGTAGTACAAACCATGCTCAAAGAAAGATAAATCTCGATGAAATTCTCTACTAAATTTGCCAAACAATACCATGTTAATATACCCCAGAATTCCCTGCCAGTTAATGGCATAGTGCAGGAATGCAACTGCCAGAGTTGCTCCCCCACAATATAAATTTACTGGGATTATTTTTTGAGCTAGATTTTTATCCTTGCACCAGTCAGTCAAACTGGCGATACTCAGAGTAGATAAAAACAGAAATATTGTAACAATGCTCGCACTGGGTTTCCACAGTAATGCTAGACCCCAAATCACACCGGTAAAAACTTGCTTCTGCCAATGGGATCGTAACCAACTCGATTCCGTGATCAACATGATTCCCATCGCTGCCAATAAAGCCATGGTTAGGTCGGGGCGACCCTCGGTGACAGTTGCGCCGATGATGCGCCAACTTAGCCCCAAAACCACCACACCCAGTTTCCAGACCAGGGGTAATCCCCGGCATAAGTATTCAGCAATAAATAAAATAAGACCAAAAATAACTAACCCTCTTGCCGCTGAAGGTGCCCAGTCATAGGGTCCAAACAAGCCAAATCCCAGCATCGCAGGCAAAGTTCCTCCCGGTGCATGGATGCCATTTTGAATAAAATCAATCAGTAATTTATCTGGCCCACCCCCATGAAAGACCATCAATCGGCGTAAAGCATCCACATAATAAATAGAATCATCTTCAAACAAAAACCAGGAGACTAATCGCCCGGTGCGTAAGGATTGTTGAACTTGCATTGCTGTAAACAGACCGGCAATCAATAACCATAACAAGGTACGCCCCAGAGTAAAGTTGACTTTGGGCGCTAGTTTTTCCCCATGATTCATGATTTTATCCCCTCAGTTTCAAAGCCACATACTTCTGAAATGGTAAACAACGGGCGGGCTTTTACCTCTTCATAAATCCTACCAATATATTCCCCCAAAATGCCAATGGTAATCAGCTGGGCAGCACTCAGAAATAATACCGCCAAAATCACAATTGTGTAACCGACTAAGGGCGAATTGGGGGCAAACAATCGCCAATAAATCACCAAAACAAACATCCCCAACGCCACCAACCCCGCCAGAAAACCCAGATAGGTTGCCAGCCGCAAAGGCACCCGGGAAAAAGACACCAAAGCATTAATCGCCAGGGATAAACTCTTGGTAAACGTGTACTTGGGTTCCCCCGCATACCGGGGTGGTCGTTGGTATAGAATTGCCGTTTGTCGAAACCCCACCCACGCCCGCAATCCCCGCACATAACGATTCCGCTCCGGCATCGCATTCAAAACATCCACCACCCGCCGGTCGAGCAAACAAAAATCCCCCGTATCACGGGGAATATCCACACTGGCTAGATAACCTAAAACCCGATAAAAGCCATAGGCACAAAACCGTTTAAACCAGTTTTCTTTGCGTTTGATGCGTTGGCCGTAAACCACTTGATAATCCTGCTTCCAAAGGCGAATCATATCGGGAATCAATTCCGGCGGGTCTTGCAAATCCGCATCCAAAATGACCACCGCCTGTCCCCGCACAAACTGTAGTCCCGCACTGACGGCAATTTGATGACCGAAGTTACGGGCTAAATTGACATAACATACCCTTGGGTCTTTCTGATGTAATTCCCGCATCAAGGGTAAGGATTCATCCCGACTGCCATCGTTGACTAAAACCAATTCCGTTGCCCCATCTAAGCTATCCATAACCGGTTGGAGCCGTTGGTAAAGTTCGGGTAAATTTTGCGCCTCATTGTAAACCGGCACCAACAGGGAATAGTGAATCATTGGGAATGATCACTTGATGGGTTGAACTCACCCGCCGTCATTTACTTTGGATGCTAGCGGTAGTTTAACATACGGTCGGGTGCAGTGACTTGTTATGCAGGAATTTTTTCATACTCTACTATTGGGATACCTACTCTATCTTTTGCGTGTTCAATTGTCATGCCGCAAAGCTGTCCGTCTTCGTCTAAATCTAATAAAGTATTTTCGTCAATTTCTCTTGTCTCTTTTGGAATTTTCTGCGAAAAACTTATGTACAAGGTGTCTGTATCTTCAAAATATTGAATTTTCATTTTATTCCTCCTTGAATCCTCTATCAAAAAAAACATTGTGAATTGTTTCTCCATCCTCCAACAAAATAACTCTTAAATATTTATTCTTTTCTGTTACCTTTGACCAGCACCTTATTCTTCCATCTGATTGAACTTCTCTTTTGATAGGATTTTCAATAGCGTCTTCTATCCATTCCATCTTTATCTCTACTCTGTCTGGTCTCAGACAAACAACCTTGAAATATTCGGTAATTTTCATCCATACTCATTTCCTTGCTTCTTTATCTTAGAGCATAACTAATTATCAAGGTAATTCACTACGCACTCGCCGGATGGGTACATTAGCAATCAATGCCGTCACCTGTTGATCCATTTCCAGGGAAAATTCCATCCCTTCGGCATCAAATTCCACATAACGGGAGATGACTTCGATGATTTCCTGGCGCATCTTTTCCAGCATTTCCGGGGTCAAATCCGCCCGGTCATGGGCAAGTACCAATTGCAACCGCCGTTTCACATCCTGGCGACTGCCACCACCACGGGGGAAGACCCGCTCTAAAAATTCCTGAATCACCGTTAGTACAGACATATCACCGGCTAAAGAAACGGCGTAACCGACCCATAAGGGTATTGTAGGGGGCATCGAGGTCGAGAAGCGGCACTTTTTCGCCCTCCAACCGACGGGCGATATTACTAAAAGCAATCCCCGGCAGGGATAAATTGGCCTCCAATACCAAGGGTTCCCCTCGATTGGTGGAAATAATCACCCGTTCATCGTCCGGGACTAACCCCGCCAAGGGAATCGCCAAAATTTCCTGCACATCCGCCACCGACATCATATTATTCGCCTGCACCATCTGGGGGCGAATCCGGTTGACGATCAGGGCGATTTTGCGAATCCCGTGCGCCTCCAACAGCCCCACCACCCGGTCCGCATCCCGCACGGCGGCAATTTCCGGGGTCGTGACCAGCAGGGCTTCCTGCGCCGGGGCAATGGCATTTTTGAACCCGGATTCGATCCCGGCGGGGCAGTCAATCAACACATAGTCAAATTTTTCGGTCAGCAGTTCGGCCAACTGCTGCATCTGCTCCGGGGTAATGGCATCCTTGTTCCGGTTTTGAGCTGCCGGTAACAAAGCCAACCCCGGTTGCCGCTTGTCCCGGACCAACGCCTGCTCCAAACGACAATCCCCCGCCAGCACCTCCAAAGCGGTGTAAACCACCCGGTTTTCCAGCCCCAAGAGTAAATCCAAATTCCGTAGCCCAAAATCCGCATCCATGAGGGCAACCGTGCGCCCCGCTCGGGTCAAGGCCATGCCCAAATTCGCCGTGGTTGTGGTTTTGCCCACGCCACCCTTGCCCGAAGTAATGACAATAATCCGCCCCATACCCTACGCAGTAATGATGCCGTTAATTCCTATCAGAATACCCCCCCAGGGGTCGTTCTGCCAAAATCCCGGGCAGGATGCAGGACAATCGCATCACCCTGCACACAGGCAACTTCCGGGTAAAACGCCACATTGGCCGGGGCACGAGCCACCAAGCTGGCAATGCGTAATTGGGTCGCCGCCATCTGTAAAGCCATGATCAGCCGTTGAGAATTGCCCTGCGCCCCGGCGTGCGCCACCCCCCGCAGTCGCCCCCACACCACAATATCCCCATCGGCGACAATACAGCCGCCCGGATTCACATCCCCGACCAGCACCACCGTCCCCGGATGGCGAATTTCCACCCCGGAGCGCACCGCATGGTCTAGATACAAGGCCGGAGCGGGGGAAGTTTCCGATGGAGAAGCAACTACCCCTTGTTCCACCGAATACCCGTTCATGGCCGCCGCCACCGCCGTTGCCCGTACTGATGTTTGCACTGTTGTTATTACTAATTGCTGTTTTTGTAATAACTCTGCCAGCCACTGGATATGGTCGGTACTGAGAACCCGCTCCCCGGCCACCACCCGCACCGACGACTGGGGATGCCACCAGGATTCCGTGAGTTGAAAATACTGTTGCAGTAAGTCTTGCAGGTGCAACCACGTCAACTCTGGGGGGCAGGTCAGGTCAAGCCCCGCCGCCCCCGGTTGCACCAGGGCACCATTCATGGCACCGCCACCCGCAACCGGCGGGTCACCACGGTAATCCCCCCCTGCCGCACCAAGATGGCCGACAACCATTGACTGCCAGGGGTATCGGGCGCTTGGCCGGTTTTGAACAGGCCACCGGAGGAAAGCACTTCCAGAGAAAGCCGGGGATTTTCCAGAAATTGGCTGGGGTTCACGGGTGCCGTCACCGCTGTCCCCAACACCTGGTCGTCCCGCAGGGGTTCTTGAACAATCACATCAAAATCGTATTTCTGCCCCGGTGCCACCACCTCCGGGGCGTTTACCGTCACCTGGGGGGGTTCTTTGCCGGAGGTGAGTTGGGTTTGTTCGCTGAGAATATCCTGGCGTTGAATTTGCCCCTGCATCAAGGTTTGCCGGGTTTTAAGGGTACTGGTGAGGTTAAATTGGCGGCTTTTCTGGGTTTCCGTGCCCTGGATATTGGTCTGAAGTTCTACCACAAACCCCTGCCCCTGGGGTTGCCAGTCCGTCAACTCGGTGCGGTAGGTGAGGTTGGGGAATCGTTGCCACAGGCGGGCAAAGGATTTAGCGAGGGCTTGCCGGTCATAGCCATCCCCGTGGCTAAAATTATTGCTGTATAGATTGAGTACAGAATCCGGATTGCGCTGGTTGATGGCTTCGTCCAACTGGCGGACAAAGGTTTTCACCACTTCGGGAGCCGACCCTGGGGGCAACGCACTCACCATCCCCCCCCAACCCCAGAGCGTTGCGCCCAAACTCCAACCCCACAGCCATCGTCCGTATTTACCTATTGTACTCATAACCCTTTTCCGCCCATGCCAGCGAGTTCCCCCATTTTAGCGGGGAACCAGTAGAATTTGTGATGTTGATGGCAATTTTGGTGGAGTAGCCCATGACCTCAGAAACCACATTCATCGTTCCAGCATCCACTTGGCATATCGAAGATAGCGAGGAATTGTATCGCATCAAGGGCTGGGGCGAACCCTATTTTTCCATCAATGCTGCTGGTCATGTTACGGTGTCACCGATGGGGGAACGGGGGGGGTCGTTAGATTTATTTGAATTGGTGCAATCTCTACAGCGACGGAATATCCAGCTTCCTTTGTTAATTCGTTTTCCCGATATTTTGCAAAATCGCATTGAACGTTTGAATGCCTGTTTTGCCAAGGCGATTGCCCGCTACAATTATAATGGGGTTTATCGGGGTGTTTTCCCGGTTAAATGCAACCAACAACGGCATTTAGTGGAAGCTTTGGTACAGTTTGGCCAACCCTATCATTTTGGTTTAGAAGCCGGTTCTAAACCGGAATTGCTCATTGCCCTATCCACTTTACCTACAGGCCAAAATCAAGCGAATCCCGTATTGATTTGCAATGGTTACAAAGACCGGGAATATATTGAAACAGCCATTCTCAGCCGCCGGTTGGGGCATGTAACCATTATTGTTTTAGAGCAACTAGAAGAACTGGAATTGGTGATCCGTGCCAGTCAACAACTGGGGATTCGTCCGGTGTTGGGGGTGCGGGCGAAACTCAGCACCAAAGGGGTGGGGCGCTGGGGGGATTCGGCGGGGGAACGGGCTAAATTTGGCCTCACTGTGCCGGAAATTTTACAGACCGTTGAACGCCTCCAAAGTGTGGATTTACTTGACTGTTTACAACTCCTACATTTCCATATTGGTTCCCAAATTTCGGCGATTGGTGTCCTCAAAGATGCGCTCAAAGAAGCGGGGCAAATTTATACCGAACTGATGGGGTTGGGTGCCCCCATGGGCTTTTTGGATGTGGGCGGTGGTTTGGGGGTAGATTATGACGGTTCCAAAACCAATTTTTATGCTTCCGTCAACTACACCATGCAAAACTATGCCAATGATGTGGTAGCAGCCATTAAAGATGCCTGTATGCAGAAAAATTTACCCGTACCGACTTTAATCAGTGAAAGCGGTCGGGCGTTAACTGCCCATCAATCTGTACTGATTTTTGACGTTTTAGGGACGGGGGAAGTCTTGCGAGATATACCCACTTGCCCAACCGAATCAGCCCATATTGTCCTGCGAAATTTGTATGAAACCTACACCACCATTCGCCCGGAAAACTATCAAGAAGCCTATCACGATGCCACCCAATTCAAGGATGAGGCCATTAGTTTATTTAACTTAGGGTATTTAAGTCTGCGGGAGCGGGCAGATGCAGAACGATTGTACTGGGCTTGTTGTCAGAAAATTCTGGATATTACCCAACAACAGGATTACGTTCCCGATGACCTAGAAGACCTGCCCAATATCATGGCTTCCATCTACTATGTCAATCTCTCGGTTTTTCAATCCGCACCCGATACGTGGGCGATTGACCAACTGTTTCCGATTATGCCCATCCATCGCCTCAATGAAAAACCCAATTGTCGAGGCACATTAGCAGATTTGACCTGCGATAGTGATGGCAAGATCAACCGCTTTATTGACCTGCGCGATGTGAAATCCTTGCTCGAATTGCACCCCTACCAAGCGGGGCAACCCTATTATTTGGGGCTATTTTTGGGGGGAGCCTATCAGGAAATCATGGGCAATTTACACAATCTGTTTGGCGATACCAATGCGGTACATATTCGCCTGTCGCCTGCTGGCTATCAGATTGAACACGTCGTCAAGGGGGACACGCTACGGGAAGTGTTAGGTTATGTGCAGTACGATGCCGAGGATTTACTCGAACATCTCCGCCGCCAAAGCGAGGCCGCCTTACAGTCCAATCGCATTACCCTTGATGAAGCCCAACGCCTACTTTCCCACTACGAACATAGCCTGAATCGCTATACCTATCTGAGTGATCCCGCCTATTGATTTTCATATAAAGTACTAATGTCCGTCAGAGCCATGCGGGACTGACTGGTTAGGTTCAAGCGGGAATATTGCCCTTGGGCGAGGCGCATCACCCCGGCACAGCCGATCATGGCCGCATTGTCGGTGCAGTACTTCATCGACGGGATAATCACCCGAATGCCCTGGGTTTGCGCCGCTGTGCTGATGGTTTGCCGCAGTTCCCGATTCGCCGCCACCCCCCCCGCCACCACCAGGGTCGTTAATCCCTGGTCGAGGGCACACCGGATCGCTCGCTGGGTTAAGGCTTGCACAACCGTGTACTGAAAACTGGCCGCCAAATCCGCTACTGGCAGGGGTGGGGGGATTTTTTCCACCAAACGACGCACGGCAGTTTTCAGGCCGCTAAAACTCATATCGTAGGGATGGTAGCCACCCCCCGGCAAGGAAATTTTGCCTTCGGGTAATGCAAAAGTATGCGGGTTCCCCGTTTGGGCAAGCTGGTCAATCCGTGGCCCGCCGGGATAGCCCAGCCCCAACAGGCGAGCCACCTTATCAAAGGCTTCTCCCACCGCATCATCCCGGGTTTGCCCCAGGGGGTCGTAGGTCTGCCCGTCCCGCACCGCCACCAAACTGGTATGCCCCCCGGACACCAGCAGGCACAAAAACGGGGGTTTTAGCTGGGGATCGGTTAAATAAGCGGCGCAAATGTGGCCTTCTAGGTGATGGATGCCCACCAACGGTCGTTGATAAAGTACTGCTAATGTCTTGGCGGCGCACAACCCGATATTCAATGCCCCGACCAACCCCGGCGCACAGGTAGCCGCAATGCCATCCACTTGCGCCCAAGATAATCCGGTTTCCTTTTGCACCTGCTGGAGCAAAAAATTAATGGCTTCTAAGTGTTGGCGGGAGGCAATTTCGGGCACCACGCCGCCGTACACCTGATGCTGAGCAATTTGCGAAGCTACCGCCTCGGCCAAGACCTGCCGTTCCCGCACGACCGCCACCGCCGTCTCATCGCAACTTGTTTCAATCGCTAAAACCGTCGTCATCGGGTTTGGGGAACTCTCTGCTTATTTTTACTAATTACTTATTCTAAAATTTTTTTCCATATTTGAAGCGTCATATATTGCTCAAAAGTTAAATTGTGTAGCCCTCTTCTAAATCCTGTCCATTGCATTGAATATTCAGGGCTAGTCTCAATAAATTCAATACCAAGGGTGGTTGCAATATTCTGTAAATCTGATCTTGGTCTATGCAAAAAGCCAATTTTCATATCGTTTGTTGTAAAAATCTGCTGTCCATCCCTAGTGTAACCCTTAAACGTTTGCCATTTTTCCTTGAAAATTTCTATCTTCTCTAATGAGAGGGAGTTTTGATTGAAAATTGACAATATTTCGGTATGTATGATGTGACAATCCCCGTTCAGATTATTCACACCCAAGAGAAAATCTACTTGCTCCGTATTAATGATATGAGATCGATCTGCCGCTTCACGATTAATTTGCGCCCCCGACCTACCCCCAGATGTTACACTTAATGAATCCGTTGTTGTCCCCTTTATTTCCACTCTAAATAATATACTGTCATAATCCAAAACTCCATCATAGGGAGAATCTCTCCATGCCTTAAAAAAGAGATTATACCCACATTGCATCGCTCGACCAATAGCTAAGGATTCAGCCGCATAACCGGCAATACTCCGATAATTTCCAGGGGGAAGACCTGCTGAGTTAAAATAATTGCGCCATGACAAGGGATTTATTCTCCTGAGTATTAAAATATCTATTTTTCAGATTTTACATGACGTAGATTCCCCTCTTCTCTAACAAACGCAATTGCTTGTAATCTATTGCAGATGATTGAGCTATCTGCCATTTAGGTCTAATTGTAGGGTAGGGTATGCCAGCAAAAGTTTTGAGGATGGCTTCAATAATGACTTTGGCACCCATCGGAGGTACAGCCATACCAATCTGTCGCCGCACACTTTCTTTTGAACCATAGAAAATAAAATCATCGGGAAATGTTTGTAATCGCGCCCGTTCCCGATTGGTTAAAGCCCGATGTTCTTGCCAGTGATAAACATGGGTACCCCCACCCCCACTGCCGGTGATCGTGTAGGCAGGCTTATCCGGTTCCAAGCGTTTATAAATTTGGCTCATGGTCGCTCCTTTAACATTTAAGCGAAGTTCGGGAGGAATATTGGCTGTCCAGGCATTTTCACCGGGACGGATGTATTTGAGTCGTGCAACAACTGCTTGAGACTGTTTAGTAATTTCCTGATTGGGAACACCGGGTAAAATCGGAGGATTTTCCAGGGCTTGACGAGCCGTAATGTGATTATTAAAGTGGGTTGGAGCAGGCACTAAAAATGTTAGGTTTAGACATTTTTTGATACCAACAATAATAATTCGATGTCGCATTTGCGGTACGCCATAGTCCGCAAAATTGTAAAGGTGAGCCGTCAATTGGTAACCTGAACTAGCATTTTTCAGGTCATCTAAAATTTTCAGAAAGGTTTTACCTTGATTGGCGCTGTGGAGGCCACCCACATTTTCAGCAATAAACCAATCTGGTGCCCATTGATTGATCACTTGGATACCATAACGATAAAGTGGGCCAAATTGTCCATCAATACCTCGTTTTTCCCCCACTAAACTAAAGTCATTACAGGGAAAACCAAAAGCAAAGGCATCAATTTTAGGTAACGTAGAAATATCTAAATGACGGACATCGGCGCAAATGACTTTATCACCTTGGATCGGACAGATATTTCGACGGTAGGTCGTACAACTATCCGCATCATAATCAATTGCCCATTCATGGTGAATTTGCCACCCTACCCCTGCCCCCACCCTATTGGCGAGTTGGGCACCTAGTCCCATCCCGCCTGGCCCGGAAAACATTTCTCCTAATCGAAAAACGCTCATGATGGTTGGTCAATCAATACACAAAGTTTATCAAAAATTTCCTCTGGCGACCCGCACCATCAACCCCCAAAATACCGACCGGCGGCCACCATTAACCCTAACACCGCCACCCCCCAGGCGTAGGGCAAGGTTTTCAGTAACAGCACATTTACATCAGTTTTAACCTCGTTCGCCAGCCAAACATTGTGCGTATTCGTGGGGTCACACACCCCTTGGATCACCCCCAGGGACATCAGCACCCCCATCACCGCCCCCCCCGGCAACCCCGCACTCAGCATCACCCCGCCCATGCCGTAGCCCAACCCCCACACATTCAACGGTCCCCGGTACAAGGCCAGGGGTGCCAACAGGGCAAACCCCACCACATAGCCCCAGGGCGACGTGGGAATCAGGGGCTGGAGTAGGGGTTGAATGGCGGCCAACACCGGCCACACCGTATCGGGATGGGTGGTGTACCAGACCGCTCCCGCCCCCGTTTTGGTCGGCCCCAACACCGCACTGAGCGTCATACCAATCCCCATCATCAGCACCACGGCGGCCACCACACTAGCAGAACCTTCCAACATCGCCCCCGTCAGCAGATTAATCCCCCCCCGGCGCAGGGTCACCCCAAACCCATAGGCCAACCCCAGCAGAAATGCCGGGATAAAGGGCACGCCCAACCCCAGGATTAAAATTAACGGTACTAAGGGGGTTAGGTAACTGTACCAAGCAATTCTCGGCACCTGCCCCCAACGACGGATACCCTGCGCCACACCCCACAGGAGCAAACCACCCAACCCCCAGCCCACCAGCCACCGCCCCCCCGGCACCGTCACCCACGGACTGACCAACCAGGGCAAACCCGCCAACCCCAGCCATCCCACCGGCTCCCAGTGCCACCGAGACCAGACCAGCACCCGGGTGCGCGCCAATTCCACCCCGATAAAGGTCACCGCCCCCACCGCCATCACCCCAAACACCCACAGGGCATAACCGCTCACCTGGCGGTCACTCAACCCCAACACGGTTTTATACACCGCCCAATTCCCCGGATTGAGCAACCCGCCCAAACTAATCCCAAACAACAGCACCCCGGCACTCAGGTATTCCCGCAGTCCCAGGGAATGCAAAATCGGCAGCACCACCGTCCCCACCATGATTACCGCCCCCAAACCACCCACCGCCGAGAATAAGACCGCCACCACCCCCAACAACAGCACCGATAACAGCCAAGGCCGGTCTCCCGCCAGTTCCGCCCCCCCCCGCACCAGGTTTTGGGCAATCCCGGTTTTTTGCAACCAACTGCTCAGCATCCCCCCCAGCATGGCAATCACCATCGGTTCGGCTAAGCGCAGACTGCCATCCGCCCAAACCCCCAAAAATAAATCATTCCAGGTCATCTGCCCCGCCCAGACCGGCAATAACCCCATCCCCGTCGCCATCAGTGGTAGGGCTAACAACGCCGGTAGCACCCGTCCCACCATCAAGGCCGCCGCCAGTAAAAAAACCAACCCCAAGCCCCAACCCATCACTGCCCCAAACTCCCCACAATCACCCGCTCCAGGGTGAGTAAATCCTGATAAATCCACTCCTTACACCACTGCCCCAGCGCATCCAACGGACTAAACGCCTGTTTCTGCCCCCAATTCACATCCAACCCCAGGGGCGTAAGATGATTCCCCGTCAGGTAATGCAAACGTAAACTATCCGGGAATTTTTTTTGTAATATCTGCGCCAACTGCGGCGTTTCATCCAAGGTATCATCCGCAAAGCGAATTAGTACATTCCGTGACACCCGATAGCGCCGGTGAATAAAATCCAAGGTTTCCCGGGGCGAGGGGCTAAACTCCATCGGCAACTGATCCAACACCGGCACATGGCGCAACATCCCCAACCAGGGCAACGCCCCCTGGAGACCAAAATTGTTGTAACTGACCAGCACCTGCCCCGCCCGCACCACCGGGAATAACCCCCCCATCAGCAAATGCAACTTACACCCCAGACTATGCCCCAACCCATACACCGGCAAATCCAGGGGCAGTTTCAGCACCTGCACCACATCATTAAATTCCCCGTAGGCTCTCGCCGCCAACCCCCGGTGGTCTAAATCGGGAATCACGGATTTTGTAATGATAATGTACCCATGCTCTGCCAACCGCTCCAACAACCAGCGATAGCTCCACTGGGGAATCGCCCCCACAAACGCCCCGCCTAAAAAATGAATGATTCCCTGCGGTTCCGGCGGGATCAGAACCTGCGATTCCCCCAAATCCTGCCATAGCCATTCCATACGACCACCTCCAGCCCCTTTCCCAGTTTAGTTCCAAAGCCCCAATCCTGGGTTACAACAACCCCCGATAGCGGATAAACACCAACACCATCGCCCAGGAACCCAGGGTCACCTTCACCGCCACCAGGATATTCAACCAGGGAATCATCCCCCCGCTCACCAACGCCCCCAATTGCCCCTGGGGTGGCTCAAATCCGATTAAGGTCAGGACAGAGAGAATGATAAACGCCAACACAGTCAGCTTTTCCCAGGTGGCGATGTGCCAACGTTGGTAAATATCTTGTAATAAATCAGGCGGGGCAGTCATAGCGATCAACCCTATCGCCGTCCCCCCCGCTACCCCGGCGGCAAAGCCACCCCCCGGCGTGAGATGCCCCCGCAGAGCCAATTCCACCCCCACCAAGGCGGCAATGGTGGCTCCCCACTGTGCCAGAACCACCGAGGGCGGGTCAGTCAGTTGATAGATACGGCTCAGCGGGCGTTCATTCCCCATGATGCTATGGACACCCATGATGGCAATGGTAAAAACAATAACCTCATAAACCGTATCGTAGAGGCGATTGCGGAGAATGATGGCTGAAACCGCATTGGGGATGCCGCTATCCTTGACCACCGCCGCCACAATGCCCAGGGGCGACTCCGGGGCGGGATGCGCCAGCACCACCATCTTCACCCCAAAGGCCAGTGCCGCCAGGGCATAAACCCATTTCCCCATCAGTGTTCCTCCCCCAGGCCAACCGGTTGATAATGCACCGTCATCGGGGTCGGCCATTCCCTTTGCAGTAGTTCATATAAACGATGTACGGAAGTGGTGGTTTGCACCAAGACCGGTTCGGGGCAGGTACAAATGGCATGGACTTCCTGCTCTGCCAACGCCTGGTTCAATGCCGCCGGTTCCGCATAGGTCACCCATTCCACCTGGACATGCTGTTGTGCCAACACCCGACGCATCTCCGTTATCAGAGTTTGCAACTCCTTACCCCGCCGGTCGAGGTCAGCACCCAAGACCCCCAGGCGCACCACCAGGGACGACCGCACCCCCACGGCGTAGAGAATCACCGCCAACAGCGTCCCCACCAGGGCTTCCGTCAGTGCCACGTCAGCCGCTCCCAGCAGGGCATAGACCAGCGCCGCCACCGCCCCCAAAATGCCCCGGATCACCAAAGCCCGGTAGGGATTGGTTTGCACCACCACCAGCCCCGCTGCCAGGGGTAACAGAGCCGTCAACAACACAATCTCCCTAGTCATGCCCAGACTCCGGCGGGTGAACCGGTGGGGTCGGCGTGGAACAATAGGCCAGGACGTAGCCCAGCACCGTATTCCACATCACCAGGGATAGGAACGCCAGCAGGAGTAGCGGCCATTCTCTGGGGCGGCGGAGCAGCAAACCCGCCATAAACGCCATGGAACCCAGGGTGTCCGCCACCGATAGATGGTGCAACTTGAGCAGGATGGAACGGCGGGTCAACAGCACCGGGGTGCCCCACCACCAAAAAATCAACCCCATCCCCAAGCCAACCCCGCTGAGAATTTCAACGACCACCCAACTCCCTCCCCGTCGGTGCCATACGCCTCAACAAATGAGCCAAGAGCATAAACCCGGCATTGCCCACGCTGAGCGTAATCACCCCCACCAAACCCATCATCCAGTCATCCCGCATCACCGCCACCAGCAACAGGATCAGCGAGGATTTGGCCGTCACACTCGAGAGTGCCAGCATCGTTTCCCAAATATCCCCACCCCGAGCCGTCTGATAAAGCGGCAGCAAAAACACCCCAATCATGCCCCACAGGATCACCTCTAGCATGGGGGGTTTCGCCCCTGGGAAATCCCAGCTTCCGGGTAGACATAATGCACCACGTACCCGTCCGGTTCCTGATAGTTCAACACAATCGTTTTGGGGGTAAAAGTAATCAAAAAAATATCCAAAAATATCAGCCCGGGCGTGCGGTTCGGAGCCGCGGGTTGGAGATGAATCTCCTCACGGGAATGGGGTTTGAGCATCATTTCCACCGCCTCCCCGTAGGCTTGGGGAATCGCCCGCAGAATGCGACCCAGCCCCCGCCCCAACTCCGGCCAATTGCGCCGCACCCGCATTCCCCCCGGCAACAGCACCGCCACCGCCAGACCCACCAGGAGATTCACCCCGCTGAAGTTGGCCGTCAGCAGCAACCACACCGTCAACCGCAGGAGAATCGTGCCTACCATGCCCACACCAGCCAAAACAGCACCACCAAACCCACACTCATCACCCCCAACAAATCCTCTACCCCCTCCAGTAACCGGGGCAGACGCACCTGCACCCGCCGTACCACCCCCCAATATAGCCCCCAGCCCACGGCAATGATGACCAAAGGCTTAATGATATTTCCCCAAGTGAACGCCTCGTAATAGACCCCATTCGCCACCAATAAGCCCCCCAACAGCACCCCCATGGCCGCCCAAAATCCTGGAGTCAACGAGGTTGTCGTCGTTCGCCAAGGCAGGAAAAACGCACTGGCATAGATCGTCGCCGTCCCCACCGCGGCCCCCGTCATTCCCCACACCTGCCAGGGCAAGAGATTTTTCATCGTCAACACCTTCGCTCCAAACCCCGCCAGCAACGGGAACCCCGAAATCGAAAAACTCGCCAACGCCAAGGGAATGCCCAACGTGCGGGGAATGCCCTGCTGAGCCAATTCCGCCACATTCCGACTGGGCAACTGCCCCGCCACCAGAAATAACGCCGCCTTCACCAACCCATGGGTTAGCGCATAAAACCCACCCACCTCCGGCGCCGCCAGAATAAACCCCATCTGGGAGGTCGTACTCCAGGCCAACACCCGCTTCACATCCCGCTCGAACAACGCATATCCCACCCCCAAAAGAGCCGTTCCCACCCCCAACAACCGGACAATTGGCTCCAATTCCCCTATCAGTAACGCCACCCGCATCAGGGGCAAGACCGCCGCCTTCACCACCACCCCAGATAACAAGGCCGATACGGGAGCTTCCGCCGTCGCATGGGTCATCGGCAACCAAAACCCCAGCACAAAAATCCCCCCCTTGACCAACAACCCCAAAACCAGCAACGCCACCGCCTCCGGGGGCGCATCCCGCAACCCAACCAAATCAAAAGAATGATGGGATTCATACACCAGCACCGCCCCCACCAGATAAAATAACATCGCCACATTGCTCACCAATAGATAACGCAACCCCACCCAAATCACCCGTTCCGTGCGGGGATAGGTCATGAGCAAAAATGCGGCAATTCCTAATACCTCTAACGCCACATACAAACTCATCCAATCCGTGCTGGCAAAGGCCACATTCACACTGCCATGTAAGATCAAAACCTGGGCAAAGAAAAATGGAGTTTTATCACTTTCCCAGAGGGCAAAAATCACCGCAATTGTCACCAAGGCATTGGTGATGATAAAAAAGCTGGTGAGGCCATCCAAAAATAAACCCACACCAAAACTATCGAGCAAGCGCAACTGCACCGGTTCCGGTTGTGCCGCCAACGTCAAACCATAACCCAAGGAAAAAAAACCACTCAACAAAGCCAAAGGACGAGTCAACTGGGGGAGGAAATAGATGCCAAAACCCAGGAAAAACCCACTCAAAATCCAGACCAACGTTAGGGTAGTCATGGGGAATTTTTCATCTCAATATCATGGACTTCTAACGTGGGATGGGAACGGGATAATTTCATCACCCCGACCAGCATCAACGCCTGAATGGATAAACCAATCACAATCGCCGTCAAAATCACCGCCTGGGGCACCGGGTCTGCGTAGGCCACCGGGCGGTCGGGGAGAAGAATAGGCGTGAATACCCCCCCCCGTGCCGCCGTCACCACATAATAGGCAATCACCCCGGTACTCATCACATCCATCGCAATCACCTTCATGATCAAATTACGTTTGTACAATAAACCCAAAAAACCCAACAAGATCGTCACAAACACACAGATTTCTAAAAGCATTTAGAGTCCTCCAAACAACAATTATCTAATGATTAAAAATGGGTAGCCTCTCGTCCGGCACCCACCACCGGAAGGACTACTGGTATATTCAACTCCACTAGGGCTTTTGCTAACGCCAAACGACGTTCGCTCACCAAATGATCCAGGGGCAAACGGTCTAAGACCCCAAACTTTTTTAAGCGATTGTGGGTGCTACCCGCCGCCCCCACAATATACACCACCCGACCCTTATCTAAGGCTTCCAAAACCACATTTTCAATCGCCAAACAGGCCGTGACTCCCAACATCGGCACATCGGTTAAATCTAAAATAATTGCCCCCACATTACTCATGGCTGAATGTTCCCGACTAATCGCCTTAGCCACCCCAAAAATCATCGGCCCACTCAGGTAAAATAACAAAACTTGGCCTTGGCCTTGATTGAGCAACTCTTTTTCCTCACCACTTAAATGAATCGCATCATCCGCATCGGTAATGGTTTTCACTTCCTTGGATTGCAATTCTGACAACCGTTCGATGGTGAGGATATTAGCAATAAATACGCCGACAAATACCGCCACAATCAAATCCAAAAATACGGTTAGTAATAACACCCCGTACATGATCAATGTGGCTCGCAGGGAAACCACATGGGCACGCTTGAGGAAACTCCAATCCAAAATATCAATCCCCACCTTAATCGCAATCCCAGCGAGAACCGCCATCGGGATACTTTGCATCAGGGGGGCTGCCCCCAACACAATGGCTAACAAAACCAACGCCCGGGTAATGCCTGAAAGTGCCGTTTTTGCCCCCGTTTGGATATTCACCACCGTGCCCATCGTGGCTCCTGCACCGGGTAATCCGCCACACAAACCCGAAACCAAATTGCCAATCCCTTGACCCACTAATTCCTTATTAGAATTGTGTTCCGTGCGGGTCAAACTGTCCGCAATCACCGACGTTAATAACGTATCAATACACCCTAAAATGGCTAACATGAACGCATCAGCCAGGATTTTAGTCGCTTGCACCGCCGTAAATGTGGGCATTTTCAGAGTCGGTAAACCCACCGGAATTTGACCAATCACCCGGATATTATCATCAGCAAAAAAGAGCAGAGCAACAACGGTTCCCATGATTAACGCCAGCAGTTGGGGGGGACAAAACCGCTTCCATCGGGATGGCATGAGAAAAATAATGGCTAATGCCACCGCCCCCAAAAATAACTCATTAGGGTTGATTTTACTTAATAGTTCCGGCAGGGATTGAATCATGCCCAACACGCCACCTTTAGGGGCTTTTTGGCCTAAAAATGGTGCAATTTGCAAAATAATTAAAATCACCCCAATCCCAGACATAAAACCCGAAATCACACTATAGGGCATCAGGGTGATATATTTCCCTAACTTGAATACCCCAAAAATAATTTGGAAAATCCCCGCCAACATCACCACCGTGAAGGCCATCACCAGTCCATTTTCCGGGTCAGCCGCCGTGAAACTGGCCACAATTGTCGTCATTACCACAGTCATCGGCCCTGTGGGTTCGGAAATTAACGTCGGGGTTCCCCCAAACAAGGCGGCAAAGAACCCAACAAACACCGCCCCGTACAACCCCGCCACCGGATTGTCCACCGCCGCCACCCCAAAGGTCAGGGCGAGGGGAATGGAAACAATGGCGGTGGTAATGCCGCCAAAAATATCCCCCCGCAAATTATCCCAGCGAATTAGGTTGGTGATGGTCATGGCCAAGGGCAGAGAATAGATACACTAAACCACTGTAGAGAAAAAAGCTCCCCATATCCAGAACCTGCCCATAAATAAGGAATAGGCAGCCACCGGGGTTACTCCCCGCCCCTGATTTTTTTAAGCAGGGTACCTTTATTAACAAAGCTACGCCGAGCAAGCTAACACCAATAGGGGTTGTAGGGGCAGGTCACGCAGTGTACCGCAGGCATTACCCAGACCTTGGCTCCTCAGAATATCTATAGTCATTTCAATTAGAATTGAGACGGATACCCCCTGAATCTCCCTTCCTAAGGGGGACTATAAAATCCATTTTTTCCCTTGTTAAGGGGGCTAGGGGGGTGAACACTAATGTCTCAAATTTAATCAAAATGGCTATATCACCATATTTATCTACATTTATCACCCCCCCGTATCCATACTTAACGAGGTTTTTTGGCGGGTGAAGCTACAGGTACCTGAGTTAACGGTCGCGCCTCAGCGTTGCCCGGTTTACGGGGTGTTTGGGTTACGGTGGGGGCAAGGGTCTGCACCGTCAACACCTGGGGTGGCGTGGCATCCGGCGGGTACAGATAATCCACCTCCACCAACCGTTGCCCCTTCGGCTCCAAATTCAACGTTACCAACGGTTCCCCCTGTTGCCCCCGATGTTTCACCACATGCACATAGCGCACCTGGGGCGAGCCATCCTCCCCCGGATAGCGCAGGCGCACCGTGCCCCGGAAAAACACCCGGGGTTCGGGGGGTGCCAAAAACCGCAACCCGCCCCGATTGGCATCATCCTTGAGGGGGGACTGGAGGGAAATCGCCACGGTTTGAGGGAAATTGCTGGGATTGTACAGCGGCATTTGCAGGTCGTAATGCACGCCATAATTGCCATGGGCTAGATAGGCCGTATCCGGGTAACGCACCAGCAACGGCGCACTCTGCACCTGACCCGTGCCAAAGGTACCCCGGTTCAAGGTACTCAAGCCGTAGGAAAACGCCTGTCCCTGGGGCGGAATCGTCAACATCTGGGGTTGGGGCGAGGCAATCCCGGCGGCCTCATCCGTCAACCGAGCCAACCACTGGGAACCCTGCGCCACCCCCGCCACCCGGCCATAGAAAAACCGCACGGCATTACTGGCCTGGAGCGGCGTGGGGGGCACATCCCGGGGACCCGCCAAGCCCCCATTTTCCAGTACATTCATCCAGTCCTGCACCGTCGGCATCTGTTCCCGGCCATCCCAGGTGCGGTTGGCATACATCGCCAAACTCGCCACATACACCGACCCATCGCTGGTCAATCGGGCGAAGGTAGAGCGGCCATTGGAAGACGGGTAAAGATTGGGTTCGGGCAAAAGTTCCGGCTCTGCCTGCGCTAGGGTGGGATTCTGCAACGCCAGCACCATCCCCTGCGCCAGATTGACTTCCGGGGGAACGGGCAACCGGGAAGCCACGGTGCGGGGTAACCGGGGGGCAGGGATGGGCAAATTCGCCAGCAAACGGTACTCCCCCGGCTCCAGGACGATATTTTGCGGCCAATTGCGCTGCCGCCCCCCCCGCAACACCACATTCATCGCCCGACTCCCCGGCCCAGAAAACACATAGCCCCGTGGGTTGTCCAGGTAGGCGGGCAAATTTACAAAGGGTGCCTCCGGCGTACTCAAAAAACTGGCGGCCTGCGCCACATTGAGCCGGACATAGTCCTTGGTGGGGTTATGCAAAATGAACCCCAGGAACAGCGTCGGCGTATTCTCCGGGTCATTGGTACGAAAAATGTGGTGGGCAAAAAGCGTAAATTGCCCCGATAAGGCCAGATTGAGGTGGGCTTGGGGGGTGCGTTTGCCCTGGGGCGGGAAGGTAGAAAGCAATATCCCCTCCTGCTGCACCACCTCCGGGCTGTTGCTGTTGAACATCAGCACATCATCCAATACCCCCGGCAAAGGCCGCACCGGCTGGGAGCTGAAAATCGTCCGCCGTGCCGGTGGATTCGCAGGCAGAGGGGGCGTGGCTTGGGCAAGGATTGGCAACATAAACAGCATGGGAAACACTAGCGGGTTGGTAGGAGCGAGTCATATTAAAACTATAATAAAGCTATAACCGATTAATCCTGCTCGTTTCAAGTCACAATTCCTTCAAAAATTCCTTGCACCTTCGAGTGAGTCGCAGATCGTGGTGACTGTTTTAATCTCCATTTTATTGGCCTTGGGACTGTTATTTACTGCCCTATTTTCTGTACAAAATGCTACTTTGGTCAACCTGCGTTGGTTGATTTGGCAATCCATTCCCTTGCCCTTCGGCTGGGTGTTGACCCTGGGGTTTGCCCTGGGATTGGTGAGCGGGGCGGTGCTGTGGGTTGGACAGCGACAATGGCCGCCCCGTGGGTGATACACTGAAATGCGTGTGTCCAAAACGTACCTTCTCAGGATTCCCGCCATGGCTTCCGTCTCTAACAGTGCCGATGTACCCGATATGGGTCGCCGCCAATTGATGAATCTGTTAATGACCGGGGGATTGAGTGCCACCGCCCTGGCCGCCCTCTACCCGTTTGTCAGCTTTTTTATCCCGGCGGGTTCCGGGGGGTCAGCCGGGGGCGGCATCATTGCCAAGGATGCCCTGGGCAACGACATCAAGGTGGATGAGTACCTGAAAACCCATCCCCCCGGCGACCGTTCCCTCGCCCAAGGACCGAAGGGTGACCCGACCTACATTGTGGTGACCGAAGACCTCCAAATCGCCGAATATGGCTTGAATGCGGTTTGCACCCACCTGGGTTGTGTGGTGCCCTGGAACGCTAGTGAAAACAAATTTATTTGCCCCTGTCACGGTTCCCAGTACGACAAAGCCGGTAAGGTGGTGCGGGGACCAGCCCCCCTGTCCTTGGCCTTGGTCAAAGCCCAAGTTACGGAAGATGACAAGGTGCTGTTTACCACTTGGAGCGACACCGACTTCCGCACGGGGCAAAACCCCTGGTGGACCTAACCCTTTTGCAGGTAATCATTGACCTATGAAACTGAATTCTCTCAAATCTAATTCTGTGAAATCTCCTGCTTTTTGGCACCGCTGGGTGGGGCTGTGTCTGGGAATCCTGCTCCTGTGGGGTTTAACGCCTGCCCCCGCCCACGCCTATCCCTTTTGGGCGCAACAGGCCTACGAAAATCCCCGGGAAGCCACAGGGCGGATCGTCTGCGCCAACTGCCATTTAGCCCAAAAACCCGTGCGCTTGGAATTGCCCCAGGCGGTCTTACCCAACCAGGTCTTTGAGGCCAAGGTGAGCATTCCCTACGATACCAGCGTGCAGCAGGTGTATGCCGATGGCAGTACCGGGCCGTTGAATGTGGGGGCGGTGGTGATTTTACCCGAAGGGTTTACCCTGGCACCAGAAGACCGCATCCCGGCGGAGATGAAAGAAAAGATCGAAGGGGTGTACTACCAACCCTACAGCGAAGAGAAGGATAATATCCTGCTGGTCGGCCCGTTGCCGGGGGATCAGTACCAGGAAATTGTGTTTCCCATCTTGTCCCCTGACCCGGCGACCAACAAGGATGTCCATTTCTTCAAGTACCCGATTTATCTCGGCGGCAACCGGGGGCGGGGACAGGTTTACCCCACCGGCGACAAGAGCAACAACACGGTTTATACCACGCCGGTTGATGGGCAAATCACTGCCATAACCCCCCAAGAAGGCGGCGGGTATCAGGTGACGATTCAGCCGGAAACGGGAGCAGCGGTGGTGGAAACGATTCCCCCCGGACCGGCCTTGGTGGTAGCGCAGGGGGATATGGTGGTTGCCGACAGTCCCTTAACCAATAACCCCAACGTGGGCGGTTTTGGGCAAGCGGAGGGGGAAATTGTCCTGCAAAGCCCCACCCGGTTGAAGTGGTTGCTGGCCTTTTTAGCGACCGTGGCCTTTGCCCAGGTGATGTTGGTGCTGAAAAAGCGTCAATGGGAGAAGGTGCAGGCGCAGATGGAATTTTAGGGATTTAACTCAAGGTATCCAAAGGGGGGGAGTTATCCCCCTTTTTTTATGAATAACCGGGGTTTTTATTCTGCTCTAACTAGAGGTCACCTCTATTAATCCAAAAATTGCGGTCGCAGGGGTGCAGCCCCCGTCAGAGAAGCACCTGCGGTGTATGGTTCTATGGCTACGCAAGCTAATGTCCTGTGGACACGCAAGCCATAGCAATCGCTGATAATTTATGAGAATTATTTAAGTTAACTAAAATCAGGAAATGGCTATAAATTGCGATCTTTCATGCTTTGGATATAAAAATTCTTCTCACGACTTAAATGTGATTGCTATATCAGAATCTTTGTTCGTCAATCAGATAGTATTGCTACAGATGTGTCCTTAATAAAGACCCTGTTTGTAACATTTACCCACAGCACAATCTAGGACTAATTCGGCATCTAAAAGTTCCTTTAATCAACGAGGGGAACCGGAATTAGTTGCCCCCGTCTAAGCGACCAGTTGTTACGTTGTGAATCAGATATGAAGACCTCACGTTTTTTCCGCCTTTTGGGCGGTGGTGGAATGGTTTTGGCTTTAGCTACTCCCAGTTTTGCCTTCAGCGATACGCAAAATTTTTGGGCAAATACCTGCATTCAACAGTTAGCGAACCGGAGTATTGTTGGTGGTTATCCCGATGGCAGTTTCCGTCCTAACAACCCGGTCACCCGGGCAGAATTTGCCACGATGGTGAATCGGGCTTTTTTAAGTGGTTCCGGTGCGAGAAGTGGGGGGAATTTTCGGGATGTTTCTCAAAATTTCTGGGCCTACGATGCGATTAGTCAAGTGGCCGGGGCGGGCTTTTTGTCCGGTTATCCCGATGGCACCTTCCGACCGGGACAAAATATCCCCCGGGTGCAGGTTTTGGTGGCGCTCAGTAGCGGGCTGAATGTCACGCCCACCCAGTCGCCGGAAGTGACCCTGACTCGGTTGTACCAGGATGCGGGGAGTATCCCGGATTACGCCCGTCCGGGGGTGGCAGCCGCCAGCGAGCAACAGTTGGTGGTGAATTATCCCGATGTGAATATCTTGCGTCCCAACCAGTTGGCTACCCGGACGGATGTGGCGGCCAGTTTGTGCCAGGGACTGCGGTTAGCGGCTATTTCCAATCAGTACATTGCCGGTTATGCTCCGGTGACACCTGCCCAACCCCAGACGGCGACCCTGCCCCAGGGAACTTTGATTTTGACCCGCTCGGGTACGCAACGGGTGATTCTGGCACCCCAAGAACGCCTGCCCTTGAGCCTGAATGTGGCGCAGGATGTGCGGGATAGCCAAGGCCGGGTGGTGCTTCCCGCCGGGAGTACGATTCAGGGGCGATTGCAACCGGCGGGGCAGGGTTCCCAGTTTGTGGCACAGCAAATCACGGTGCGGGGGCAAACCCTCGCCCTAAACGCCACCTCCCCAGCCGTGCGGCGCACCCAGGAGGTGAGCGAACGCAGTTTACGCCCGATTTTGCCGGGAGCTTTGGTGGGTACGGCGGCGGCGGCTCTGATTGCCGGGGTATCGGGTGACCGACGCATTGAGGTAGGGGAAGTGCTGGCCGGTACGGTGACGGGGGCGGCGGCGGGCTTGAATTGGGGGCGCAAACCGGGGCAAGCCCTGCGAGATTTCGGCATTGGAGCCGGATTGGGTGCCGCCGTGGGGGGCTTATCGGGTGACCGGCAGGTGACCCCCACCCAAGTCCTGGGCGGGGCGGTCTTGGGTTCTGTGGTAGGAGGTGCCGCCGACCGTCGCCAAATTCGGGAAGTGGTCGTGGTGGAACCGGCGACGGATTTGGTGCTGACGGTGAACCAACCCCTGACCGTGCCGTTACCCTAAGTCTGAACCATCGGTTAATTCCCTAATTCCCTGGGGTGTCGCACTCCGGGGAATGATTTTGGGGATGGGTCAAGACCAGGGTACGGGAGGGCAAAACCGTCCAGAGGTTGCTGGGGTCGCCCAGATGCACTGCCCCAGGGTGGGCAAATTGCTGGTTTAGGGTTTGTTCCAAGTCCAGCCACACCCGGGTAAAGGCGGATTTTTGCTCATCGGGGAGGGTTTTGATGAATGATTTCAGACACTCCAAATTGCTATAAAAAACCCGCTCCACCTGCCAGCCCAATGCCTGAATTAAGTGATCAATTTCCCCTTGGATCACCCGTTGCTGAAAAGGAGCGATATAACCCCAACGAGCCAGCAGGGGTGCCACCCAATTGTGTAAAGCGACTTTGAGCGGAGAACGCCAGGTTTTTGGTTGACCTAAATCCAATCGGGGACGGAAATGGCCGTCATCATAATTGAGATAAAAGACACCCTGGGGGGCGAGTTGTTTTTGCGCCATTTCTAGGTACTGGCGGCGGTCATAAACGTGCTCTAACACACTAAAACTGACGATAAAATCCGCATTGATCTGGGTGGTTTGCAATTCCTCCCAACCCACCACCTGGGCGGTCAGACCTGCTAAACGTTGTTGCGCCTGTTGCCGCCGGTGGGTCTGCGGTTCAAATCCCCACCAGATGATTTGGGGGTAATCCCGTAAAATCTGCGGCCAGTACCCCCCATCCCCACAGCCATAATCAAACACAATGCACGAGCGATCATCCCGAATTTCACCGAGGATTTGGGCAATCACCTGGGATTTGGCCGCATTGCCCCACCAGTAGTACGTTTGCGCCGTGGGGTGCATGGGTTGAATGCTCAAGAATCGTGAATTTCGTAAATTTCGTTCCCCAGAGTATCACACTCCGGCGTGGCTCCATTAGTATAGAAACAGTCAATCACCCCGGACTGGATGACTCGATTTGAACAACCCGACCCGACCACCCAACTGGCATTAACCATTGCCCAGGCGGCGGATGAGCGGAAGGGACGGGATATTCTCCTGCTACGGGTGACCGAGCTTTCCTACTTGGCAGATTATTTTGTTTTGGTAACTGGGTATTCCAGTGCCCAAGTGCGAGCCATTGCCCGGGGCATTCAAGACCAAGTGGCGGATCAGTGGCAGACTCAGCCCCGGCATCAGGAGGGTTCCGCCGAGGGGGGGTGGGTTTTGCAGGATTACGGGGATGTGATCGTCCATATTTTTCTACCCAAGGAGCGGGAATTTTACGATTTGGAGCGGTTTTGGGCGCACGCTGAACGGTTAGCTTTTTCCCCGGTTGGTTAAAATAACACTATTGGAGAGGTGGCAGAGTGGTCGAATGCACTCGACTTGAAATCGAGCGAGGCGAAAGCTTCCGAGGGTTCAAATCCCTCCCTCTCCGTATTAAACCCGTCCCATGTACTCGCATAACGTCCCAAAACACCGATGGATAAAGCGTTTATAGCCGTTTTGATTAAATTTGAGACATTAGGTTTCACCCCCCTAACCCCCCTTAATAAGGGGGGAAATGGATTGATAGTTCCCCTTGTCAAGGGGGATTCAGGGGGTATCCGTCTCAGTTCTAATTGAAATGACTATAAGTTTCCTATGCGTTTTCACTAAGTCCCATTAAAACCTGGTATATCCCTATAATTAAGGCATACAAATAGGGATACCTTTAGGCGGTTGGGATATGCCACGGCGGGGGACCCCATTAAGTGACGTTGAGATACGGGCGGCCAAGCGAATGTTTCAATCGAGGGGAGTCCCGATGGTATAGTCAGAAAAGCTGTTTTATTTCGCCCCCAATGACCCCCGGTTCCCGCAGTACCTATCTCCTCAAAAGTACCCAGAAAATTCCTTTACCCCGGCCACCGGTCTGGATGATGCGGCAAGCGGGGCGGTATATGCAAGCCTATCGGGAGTTGCGGGAGCGTTATCCCAACTTTCGGGAGCGGTCGGAGAACCCGGATTTAGCGGTGGAAATTTCCCTACAACCCTTCCGCACCTTTGCGCCGGACGGGGTCATTTTGTTTTCCGATATTCTTACCCCTTTGCCAGGGATGGGCATCAATTTTGACATCATCGAAAGCCGGGGGCCGTTGATTGACCCGCCGATTCGTACCTTAGCCCAAATTCAGCAGTTGACCCCCCTGGAACCGGCGGCATCCTTGCCATTTATTGGGCAAATTTTACGCACCCTCCGCTCTGAAATTGGCGAGCGGGCGACCCTTTTGGGGTTTGTGGGTGCCCCGTGGACTCTGGCGGCGTATGTGGTGGAGGGGAAAAGTTCTAAAGACTACACGGTGATCAAATCCTTGGCCTATCAGGAACCCCAGGTTTTGCATCAGTTGCTGGGATTTTTTGCGGAACAAATTGCCACCTATGTGAACTACCAAATTGAGCAGGGGGCGGAGGTGGTGCAAATTTTCGATTCCTGGGCGGGGCAACTCTCGCCGGTGGACTATCGCACGTTTGTGTTGCCCTATCAACAAAAATTAGTCCAAAAGGTGAAAGCCACCCATCCCCATACGCCTTTGATTTTATACATTTATGGGAGTGGCACCTTGTTAGAATTGATGGCGCAAACCGGGGTGGATGTGGTGAGTGTGGATTGGACGGTGGAAATGGGTACGGCGCGGCAACGGTTGGGAAATGTGTGTGTACAGGGCAATTTAGACCCGGGGGTGCTGTTTGGACCACCGGCTTTGATCCGCCAACGCATCGGCGAAATCATCCAACAGGCGGGGTCGGTGGGACACATTATGAATTTGGGGCATGGGGTGTTGGCGACCACCCCGGAAGACCATGTGCGGGTCTTTTTTGAAACCGTGCAACAGTGGCATAACGGGTCGGCATGATTGGGGATTGAGCATGGGTAACAAACGCATTTTTATCACCGGCGGTAGTGGCTGTGTAGGTCATTATTTGGCTGAAATGCTGATTCAGCATACCGAGCATGAATTATTTTTTTTGGTACGCAATCCCGATAAACTAAAATTTGATTTTCAAAGCCGACCGGGGGTGCATTTAATTCCGGGTGATTTGCAGGATACAACCTCCTATATTGATTTAATATCCGGCATGAATGGGGCGGTTTTGTTGGCTACCCAATGGGGGGGAGAAGATACATTCAAGGTCAATTTAGCTGGCAATATGAGCATCATGCAAGCCCTCAATCCCCAGGTGTGTGAGCAGGTGATTTATTTTTCCACCGCCAGTATTTTAGACCAAAAACTCCAATTGCTCCCCCAGGCAAAAACCTTAGGTACGGAGTATATTCGTTCTAAGTTTCTCTGCTATGAAAAATTACCAACCCTGCCGGTCTATGACCGACTAACGGTGATGTTTCCCACCTTGATTTTTGGGGGAGAAAAGGATAAACCCCCCACGCATATTTCCACCGGTTTAGACCAATTACCCCGTTATCTGCAATGGGTGCGTTGGGTGCGGGCGGATGGCTGTTTTCACTTTATCCATGCCCGGGATATTGCCCAGGTTTTGATGTACTATTTGGCGCATCCGGGTAGGGAATTTCGCCAGTTCGTGTTGGGGAATGAGGTGGTTTGGCTCAATGATGCGGTGCGGGAATTGTGCGATTATTTTGGGGTGAACCTACCCCCGTGGCGATTGAATTTAACCCCCCGGCGGGTGGCTTTTTTGATGCGGGTCGCCCGGTGGTTGGGGGTACAATTCATTCCCTGGGATGATTTTTGTGCGGAATATCGTTATTTTCGTTATGACAATGTAATGCACCCTAACCGATTGGGATTACCCTCCCACTGCCGCTCGTTGCGGGAATTATTAGGGGCTTTAGATATTGCCCCATCTCGCCCCAACTCCGACCCGGCCTTGGTTCGGGGTTGATGCCGAGGTACCCCCTGGCTTCGTTAAATTAACCTTCCCGCAGAATTTGGGGCACCCGAAAAAAGTGGTCTTCCGGGGCAGGAGCCGCCGCCAGGAGTGCCTCGGTGAGGGTGGAAGGCACGGGTTGGTCGGGACGCAGGACATTGGCCGTATCCACAGCGTGGGCGGTAGGGGGGACATCCTGCATATCCAGGCTTTGCAATTGCGCCATGTAGTCCAAAATTGCCCCCAGTTGGCCGCTTAATTCCTCAATCTCAACGGGGGTAAGTTCCAGACGAGCCAGATGGGCGAGATGCGCCGTTTGGTCGGGGGTAATCATGCGGCTCTCTACCTAAATCAGAATGTCAATCGTCGCCCGCCCGGTGGTTTTCAGCCAGTTTTGGGCTTCGATGTAGTTGTTGGGGGCGAGGCGGATCGCCTGTTGCCAATACTGGGCGGCCTGGTCATAGAGTTGCTCGGCTCCTTCCGGGTCATTGGCGGCCTTGGCCTGTTCCGCTTGGTAGTGATAAATCACCGCCACGTTATTCAACGCCTGGGGCATCCGGGGATTCAAGTCCAGTGCCTGTTGGTAATAATCCAGGGCTTTTTCATGCTCGCCATTGCTGGTGTGAATCAGGGCAATGTTGTACAGAATAAAGCTCCGGTCGTAGGTATCATCCTCCAGGGTCAGGGCTTCTTCGTAGTTTTGCAGGGCTTCGGCGTATTCCCCCTCCGCCTGGGCGTTCATGCCATCCCGGTAGTAAACGAAGGCGGCTTTTTGCTTGGGGGTGGCGGGCAGAACTTTGAGTAAAATATCTGCCATCACCGTAAAAGTCTTGTCAATAAAATTATCGTTGCGTTGGGAACGGGGCATGGGCGGTTATTCCCCCTGGTGCACATGAACGGTTTTCACCCATTTTAACCGTTTTGGCCGCAGGGCAATCCGCACCATCATGGCCGCCATCACCGGCAACCAATGGGTCATGTAGAGCATGGCGCGCAGGGATGCGCCCAGCAGTTGCCAAGGGGAGCGGGACTCCAACCGGGACAACCCCCGCCAGGTGGAACCACAAAACAGCAACAGCATCACGCTGGTCAACGGCCAGAGCAGGGGGGGGTGTTTGCCCCAAATCGCCCACAAACCATCCGGGATGCTGGCCGCCGGGAGCAAATACTGACTCACACAGGTCACGCCCGTATCAAAACGTTTCCAGCCACCCCACGGCCACCACAGCCAGGGTCGCCAGTAATCCAAATACCGTTGATACCCCCCTTCTGCCCAACGGTTGCGCTGGTGCCACAGGGCACGGAACGTGGTCACCCCCTCCTCCATGACGCTGGGGGTAAACAAAAATTCAATATCCCAGGCATCCAAATGCAAGCGAAAGGTTAAATCCAAATCATCGGTCAAGGTGGCCTCATTCCAGCCCCCCACCCGTTTCAGAGCCGTGCGGCGGACAAACTGCCCATTCCCCCGCAGTTCGGCAATCCCCCCCCAGCGGCGACGTTGTTGTTGCAAAAAGGCATCCAGGATCATTTCCACCCGTTGTCCGTGCAACCACCAGTTCGGCGGGCCGGGGGCAATGGCTTTGCGTACCTGCACCGCCCCCACCTGGGGTTGGTCAAACCGGGGTACAATCCAGTGCAACAAATCCGGGGACACCTGGGCATCCGCATCAAATACCCCCACAATGTCCCCCTGGCTGAGGCGCAGACCCTCGTTCAGGGCACCGGATTTGCCGCCCCCCGCCCCGGCCACCCGATGCCGCACCCGCAGTTGGGGATAGTGGGGAGTGAGTTGGTCTAAAATGTGCCCGGTGGCATCCGTACTGGCATCGTCAATCACCCACAGTTCATAGCACGGGTAATCCAGTTGACACAGGGAGCGCACCAGGCGTTCAATCACCGCTTCTTCGTTTTTGGCCGCCACCAGCAGGGTCACCGACGGGAGGGAGGCTTCCCCCGGCAGAGCGGGCGGTGCTTCCGGGATGGCTTTCCCCCACAGCAAACGCATCACCTGCCAGCCCACGACGGTGGCTAACCCCCACACCACCCAGGCACCCCAGGACACCCAATGCAATGCCAGGGTGCCCCCCCACAGCAGGGACAACACCAGCACCGCTTTGCGGCGGCGACCCTGACCGTAGGCGTTAAAATCCTGAGGGGTGGGGTCGTAAAATTCCGGTTGCTCCCAAACCTGTTCGGCAGCCATAGCAGTTCCTGCACCTTTGACCCCACTATACTATGGGAACATGGCGTTCCGCACGGCAACGAATGTTAGGCCATTGCCTATGCTGGGTCAGATTTTAGATAACCGCTACCAGGTACATCAACTGCTGGGGATGGGGGGGTTCAGCCGCACCTACCTGGCGAGCGATACCCGTCGTCCGGGGCAGCCCCCCTGCGTGGTGAAACAACTGGTGCATCGGGTCAGCGACCCGGAGCATTTCGCCCTCGCCCGCCGCCTATTTCGCCAGGAAGGGGAGATTTTGGAACGCCTGGGGGAACAGGATCAAATTCCCCGTTTGTTGGCCTATTTCGAGCAGGGGGAAGAATTTTTCCTGGTGCAAGAGTACATCGAGGGCGTTTCCCTGGAGGAAGAACTGGCGCAACCGCCGGTGTGGAATGAAACCCAGGTGTTGAATTTCCTCAAAGATGTCCTGACCACCCTCGTCTTCGTCCACAGCCAAAATGTGATCCACCGGGACATCAAACCCAGCAATCTGATCCGCCGCACCCGTGACCAAAAAATAGTCCTGCTGGACTTTGGTGCCGTCAAGCGCATCCATACGGGTGATACACCTGGGGATGGGCAGGGCACCCTGGGGTTGGGCACGACCGGCTACGCTCCCCTGGAACAAGTCGAAGGCCGCCCCCGCCCCGGCAGCGACATTTACGCCCTGGGGGTGCTGGCGATTCAAACCCTGACTGGGCTGAGTCCCCTCCATATTCCCGAGGATGACCAGGGGGAATTGCAATGGCAGGTGCCCAACCTTGACCCGTCTTTGGCTGCCGTCCTCCGACGCATGACCCGCCGCTACTATTGGGACCGCTATGACCGAGCCGCCGCCGTTTTGGCCGATTTAGCCACGGTGGAAAAACATCTCTACGAGCCACCGGAAACCCTCTTTTTACCCCAGTCCCAGGGTCATGCCCGCCAGGGAGATATTTTGTTAGTAGATGACCAGCCGGAACGCCTGCGGTGGCTGAGTTTAACCCTGACGGAACAGGGGTTTACCGTGCGCTCAGCGGTACATGGCCTGCTCGCCCTCGAAGCCGCCCAAACCCAGCCCCCGGATTTGCTCCTGGTGGAAGCCACGCTACCCGGGATGGACGGCTATGAACTCTGCCAACGCTGCCAGGGGCAACCCACCCTTCAATCGGTGCCGGTGGTCATACTGGGCGACCAAACCGAACCCTGGGCGGTCGTGAAGGCTCTGAGCATGGGGGCGGTGGACTATCTGCCCCGCCCCTTCAAGGTGTTGGAATTGATTGCCCGCCTGGAAACCCGCCTCAACCAGGGTCGCATTGGCCGGGAAGCCCTAACCCTGCGTCAACAGTTGCAGCAAACCCAGGCACGTTTACAGATGGAAATTCAATGCCGCCAGGATTTAGAACAAAAATTGCACCAGCAACGCCCGCCCACGGGCTAAAGTGCCCCGGCCACCGTTTGATCCCATAACCCATCCGTGCGGGTCAGATTTAACATTTGCAAAACGGGTGCCCCCCCAACGCCTGCGGGATAATCAATCACGCTAATCGCCCCATTACCCTGTTTGAATAGCCAAAAATGCTCCGGTTCGAGATGCAATAACTGGCATAAAATCGCTTTGTTAATCGCATCGTGGGCGACCACAATCCCCCGCTGCCGCTCGTATTGGGTGATAATGCTTTGCCACGCCTGCCCCGCCCGTTCCCACACCTGGGTTAAATTTTCTCCCCCCGGCATTTGCACCTGTTCCGGGTTGTGATTCCAGGTATCTAACATCCCCGGAAATTCCATTTCCACTTCTTGGTGAAATTTACCTTCCCAAGCTCCGTGGCTAATTTCTTGCAGGTCGGGTATGAGGCTAAGCTGGGTTTCTGGATGGGATGCTAAGATAATCTCTGCGGTTTGTCGGGAGCGACTCAAGGGGCTACTGACCGCAAAATCTAACGTTACTTGAGAGAGCAATTTCTGGGTTTTTTGCGCTTGAATTTTACCATTTTCATTCAAGGGAATATCCCGTTGCCCTTGAAATTGGCCGTTGCGATTCCAATCCGTCTCCCCATGCCGGACGAGATAGATGCGGGTGCCCCCTTTATATTTAGGAAATAAATCGCCAGTGGGAAAAACGAGATTTAATGACTCCAATTGCACCCGTTCCGGTTGTAAATTCAGCACCGTCAGGCCACAATTACTCTGTTGCAGACGAAAATAATCCGCTAGTTTGAAGCCCAATAATTGCACCAATAACATCCGATTGATCGTGGCATGACCCACGACCATCAGGGTTTGGCCGGGGTGCCTAGGGAGAACCTCCTGCCAAAACTGCGCCGCCTGGGTGAACAATTCCCGCAGGGGATACCGCCTGCCCATGACAAACTGCTCCGGGGCACTGCGCCAGCGTTGGTAATCTTCGGGGAACTGGGTTCGCACCGCCTCGTGGGTCAAGCCCTCCCACGCCGGCAGGTCAATCTCCAAAAGATAGGGCGTTGGGGTGATGGGCACCCCCGCTACATCCAATAGTCGGGCGGTTTCCTGGGCACGACGGAGGGGGCTGGTGTAGATGTGATCCACAGCGACCCCCTGGAGGACTTGTCCCGTTGCCGCCGCCATGCGCCGCCCCCGCTCGGTTAATGCCGCCTCATCAGAGCGACCCTGCACCCGGGATTGGGCGTTGAAGGTGCTTTCCCCGTGGCGGGTGAGCAGGATGCGGGTGGGCAGGGTCATACGCTCAGGATGATGGTAAGACGATTACTTCACCGCCACTGTAGCACCGGATTCGACCAGTTTGGCTTTGACTTTTTCCGCTTCGTCCTTGGGTACGCCTTCTTTGACCGCCTTGGGAGCCGCTTCCACCAATTCCTTGGCTTCCTTCAGCCCCAGACCCGTCAATTCCCGCACCACCTTCAAAATGGCGATCTTTTTGTCGGCGGGCACCGCTTCCAAGACCACGCTGAACTCGGTCTGTTCTTCCACGGGTTCCGCCGCTGCGGGTGCCGCCGCCCCCGCCACCGCCACGGGTGCCGCCATCATCATCCCCCCGGCGGGTGCCGCGGCACTCACCCCAAAGGCTTCTTCGATCTGTTTGACCAGTTCGGCGGCCTCCAACAGGGTCAGACTCTTCAATTCATCCAAAATCGCATCGGTTTTTACGGACATGGTTGTTTCTCCTTACAAAATACAAACACTGACAAACAAAACACTAGGAATCGGCGGTTTCTTTTTGCTGAGCTACCGCCTGAATCGCCCGCCCCAGGGAAGCAGGCACCTCGTTGATCCCGGTCGCCAGTTGGGTGGGTACCGCATGGAGTGCGGTTGCCAACTGGGTGGGCAGGGTTTTCAGCATCCCCGCCACTTTGGCCATCAACACTTCTTTCGGAGGCAGGTCAAGCACGGCTTTGATGCCCTGCTCATCGAGGGCTTGCCCCTCCATCACCCCGCCCCGCAGTTCGGTCTTTTTGGTGGCTTTTTGGAAGTCCTGGTAGGCTTTGACCGCCCCGGGCAGGTCATCACGCACCAACAAAAAGGCCGTCGTCCCTTGGAGAAACCCCTCCATCGGTTGCCAGGTGGGATTGTCCCGAATGGCAATACCCATCAGGGTGTTCTTGGTCACTTTGCAGACCGTCCCCGTGGGGCGCAACCGCCGCCGCAGATCGGTCATTTCCGCCACCGTCAACCCCTGATAATCAATCACCAGGGTCATCTGGGTCTGCCCCAGGGTTTGCTTCAATTCGGCGACAATCGCCTCTTTATTCGCTAAGGTTCGTCCCATACACACTCCCAACAAAAAACCCGGTCAGTGGCCGGGTCACAGCAAACCTTACCCCGAAGGGTGGGTTGGACTGTTGACCTCGGCAGGAAATTTACGCTTTGCGATGCATCATGCACCTGCGGTCTGCGGTCAAAGATTCATTTGGGGGGTAGGCAATAGGCTTGGACTCCTAAATGTAAGAATAAAATCTTTACGCTTCCGCCACCTTCAAATCCCGCAGGAGGGTGAAATCCACCTGAATGCTCGGTCCCATCGTGGCCGCCACAAACAAACTCCGCCAGTAGCGACCCTTGGCTCCGGAAGGACGGTTGCGGTCAATAGACTCCTGCACCGCCTTGAGGTTGACTAGCAGGTCGGGAGCGGCAAAATTGGCCTTGCCAAACAAAATGTGGACAATGCCCGAACGGTCAGCCCGGTACTCCAGCTTCCCGCCCTTAAACTCCGCAATGGCTGCCCCCAAATCAAAGGTCACAGTACCCCCCTTGGGTGAGGGCATCAAGCCCTTGGGACCCAGGAGTTTCCCCAGCTTCGCCACCTTGGGCATGATGTCCGGCGTGGCAATGAGCTTATCAAAATCCAACCGCCCCCCGGCGATCTCCTCGATCAACTCCTCTGAACCATACACATCGGCACCGGCCACCTGCGCCTCGGCCACCTTCTCCCCGCGGGCGATCACCGCCACCCGCACAGTCTGACCCGTCCCCTTCGGCAAAGTCACCGTTGCCCGCAGTTGTTGGTCGTTGAATTTGGGGTCAATCCCCAACCGCACATGGGCTTCCACGCTTTCGGGAAATTTGGCCGTGGCCGTTTCCTGGAGCAGGGCAATGGCTTCGGTGGGTTCGTAGGCTCGCTCCTCCACCTTGGTCAGTAGGGCACGCAACCGCTTGGACTGTTTTGACATAGATTTTCCCTCCGGGGTGCGAACGAAGGTGACCCCTCTCCCCCAAAATAAACGCAATTCTCTATCTTAGACTAGGATTGAAGCCCTGTCAATCCACCACCGTAATTCCCATTTGACGGGCGGTGCCGGCGATGGTATTCATGGCCGCCTCCACATTATCCGTATTCAGGTCGGGCAGTTTGGTCTGGGCAATTTCCCGCAATTGGGCTTGGGTGACTTGGCCAACTTTTTTGTTTTTCGGGTCACCGGAACCCGTCGGCACCCCGGCGGCCTTAGCCAACAGCACGGAAGCCGGGGGCGTTTTCAGGACAAAGGTAAAGCTACGGTCTTCAAAAATGGTAATTTCCGCCGGGATGATCATCCCCGGCTTGTCAGCGGTTTTGGCGTTGTACTCCTTGCAGAACATCATGATATTTACCCCGTGTTGCCCCAGCGCCGGGCCGACCGGGGGGGCAGGGTTGGCTTTCCCCGCTGGTAATGCCAGTTTGACAATCGCCGTGACTTTTTTGGCCATGGTAGTTGGGTTCCTTAATAAAAAAATTAACTCTCTTTCTGAATCTGGGTAAATTCCAGTTCCACCGGGGTTTCCCGCCCGAAAATAGACAACAGGGCTTTGAGTTTGCTCCGCTCCGGGCTGACCTCGACCACTTCCCCCCGGAAATCCTTGAACGGCCCGGCAATCACCAGGATCAAATCCCCTGGTGCCATGTCCACCTTCACCTTGGGTTCCTCCACCGCCACCGCCTGGAAGACCCGCTCCACCTCCGCCTCCGAAAGGGGCATGGGCTTGACGTGGCTCCGCCCCCCGGCACGCAACTGCTGGGAACCAACGAAGTTAATCACGTGCGGGGTGTTGCGTACCAACTGCCACGCCTCGTCATCAATTTCCCACTGTCCCTGCTCAGTCGCCACCGCCAGCATCTGCACATAGACATAGCCGGGGTAAATTTTTTCCTCCGCATTTTGGCGACTGCCATCCTTGCGAATCCGCACCACCGGCGCATGGGGTATCGCCACCTGCAAAATCCGCTCCGTCATATCCAGCGTACGGCTACGTTGCTCCAGGGTGCTTTTGACCTTCTGCTCACAGCCCGAAGCCACCTGCACCACATACCAGCAGGGGCGACCGACAAATTCTTCCCCCTCGACTGGGTTCACGGAATAGGTCATGAAAATACCCGTTGGGACATCCACACAAACAGGGCATCCACCACATAGATCAATAGAGTGGAGGCCACAACCATCAAAATCACCGCAAACGATTCACTGATGAGCTGTTGCCGAGTCGGCCAGATGACCTTCTTCAACTCAGTACGTACATCAGCGACAAACCCCAATGGCCCGCCCCCGGGGGGAGCAACCATTGCCTCTTTCTTTTCCATACAGGTGGGGCGGGCGAACAGAACCCGTTTATTTTTGAGCATTGGTTATCATAACATATCATAAACAAAAACGTGTTTATTGCTGAAAGCAGAAGGTCATGATACTATTGAAGACTGTTCCAAAATTTTAATCCTATGTCTCGTTATCGTGGCCCCCGGGTGCGTGTCATCCGCCGGTTGGGGGAACTCCCCGGTCTGACCCGCAAGGCTGCTCGGAAGCGACCCAATCCCCCTGGTCAACACGGGCAAGCCCCCCGCAAACCGTCGGAGTATGCCAAGCGGCTGGAAGAAAAGCAAAAACTGCGTTTTAACTATGGTCTCTCGGAGCGGCAACTACTGCGTTATGTACGCAAAGCCCGCCGGGTGAAGGGTTCTACGGGACAAGCCCTCCTGCAATTGCTGGAGATGCGCCTGGATAATACGATATTTCGTCTCGGCATGGCACCCACAATTCCAGCGGCACGGCAGTTGGTGGGGCACGGGCATATTCAGGTGAATGGCCGCACGGTCTATTCCCCCAGCTACGAATGCCGACCAGGGGACATGATCACGGTCAAGCCCCAGGATGCCTCCCGTAAGTTGGTGGCCGCCTATGCGGAATACCCCGGTTTGGCGACCCTGCCCACCCATCTGGAATTTGACAAAAATAAACTGGAAGGCAAAGTCACCGCCGTGGTCGAGCGGCAATGTGTCGCCCTTCAGGTGAATGAACTGATGATTGTGGAGTTTTACTCCCGCAAGGGGTAAGTTTATTCCCTGGGGTTGGGGTCTATCGCTGGCTGTCTTTTCTCCATCCTCACCCGTTCAGGGCGAAGTCCCTACTCCCCTGGGCAACCTATTTTATTCTTATGAAATGTGCCACAAATTGTGGTGAAAGAAAGATAGTCATTAATTCTCCTTTCCCCTAGGTCGCAGACCGTGCAGAGCAGGGAGGATTTGTGCTACCTGGTCTCCTTCACGTCCACGTCCCAATGTTCGAGCCTCCTGACTTCGCCGCGTTGGCCGATGGATTCGCCCTGGTACACACCGTAACATTCGCGGATGTGTAGGAAAATTGCTTCTCTTTTTTCGATAAAACGATCGAGCTGCCCCAGTACCTCTGCCATCGATCCGCATTTCCTACCATTGCGCAGGTCAATGAGCCACTTTCCTTTCCAGCCGGGGTGCTCCTTATGGATAGGTCGGTTGACCCGGGTTTTAGGCATGAGGAATAGATCGAGGACACTGAAAAAATAGTAGCCGCCCCGCAGGTTGTCCCGCACCACCATGCCCGAATAAGGCGCATATGCCAGGATTTTGCGAGCGGCTAGGTCATCGATAATAAAGGTGTGGGGTTCCTGATCGGGCAAAAGTTGCCAGCTTTGTAGGTTGTAGGGCTGGCGTTTTTCTTTAGCATCAAAGTGAAACTGCCAGTCTCCGGAAAGTTTGACGGTAAAGTCAAGTTGGTTGAACGACTCAGAGTTGTCCGTAAAGTCGAGTTGCTGGGAGCGTAGAACGTATTTTATTTCTTGTTCAAAACTCTGCATGGTGCTGGCTGTCATTTTGGTTATCGGGGTCATTGGTATCTTATCGGTCAAGTCCTTTTGCTAAAAAAAATTGAGGTATGGCTAAACAGGGTAATCTTGCCGTGGCAAAATCCCTGAAAAGCCAGAGCGGGGCTGCGCCCTGCGACCCACATGATGTCAATCGTTCCGTGTGCAGCTATAGTTAGATTTTTACTATAGCAATAGGATTGGAGTCTAGAATAGCGGTCGCAGGGGGGCACCCCCCGTTTCTGGTTCTTCAGAATCTCCGTTTGTAAGTCAGGTCACATTGCTATAGTGCGTATTTCATTGACATATAACCGATGCGTCCCGATTCATCGAGCTTTGCTGGCAATGGTGTAATGCAAAGTTATTACGCTAGGCATTAAAAAACCCGCTTGGGGCGGGAGTTTTAGACTTACGAGCATGGAGGGATTTGAACCCCCGACACCCAGAACCGGAATCTGGTGCTCTATCCACTGAGCTACATGCCCAAATTAAGCCAACGGGTTTCACCAAGCAGGTATTTTCTAGTGTAACAATGATATTCTGCTGGTGTAGCCCTGTTATCATACCAGATAAATTCGTTGTTTAGGTTACCGTTCATGCGTGTTCGTCACTCTCTGCAATGGCTCCGGACGCTTCTGGTGGTGCTGGCAATTACCGGGCTGGTGATCTTCGGGGCGACGGGTCTCTCTCAGGCACAAACGGCTGCCCCGGCCAGCCAACCGGCTAATCCGATTGGGGTCGACCCCCTGGATGCCACGGTTTCCCCCCCGAAATTGCTGAGTGTGCCCGGTGGCCGCAAATTAATGGATGAAGCGGCGCAGGCCATTGCTCGTCAGGATTACAAGTTGGCGGTGTCCAAGTTGCAGGATGCCCGGCAGGTCTTTAACCAGGTGTCTACTTTTCATTCCCAGTTGGTGACTAGTTTTACGGGGATTGATAACCAGGTGGCGGACAGTCAACGGCGCAAAGCGGGGGAAGCGGCGGAAATGCGGGATCAGGCCACCTATCAATTGGCCTTGGTGCATCGGGCGCAACAGGAGCCGGATTTGGCGGTGCCGCTTTTGGTGCAGATTATTCGCAGCCAACAGCCCACCCGGGAGTTGGGGCAAAAAGCGTACCAACAATTGCTGGAAATTGGCTTTGTGGATGTCCCCTTCCCCCGGTTTGGGGATACGGCACCCCGACCAGGGACTCCGGCCACTCCCGCCCAGCCCCAATCCCGTCCCGCAACTCCGACGACCCCTGCCCCGGCGACCGCTCCCGCCCCTCGGTAAGGGTGGATGGAAACTCGACCCAGTTGGGATGAGTATTTCCTGATGTTGGCAAAATTAGCCGCCACCCGCTCCACCTGTTTGGCGGTACCGGTAGGGGCGGTGATTGTCAAACAACGGCAGGTGTTGGCGACGGGGTACAATGGCCCCCCTTCCGGGTCGCCCCACTGCACGGCGCAGGGATTTTGCTATCCGGGTCTGCCCAGTTGCGATGCCAGCCGCACCCTCCCCTCCCGGGCAATCCATGCGGAAGCCAACGCCATTGCCCAGGCTGCCCGCCACGGCATTGCCACGGAGGGGGCGACCCTTTACGTCACCCTGGCTCCCTGCTTGTCCTGTTTGAAGCTGATTATCTCGGCGGGGATTCGGGAGGTGGTCTACGAAACCCCCTTCCACGGCGATAACACGGTGCAGGGGGGGTTTATCACTGAGGGGTTGGTACATCTGCGGCAGGTCGAGGTGACGCCAGGGGTGATGGCACGGGCAATCCAGTTTTTGCAAGCCGCCACCTCCCGCCTGCCCCAGGTGCGGGAACCTTAGAAACCGGCGCGCCCCCGGAGAATCATCGCCATTTCGTTGGGTTTGGGGGAGGATTCTAGGGCGGTTTCTTCCGTGATCCGGCCTTCCTCGTAGAGCCGTTGCAGGCACTGATTCATGGTACACATCCCATCAAAGCCAGAGCGGGGGATGATCTGCTCGATTTCCTCCACCTCGTCCCGGCGGATGTAGTCCTTGATGGCATCCGTATTCACCATGATTTCGTGGATGGCTGCCCGTTTACCGTCGGTGGTACGCACCAACGCCTGGGCGATCACCGCCACCAGAGTTTCCGCAATCTGCACCCGCATGGGGGGCTGTTCCGAGGGTTCGTACAGGTTGAGAATCCGGTCAATGGTTTTCACGGCGCTGTTGGTGTGCAGGGTGCCAAAGACCAAGTGGCCGGTTTGGGCGGCTTTCATGGCCGTATTCACCGTTTCCCTATCCCGCATTTCCCCAATCAGAATAATATCCGGGTCTTCCCGCAAGGACGCTTTCAGGGCGTTGTCAAACTTGTGGGTGTGGATGCCCACTTCCCGTTGGCGGATGAAGGATTTTTTGCTGAAATGGACAAATTCCACCGGGTCTTCGATGGAAATGATATGTTTGGGCAAATTTTGGTTGATGTAGTCCACCATGGCGGCTAGGGTGGTGGATTTGCCGGAACCCGTCGGCCCGGTCACCAGAATCAACCCCTTGTGGTAGTGGCACAAATCCTTGAACACCGAGGGCAAATTCAACTGCTCCATGGTAAGGATTTTCAGGGGGATCAACCGTAGCACCAGCCCCGGCCCCCGCAGGGAGATAAACAAATTGATCCGCACCCGGATTTTCTCCTGGAAGGTACAGGCACCGTCAAATTCCAGGGTTTTGCGGAACTGTTCCATCTGGTCGGGTTGGAGCATCTCGGCCACCCAACGGTCGTAGGTTTCCAAGTCCGTGACGGGCAAGTCTTCAATGATTTCCATCACCCCCCGTTTGCGGAAGCGGGGACGTTCACTCACCCCGACGTGAATATCGGAAACCCCTTCATCCTGGGCACGAAAAATCAACTCCTCCATGGAGGGAATCCGGGGGCCGCTCGTTTTGGCCGCCGGGGAGACTTTGGGAGCCGGGGGCGCCACCGGCATGGTGGGCATGGTCGGGCGGGGGGGAGCGGGGGGAAGGCCGCCCCGGGGTGGGGGAGGGATGGGGGGGGTACTGATGGGGTTGGTCCTTTTAGGCAGGATGACTGTCTG